>NZ_KB850159.1:492194-495950 GCF_000369725.1 Acinetobacter sp. CIP 101966 | reverse complement strand
ACCAGCTACCACAACAAAATAAGGTAGCTTAACTAGAGCAGAATATCACTTATAAATAAGCTTTTAGTTGTTCAAACAAGTGGGACCACCTCTTTGCGAGATGTTTAGCTGAAGAAATAGGTTATTCATATTTTGAAATAAAACCTTCAGATTTAGCTAGTGTTTATATACACGGAACTCAAGAAAAAATTGCAAAATTATTCAAGGAAGCTGAACAGGAAAAACCTTCATTAATTTTTATTGATGAGATAGATGCTGTGTTACCAAATAGGAATGAGGGTAATTTGAATCACCATCATCTAAGTGAGGTCAATGAATTTTTAGCGCAAATTTCAAATTGTAATGAGAAAGGAATTATTATTATTGGAGCAACAAATCGACCTAAAGCGATAGACTCAGCAATGTTAAGAACAGGTCGATTAGAAAAACATATTTATATAGGTTTCCCGGACTTTAATGCTCGTCTAGATATGCTAAAACAGTATATCGAAAATAGACCATTTTCTGAGGATTTAGATCTTTTTAATGTAGCTATTTTAACGGTTGGTTACACTTCTAGTGATCTTAAATATATAGTAAATGAGACTGCTAAAATGGCATTGAAAAAAGATAGCAAAATTACGGATGAATTTTTTAAAGAGGTTATTGAAAAGTATAAACCATCTGTAAAAAATGATGATAGTTTCAGTCAGTTTTAAGAACAAATAATGGAAAGTTTATAATAACAAACTATCCATTATTACTAAAAATTATTTTAATAGCCCATCAATACTTTCTCTAAGTCGATCAACACTGCGACCTTCTTCGAGACTGATTTTTTCACGTAGTCTTGTGAGAGCCCGTTTCGCATCTTCATCATTTCTTAATAGTTCACGAGCTTTGTATTGATTTTGGTTGTTCAAGGCGGCTAAAGCCAAAGCTCGGTTACTTGCATTACTGCGTTCTGACGTATTATTTTGCTTATAGAAATCAATAAGTCTACTTTCTGATGCGCGCTCCATTTTTTCCCATTGTTCAAGTTGCTTTTTTGTTACAGCATCAGTCATCGCTTTTCCTGCAGCCTTACCTGCACTTACTAAAGCATCAAAAAACCCCATAATTACTCCTAATTTTGTAGTTAATAAAATTTTATTTTTTAATAAAATTATTCACTTAATTTAACTTTAGATACCAGGTGGTGTTTCAAAAAGTATGCTGACATTAAATGAAGCCATTATTGATGTTGTTAGCGGCAGTGTAAAAATGACCCCCTAATGGCATTTAAAAACTGACCCCCTTGGTTAATATAGCGGTCATTTTGGACTGCTCAATATGTTAACTTTGGAGCAAGCAGTGACAATCCAAATACTTCATCAACAAGGTAAATCTATTAAAGCCATTACTCGTGAACTGGGGGTGTCCAGAAATACTGTGCGTAAATATTTACGGCAAAACACCACACCTCAGTATCAGCGTATACAGCCTAGAATAAGTATCCTTGACCCATATAAACCCTATTTACTCCAACGTGTAAACGCAGCTCATCCTGAATGGATTCCTGCTGTTGTGCTCTACCAGGAAATTTTAAGGTTGGGATATCCAGGAAAGATCAGGATCTTGAGGGAATATCTTGCAACATTAAAACCAGTTGCTCAACCGGAACCGATCATTCGTTTTGAAACCCAACCTGGCCAACAAATGCAGGTGGATTTCACCACAATTCGACGCAACAACACGACTTTAAAAGCCTTTGTCGCAACATTAGGGTATTCCAGAGCGACTTTCGTGAAATTTTATGATCATGAACGTACGGATGCATGGATCGATGGTCTGGAAAATGCATTTCAGTTCTTTGCAGGAGTACCTCAAGAAATCCTGTTTGATAACGCTAAAACGATCATGATTGAACGGGATGCCTATCAGGAGGGGCAGCATAAATGGAACCCCAAACTGCTCGACTGCGCCAAGAAATACAGCTTTCGTCCTCGCGTATGTAAGCCCTACCGTGCACAGACCAAAGGCAAAGTTGAACGCTTTAATGGATACCTCAAATCAAGCTTTATTGTGCCATTAAAAGCAAGCCTGAAGACTTCGGGTTTACTGTTAGATGTTGATGTCGCCAATGCCCATATTGGCCGGTGGCTGCATGAAACCGCCAATCAGCGGATTCATGCCACCACGCAAGAAAAACCGGCTGTTCGACTGCAACAGGAGCAGCAAAAATTTACGCCATTACCGCAATCAGATACAGGTTCCAGCACTGTACCTGTTGCAGCAGCAGAGCATGTCATGCCCTACGAGAGTTTGCAGCATCCCTTATCGGTATATGACCAGTTGCTGGGAGTTTCCTGATGAATCTGCAATACGACCGTATAGAGCAGCTTTGCCAAAAGCTCAATCTGCCTGCCATCGCATCACAATGGTCACATCATGCACAACAAACATTAGGTCAGGATGGAAGTTATGCCGACTTTGTTGAAGCGATCTTGACGCATGAATATGCTGCCAGGCAACAGCGCAGCCAGCAGGTACTGATGAAACTCTCAGGCCTGCCTCAAGTCAAAACCCTGGAAGACTATGATTTTAATTATGCCCTAGGGGCCCCTAAATCACAGGTGATTGAACTGTTCAATCTGAGCTTTATTGCTAGAGCAGAAAATGTGGTGTTTCTCGGGGCTAGCGGAGTAGGAAAAACGCACTTATCTATGGCATTAGGCTATAAGGCCATCATGAACAACATTAAGATCAAGTTCATTACCGCCGCCGATCTCATGCTGCAACTAAGTACAGCCTACCAGCAAGGTAAACTGAAAACCTATATGCAACGTGCGGTACTGGGACCAAAGTTACTGATTATCGATGAAATTGGTTATTTACCGTTTGGACGTGAAGAAGCGAATCTGTTCTTTAACGTGATTGCCAAGCGTTATGAAAAAGGCAGTACGATATTGACGAGTAACTTACCCTTTAGCCAATGGTCTAAGTCATTTGCGGATGATGTTACGTTGACCGCTGCGATGTTAGATCGGCTATTACATCACTGTCATGTGGTACAGATATCGGGTGAGAGTTATCGTTTGAAGGATAAAAAAAGAATTGGGATTCAGCCGCAGGTTGAAACTTAATACGAGATCAAAGGGGTCAATTTTACTTCGCCATTTTTAAGGTAAAAGGGGTCAATTTTAAAATGCCGTTGACAATGTAAAAAAAGGTTAAGTCGAAAGCTTTAAAATGGTTTTCAATCTTTTTTGAAAAATTACAACTCCTTCTAAAACCGCGCCTAATTCGATGCCTTATTTTGCAATTATTACCTTCAATACCTACAGTAAAAAATTTACCAATACTTTGCTTGCAGTTTTTAAAAGCAGTTATGAAACTGTCCCAATGATCACTTGCAATTCGGGTGTAGTGAATACCTAATTGTTTAAGCTTTGTCTTCAATCGTTGAACTGTAGCTAAGTCTCTTTTACCCCAAACATAAGCAACAATCTCACCTGTTTCTCGATGGTAGGCGTAAATAAGCCATTGTTTATTATTTTTATTTCCCACAAAAGTCCAAAACTCATCAACTTCAAGAGACTCATAATGACTTTGTTTAGGCTGAATTTGGTAGGTCGATTCGGTTAAAGTACGTAAAACTTTACCGATACTGATTCGCTCAACTTCAGCGATATCTCGTATACCACTACCTCTGACCATCAACTGTAATATTTTTCGAGTAATGCCTGAATTACATCCTAGATAGCTCAGAGCATGGTCACCAATAAACTGACGTTT
>NZ_KB850159.1:411797-489379 GCF_000369725.1 Acinetobacter sp. CIP 101966 | reverse complement strand
CAGCCGCAGGTTGAAACTTAATACGAGATCAAAGGGGTCAATTTTACTTCGCCATTTTTAAGGTAAAAGGGGTCAATTTTAAAATGCCGTTGACAATGTAAAAAAAGGTTAAGTCGAAAGCTTTAAAATGGTTTTCAATCTTTTTTGAAAAATTACAACTCCTTCTAAAACCGCGCCTAATTCGATGCCTTATTTTGCAATTATTACCTTCAATACCTACAGTAAAAAATTTACCAATACTTTGCTTGCAGTTTTTAAAAGCAGTTATGAAACTGTCCCAATGATCACTTGCAATTCGGGTGTAGTGAATACCTAATTGTTTAAGCTTTGTCTTCAATCGTTGAACTGTAGCTAAGTCTCTTTTACCCCAAACATAAGCAACAATCTCACCTGTTTCTCGATGGTAGGCGTAAATAAGCCATTGTTTATTATTTTTATTTCCCACAAAAGTCCAAAACTCATCAACTTCAAGAGACTCATAATGACTTTGTTTAGGCTGAATTTGGTAGGTCGATTCGGTTAAAGTACGTAAAACTTTACCGATACTGATTCGCTCAACTTCAGCGATATCTCGTATACCACTACCTCTGACCATCAACTGTAATATTTTTCGAGTAATGCCTGAATTACATCCTAGATAGCTCAGAGCATGGTCACCAATAAACTGACGTTTACAGTCTTTGCACTGATAGTTTTGTTTCCCATCTACTTTGATGCCATTTTTCTTTATACTGTCACTGAGGCAGGTTGGACATTTGATTTCTAGAGTTATTCGCATTTCTCTATTTTATCAAAATTCAACCTGCTTTGTTTCAGCATACTTTTTGAAACACCACCAGATACCATTTTAATCAAGCAATTTGATTGAAAATTATTTATTAAACTCTGGGTTTTTATTTGCTTTAGTTCATTTACTTTACAGATGTCCAATTGTTTTAGTCAAACAAAAAACTTCGTAAATCATCTTCATATTTCAATATCTTAGATTCCTCTACTCCATGAGCACGAGCCAATATAATACTGGACTCTATAATTGAAATATTAGTATTTAAGTCAAATGCTTTACTTCTTAAATCAGCAATTTTTTCAAATTCAGTATTAATTTTATTTATGACATTTATATAAACTTCATCAACCTTAGCTAAAAAAAGTTGCATGGAGGCTTCCATCTTCTGTGCTAGCTTCTTATCTTCGCCTAATAAAATTTCACATACAAACTTTCCTGCGATTGAACCAATGACGGCACCTAAGACCGGTATAGGGATGAATGTTTGTCCTGCTAGCGCAGCAAGACCAACACCTGCACTATCAGCACAAACAAAAATTGAATTCATTTGAAATTCTTCAAAAGTTAACTTCCCTTGGTAAAAGTCATGTACTAATGAGCTTACCCCTTTTGATGCACTAACAAATGCACCAGCTAGGGGAGCAGCTAACCCCGCACAATTAGTTAAACCATAAACTGCAGCACCAGTCACACCCGCTAATGCAGATGCTTTAGCTGTGTCTAATCCAACTTCTTTCCAATCTTCTTTAGTCAGCTCACCCTTAAATAAATTTTTTCCTTCATTTTTATATTTAAGATATAAAGAGGAACTTAGGGCAATAGCACCACCGACAGCTGCAGCAGTTCCAGCTGCTTTTAGCCCTTCTGTTAAGTTGGCTTGATGTTTATCGTGAATAATATCCTTCAATTTTTCATTTTGTTGTTCGAGGTCAGCACTATGCTTATTTAATGTTTCATGCACTTGACCTTGTTGAACTTCAGCATAATCAGATACTCCAGGACGAACCACCTCATTAAATGGCTGTCCAGACTTGGTTTGGATTTCTTCAATTTTTGCTTGAATAGAATTGATTGTCTTTTGACTTAAACCTTCAATAGATTCACCGCGATGAATTTTAGAAATCAATTCATAGTGATCTTTTGGAATATGATAATAAGATCTGTCACGACCGAAGTTTTCATATTTGTCCATATGCTTGAGTACATGTTCAAGATTATTGCCCAAACCGTTAATAAATTTTGATTGAACCTGAATTCCATCAATCAAATAATCTTCGGGCGCAGTGCGTCCCACCCCCTCAAAGGTCGCTCTAACAGTATCACCTGCAAGAGCATCTCTTGCATTGCGAATACCAACTTCAACATGTTCGGCAATTTCTCCATGTTTAGTAAGATCGCTACCTAAAATATTTTTAGGTGTGCCAATAAATTCTCGGACTTGATCAACATGCTTCATTGAATTAATGAAACATTGATCCTGCAGATTAAGTTGAGTAATTTTATCTTGTAGTCGAGCAACATTAATGCCATCGACTATGGCACTAGAAATCTGGTCTTGTACTGAAGTTGTTTGCATTAATATTGCCTGATGATTTAATTAAATTAGAGTTCAACTTTCTTTTTCATAAGTAAACATAAGCTCTCTACATGATTTTTCAGTGAAATCATAAGTGCCTTCTGACCACTATCCAGTTGACTATAATCAAGTGTGATAAGTGTTGAATCTAATGTACTTAATTGGGATTGCATCCCCACAATATGCTTTTGGGTCTCTTCCGCAAGTTTTTCTATTTCTAAAGATGCTGCTCTAAACTGTCTATTTAGAACTTCGATTTCCTTTCTTTTTTCATCAGCTTCTTTAGCGATTTTCTCATTTCTACTGCGTGCAAAAAGTGCACTTCCGACTAATGCCGTACCGCCAATTGCCCAGCCTACTGGTCCTGCAAGTGCTAATAAGGCATTGCCTGCAACCATACCACCACCACCTGCAGCAAGAGCACCTCCACCTAACCAAGCTAAGGCAGCATTAGTAGCTGCTGCCCCTCCTAAAGCAGAAATAGCGGTACCTGTAGATGCTGTCCCAAAAGTAGTAGCAATTGCCATAGCTGCGGTTGGGGCGAAAGCTACAACACCAGCCCCAGCAGCTACTCCAGCTCCAGCAGTACCGCCAGCCTGTATATCAATTTGACGTGCGTTTTCCTTAATCTTATCGAGAATATCGTTAAAAACTTTAAATTCAGCTTTATATTCACTGAATGTTTTATCAAACTCTTTAGGTTTATTGGCGATACCACTAAAAAGTGCTTCGATTCTAGTAATAATGTTATGACCATCATTTTTACGAAGATTCATTAATTTTTCAGACTGTAATCCTACTTTTTGTCCTAGGTGTTCATAAGCGCTTTTTGTGGCTTCAAATTGAGCAATAGCATTTTTTTTTAAATCGCCATTTAACATTTTTCCCTCTTACATATTTATGTATTTTGTGTGTAATGTATCATGTATGTTATTATTTTTGGTAAAAATGTAATCTGATATTTTTGAATAATTTTTCAATATTCACATTTCGAGTTGTTGACAATAAGTTTATGAATTACAAGGTTAATTAAAATTCATTAGGGGTAAAGTGAATACTTTACCCCTATATTTGATATTGTTGTATAAGATACATTACAAGCTAATTTTTATTTTAAAGATTTAAAACAACTTGATACGGTTTAAACCCTTCTAGTACAGCAGCGGAGACTAATTGTATAAACGCTTCAGTTTTTCCATAAGCCATCCATTGATCTAGGGCCTCATAGTAGGCCAATCGGTTTTCAACTGTTATTACACAAGGGGGATAACCAGCTTTAAGCAATTCAAGATTCATCAATAGACGTGATGTACGGCCATTGCCATCAATGAATGGATGGATACCTACAAAATCAGCATGTACTTTGGCTGCACGTTCAATCGGATGAAGCTTATGTGCCTCTGAGTTGTACCAGTCGACTAGCTGAGTCATTTTGTCATTGAGCAATGTATAGTCCGGTGGTGTAGTTGTAGCACCTGAAATCAATATGTTTTGCTGACGATAACGTCCAGCATTATCATCAATATTCTTTAAGATAAGCTGATGGATATTACGAATTTGCCACTCAGAAAAAGGCTCCTCTTTCTGAATGATATCCTCAACATAGTAAATTGCATTTCTATGGTTGATCGCTTCGAAGTGTTCTCTTAATGCCTTTCCGCCAACAGTAATACCTTCGAGTACTACTTTAGTTTCTAGCAGGGTGAGTGTATTGCCTTCAATTGCATTTGAATGATAGGTCCAACGGACAATAAGATCTTCTTGTAAATTTTTTACAATTGATGGAGAAAGAGGGCGATGTTGATCTAATTTTTTCTTTAAATCATCAATAGTTTCAAACATTACCTTATCCCTGAATTTGTCTTAGTCGATAATACATGAAAAAAGAAATATCAGAAATGTAGTGATATATCATTACATTTTATTGATTATAAAAGTAGTAATTGGAAGGCTTCCAGTATTCTAGACACAAGACAGCCTTATTTCGAAGATACATTCTTGTTCATTTCACCCATACATCTATGGCATGTTGTAGATGACTAGTTTTGACATAAAGCGTTGCACCTGATGGACCTGCCTGAAATTTAGCAGCACTATTGAGGGGAAGACGGACCCACGAACCTGCTGGATATATTTCAGTGCCGCAAAATAATTGACCTTTAATAATGAACAATTCAATCCCTTGTTCTGATTTCTCTACGAAAATTTGATCAGGTTCTAGCTTTTCTAAATAGGTCTGCTCATGTTCAGATTGAAATAGCGGGCATATCATCCGACGTTGGGTAAGCTTCCAATTCGCTAAGTCATTGGTGTTAATCCGGGTTGGTTCTCTCTCATGTTCAGTCATTTGCATCAGTTTCACAAAGATTAAACAACCTGCTTTACTGGAAACCCGATGAGTTGAATGATGGGGGTTACGTAAATACCAGCCTGCCGGATAATCATCTTCAGCATTCTCGGTAAAAATGCCTGACAATATGAGGACTTCTTCACCCAAAGGATGTTGATGTTCAGGAAAGGCAGATTCTGGTGCGTATTTCACAAGACTAGTTGCACGTGCTTTCTCATCGCCAATACGATCAAGCATCATTCTATCGACTTCACCTCCTGGAGATTTTACCCAATGGTAATCCTCTGGCTTGATGATGACGGGTTGTGAGAAGTCGGCATGAATAAACATAATGTTGTCCTGTAATGAAGAAACCTACGTATTTTAACGAGAATGCACAGGTTTATTTTAAAAGAAATAGCGATTAGTGAGCTCACTGTTTCAGAAAAGATAAGCATGTTGATAGCAGATATTACTCACTAAGCTATGAAATATTAATATTTTAGAGTTTAATCAACTGTGCTTTGTTTTTACATCAATGAGGAATGGCATGAAATATCAACCGCCTTATACGATCACCTCTAAAATTATTCACTTGATTGCACAAATTAGTGAATCAATAGGGCGTTTGACTGCATTAACTCAAATCCAAGATAGCCTTAAATTGCGAAAAGCCAATCGTATTCGAACGATTCAAGGGTCTTTAGCGATAGAAGGAAATACCTTGAGTACAGAGCAAATCACAGCGATCCTGAATGGCAAGACCATTATCGCTCCACCTAAAGAAGTTCAAGAGGTACGTAATGCCCTAAAGGCATATGAAGAAATTCAAGATTGGAATCCTGATCAAGAATCGCATTTGCTGAAAGCACATCAAATATTGATGACAGGACTGATTGATGAAATTGGACAGTATCGTCATGGCGGTGTTGGTGTGATGTCAGGGGATCGAGTCGTGCATATGGCTCCGCCTGCAAATCAAGTCCAGCGTTTAATGAGAGAGTTATTACAGTGGTTGGCTGAAGGTAATGAGCACCCATTAATTCAGAGTTCAGTATTTCATTATGAATTTGAGTTTATACATCCATTTGCTGATGGCAATGGGCGGATGGGGCGTTTATGGCAAACTTTAATCTTAAGCCAGTGGAATCCTATTTTTCTCAACATCCCTGTAGAAAGCTTGATTTATCAAAACCAAAAAGCTTATTACGATGCATTGCAAGCGAGCACAGATCGTTCAGATTCTGCACCTTTTATTGAATTTATTTTGCAGATGATTCTAGATGCAATACTTAGTTCTGATGCCAGCGATCAAGATACCGCTCAAGCTAGCGTACAAGTTAGCGATCAAGTTAAACGTCTCATCCAGAATATGGAGCAGAAAGAATATAACTTAACTGAGCTTATGGCTCTATTAGACTTGTCCCATCGAGCCACATTCCAAAAAAATTATTTAACTCCAGCATTAAAAGCAGGTGTGATTGAACGTACCCTCCCTGATAAGCCTAAGAGTCCTAAGCAAAAGTACAAATTAAAAAATTGAACTATGCTGAGGTTGATGTGATTATTACTATACTATCATAATGAGCTAATTGTAATGTTATAACATTGTATTTATCTTTAAGTATAATGTTCTGCTATAATGCCGTACGCCACTTTAAATCCTCAATTCGGATTTGAACA
Source organism: Acinetobacter sp. CIP 101966 (assembly GCF_000369725.1). Lineage (NCBI taxonomy): Bacteria > Pseudomonadati > Pseudomonadota > Gammaproteobacteria > Moraxellales > Moraxellaceae > Acinetobacter > Acinetobacter sp. CIP 101966. The sequence continues at coordinate 483,004 of NZ_KB850159.1, read as the reverse complement.
AGATTTTAAAGTGATTCAATGCACTAAATCTAATTTGGGTCAAAATTGGGTCAATGAATTTTTTTATTCAATAAAAAAGCTTTAGAATGAATAGGTTAGGATTTGAGTTCAATTGACGCCACCTCCACCAAAATTCTTGTTATAAATCAGCCACTTATCTAAGTGGCTTTTTTATTACCTAAACTTTATAAGCGATTTAAAAGATCAAATCAAAACTAGAACGAATACGCTCGATTAATAAATGCTTCGACTCTGACAAATGAGTGTTTTTACGAACCATCAATTGGGTCTGAGCCGTATTGCACAGCTCGGAATCAAGAGTTAAGGCAACGGCCTGACCTTCTTTTACTGCATCTGCAATATCTGCATAGCGCATGGCGGAAATCCCATGTCCAGCCACCACATAATTTTTTAAGGCATAAATAGAATTGGTGGCCAGGCTAATATTCAGGTTCACTTGTAAGCGCACCATTTCACTGTCGAGTAGCTGACGAAAACCATGCCCCACAGGCATTAAGGCAAATTTATAGGCTGAAATTTCAGATAGGCAGGAACAGCTAGAATAAAAGGTTCTGTTTTATGGGCAATGGTGCTGATGTCTGTATGAAATGGGGGGTTATACGCAAGTCCAATATGCGCTAGGCTGTCCACGATATGTCGTACTACATGCTGGGCACTCATTAATTCTAACTGGATTTCAAGATTTGGATATTTATGGTGCACATGTCGAAGTACATCATAAATCATGTGTTGCATATAACTTTCACTTGAAACAATGTTCACTTTGCCAAGTTGAGAAGATTGCAGCTGAAATAAACTGTCAAATAATTCATTTTCACGATTCTTATTTTCCTTAAAATACTCAAGTACCAGATAGGCGGCTTCAGTCGGAATAATATGCCGTCCCTTACGTTTGAACAGGTTTATTTTTAATTCTGATTCAAAGAGTTGAATTTGTCGGCTCATGGCGGACTGTTCAATATTCAGGATATCTGCCGCTTTGCGCATCGAGCCAAACATCATCACCGTATAGAAATAACGCAAACGCTTTTCATTGATTCCGTTCAGTGGCGCAAGGAATTGCAAGTTTCTGTCCATAAAAACTCTGATGCTTTTAAAGCATCAGTATGCCTAATAAATTACATTGTTATCAAGTCAGGAGCATGCTTACATTGTTTTTGAACAATAAGAAGATCTAGATAAAAAGGAGTTTTAGATGGATTTAATGACCTCCCGTCAACAACGGTTAGACCAGATTTACAAGAAAGTGAGCTGGCGCCTGCTGCCATTTTTATTGCTATGTTATTTCTTTGCTTATCTGGACCGGATCAATATCGGATTTGCCAAGTTGCAAATGCAGCAGGAATTGGGTTTTAACGATGCAATTTATGGCATGGCAGCCGGCATATTCTTTTTAGGTTATGTGCTGTTTGAAGTGCCAACCAACCTGTATTTTGAAAAAGTCGGCGCCAGAAAAACCATTACCCGCATCATGATTTTGTGGGGCCTGACCTCCATGTCGATGCTATTTGTCACCACCCCGCAGATGTTCTATGTCTTGCGCTTTTTACTAGGTGTATTCGAAGCCGGTTTTGCCCCGGGCATGATTTTCTATCTGACCTATTGGTATTCCGGTGCACGCATGGCACGTGTGATGGCGATCGTCATGCTGGCCGGGCCACTCGCTGGTATGTTAGGTGCACCATTATCCACGCAAATCATGAGTACTTTTCATCAGATTTATAATCTTTCTGGCTGGCAATGGTTATTTTTATTGGAAGCTGTGCCAACCGTGCTGTTGGGCTGCGTAGCATACTTTTATTTAACCGATCATCCTTCACAAGCAAAATGGCTGTCTCAAGAGGACAAAGCCTTATTGGTAAAAGAAATTTCACAGCATCAGTCTGCAACTGGTCATAGCAATTTTAAAGCGGTGTTGAAGGATCCCTGGATCTATTTCATGGCCTTGGCCTACTTCACCATTATCTGTGGGATCTATGCGATTGGTTTCTGGCTGCCATCTTTATTGAAATCGGGCGGTATCCAGAATTTGCAGATGATTGGCTGGCTGGTGGCGATTCCATATTTATGCGGTGCAATTTTCATGATCATTTTTGCCCGCAGCTCGGACAAATGGCAGGAACGGAAATGGCATTGTGTAGTGCCTACGGTATTGGCCGGAGTCAGCTTGATGTTGTCGGTGATCAGTGCGAATTTCCTGCTGTCCTTTATTGCGATCTGTACCGCAACGGCCTTTATGTTTAGTGCCTATACCATTTTCTGGTCGATTCCATCGAAATACTTAAGCGGTAGTGCGGCAGCAGGCGGAATTGCCCTGATTAACAGTATCGGATTACTCGGTGGTTTTGTCAGTCCAAATATTATGGGCATGGCGCAGTCAATGACCGGTTCCATGCTGGCAGGCTGGTTCACGATTGCTGTGATCATGATGCTCGGAGGCACTTTCCTGATCTATGCCTTCAGACTGAAAAAGCAAGTTGTTTCCCAGCAAGTAACACGCGCTGCCTTAATCGTCGATAAATAATCAATCATGCAGCATAGGAAGGATTCAAGATATGAAGAAAATCATCATTGCGGGCTTTCAACATGAAACCAATACCTTTGCCCCGACCAAAGCAAGATATGTGGATTTTGTCCAGGGCGGGGGATTTCCTCCGCTTAGCCGCGGCGCAGATGTCCTGAAATTTCGGGAACAGAACATTCCGATTGGCGGTTTTATTCAACAAGCAGAACAATTCGGTTATCAACTTTTGCCGGTAATCTGGGCTGGCACTTCACCTTCAGCGCATGTAGAGCAGGACACTTACCAACGGATCTGTGATGAAATTATTGCAAGCATCCAGCAGCATCCGGCAGATGCGGTGTATCTGGATCTGCATGGTGCCATGGTTAGTGAACAGGTGGATGATGGTGAAGGGGAATTGTTAAGACGGGTTCGTGAAGCAGTCGGGTCGGACATTCCGGTAATTGCCAGTCTGGATTTCCATGCCAATGTCACGCAAGCGATGTTTGCTCATAGTGATGCATTGATTTGCTATCGGACTTATCCGCATGTAGATATGGCCCAAACTGGACAACGCTGTGCCCAACTGCTGAATCAAATATTCGAGGGCAAAAAACTGTATAAGAAAATGTACAAGCTACCGTTTTTGATTGCGTTGAATGCACAATGTACCGAGCTGGAACCTACCCAGTCTTGTATGAATTTACTCGAACAGCTAGAACAAAATAATCCTGTCCAGATGAATTTTACGCCGGGTTTTCCGGCGGCAGATTTTGAGGAATGTGGCGGTTGTATCTGGGGCTATAGTGAAAACGCTGAGCAGTTAGATCAGGCCATGCAACGCTATATCGACCATGTGCTGCAACAAGAAGCGCATTGGAATATGGATTTTTTATCACCAGATCATGCCGTGCAGCAGGCAATTCAACTTTATCAACAGCATTATTCGGCCAAACCCGTGGTGATTGCCGATACTCAGGACAATCCGGGAGCCGGTGGTGATTCGAATACGACCGGGATGTTATCGGCGCTATATCGACATCCGGTTAAAAATGCATTGATTGGCCTCATTGTCGATCCCGCGGTGGTGCAACAAGCCTATCAGTTTGAGCTTGGTCAGCATTTTTATGCGCAACTGGGTGGAACATCGGGTATTGTCGGGGATGCCCCATTTAGCGCTGAATTTAAAATCAAAGCCTATAGCGATGGAAAATTCAGCTATGGCGGACCCATGATGCATGGCGTTGAGGCGGATATCGGCCCGAGTATATTACTGGAAATAGACGGTATTGAAATTGCAGTCAGCTCTTACAAAGCCCAGTTGCTCGATCGTAATATGTTTAGAATTTTTGGTGTTGTGCCTGAAGATAAATCAATTATTGTAGTGAAAAGCTCGGTACATTTTCGTGCAGATTTTCAGGACATGGCTGCTGCCATTTTAGTCGCAAAAGCGCCTGGGGCCATGAAAGCAGACCCGAATGACCTGCCTTGGCAAAAGATTGAGCCTGATAGACGACTCGTGCCAATGGGCGAAAGTCTGGCGCAGCGTGATCAGCCATTGCGTCGTACGGTCTAATATTTAACTAATATTCAATTAACACCCAAACGATTGAACAGGCAAGCTCTATCATGATCTAGCCTGTTTTTTGATCACATCTCCATTTCCTTAAACTTAATACAATTTTCTGTTACTTGATTCCGTGTCTGGATCTGCCATAGATGAACTTGACTGACACCGACTTAAGCTAGCTCAAAAAAGTGGACAGGAACTCAACATTCTTTTCAAACTCAACAAAATACCTATAATTCCAATTAGAAACTTGTTGTAAATTAAACCTTAGGAAAAAAACAAATACAGTTTTGACTTTCTTATTTCAAATTAGACGAATCAACCGGAGATTCTCATTGCGCGCTGCCCGCTATAAAATTTTGCTCATTATCGTATTGCTACTGGCAGTAGGGTTTGCTCTATTTCGCTGGTGGCAGGGGCCAGTGGTGCCTAGTTATACGCTGAGTGCCATGCCGCTGGTACAAAATGTTGTTGCGACCGGACGTGTTGCGACAGTCTCACGTGCCCAGGTAGGCAGTGAAATTAGTGGTGTGGTTCTGCAACGTCTGGTGCAGGAAGGCGATCAGGTTAAACCGGGTGATCTGCTAGTGGTATTGAAATCGGATGAATTGCTGGCCCAAGTCAGACAGGCCGAGCTGGCATTGACCGAATTGGCAAGCAGCCGACGGCCACAGGCTGCAGCAGAACTGGCCAGTGCCAAAGCCCAGCTGGAGCAGGCCAGCCGAGAAGCAGCACGTAGACGTAATGCAGAAGCCGGCATCCTGTCGAGGGAAGAGGTCGAACAGGCTGTGGAAGCAGAAAGAGTCGCGCGTAATAATTATGAGACAGCCCGGGTAAAAGCATCCGCATTGGCTGCGGGTCAAGTCGAAGAAGCGTCGCTTCGGGAACAGCTTGCAGTGGCACAGGCTCAACTGGCCAAAACCAAGATTCGGGCGGCGGTCGCTGGCACAGTGCTGACACGCGATGTCGAGCCAGGTGATCTGGTTCAGCCGGGACAAACTTTATTTACCATTGCGTTAACAGGGAATACAGAAATCCGGGTACCGCTAGATGAGCGGAATTTACCGCAACTGGCCTTGCAGCAAAATGCGACCGTCATTAGCGATGCCTATCCGGATCAGTCTTTCCCGGCCCGGATCAACTTTATTGCTCCAAGTATTGACCCACAGCGCGGTACGGTAGAGGTCAGGTTAACTGTCAATCTCGTACCAGATTTTCTGCGTCAGGACATGACAGTATCGGTGAATGTCGAGACGGCCAAACGAGCACGGGCACTGGCTATTCCGAATGATGCTTTAAGCAGTATCAAGGGAGATAAAGCTGTGGTCTTAATGGTACGTGATGGAAAAGTACAGCGTCAGCAGATTACTTTAGGTTTGCGTGGCCTGGCCATGTCAGAAGTGAAATCCGGCCTGAGCGAGGGTGATCAGGTGCTGGCAGATGCCGAATCTTCATTGGAGGATGGCACCAGAGTTCGCTTAAAACCACAACAGAGCTCATTGCTGAATTCTGCTGATACGGCCAATAGCAAAAATGAATTACCGGTGAACTTCGATTGAAAAACTTATTCGGGCGGCTCTGGATCGAATGGAAAATCGCGGTCAGTTTTTTGCGCGAGGGTCGCGCGCAGTCCATCATGATCACCATCGGGGTCGCCGTGGGCGTGGCAGTAATCGTCTTTATCACCGCGTTGATTCAGGGGCTGCAAGCCAATATTGTCGAACGTACCTTAGGCACACAGGCGCATATACGCCTGTTGTCACCGGATGAAGTCAACCGGATTGTGTCACCTCCCGCCGGAACAGTGCAATTATTGCAGGAAGACAAACGGGCACAGCGCCTGCGTTCGATCAATAATTGGCAACAGATTACCGAAACACTAGACCAGTTGCCTGTACTGACCGCCGTCTCGCCGGTAGTGTCTGGTCCTGCCTTTGTACAACGGGGTGATGCGATCGAATCAGTGGCCTTGGTCGGGATGAATTTGGAGCGTTATCAGCAGATCATTCCATTAAAAGAATATTTAACCAGTGGTCAGTTGCGGGTTGGCGCGGATGATGTACTGATTGGCAGTCAATTGGCCAAAGACCTCGGTGTTCAGGTCGGCAGCAAGTTGCGACTGGATACTGGCCAACAGAACAGTGCCTTGGTGAATATTGCCGGTATCTTTGAGCTGGGCGTGCGCGAACTGGATGCGCGTTATGTTTATCTGGATCTCAAGCAGGCGCAGTCCTTACTCGGCCTGCCAGGCGGAGTAACAGTCATTGATCTGACCATTGCCAATATTTTTGAAGCAGACCAGGTTGCAGCACAAGTCGGACGCCTGACCTCATTAAAAGCCGAAAGCTGGATTGAAACCAATGCCCAACTGATGAATGCCATTACTGCACAAAACCTGTCCACCAATATGATTATTGTCTTTGTCGCAATTTCGGTGGCTTTCGGGATTGCCAGCGTCATGTCCGTCAGTGTGGTGCAGCGCACCCGGGAAATTGGTATTTTGCGGGCGACGGGTGCAACCCAATCGCAAATCCTGAGAGTTTTTCTGTTTCAGGGTGCAATCTTTGGCTTGCTCGGTTCAGTGCTGGGCAGCATAGTCAGTTATGGTCTGGTATGGGTATTTAATAATTTTGGGCCGGGATTATTCTATATTCCAATTTCGATTGAACTGGTGATATTGGCACTATTGTTGGCCACATTAACAGGCGTACTGGCGGCAGCAGTGCCATCACGTCGGGCCGCGGCACTCGATCCGGTGGAGGCGATTCGTCATGTCTGAGCAATCTCAGGAAGTTCTGCGTCTGGAAGCGCTGCGAAAATCTTATAATATTGGCCAGCCCAATGAAGTGGAGGTCTTGCATGGCATTGACCTGCGCATTGATCGCAACGACTTTGCTGCACTCATTGGCCCTTCCGGTTCTGGTAAAAGTACCTTATTAAATATTCTGGGACTGCTAGATAAACCAACGAGTGGCGAGCTGTATTTGTTGGGACAACCTACCAGTGCGATGGATGACACCGGTCGTACAGCGCTTCGCGGTAACAGCATCGGGTTTGTATTTCAGTTTCACCATCTGATTCAGGCCTTTAGTGCACTGGATAATATTCTCATGCCTTTAATGATGGCGCATGGCAAACCGAATCAGCAGGCAATGCAACGTGCACGTGATTTATTGACGGCAGTAGGGCTGGAAAAATTTGCTGAACGTAAACCGAATGAATTATCTGGAGGGCAGCAGCAGCGGGTGGCGATTGCCCGGGCCTTGATTACTGAGCCGGCATTATTATTGGCCGATGAACCGACAGGTAATCTGGATACCCAGACCGCGGCTGATATGTTTGAACTGTTTCGTAAAGTGCATCGTGAACGCGACTGCGCCGTACTTTTGGTCACGCATGATCCGCGCCTGTCCGCTACTTGTGATCGCACCATTAATCTGGTCGATGGCCGGATTGAAAGCGATTCGAGCAATTCTCCTGAAGATTAAGCTGTACTGCAAGGAGCCAGGAGGGCTAATTTTTTGAAGCGATAGAAAAGATATTTCAGATTTATAGCTTTCAAAAAATGATAGCCATATCTGAGATTGAAATAATCTGGAAACAACCTGTTTGTTAAAAAAGGATGTACGCGATTGCCTACATCCTTAAAATTTTACAGTTGAATTCTAATGATTGTGTTTTTCAGGTTGATCTAATCAATGAGCGCCGGTAAATCATACCTATTGAAAGCGTCAGGATGAAACTGAACTTAATGGTACTACCGCAAGTTTCCATTTCATCCTGTGAATAAGCCTGATCTCAAAGATTCAATCCGATTTTATTGTTCCAGATTACTTCTCAGCATCCAGGCAGTTTTTTCGTGTACTTCCAGTCTTTGCGTGAGAATGTCAGCAGTCGGCTGATCATTGGCTTCTTCAATGATCGAAAAAATACTTCTGGCGGTACGTGCCACAGTTTCATGTGCATCTACCAGTAAACGTATCATTTCTTCGGCTTTAGGCACCCCTTCGACTTCTTTAATGGAGGTGAGTTTTACAAACTGTTTATAAGTGCCGGGTGCTGCAAAACCCAAAGCCCGAATACGTTCAGCAATGATGTCCAGCGCATTCCACTGCTCAGTGTATTGAGTCATAAACATGTTGTGCAGGCTGTTGAACTGGGGGCCGGTAACATTCCAGTGGAAATTATGGGTCATTAAATACAGGGTATAACTGTCTGCTAAAAGTCTGGATAAACCGTCGACAATTTTGGCGCGATCATCATGCGAAATTCCGATATCAATTTTCATTGCTTTAGATTCTTTTTTAGAAGAGGCCATGCTCTTACTCCTTCAAACTTAAGGCGATAATGTGTATTAAAATAAAGTCGGATGTAGTCGAAGCCCGAGTCAAGAGATGAAATGATCTCTATGACTTTGTATTTGATCTGAACAGGCTAAGAGATTTAAGTGGTTATAAGTTATAGATATTAGATCAATATAAAGGCAGGAAGTTTAGTCATTATGTATAAGCAGGGCGCTGGATTGTAACTATTTAACTCTGTCAAGTTCTGACCATCCTCAGCGGTAGCACGTTAATTTTTCATAGCAAATTGAACTTCTAAAAAAGTCCTAATCATTTCAGGATTGAAACATCGTGTTAGGTTATGACGCTTATTTATGAGCAAGATCACATATCACTCCACTGAGTCTTTATTTCGAAACATCTCTGTAATATTTTAAAATTTTATTTTAAATAAATAACTTAGATGAAAATCTTAATCGTTAATAAACCCGAAATTTATAAAAAATAACACAATGCTGCCTTAATTAAACAAGGCACTACAAACAATAATAAATCTCTTTCTCAAATGCAGTTATGTTAGGACACAGGCGAAACCAATAACAATATTCCCAGAAAAGCGAAAATGCTTCGAGTCAGCATATTCAGAAGAAATATGAGGCTGATACAGGATCGGCTGTAGCAGATTGACTTGCGGGATGAGTTTGATTGGTCAAACCATGCAACATATCAGCTCAAGCGACTTTGAGATAGACCAATAATATCTGAACTAAACTCAAGCTCAGCAAGGAATACATCATGAAAATTAAGGCCAATAGCCCCGCGACTGGTAAAGACAGTTTAGACAAACAAAATACCAATAAAAAAAGTGAGCAGCTCGACGCATATCGCAGTGATGCGACCGAGCAGGCACTCACCACCAATCAAGGGGTTAAAATTTCCGATAACCAGAACAGTCTCAAGGCAGGCGTTCGCGGTGCGACCTTGATCGAAGATTTTATTCTTCGGGAAAAAATTACCCATTTTGACCATGAGCGAATTCCAGAACGTATTGTGCATGCCCGCGGTGTCGGCGCACATGGCTATTTTGAGGCTTATCCGGGGAATGAAAAACTGACCAAGGCAGGCTTCCTGACCAATACCAGTGTGCAAACGCCAGTATTTGTGCGTTTTTCTACCGTACAGGGACCACGTGGTTCAGCAGATACGGTACGTGATATCCGTGGTTTTGCCACCAAGTTTTATACGGATGAAGGTAACTTCGATCTGGTAGCGAATGATGCGCCGGTATTCTTTATCCAGGATGGGATCAAGTTCCCGGATTTTGTACATGCGGTCAAGCCTGAACCACAGACCGAGATTCCTACCGGTGCATCTGCACATGATACTTTTTGGGATTTTGTTTCCTTAGTGCCTGAATCTGCACATGCGGTGATGTGGGCCATGTCGGATCGGGGTATTCCGCGTAATTTAAGAGCCATTCAAGGCTTTGGTGTACATACTTTCCGTTTTATCAATGCCGAGAATAAAGCGGTTTTTGTTAAATTCCACTGGACGCCAAAACAGGGTCTAGCCCAACTGGTCTGGGATGAAGCACAAAAACTGGCGGGTAAAGATCCGGATTTCCATCGTCGTGACTTATATGAAGCGATTGCCTCCGGTAACTATCCGGAATGGGAACTGGGTGTACAGGTCGTTCCAGAAGAAGATGAGATGAAGTACGACTTCGACTTGCTGGACCCAACCAAGATTATTCCGGAAGAACTGGTGCCAGTGACACCGATTGGCAGAATGGTACTGAACCGTAATGTGGATTATTTCTTCGGTGAAACCGAGCAGGTAGCATTCTGTCCGGGACATATTGTGCCGGGACTTGATTTTACCAATGACCCGTTATTACAGGCACGATTGTTCTCCTATACCGATACTCAGCTTAGCCGTTTAGGTGGTCCAAATTTCCACCAGATTCCAATCAACAAGCCGGTTTGTCCATTCCACAATAATCAGCGTGATGGTTTACATCAGCGTATTGTGCATACTGGTCAAGCCAGTTATGAGCCGAACTCGATTGACAATAACTGGCCGGCTGAAACTCCGCCTGCAGCGCAAGGTGGTGGTTTTGAAAGCTATCAGGAACGTATTGATGGACACAAGATCCGTCAGCGTAGCGAATCATTCAGTGATCACTTTAGTCAGGCCCGTCTTTTCTACCGCAGCCAGGCACCACATGAGCAAAAGCACATTGTCGATGCCTATGTCTTCGAGCTGAGCAAGGTGGAGCGCAAATATATTCGTGAACGTGAAGTACTTGAAGTGCTGTGTAATATCGATCTGGACTTGGCACAGCAGGTTGCTGACCAATTGGGTATTGAAATTCCGTCAGAGAAAAAGGCGGCAAAATTGCCAGAGGTGCAGGTTTCACCACGTTTATCTTTTGAGGCATTTAAACCTGAAGATATTAAGGCACGCAAAATTGCGCTATTGGTGCACGACAAGGCCAATGAGGCCAGTATCAAAGCTGTTCAAGCTTGGGCAGAATCAGAAGGGGCTGTGGTCGATGTATTGACCCCAAAACCGGGCCCGGTACTGGGTCAGCAAGGCGAGGTGATTCCTTCCGATGGTATGCAAAAAGCAGAACCATCCATTGCCTATGATGCCGTGGTGATTGCTGACGGTGATAATTACGATGTGGTAATGAAAGACGGTGTGGCGACTCATTATCTGCTGGAAGCCTACAAGCATTTAAAACCAATCGTGTTCCTGGGTGATAAAGGCAAGCTGATTGAAGATCTGCGTTTGGTTAGCGATGAAGGAACTCTGGCAAACGGACAGTTTGAAGCAGTACAAGATAGCTTCAAGACTTTGATCCTGAACCATCGTGTCTGGGCGCGTGAAGCGATTGCAGAAGCAATTCCTGCCTAAACGATCTAATTTATATTTTAGAGGATAGAGGCTCCGGCTTCTATCCTGATGGTTTTAAAATGGATGAAGAGATGGTGAGACCGGATGTCAAAAAGTTGTTGGCTCAAGCACAACAAACCAAATGGAGCAGAGAGCAGGATATCTATCTCATTGAGCATAATCATTTGCCTCTAACTGAACTGATGCAACAGCTCTGTTTCAATGAAGAAGAGATTAATACACGGCGTAAGGTATTAGGGCTGACCACACGTTTAAAACAAATGCGCAAGCTTTCTCATTAACTGACTTTAAAAACACAACAACATTATCTGTATTTTATGAGGAACCGCATGCAGAACCTCGGTTCAATATTACAAAGATTTGAAAACTCTCCTCTGGAGCTACAAGAAAAAATTCAGCACACTTTAATGGAACTGGTGGCGATTTCCGATCAGGTGCCTTATCCCGCTTCCGGAGCCACCTTAAAACGCTGGCAGATGCTTAGTCAGGTTTCGGCAAGCAATCTGACCCTAGGCAAATTGTTTGAATCCCATCTGGACGCCTTGGCCATTTTGCATGAATTGAATATTCCGGTAGAACAAAAAGGCTTATGGGCAGTATGGGCAGCAGAAGGTGGCCCCAAACCTTTAACATTGCAAGCAGGAAAGCTAAGCGGAATTAAGCCTTGGTGTTCTGCATCGGTCTGGGTGCAACACGGTCTGCTGACTCACCGTGATGAGCAGCAATATTCACAATTACTGATTCTAGATTTGTCGCAAGAAGGCATTCAGCATCATCAGGATGCCTGGCAGGCAGTGGGCATGCAGCATACCTTGACTGCCCGGCTGGAACTGGATCATGTTGAGGTGGAAAAAGTCGCAGCTCCAAATGCCTATCTGGATCGGCCCGGATTCTGGCATGGCGCCGCAGGTGTGGCCGCGTGCTGGTATGGCGCAACCGTGCGTTTGGCTGAATATTTAAGACAGGCAGTATTGTTAAAACCGCATGCCTATAAGGCCATGTATCTCGGTGAAATTAGTCGGGAGCTTTTAGCGACACAGTCCTTATTTTATCAAGTTGCTGCATTGATTGATCAGCAACCGCAACACGCACATGAGTTAAAGATTCGTAGCCTACGTGCTCAGGTGGAAGCGACTGCCTTAAATGTACTAACTCATGTAGGTAAGGCACTTGGTGCTGGGCCGTATTGTGAGCATCCGCATTTCGCTCGGCTTGCAGCAGATCTTCCGGTATTTATTCGTCAAAGTCATGCTGCATTTGACTTGGAGCGGATTGGCGAGCTGACTGCACAGGAGGAACAATTATGGACGTTATAAGACATGAGATTGTAGGGGATCGTGTCATCCATGGTGAAGGCACAAGGCTTGAAGAATGGCGTTCCTGTCAGATCCTGCAACAGATGCCGGAATTCGATATTCCTAAGGTTATTCCACCGAATGCCAGGGTTTGCATCATTGCCCCTCATCCTGATGATGAAATTTTGGGCTGTGGAGGTCTGATTCAGCGTCTGGACAAACTTGGCTATCAAATCGTACTTTTTGCTGTTACCAACGGAACGGCCAGTCATCCGGGCTCTAGTCTGTATACTCCCGAAGAGTTGAACCAGATTCGTCCTACTGAAACACGAATAGCTTTGGAAGCGTTGCCTTTAAAACAGAATATTCTGCGGATCGCTTTAGACATTCAGGATGGCAAGGTGGCAGAACAGCGGGATGTGTTGCAACAGCATCTGCAATCTTATCTGCAGCCGAATGATGTGTTAATTAGCACATTTGTTCATGATGGACATCCAGATCATGAAATTACAGGGCAGGTCACACAGCAGCTGGCGACTGAACTTCATTTGCCCTGTATTCAAGTCTTGATTTGGGCATGGCATTGGGCAACACCTGGAGATACCAGAATTCCTTGGACCGTCGCTCATCAACTCAGATTAACTGAGGAAGAATTGCAATATAAGTCTCGAGCTGCGCGGTGTTTTAAGAGCCAGATCGAGCTTGATCCAACGATTGAACAATCACCGATTCTGCCTGAGCAGGCATTGCAACGTATTTTACAGCCCTGGGAGGTGTATCTGTATGAACAGTAAAGCAGCCTATGATCAGGAATATTTCGATGCGTTATATGCACTGAATCAGGGAGATCCTTGGCAATATGAACAGCGTTGGTATGAACAGCGCAAACGGCAGATTTGTCTGGCGGTCTTGCCGAGCTTGCAATTTGACTCTGCGATTGAAATTGGTTGCAGTAACGGCATCTTCAGTCAGGAACTGGCACAGCGGACAAATAGCTTAATGTGTCTGGATGCCAATGATACTGCGATCCAGTTGGCTCAACAGCGTTTACAAGATTATTCACATGTGCAGGTGTTACAGCGGATCGTGCCAGATGATTTGCCCAAACAGAAATTTCAGCTCATTGTCGTCAGTGAGATTTTATATTATCTAAACCCGATTGCTCTGCAACAGGTGCTGACATGGCTGCATACTGCACTGGAACCGGGTGGATGTATCTTGAGTTGTCATTGGCGCGCGCCAATCTCAGGATTTAGCTTAAATGGTGAAGATGTCCATCAGTATCTCAAAGCGCATTTAAACTATTCCCATCGTTTAAGTTTGCAGGATTCCGATTTTTTGATAGATCTCTGGCTGAATTCAGCGCAATCCGTAGCAGAGCAGGAGGGCTTAAGATGAAAAAAATCGGTGTGGTGATTCCGGCCTGTAATGAAGAAGCCTATATTGAACGCTGTCTGTTAGCCTTAAAATCAGCACAAACTTATTTTTTTCAATATTTTAAAACAATAGAAAATCTTCCTGAAATCCAGATTCTCGTGGTCTTGGACCATTGTACTGATAGCACCGCCGTTAAAGTTCAGCAAATGGGCATTCCGGCTATGAGCTGCGACTTCCGAAATGTCGGTAAGGCACGCCATTTGGGGATTCAGCAAATGATCGAGCAGGGCTGTGACTGGATTTGTTGTACCGATGCCGATTCATTCGTACAGTGCGACTGGTTTCAGGTGATGTTACAGCATCAACCCACCGATGCGATTTGTGGTGTAGTCGAGCTGGATCAATGGGATCATTTAAGCCGGAAAACCCGTCAGGCTTATCTCCGACATTATCAGGACAGCATGGGACATCGGCATATTCATGGCGCAAACCTGTGTTTTAAAGCTTCGGCTTATATACAGGTCAATGGGTTTCAGCAACTGGACTGTCATGAAGATGTCGATTTCATCCGTCGTTTAGAAAAAGCCGGCGCGCAGATTGTCTGGTCGAATCAACTGAGAGTCACCACCAGCAGTCGTCTCAGCTCAAAAATTGCTGCAGGTTTTGCCCATTTTCTGCAAAAACTTGAGCTTAAGCAGGCCGCTAAAAAACCGATCAGCCTGTGCAAATAAAAGCATAAAACTATAAATTTTATCTCTGTACACGACAAATTTCACAGAACCCTTATCCTATCAGGGTTCTGCCTTCTTAAAATTGCCAAAATTTCCTTAAACTCTTCTTTTTTCCCAAAACCAATTAAACGCTGAATCGCCATTTGAACATAGTCTAAACCATAGCGAAATAAACTCATTGAGAGTCGTCCATGCTTCTTTATTTTTATCGCTTTTTTTTGATCATGTTGCCATTCACCCGTTAAGTAACACCAACAGAAGCTTATAGCTAACACCGCAATCAATTTTTTCACTCGTCTAGGGTCTGTCAAGCGCGTATTTTCAAGATTAAACCCGCGTCCTTTGAGACAACTGAATAAGGTTTCAATTTCCCAGCGTAATGCATAATCCTGAATAGCATTGGCATTAAACTGAGGAGAAACGACGAGTAAAAGCTCTCCATTTTCTAACTGTAGTGCACTTATATATAGTTTCACCCGACCAACCAAAATCCGTCGTTTACGACATTCAATTTGACCAACTTTAAGATGGCGAAATAAATCACTAATTTTATGATTCTTTCCTAAATGATTGGTGACAATGAAGTTTTTTTAACACGAATGCAGAAGTTGATGTCTTGTTCAATTAACCATGTAAACCACTGCTCACCGATAAACTCTCTGTCTGCGAACACATTCACAATACGGTCTTTACCAAAAATGGCTATAAAGCGTTGAATCAAAGCAATACGCTCTTTCGTATCTGAATTTCCACGTTTATTAAGCAATGTCCAAAGGATAGGTATCGCTATTCCACGATAAACGATTGCGAGCATCAGGATATTAATATTTCGTTTTCCCCATTTCCAATTGGTTCTATCTAAAGTCAGTTGCACTTGGTCGAATGAAAACATATTGAAAATCAACTGAGAAATTTGACGATAATCAAAATACTGACCTGCAAAGAAGCGCTGCATACGTCGATAAAATGATTGTGGTAAGCACTTGATGGGCAAGGCTTTAGATGCAGAAGAAAGATTACATGTTTGCTTTAAAATAATCACAAGCATGATGAGCGCAAAGCACTTTAAATGTGACTTGTTCCATTTTAGATATTTGTTTAAGATAAGATATAACTCATTGAGATGTGTCATAGTATTCGTCGTTAGAAAACAATTATTATGACATTATTTCAATGAGTTATCTATTTTTGTCGTGTACAGAGAAATTTTATACAATCAGATACTTGTAAAAAATCTTAAAATTCGGTTCTAAAAACTATTCCATTTAAATTTATTCTGTTTATAATTCACGCAAATTCAGCCCCGCATACTTATATATTTCAACTATAAGTCTGTGGGGTTTTTCTATGGATGATCGGTAATGGATGCCTGAGCCTTCTTTTTTGGTAATACAATGTTCAATCAAACACTGCTTTCTCGAATTCAGTCTCCATCACCATATCTATGGCAGAAAATAGCGACTGCGTTGTGCTTCTTTAGCTTGGGCTTTAGTACTGCGGCTTGGGCACCCTTAATTCCATATGCACAGCAGCGCCTATTATTAAATCATGCTGATTTTGGCCTGTTATTGCTGTGTGCCGGAATCGGTTCAATGCTGGCGATGCCACTGGCTGGCCGACTGGCCAATGCCTTAGGTTGTCGTACCGTTTTGGCTGTAATTCTCAGTGCATTTTTGTTCATTTTGCCTGCTCTGGCTTATAGTCCGAATCATTTAATGATGGCAATCAGCCTGTTTTTCTTTGGTGCCAGTGCCGGGGCTTTGGGCGTGACTGTCAATATTCAGGCTGCACAGATTGAGAAAAAACTCGGTAAAAGTTTAATGTCAGGTTTTCATGGAGTGTGTAGTTTAGGTGGTCTAGCAGGCGTACTGGGCATGACCATGTTAATGGGATTCGGCTTGGCGCCTTTAACTGGTGCGGTGATTGTCAGTGTGATTTTGCTGCTTATTGCCTTATTTGCTGTTCCTTTGAGCTTGGGTGCTGAGCTAAAAACGGCGGTAGAAGAAACATCATCAGAACAGTCGGTGAAAAAAGCAGTGCCGACCTGGGCGATTTTAGGCATTGGTCTGATCTGTTTTGTGGCTTTTCTGTCAGAAGGTGCAGCTATGGACTGGAGTGGTATTTATCTTGCTACTGAGTTCAGTCTGCCTGCGGCGCAAACCGGTCTGGCTTATAGTTTCTTTGCGGGTTTGATGGTGTTGGGACGTTTTAGCGGTCACTTGATTATTCAGCAGTTTGGTGAAAAAAATACGATTCTGTTAAGCGCACTCTTGGCTGCAACCGGTTTATTGACCGTAGTCTTTGCGCCAGTCTGGCAGGTGGTATTGGTAGGCTATGCGATTTTAGGTTTAGGTAGCGCTAACATTGTACCGCTGATGTTTTCCCGTGCAGGACGTCAAAAAACTTTGGCTTCACATGTGGCATTGTCTTATGTATCGGTATTTGCTTATACAGGTTCGTTGATTGGACCAGCCTTGGTCGGCTTCGGTAGTGAAATTATCGGATTGAGTCTGGTATTTAGTGTCATTGCAATTGGTCTATTGAGTATTGTGATTTTGAATCATCTCACTGCAGACCCAAGCGAAGTGCAACACAGCGAAGAGATTGTGGCTCCTCTTCAAAACGAAACACCAGCTTAATGCTGGTGTTTTTTTATTTAAAAATTTAGGCATGCACACTGAACTGGTTTGAAGCTCCTGCAGCCACCGGGCGATAGATCCGCAAGCTTTGTGAGTTTTTCAGGTCAGTGATAAACTGATCACGCCAGCGAATAATATCGAAATTTTTCAAGCCTTGGCTTAAATAACGATAGCGCTCCAAACGTTCTGATTTAGACATGCGCAGCGCCTTCTTCAAAGCTTTAGCCATACTGTCATGCTCATAAGGATCGACCAGTAAGGCTTCTTTCATTTGTTCAGCAGCACCGGCATATTTAGATAGAATCAAGACACCCGGATCTAAAGGATCCTGTGCAGCAATATATTCCTTGGCGACCAGATTCATACCATCCCGGATCGAATTTACCCAGCAAATATCTGCCTTACGATACAGTTGCATCAAGGCCTCATGGCCCAAAGTATCATAGCTGCAATCGAAGGGTAACCAGTCCGCTGTGCCATGCTGGCTATTGAGTTCATGCACAGCAGCTTTAAATTGCGTATACAGGTTCTTATAGGTCTTTACATCCAGTCGGCATGGACAGGCAATTTGTAATTGCTGGAATTGATTTTTAAACTCCGGTTGATCTTCTAGCAAGCTCTGCAACGATCCGATTTTTTCCAATAAGCCTTTACTATAATCAATCCGGTCAACTGAAATGATGGTTTTATAAGGCTGCACTGTATCCAGATCAAAGGGAAGCTTTTCCAGATGGGTATCTGAGGCCTGATTCTGTAGTTGCACAGGATGCACACCAATCGGATAGCATTTCACATGAATCTTTCGAGATTGATAATTCAGGATTTCATTGTGACGATGCTGCACTTTTAAGGTCTGTTCAAGGAAATTTAAACAGTTTTCCTGATCGCGAGAGGTCTGCAAACCCAGTACATCGTAGTTGGCGAAATGATGTGCCAGATCGCGATGGGCGGGTAAAGTCTGCCAGAGCCTTAGTTCAGGAAAGGGAATATGCAGGAAAAAGCCAATACGGTTACGCATGCCCAGTTTACGGCAATAATGCGCCACGCTTAAAAAATGATAATCATGGATCCAGATAATATCGTGTGGAGATGCTACCTGTTTAAGGTGCTTGGCAAAGCGTAAATTGACATCCTGATAGATCTTAAAATCCTGCGGCTGATAATCTACAAGTTGATGCTGGTCGTGCATCAGCGGCCACAATGCATTGTTGGCAAAACCACAATAAAAGCCTTGATATTGGGATTCAGTCAATGGACTCGTGTGATATTCAACATTTTGATGCTTCAGGATTTGAAACTTCTGCTCTTTCGTCTGGTCAACTCGGGATCCATTCCAGCCAACCCAGATACCGCCTATATCCTGCAAAGCATCCTGCAATGCCACCGCTAATCCACCTGCCTGTGTATTGTCTGACTTAGGTAGATTTACACGATTTGATAACACTATGAGTTTCGACATGTAATTTCTCCAATAATAATTGTTGTTGTGCTTTCAGTATTTCTAGAAATTCCGCTAGAAAAGCCTGTACTTGAGTCACGTTTTCGAGGCGATGTTGTGCCACGGTGTTGCCTGTACCGACTTTGATAGAGCAGCCTTTGAATGTGTTGATGACTTGAAAACCGGCTTCGTCGGTCAGGTCATCTCCGATAAAAATGGGGTAATGATCATTTAAGTGATATTGCTGAATGATTTGTTGGATAGCTGAACCTTTATTTGCACCTTTGGGCACCAGTTCAAATACAAACTTTCCAGCCTTAAGTTCAAAATCCTGAAAATGAGTAAGACAATTCAAGGCAAATGCATGCACTTGATGCTCTAAATAGGGATGTTCACGAAAATGCAGGGCGACTGAATAGTCTTTAATTTCTATTCGAGTCTGAGGAATATTATTACTATGTTCTGTAATATAATTTTTTAATAATTCAAACTGTTCAGGATTTAAATCAATTAACTTGCTTAAACGCGATTGATAGCTTAATTCCAGACCGTGAGAACCGGCAATATTCCAGTCAAATGGATAAATAAGTTTTTGTGCTTGTGCAATTGAGCGACCGGTCACTAATATTAGCTGAATATATTGTTGTAACTCTTTTAAGGTATTTAAGGTTCCGCTCTTAATTATACTTTTTGCTGGATCTGGGTGGAATTCAGAAATGGTTCCATCAATATCAAGAAATAAAACAAGTTTGTGAGAATAAATAATAGGTTTGAGCTGATTTAAAATCACTTGAGGTAATATATAAGAAGATGTAGCAAGTGAATCTTCTAGGTCTTGATCTTCTTTGAGAATCGACATAAATACTACCTAAGCCTCTGAAATTAAATTGATTTAAAAGTTAAAACTACCTGAATGTTCATTGATCTGATTAAATTTATAACATATTTCATTTAACAGACTGGCTTTAAGTGCAGAAACGAAACACTTTTAACAAGTACAGTTACTTTGTAAGATTTAGAAATATTTTGGTAGAAATCCAGTATTGTTAATAAATTTTAAAAATAAATTATAAGGATTTTATATTTTAAAGTTTTCTTGGATTGATTATTTTTCAGGGTTTTAGATAATAAGATTTATTATTTAATCGTTATTTTTGAATGTGTATTTTGTAATTAATTTTTCAGAATATAGTATTTATTATTAATTTGTATTTTATTTTTTAAATATATGGGGAGATGTAATTTTGAGATATTTTTAAATATAATAATTTAAATAAATTTATAAATTGGGCATATATAATTAAAATTTTTAGCTTAAGTTTGAACCGTACCGGGTTTGTCGGAGAGTCAATATTCTGAGAGACTATCCCGATGACAAAATTAAAATATACCCCTGAAATCAGAGAAAGAGCGGTTCAATTATTGATTGAATCTGAAAAAGATTATCCATCGAATTGGGCTGCGATCACCGCTATTGCTCCCAAGATAGGTTGTACTCCTGAAACACTACGTGTTTGGTATCAAAAATATTTAGATAAACTAAATCCAGTTAAAGTACAGCAGCTTTCAGACCAAGAACGTATCAAACAACTCGAACGCGAAAATAAAGAACTGCAACGCGCCAATGAGATTCTACGTAAAGCAGCCGCTTTTTTCGCCCAGGCGGAGCTCGACCGCCCACACAAATAATGGTGGATTTTATCCATAATAATAAAGAGCTGTACGGAGTCGAGGCGATTTGTAGAATTTTACCGATCGCACCCTCAACCTATTACCGGACTCTAGATCTCTGCGAAAACCCAGAACATCGAGCAAAGCGAGATCTACATGACTTGCATCATGCTGAACAAATTAAACGAATTTGGAAGGAAAGTTCAGGTCGATATGGTGTACGTAAAGTTTGGCAAAAACTGAAACGTGAAGGCTATATTATTGCACGCTGTACAGTTGCTCGATTGATGCAAAAGCTAGGTATACAAGGTGTTTGGCGAGGTAAGAATAAACAAACTACCCATAGCCGAGATGATCAAAAACGAGCAGATGACTTGGTGAAACGCAATTTTAGTGCTGATCACCCTGACCAGCTGTGGGTCGCTGACTTTACGTATATTCAAACAAATTCAGGCTGGGTCTATACCGCCTTTATTATTGATGTGTTCTCGCGAGCAATTGTTGGATGGAAAGTATCAACACGGATGAATACAGACATGGTGCTCGATGCACTGGAGCAAGCATTGCATGATCGAGGCATGCCAAAGAACGTGATTCATCATAGTGACAGAGGTGTGCAATATCTTTCCATTCGTTATACCAATCGTTTAGAAGCAGCAAATTTACGAGCATCAGTCGGTACGACCGGTGATTCATACGATAATGCTTTGGCTGAAACAGTGAATGGCTTATACAAAACAGAGGTGATTGAATATTTAAAAGCAGATTGGCAAGGTTTAGCGGATGTACAACTTGCGACATTAAATTGGGTAGATTGGTTCAATAAAGAGCGTGTACATAGTGCACTAGGTTATGTGCCACCTTTTGATTTTGAAGCAATGTACTATGATAAAATTAATCCGTTAGGTCAGGTGGCCTAACTTAAATAAAAAAGTCTCCGACAAACCCGGTACGGTTCAGTTTATGAAAATTAATATTTTTTAAAATTGGCTAAGCTGTCTTAACAGCAAAAATACTAAAACTGTCTAGAGGGAAATTTCGTATCATCAAATTTTCTTGGGACCAATTGGAGAGCTATACAATTTAAACAGCTTCTTAATTTAGTGTCTCAGATTAATTTTTTAATTCTTATTCGTAAATTTTATCAGAGGATAAAAAATCGAAGGAAGACGAACTCCAGTTCTATTACTAAACTCTGAAAATAACTTGAATATTCTTTTTTTGAATCGAAACATAGGTGTTAGATGAAGTGGAGCTAAAGAGAGGAGAGATATAAAGATGTTATTGCAATGACAGAGCAGATACAAAACACGGAAAAACAGATCATCAGTGATCTCATATAGATCAAAAAACTAAGTGATGTTTCAATTAAAAGAAATTTTTCTACTCAAATGGATGAGTCAGTTTAAAAGCAGTAAATAATGAGAGAAGAGGAAAGAAATAATTTTTTGAAAAAATAACGCAAGAGCAATCAAAGTGGAGAGAAGCTAAGGGTCGTATCATATAATTTAAGAAACCAAATTCAGATACAACCCGTCTATTTACATGAGAGAAAAATACTCAGATTTCTCGCCACACTTCATTTTCGTCTTTTAAAGGAATGGTAAAGTTAAAGTCATCATCATTACTGACCAGAAGACTGGTGGGAGTCTGCATGACCACTTTCAAAACAGTGCCTGCTTCAAAAATAATAGGGTCGCAGTTTTCTTTTTGTAGAGTCACCGGTTTAAGTAATTCAATTACTGAACTTTCCATAGTTTTTTCCAAAATAAGATTACTTTTCGATAATTAAATCATAGCATGATTTTTGAAAATTTAACTGTTTCTTCAAAAACTGAGAACTTGATCAATGACTTATTCAAATAGGGAGAAGTGCTCTATTTAGGTAAAAGATACCTAGAAGACATGCAGTATGCATGATTTTCATCCTATTCTCGTAGTGCTCAGAAGCATGAGGTTCTTTTACATAAACCCGACAGATAACAGGCATAAAAAAGTCTATCAAAATAACAAAAGGTCAAAAACATGATGATTTTTCTGTCTTTTGATATCGCTCTGCTAAATGATAAAAATCGAGAATATAAGGAAAATCATAACGTAGAGCTGAATGATAAAAATAAGTTTCTAGAGACTCGATATCCTTCTATCCTTTTTTACACTAAATGGAAAATTAATGCTTTATAACAGTAAAAATCTAAAATAAGAATAAACTATGCGTCATTTGGATGACCAAGAGACATAAGGAGAACTGGGTCGGCATGTTTAAGTCATTTTTCCCGCAACCCGTCTGGTTTTTTAGCAGCCTGATTTTGTGGTTTATCATTAATCTTGTGCTTTGGCATAGTGGCGGATCAGGATGGGGAACCTATCTGGGTTTTCCTGAAGGTTATTTTGATGAAAAGCTTACAATCGGTATCGGGCGTTTCTGGTCAGCTCAATTTATCTGGTTCTATCTCTGGTATTTCATTGCAACTACGATATTTGCGCTGTTCTGGCAATGGAAAGCCGGACACCGATGGCAGCGCTGGTCGGTCTGGGGCTCGGCATTTATTCTGTTTAATATCTGGTTCGGGGTACAGGTCAATGTCGTATTAAATGAATGGTATAGCCCGTTTTATGATCAGATTCAACAAATGCTCACTAAGGGTGGTGGGGATGTTTCATTGCTGTATCAAGGCGCATTAACCTTTATTTATATTGCGATGGTTTATGTCACTTTAGCGGTATTTAACCTGTTTTTTGTCAGTCATTATGTCTTCCGCTGGCGTACCGCGATGAATGATTATTACACCGCACATTGGGAGCAGTTACGTCATATTGAAGGTGCATCACAACGTATCCAGGAAGATACCATGCGCTTTGCCAAAACCACGGAGCAGTTAAGTGTTTCCTTGATTGAAGCGCTGATGTTGCTGATGGCATTCCTGCCGATCTTATATCAGCTCTCTAGTCATGTGAAAGTTTTACCAATTGTAGGGGAAATACCGCATGCTTTAATGTGGGCCTCGATTGGTTGGGCGGTATTGGGTACGGTCATTTTGATGGTCGTGGGAATGAAGCTGCCCGGACTGGAGTTTAATAACCAGAAAGTTGAGGCAGCCTATCGTAAAGAGCTGGTCTATGGCGAAGACTATGCTGATCGCGCACATCCGCTGACATTACAAGAACTGTTTAGCCGAGTACGCTGGAATTATTTCCGGTTGTATTTTCACTATGCTTATTTCAACATGGTTCGGATCTGGTACTTGCAGTTGGACAATATTTACGGATTATTTATTCTGTTTCCAAGTATTGCAGCAGGGGCAATTACCCTCGGTTTAATGATGCAAATCCTAAATGTGTTTGGCAAAGTGCGAGAATCTTTCCAGTACCTGATTTTGTCTTGGCCGACGATTATTGAACTGATGTCGATCTATAAACGGTTGAAAGCATTTGAATCACATATTGATTAATTTTTTCTCATATTATTATCCTGCTTTATTAGCCAAACAGTTTTAGGTTTGGCTTTTTTTATGGCGAGTTAGTTTACAAAATCCAATGGAAAATATCGATCTGACCGTTGGTCAGATGACTTGGGTAAATCGTGTCAGAACCTCCCAATATTGGGGTATTCAGATATTTTTTTCTTGTCTAGAATCCTAAGGGCCAGCCAAGATGGCGTTTAATTTCCGGTGGTTTGACGTATAAAAATAACAAGTGTACGTTGAGGAAATTATTCTTATGCTGATCTTGTTCAGGCAATGTTACAGCGGATAAAAGGTAAATTTATTACCCATTATAATAAAGGCCTGTAGCGTTCCCTGAATAAGCCGCCGGAGAAGGACTCACCGCTTTCTTCGGTTTTTTATGTGTTTTTTCTATCTTTTTCTTGAGTCCTGAATGGAATTGTTTATTATTTGAACTGATTTAAAAATGATACTTGTGTCAATTTTTATCACATGAAGCTTGGCATAATCAGCAAAGTTGAGGCTGATATGTGCCTTTTTACCATTTAAATATTATAGTTATCAATATCTTGTGTTTGTTGTTTTGTGCTATTTAAGCTATGTTATACGGGATTTTGGGGTTGAGATATTTGCTGTGAAGCTAAAAGTAATAATTCTAATAATAGGGGCAGCAGCTTTAGCTGGATGTAATAGCGTGAACCGGTTGAAATCAGAGGTGTTACATCCTTTTGCCAGTCCGGAAGAACTAATTGCCAAACGGGCTTTGAATCAACGTGATGGTAGTGCAAAAGATTATATTTATCTTTGGGGACAAGCCCAGAAAAATAATACGACTCAGGCCATGTATCCGCGTTCGATACTAACGCAATATTGTCATGAACAAGGCGGTAAATTTTCCCTATTGTATAGAAGTAATTTTAATGCCGTGGCAGATCTTGCCCAACGTAAACGCCTGAGTACAAACCGAGGTGTGATACAGGGCAGCGGCGCCTATCAGTGTCGTATGGATGGCCTGGCTGAAAGCTGGATCGTCTCGATCGAGCCGGTTTCTGAACGACAGGTCGATAAAACCAGCCAGAACCGTAGCGTTCGATTGCTGACCAAGTTGATGGGTGCGACTGAGGCAAGAAACTTTTACCTTGCTGCAAATAAGAACACTGTTGCTACCCAGAAAAAGACCGCTGCATCGATAAAAACGCCTGTAACGAAGAGCACGAATGAACTTAAAGAATCAGCGCGTAAAGAGCAGGAAAGGAAAGAATTAGAGAGAAAGGAATTAGAAAGAAAAGAGCTAGATAAAAAACAGATCGCGACGACGGTAGTCCCCGTGAGAGCTTCAGTGGTAGAAACACCCCAACAGCAGCAGATGAAGCTCTATGTGGCAGCACGCCGTGATATTAATAGTGGGAAAAACCTGAATAATGCCTGTAATAATGCCCAGCGCGCCTATAATTATGGCAAATTGCAGGGGACTGAGGGAACACGTGTTTATACTGAATCAGGGATGCTGGTCGCGCGCTGTCTGAATAGTATTCCGGCCTATGCCAACCGTTTCCCGAATGCTAAAGCTCAGGCCAAGCGTGTGCTACAGAATCTGTCTAACAACTATAATCATAGTGGTGCGAAGAATATGTTGAGACAGATCAAATAAGCACTGCATTAAACGCATTTAATCCAGAATCCGTATGATGATTTTGATTCACCAGAAGATGGGATAAAAAATCAGTTCAATCAGGTCGGATATAGAGGATGAGATCCGACTGCGTTTGCTGGGCAAGTCGCGCGATTCGAACATCCATCTTCGAAAAACAGGATGGATCAATAACAATACGGTCAAGCTAAAGAACACAACCAGTCTCCAAGGAAGGATGCTGTTGAAGGTGTTTGCAGTCATCATGATTATTTTTTTGTTTGAATTTGAATAATAACGCTAAGTTTACTCGATCAATATCACCATCTAATGAATAGCATGATGGGATGAAATTTTTCATCTGAATTAATTTTAAATCCAGTTCATGTTTTACAGAGTTCTATCAGTATATTTCCTTTTTACATGATACAAAGAAGCTATTTTCAGCGCCAAAATGCTGATGTCATATTAAAAGGAAGTGGTGATGGGTTTAAAAAGTTCTTCTCGTATTCGTTCATTTTTTCTAGGTGCAGCATTGTTGGGAGCAGCACAGGTTACGATGGCGGGCCCAACGGTCGATCAGCTGAGTGACTGTTTAATGAAATCGACGACAGCGACCGATAAAACCACAGTGTTGCAATGGACATTTGTGGCATTGGGCAATCATCCGGACTTAAAGGCTTTTAGCAATGTGACTGCGACTCAAAAGGAAGCATTAGACAAGAATCTGGCGACGGTGTTGCAGCGCATTTTAGTGGAGCAATGTTCAGCACAGACCAAGGCGGTGATTCAAGCTGAAGGTTTACAGGCTGTGGGCGATAGTTTTCAGGCTTTGGGTAAAACCACAGGCGAGGAAATTTTAAAGAATCCTGAAATCAATAATCAGCTCAAAGGTGTGTTGCGTTATATTGATCTAAATCGGTTGGTCACAACATTTTTAACGCCAGATTTGATGAATAAGTTGGGATTGTGAACTGGTTTTTTTAATCACCTCTCCCTAGCCCTCTCCTTTCAGGAGAGGGAATTTCCAATATTAAATTGTTGCTGTTATATGATCAGTAATGATTGCTCCTTCTCCCTATGGGAGAGGGCTGGGGGGAGGGCAAACTACAACAAAGCAGGATAAAACTTCTCAAACTCTTCATTCACCGCTTCATCTCGCAGTAAATAGCCTTTCGGTTGTATATAACTATAAATTTCCCGTGCAGGCTGTTCATGCCAACCAATGTTAAATGCACAGAGTTTTGAGAAAAACTGTAAATGGCTGTGGTTTAGGTTTTTAGGAATCTAAGAAGAACGTTGTTGTTAGGAACTTTATGCTTTCTTTAATTATAGAAAGGCATAATTAACTTACTAGATTAGATTGTGAAGTTAGTCAAAATTGAGAAATTAAATAAATTTTTTGATACAATATTTAGTTTAAGTATTTAAATTTAAATAATATTTATAATGAGGGTTCGTGTGAAAGATCAAATTACACCTGGGATGCATTCGAAATTTAATTTGAGTAGATTTAAAGCTGCTGAAAAATCCATTTTAAATAGAATGAAAGATCATTGGTATCTTACTTCTAGTGGAGATAGATCGAAAATTTCTGCTTCGGTATATGATTATTTCTTGGTAAAGCCTACGAGTTTTTTTACTGAACAATTTAATTTAGATAGAGAAATCGTTTGCGTATTCAGTCCTTATGAAAAATTTGAACCTAGAACATTAGATGCAGTTAATCATATAGCCGACACTTTAGGGAATAAATCACGCTTAGAAAGTATATGTTTGATCCTAATCAGCAAAGATGATGAAATTGAAGAAAAGGTGAAAAAATTTTATGGAAATGATCCTGATAAAAAAATAATTATACCATTCTCATATAGTGAAATTTATAAATCTGAGGGTAACGATTTATACCAAGATAAATTAAGAAGATTATTCTATTCAAAAGATTTATTTGCTTTTAACTCTCCTTTAAAGAAAGATTTACAATTTTTTGGCCGTTCTCAATTGGTTACTGAATTAATCCAAAAACATAATGCTTCTGAACACACCAGTATTTTTGGATTACGAAAAAGTGGAAAAACATCGGTTGTTTATGCAGTTCAACGGAAATTAGATTTAGAAAATAAAAAATATATTTCGCTAGACTGTGAAAGCCCTTCTATTCATGGTTTGAGGTGGAATCATTTATTATTAAAAATTATATCAGCATATAAAAAATTGAAAAATTCAAACCTTAGAATTGATCAAGAAAAATATAATGGATTAGAGTGCGCTACACAGTTCAAAGAAGACTTTTTGAAAATTTATAACTCTACAAAACTCGAAAAAGTCTTAATTGTTTTTGATGAAATTGAGCGTATTACTCCTTATACAGCTTCATCTGAACATTGGAAAAATGGGAATGATTTCATATTATTTTGGCAAACACTAAGATCTGTCTATCAAGAGCATAATTATTTGTATACATATATGCTTGTTGGTACAAATCCAAATAGTGTAGAAAAATCGCATTTTTTTGAACATGATAACCCTATATATGCATCTATTTCGATTCATTACTTACCAAGTTTTACATTCGAGCAAGTAAAGGAAATGGTGAATACTTTAGGTAATTTAATGGGATTATATTTTGATGCAGAAATATGTGTAAAGTTAAAAAATGATTGCGGTGGACACCCATTCTTAATACGACAGATATGTAGTTTTATTCACAAAAAACTAAATGGTAAAAGACCGATTGTCATAGACAAAGTTTCATATAATCAAGCTATTGCAGATTATAAAAGTACCTTGTATGAATATTTTGATATGATGCTTAATGTTTTAGGGACTTGGTATCCTGATGAATATGAGTTGCTGATTTCTTTAGCTTTAGGTGATAAAGATACATTTGATTTTTATGCACAAGAGATTCCATCATATGTAGATCATTTAATTAAGTTTGGTTTGATTGAAAGAAGTCAATTTGGTGAGTATTCTCTTAATCTAGAATCTTTAGATGAATATCTAAAAGAAAAAAATAAGTTTAAAAAGCTTGTGTTATCTGATGAAGATAAACAACAAGAGATATCTTTGCGTCGCAATCGGTTGGAGAAAAAGTTACGAGAAATATCATGTAATGTTTTAAAAATCATACATGGTAAAAAAGGTTTAGAGAAAATTTTCTCTGCTTTGCCTGAAAAAAGAAGAGAAGTACTAAAAAGTCATACTTTAGAATCTATTTTACATCCTACAAAGTCACCTCTTTTCTTTCTTGAGTTAATGAATTTGATATCTAGAGAGTGGGCGAGTTTTTCTAACATATTTGAAAATCTTGATAAAAACAGATTTACGATTATGATGAATGATATTAATGGCTTACGTGTAGATGCTCACGCTAAGGAAGTGGATAAACATGATTTTGAGCAGATAAGATTACATTTTGAAAAATTCGAAAAAACATTAGATTACTAGAAGAAAACCCGCTCTAAAGCGGGTTTTCTTTTAAGAAAAAATCAGATTAACCAATCAATTTCTTCATTAATTCATTCACTTGCGCAGGGTTGGCTTTCCCTTTTGCAGCTTTCATCACTTGACCCACAAGACCGTTGAAAGCTTTCTCTTTACCAGATTTATACTCTTCAACCATCTTCTCGTTCGCAGCAAGCACGTCTTTAATAATTGCTTCAATCGCGCCTGTATCAGTTTCCTGTTTCAAGCCTTTTTCCGCAATAATCTCGTCCGCAGATTTGCCTTCGTCCCACATAAAGCCGAATACTTGCTTCGCGATCTTACCGTTAATCGTGTTGTCCACAATACGCGCGATCATGCCGCCAAGTTTTTCAGCCGATACAGGAGAGTCCGCCAAATCTAAGCCTGCTTTGTTGAGCGCCCCTGAGAATTCGCCCATCACCCAGTTTGCAGCAATCTTACCTTGCGCAGCACCGCCAGCAGCCTTAACCACTTCTTCATAAAACTCTGACATTTCACGTGTAAGCGTAAGCACGTGTGCATCGTACTCAGTCACACCAAAGTCAGCTACAAAACGCGCACGACGTGCCGCAGGAAGCTCAGGCATGGTTGCTTTAATTGCTTCGATTTGCTCATCAGCAATCACTACAGGCAACAAGTCTGGGTCAGGGAAATAGCGGTAATCGTTGGCTTCTTCTTTCGAACGCATTGAACGGGTTTCCATCTTCACAGGGTCGAACAGACGCGTTTCCTGATCGATGGTGCCATCCCAGTCTAGAATTTCCATTTGACGTTCAATTTCAACATTGATCGCCTGTTCAATGAAACGGAATGAGTTCAGGTTTTTCAATTCACAACGTGTACCGAACGGTTGACCCGGACGACGTAAAGACACGTTACAGTCACAGCGGAATGAACCTTCCGCCATGTTGCCGTCAGAAATGCCTAACCAGCGAACAAGGGTGTGGATCGCTTTAATATAGGCAACGGCTTCTTCAACCGAACGCATATCTGGTTCAGATACGATTTCAAGCAACGGTGTACCTGCACGGTTTAAGTCGATACCTGACATACCTTCGAACTGGTCATGAATCGATTTACCTGCATCTTCCTCAAGGTGCGCACGCGTTACGCCAATGCGTTTAACCGTGCCATCTTCAAGCTGGATATCGATATGACCTAAGCCCACAATCGGGTTGTCCATCTGGCTGATCTGATAGCCTTTTGGAGAATCGGGGTAGAAGTAGTTCTTACGTGCAAATACAGAAGCCTGATCGATATACGCATCGATACCTAAACCAAAGCGAATCGCAAGATCAACCACTTCTTTGTTCAAAACCGGCAATACGCCCGGCATAGCTAAATCAACCAGGCTGGCTTGGGTGTTTGGATCATTACCAAAAACAGTCGATGAACCTGAGAAAATTTTGGTATTGGTGGCAAGCTGAGTGTGAATCTCGATACCAATAACGACTTCCCAACCATCAATCAGGTTGGACTTCGGTTTAGCCGATTTTTGAGCTTGAGCCATTATGCGTTCTCCTCAGCAATTGCAGCGCGTTTGGTGTGCCAATCTGTTGCTTGTTGATACTGGTGTACCACAGACAACAATTGAGATTCTGACCAGTAATTACCAATCAGCTGTAAGCCAACTGGCAAGTTGTTCTGGTCAAAACCGACAGGCGCGTTAATCGCAGGAAGCCCTGCCAGGTTTACCGCAAGCGTATAAATATCGCCCAGGTACATTTCAACCGGGGTTAAATCCGCACCAATTTTATAGGCAGTCGTTGGCGCAGAAGGTGCTGCGATGACATCGACCGATTCAAATGCTTTGAGGAAATCCTGCTGAATTAAACGACGTACTTTCTGTGCTTTTACATAGTAAGCATCGTAATAACCTGCAGACAGGGCATACGTACCAATCAGGATACGGCGTTGCACTTCTGCACCAAAACCTTCTGAACGTGAGCGTTTGTACAGGTCCATCAGGTCCACCGGGTTTTCTGCGCGATAGCCATAACGCACGCCGTCATAACGTGACAGATTTGAAGAGGCTTCAGCAGGCGCGATCAGATAATAAGTCGGCACATAGCTTTCAGTCATGTCGAGATCAACCTCAACCAGAATTGCGCCCATGTCCTCCAGTTTTTTTAAGGATTCTTCAACACGTGCTTTTACGTCTGCATCCAGACCTTCCACATTGAAGTATTGCTTTGGAATACCAATACGCAAGCCTTTTACCGATGTAGCGTTCAGATTTGCCACATAGTCATCAACGTCTTTGTCCATTGAGGTTGAATCTTTGGCATCATGGCCGGCCATCACATTCATCAGGTAAGCGCAGTCTTCAGCCGAACGCGCCATCGGACCGCCTTGATCCAGTGATGATGCATAAGCAATCATACCGAAACGCGATACACGGCCATAGGTTGGTTTAAGGCCGGTGAGGCCACAGAATGACGCAGGTTGGCGAATAGAACCACCGGTATCAGTACCAGTTGCAAATGGTGCTAAATCCGCTGCCACAGCTGCTGCAGAGCCACCAGAAGAGCCGCCAGGGACATGACCCAGGTTCCAAGGGTTAGCCGTTGCGCCGTAATATGAGTTCTCAGAGGTTGAACCCATCGCGAATTCGTCCATGTTCACTTTACCTAAAGTGACCAGGCCCGCAGCTTTGCCTTTCGCTACTACGGTTGCATCGTAAGGAGAGATAAAATTGTCCAGCATTTTTGAACCGGCAGTGGTCTTGATGCCTTGGGTACAGAAAATGTCTTTGTGGGCAACTGGCACACCAGTCAGGGCAGAGGCATTGCCAGCTTTGATTGCAGCATCGGCAGCATCAGCTTCAGCTAATGCCTGTTCAGCAGTTACCGTCACATAAGCCTTCACCTGTACATCAATTTTTGCGATGCGCTTTAAGTAGTGTTCAGTCAATTCGCGAGATGAAAACTGGGCATTTGCCAGACCTTCACTAAGTTCACGAATGGATAAGCGATGTAAATCTGTCATGAGAAATAATTCTTTACGTTTAATTTAATAAAAAGAATGAACTGGGTAGTAATTACTCAATCACGCGCGGTACGAGGTACAAGCCATCCTGAACAGCTGGTGCAACTGCTTGGTATTGCTCACGATGATTGGTTTCGGTAACCACATCATCACGTAGCGGCTGAGGGTGGTCGAAAGGGCTTTTCAGGGGTTCAATACCGTCGGTATTGATGCCTTTCAGGGTTTCCATCATGCCTAAAATTTTATTTAAACTTTGAGCATATTCAGCAGATTGCGTATCATTGAGAGATAACCTTGCAAGGTTGGCAATGGCTGAAACTGTTTCTGCACTTAAATCTGCAGAATGCTGTGCATCCGATGTAGACATAATATTACCTAATCAGTATTAAAAAAATTCAAATTATCATGCGTTATGATAAGCGATTGACTTGTCCAAATCATCACATTTAGTTAAAGTGGCCACCTTGCGTCCATATAAAGTTTAACTGAGAACGTCCCCGTGATTCTAAAACGACTAATAGGCTTGTTTTCGCCCGATCTTGCCATTGATTTAGGTACAGCAAATACACTTATTTATGCGCCAGGACGAGGCATTATATTAAATGAACCGACGGTTGTAGCCATCCGTCATAGTGGTTCACATAAAATTGTTGCGGCAGTCGGTCTTGAAGCGAAGCAAATGCTAGGTCGTACCCCAGCCAATATCTCAGCGATCCGTCCTATGAAAGACGGTGTGATTGCGGATTTTGAAGTCACTGAGACCATGCTGAATCAGTTTATTCGCAAAGTACATGAAAACCGTTTATTTACTCCGGCACCGCGTGTCGTTGTCTGTGTACCATGTAAATCAACCCTTGTTGAGCGCCGTGCCATTCGTGAAGCCGTGTTTAATGCGGGCGCACGTGATGTACGTTTAATCGAAGAGCCGATGGCAGCAGCGATTGGTGCAGGTATGCCAGTTGAGCAGGCTTGTGGTTCGATGGTGGTCGATGTGGGCGGTGGTACTACTGAAATTGCGATTATCTCGCTGCAGGGTTGTGTTTATGCCGATTCTTTACGTATTGGCGGTGATGTCTTTGATGAGCAGATCATTAACTATGTGCGTAAAGCGCATGGCTGTGTGATCGGCGAAACCACGGCTGAAGTAATCAAAAAAGAAGTGGGTATGGCGTTGCCAGATGAAGGTGCTAAACCGCTTGAAATTGAAGTTCGTGGCCGTAACCTCGCAGAAGGTGTGCCTCGCGCAATCGTGGTTAATTCTGACGAAGTCACCCAAGCGATTTCTGATCCATTACAAAACATCGTGTCTGCGGTGAAATCTGCTTTAGAACATACCCCTCCTGAGCTTTCTTCGGACATCGCTGAACGTGGTATCGTGTTAACTGGTGGTGGTGCATTACTGCGTAACCTGGACAAGCTGCTTGCCAAAGAAACTGGCCTGCCGGTGGTGGTGGCAGAAGATCCACTATCATGCGTGACACGTGGTGGCGGCAAGGTACTCGAATTTTTCGACAACCCAAATCATGACATGTTATTCGTAGGCTAAGAAAAGGATCCGGCGGGTGCAAGCACATCTGTTTTCTCGACAACCGCCATCTTTTCGCTCTTTTATCATTGCATTGGTAACATGCTTGGTGGTGCTTTTCTTTGATTGGCGCATGCCGCATGTTGTTCAACCTGCAAGGGATGTCCTGTACGCTGCTTATAATCCTATTTATGCGGTGGCCAGCTATCCGGTATTGTCGCGAGAGTGGTTGAATCAACAAACCAAGTCTGAAGCTCAATTGCGTCGGGAAAATACCGCGATGCAGGCCGAGCTGTTACAGGCACAGGTACGCTTACAAAAAATCTCTGAACTTTCTGCTGAAAATACCCGTTTGCGCGGTCTATTGGACACGCCGCTGATCATTGATGGGCGTATTGAAATTGCCGAAGTGATTGGCACCGATGCCGATCCTTTAAGACATATCATTGTGATCAACCGGGGTTCAAATAACGAGCTGAAAGTCGGGCAAACCGTACTGGATGACAAGGGGATTATGGGACAGATTATTAATGTCTATCCGCATAGTAGCCGGGTCATGCTGTTGTCTGATAAAGAACATTCATTGTCAGTACGTCTGGAACATACAGGTATGCGTGCCATTGTCTCGGGTACGGGTGATCTGGGACGTTTAAAAATGGAATATGTACCGACCAGCGCCAATATCAAGGTCGGTGAAAAAGTCTATAGTTCGGGCTTGGGCCAACATTTTCCGGCAGGTTATCTGGTAGGGCAGGTGTCCAAAGTACAACGGCATAATTCCGGTGAATTTGCCCAGATTGATGTGACGCCTGCAGCCCAACTCGCCGGTGGACATCATGTGGTGGTGTTATTTTCCGATTCATTAGCGATGGAGCAACCGCATGTCAATCGCTAAGATGAAATCCAGAAAGCATCGTGATCCCTTATTTGCCATCGTCATTTCGGTGATCGTGGCTTCGATTTTGATGGTCTATCCACTTTCTTATACCCTCTCGGGCTGGCGCCCGCTGTTTATGCTGATGGTGATGCTATTCTGGGTGTTGTGTCAGCCGACCTGGTGCGGGATATGGTTTGCCTTTGGTACCGGTATTTTTATTGATTTGCTGCTGGACGCACCTTTAGGTCTGAATGCCCTCAGCTTTATTATTATTGCCTTTTTAGCCCGATTCCTGACTCGTGAACGCCGTATCCTGACCTTTAATAATCTCTGGGTGATTACGGGGCTGGCAATTGTTGCGCATTTGTTGATGATCTTTTTTGCCCAGATTGTGGCAGGCGTGCAATTTTCTTTTGCCCGGCACTGGATTCCAATGCTGACCAGTATTCTGGTTTGGCCTGTTCTCTATTATATGTTGAAAAAATGGCGCATATAGTTCTCGCTTCCAGCTCACCTCGGCGTTGTGAGTTATTACAGCAGCTCGGACTGAGCTTTGATATCTACAGTCCGGATATCGATGAATCTGTGCGTGAAGGTGAATCCGTCGCGGCTTATGTTGAACGTCTGGCACGAGCCAAGGCTGATGCAGTGGCCGAGCGTTATCCAGATGCGATCATCATTGCTGCGGATACCAGTCTGGGGGTCGATAGTGAGATTTTGGGTAAACCAGAATCCAAGCAACATGCCATTGAAATGTGGACAAAAATCTCCGGTCGGTGGCATGATGTCTATAGCGGTGTCTGTGTTCGTACAAAAGATGAAAAATACAGTATAGTGGTACGTACGCAGGTCGAATTTCAAATCCTGAGTGCCGCAGACATGGAAAGTTACTGGGCCACAGGTGAGCCGCTGGGGAAAGCCGGGGCTTATGCGATTCAAGGAATTGCAGCACGTTATATTCCAAAAATACAAGGCAGCTATTCCAATGTGGTCGGCTTGCCGCTCTATGAAACCGTACAGTTATTACAGACAGTTAAGGCACTAAATTAACTGCTGATAAAAAGAATTTTTATAATGTTTTGAGTGTAATTATGTCTGACGAGTTATTGATTAACGTCACGCCGATGGAATGTCGGGTCGCGTTGATTGAAAACGGCACGGTCAATGAACTGTTTGTTGAGCGTACGGCCAAGCGTGGCTTGGTCGGTAATGTCTATAAAGGCAAAGTGGTACGGGTCTTGCCGGGTATGCAGGCTGCGTTTGTGGATATTGGCCTGTCCAGAACGGCATTTTTGCATATCAATGATATGGTCTGGCCCCGCAATCAACCGACGCCGAATGTCTTTGAGCTACTTCAACCGGGACAAGTCCTCACGGTTCAGGTGATGAAGGATATGCTCGGTACCAAAGGCGCACGCCTGTCTACCGATCTCTCTATTCCTTCGCGTTATTTGGTGCTGATGCCATATGGCAATCATATCGGTGTATCGCAACGGATTGAATCCGAGGAAGAGCGCAATCGCTTGCGTTCGATCATTGAGCGGATTCAGGCAGAACATAAGCTGCCAGGTTCAGTGATTGTACGTACTGCGGCAGAAGGGATTGAAGAAGAAGCCATTGCACAGGATATGGCTTATCTGGCCAAGCTTTGGGAATATATCCAGCGCAAGCAAAAGATTATTGCAGTACCGTCTTTGATCTTTGAAGAATTGCCTTTGCCGCAACGGGTGATTCGTGATCTGGCCAATGAAGAAACTGCTAAAATTTACGTGGATTCACGTGAAATTCATGCCAAGCTGCAGGAATTTGTCGAAGAATTTGTCCCGAATATGAAAGACCGTTTGCTGCATTATCCGGGCGAGCGGCCAATTTTTGACTTGTATAATGTCGAAGAAGACCTGCAAAAGGCATTGCAAACTCGAGTCGCATTGAAGTCTGGCGGTTATCTGATGATTGACCAGACGGAAGCCATGGCCACAATTGATGTCAATACCGGTTCTTATGTTGGTGGACGTTCGCTGGAAGATACGGTTTTTAAAACCAATATGGAAGCGACGGATGTTATCGCGCGTCAGTTACGGCTGCGTAATCTCGGCGGCATTATTATCATCGACTTCATTGATATGCAGGAAGCGCAGCATCGTGAAGAAGTGATGAAACAGTTTGAGCGCATGTTAGAACGTGACCACGCCAAGACCAAGATTACTCAGGTATCAGAACTGGGCTTGGTGGAAATGACCCGGAAACGCACCCGTGAGTCGCTGGAACATCTGCTGTGCGAGTCTTGTCCGACCTGTCAAGGACGCGGTTATGTCAAAACAGCCGAGTCAGTATGTTACGAAATATTCAGGGAGATTCTGCGTTATGCTCGTGCTTATGAGTCACAGAGTGGCTTTACTGTCGTTGCGCATCCGGCTGTTATTGATCGTTTATTAACAGCAGAAGCGCCTGCAGTCGCTGATCTAGAACATTTCATTAATCGCGTGATTAAGTTCCAGGTGGAAAATCTGTATACGCAAGAGCAATACGATATCATTCTCAGCTGAAATTGTAACAGAATATCGTTAAACACTTGTTACATCTGAAATTTTACAATCGGGCCTTTATTTACAATACTAGATGCATGAATTAGCCAAAGCCGTTTCTCCCAGTTTCAGGCTTAGCAAAAGGAGTGTGTGATGAGTATGAGTAAAGCAGTAATCCATAAAGGCCTAAAACACGTATTAGAACCAAAGACTGTACATGCGGGATATATCGTCGATGAGCGCGGTAATGAAGTTCAGATTACCGCAACCATGATCCGTAACGTCTGTCATCAATTATTACAACAGTGCCGTACCATTAAAAGCTGATTGTATTTGTGTATTGTTTCTAACTTATCAAAAAATGATTTGGATAGATGTTTAAATCGAGAAGTCTTCCAAAAGTTCTAAAATAATTTAAAAAGATTTCAAAAAATAAAGCAAAGGGACCGGATCGGTCCCTTTATTCTGTGTTCAAGGACTGGCAAAAATGATCAGCACCTTTGGCAGTCCATCTATCTTATTTACTTATCCGCGGCTAGCTTACCGCCCGTAACTTTGGGACAGGTTCGCCATCTACAATAAGTTCAAAACGTTGAATTTCTTCTTCCAGATGTGTTAGCAAGTTCTGCATTTTCGGCAGGGCATTACGACATGCGGTCAAGCCGACTTCCAGTTTGTCTAGATAGTTGGTCATGGTGATATTTAGAGCCTGACCATCCAGTACGATAGAAGCCGGATAAAGTGCTTCAAGACGTGCACCATTCCAGTAAAGGGGCTCTTGTGGTCCAGGTACATTGGAAATAATCACGTTAAACGCCTGACGTGTCGGCATTAAACCGGAGGCAATGTTCAGACCCGCTGCACCATAGACAAAAGCACTATAGTTCAAGATTTGATTGGCATTCATACGTTTGAAGCGTTCTTTGGCACTCAGTACACTGCGGCGTACGATCTTGAGACGTTCCAGCGGATCTTCTTTATGTGTGCCCAAATTGGCCAGAATCATGGTAATACGGTTGGATACATCCGAGTCATCACTGCGAACCGAAGCTGGAACCATGGCAATTAACGGTTTTTTCGGTAAGGCATTTTGCGATAATAAATATTCACGTAATGCACCTGAACAAATGGCCAGTACGATATCATTAATGGTCACGCCCAATGCCTTAGAAATATGACGTAAACGTGAAAATTCGAAAGACTGGGCTGCAAAGCGACGTGAAGCACTGACGCGTTGATTCAGAATACTGCTTGGCGCCTGAAAGCTGGATACATAATCCGGATTGCGTCCCATATCTTTCATGACGGTTTGCGACAGTTCATAAGCAACTCGTGGCGCACATTCCAGTTGCCCCTTAATGGTCTGCAGGACATTTTTAAACCTGTTCACTTTAGGTGCTTTAAGGCGTTTGGCACGTGGGCCTTCCACACACCATGGCGGTACAATACTCTTGGCATTTGGATCATGTGAAAGCGACTTTTCTACCAGACGCATGCCAGCGATTCCATCCACCATAGCATGGTGAATTTTGAAATACATGGCAAAACGGTTTCCTTCAATGCCTTCAATAATATGACAGGTCCATAAAGGTTTGGCACGATCAATCAGGGCACTATGTTCTTGAGAAATATAGGTTAGCAATTCACGGATACGGCCCGGTTTTGGCAGGGCAATATGACGAAAATGATGATCTAAATCAAATTCTTGGTCTTCATCCCAAAACAGGCCGTTTAAATAATTGTTAAAAGGTGGGATTGGAGAGCATTTCGAATTTTGGATATCCGTGACTAGATCCTGAATAAAGGAAGCTGGCGCATTGTCGGGAATTTGGAATAAAAATAGTCCACCTACATGCATAGGCTGCTGCCGTTTCTCTAAAGTTAAGAAAATAAAATCAATTGGATGTAATGGACGCATAGCGTGGATTGCCTCACTGCACTCTCTATGGCTTTTTTGCTAAAAAGCCTTGTTAGAATTATTACTTTAGTTTTTAAAGTATATCTTTTTTAGCATATAAATGAACTGCTTTATCTTGCCTCAACTGTGAAAAAGTGGCTATTGACAAGAACAAAATATCTTCCTAAGTTTATGAAATGTGAAAATTTTAGTTTTAAAATAGATTTCTAAAAATAGTATTTTCTAGGCGAAGTGGAGTGTAACTTAATAATTATGTGTTATTAGAGAAATAGCATTGTGTTTAATTTCACATTTTATGCAAATAAATCAATGAGCTAAAATTTTATCAATTCTTTAATTAAAATAATATTATCCCGATAAAAGGTAATTTCTATCTTGTCACTAAATGTAAAATTATCAATTAAAAAAGACTATCTTTATTAAAAAAATAGCCTTTCAATCAATAGGAGCGATAAAACTTAACTTTATTTTTTTAGATTGCCAGCATGTAAGCCACATTCTTTATGAGTGGCTTCTTCCCACCACCAGCGGCCTTCGCGTTCATGCTGATTTGGCAGCACAGGGCGAGTACAAGGTTCACAGCCAATTGAAACAAAACCTTTTTCATGCAAGGCATTATAAGGGACTTCCATCATACGGATATAACTCCAGACATCCGCGCTGGACCAGTTGGCTAGAGGATTGTACTTGATCAACTGCTTTCCCGGACCGGAAAAACCTGGATCGGCCTGAACCACAGGAATTTCATTGCGTGTACCCGGACTTTGGTCTTTGCGCTGACCGGTAATCCAGCCGTCCAGCGTGGCCAGTTTTTTACGTAGCGGTTGAACCTTGCGTATACCGCAACATTCCTGATGGCCATCTTCAAAGAAACTGAATAGACCCTTGGTGGTGACTAAATTCTGTACCGCATCTGTTTCAGGGAAACAGATTTCAATCTCGATATTATAATGCTTACGCACCCGTTCAATAAATTGATAGGTTTCTGCATGTAGGCGGCCAGTATCCAGACTGAATACCCGGAACGGTTTACCGAGATGCGACGCCATATCAATCAATACAACATCTTCAGCACCAGAAAATGAAATCGCAATTTCACCCTGCTGGCTCAGTGCAAGTGCCAAAATTTCATTGGGCGATTTATCTGCATATTCAGATGCAAACGCATCAATACGATCAATAGTAGGAATGATGGTCATGAGAGTCCTGGCGATATAGGCTTGGAAAGGACATAGCCTATATTAATTAATTTCACATCTATTTTAATAGAATTGATTTAGTTGACTTATCACTAAAAAATAAATACTTATGAAAAAAATAGATTTAAAAAAGTACAGTACAAAATCTGTTGCTTCAGCTATGATAGTGCAAAATTTTTTCAATACAACTCAGAGGGAATGTTCATGGAAGTCGTATGTCTAGATTTAGAAGGCGTGTTGGTTCCAGAAATCTGGATTAACTTTGCCAAAAAAACCGGTATTAAAGAGCTTGAAGCGACGACTCGTGACATTCCTGACTATGATGTACTGATGACCCAACGTCTGAATATTTTAAAACAGCACGGTTTAGGCTTGAACGATATTCAGGAAGTGATTGCAGAAATGGGGCCGTTCCCAGGAGCAAAAGAATTTGTGAAATGGGTGAGTACGCATTTTCAATTAATTATTCTTTCAGATACTTTCTATGAATTTGCACATCCATTGATGAAGCAACTGGATTGGCCGACGATTTTCTGTCATAAACTGGAAACAGATGAAGCAGGCATGATCTCGGCTTATAAACTTCGTCAGCCGGACCAAAAACGTCAAGCCGTAAAAGCATTACATGGCTTGAACTTCCGTGTGATTGCAGCAGGAGATTCTTATAATGATACCACGATGCTAGGTGAAGCAGATCATGGTTTCCTATTTGATGCGCCTGAAAATGTGATTGCTGAATTCCCGCAATTCCCACCAATTTATGGTTATGACGCATTGAAAGAAGCAATCCGTAATGCATCGGTACGTAATATTCCAGCTTAATTTTTAAGTTTGAAATTAAAAAAAGGCACCAAAGGGTGCCTTTTTTTATTAGAGTAAAACTCTTTATTGCTTAGAAACGGTAGCCGATTTTTAGGCCATAACCCATGGCATGGTTGTCTTCAAAATCACCTACAATAGTACCGCCAGTTTGTGCTTGGGCATCGCCTAACCAGAAATATTTTACGCCAGCCTGAATAAAGTAATTCTC
This sequence comes from Acinetobacter sp. CIP 101966, assembly GCF_000369725.1. Classification (NCBI taxonomy): domain Bacteria; kingdom Pseudomonadati; phylum Pseudomonadota; class Gammaproteobacteria; order Moraxellales; family Moraxellaceae; genus Acinetobacter; species Acinetobacter sp. CIP 101966. Next base: position 441,951 of record NZ_KB850159.1, on the reverse strand, counting down.
AGCAGGGCTATATTGAGCACCTAAGCCTACATTCCAGTAACCTTCAGTTGGACCTAAAGTCGTTACAGGGTTGCCTGCACCTGAGTCATAACCTACAGAAGCTGAACCTGACCATTTATTATTGAATTTGCGACCTACACCGACTGTTGCTGACCATTGATCATTAGAGTAATCGATCAGATTTTGTGCTTTTCCTTTTGCCAAGGCTGAAGCTTGAGCGAGTAAAGATGGTGTTACAGCAAATTGATCCCAATGAACCCAACGAAGATTTGCAAAAGCAATAGTATTTTGAGCGACACCTGATTGCAGATCAATATTTACCGACTGAGGTGTAACCGCCTCTACAGTACTTTCTCTTTCACCTAAAGTCGCCAATAATGGTTTTGCTGGACTTAAAGGATGACCTGCATCAGGAAGTTGTTGTCCTAAAAGAGCTAAATCAGACTGTTCAGAAGATTTTGCTTTATGCTTAATTTCTGAACGATAGGTAACAGAAGCTTTTAATGCAATTTCAGGAATTTGATAAGCAAATCCAGCAAGCCATCCAAAGGCTTCTTCTTGTTTAAGCTGAATGTTATAGCCACTTAATAAAGAATAAGCACCCCCCCGTAATTTAATATCAGCCTCAACAGTTTGCCACACTGGACCAGCATAGAAATTCCAGTTTTCTGTAGGTTGATAACCAATGAGGGCAGTTAAATTATGTGTGTCAACATCAACTGATGTACCTTCTACACCATTACCAAAAGAACCAGCAGTTTCAGCGTATGTTGCATCTGCTCCAAAAGGTTGATCATAGATCAAGCCTAAAGAAATTTTGTCTGTTGCTTGAACTTTAATTGCAGCAGAGGGGAAATAGTAATCTTCCCCCATGTCGTTAATTTTTTCACCTTCAAAAGCAGATACTTTAGATGTCCCTTTCACAGTTGGATCAAGAACAGAAATTCCTGCTTCTGCATAGTTACCAGGTTGTAAAAAAGCCTGAATAGACTGGCCTGAACGGTCTAAACCGGCAGCGAACACGAGAGAAGTAGGCAGGCTAGAAAGAAGAATAGCGATAGAGATTGGCTTAAGCTTCATGGCTCATCCTTGACAATGTTGCATAAATATTAATAAAAGTTGTGGAAAAGTAACACAAATTTAAAAAGAGTAAATGCTCCACTTCGTCCAAGAAATTAACTATGGCGGTTATAAAAAATGATTGCTTAGAGTATTTATACTATATTTTTTTGATTAACTTAATGAAAATAAACAAATAATAATTTTTATCAAAATATATTAAAAACAAAATTTAGGCAAAATTTGATTGGTGATAAAAGCATCGAATAGTATACGGGTGTATAAAAATATAAATGAGACAATAAAAACCACCCGAAGGTGGTTTTTATTAACTAACAGGAATTAGAAGCGATAGCCCATTTTTAAGCCATAACCTAAAGCATGGTTATCTTCAAATTGTGCCACAGAGTTTCCTGTACCAAACATTGATGCAGGTTGAGCTTTAGCATCACCTAACCAGAAGTACTTCACACCACCAGCGATAAAGTAGTTTGCAGCAGGTGAGAATTGTAGACCTAGGCCAACGTTCCAGTAACCTTCAGTTGGACCTAAAGTTGAAACAGGGTTGCCTGCACCTGAATCCCAACCTACAGAGACATTACCTGCCCATTTTTCATTAAATTTACGGCCTACACCTACAGTAGCTGACCATTGATCATCTGTATAACCCACTAAGTCAAAACCATTTGGATTATCTGGGGTTAAGCCTGCGGCACCTAAAGCTTCTGAAACTGTACCAAACTGTTCAGGACGAATTGAAAAATCTTCCCAGTTTACCCAGCGCACATTAGCAAAAGCGACTGTGTCAGCCATGATACCAGTTTGGAAATCAAGGTTTACAGATTGTGGAGTTGTAATTTTGGTAGTAGTGTTTTCGTTATATACCGCACCTGGTCCAGGAACTAAACCAGTTAAAATTAAGCTTGTACCATATTCATTCGTTGCTGCTTCGTGATCAATTTCAGAGCGATACGTTAAAGATGCTTTTAATGCGATTTCAGGAATTTGGTAAGCTAAACCTGCAATCCAGCCTACTGCAGAATCTTTCTTCATATCTGCATTATATTGGCCTAATGCAATAGTAGAACCGTATGCGGTACCACGTAGTTGAACATTCCCTTTAACGGTCTGGTATACCGCACCACCATATAGATTCCAGTTTTCAGTTGGTTGGAAACCTAATAGGAACGTTAAATTTTCGGTTGTAACTTCTACTTCAGTTGCTTCTTGGCCATCATGCAATAAGCCCTGTCCAGCAAATAATGCAGCTGGAAGCCCCAAGCCTGCTAATGCTGGGTTTGCTCCAGCATCACCAACTGAATAGGCTGCATCAGCACCAAAAGGTTGATCGTATAAAAGACCCACTGATAATTTATCAGCTACTTGAAACTTTAATGCTGCACTTGGGAAGTAATAATCTTCGCCCATGTCTGATAGAGAGGTATTCTCAAGACCAGCTAAAGCTGCAGGAATAGCAGCGTTAGGTGTATAACCTGCATTAGCTTTACCAGATACAGATGGATCTAAAACAGAAATACCTGCTTCAAAATAGTTACCAGGTTGTAGGAAGGCTGCAATAGATTGGCCTGAACGATCTAGAGCTGCTGCAAAAGCACCCGTCATTGGTACAGTTGCAAGAATCATTGCAGTAGTTAATGTTTTTAATTTCATTTACGTCTTTCCTTGAGGTACAAATTTATATCTAGCGTTGTTGTTTGCACTTATTAAATTCTTGGAGATTTCGGGTATTTATCCGCAATCATTTGTTACTCCATGTGACAAAAATAGCACAATTAAAATAAGAGTAAATGCTCTAGAAAAAACTCATTAGTCTAAAAAAGCATCAAAATAGAGTTTTTACACCAAAAAATAGCCTCATTTTGAAATAAGTATTTGAAAGTAAAAGAAATAAAATAATGAAGAAAAAATGACTTTTTGTATAAAAAATATTCTAAAAATATGAAGATTAACGCTAATTTTTTGAGGTATAGATCACATTTTGAAAGGATGGTGCGCCCTGCGGGACTCGAACCCACGTCGGTCGCTTAGGAGGCAACTGCTCTATCCAGTTAAGCTAAGGGCGCGAAAAGAAGGCTATTGTACTGTAAAAAATACAAAAAAAAGTTATTGCCGAAGCAATAACTTTTAAGGACTCATAGCTACAGGAGTTGTCTAGGTATTTTTAGGCTTAAGTAACTTAAACAGACCAAGCATAACTACAATCCAAAGCGGGATCATCAAAATAGATTCCTGGAATCCTTGCGTCCACATGATGTAAAGAATCGTAAGAATAAAACCAAGAACCAGAATATTGCCCGCCGGAGACCATAGCGCAGGGAAAGAAGTCTTCTGTCCCAGCTTTTTCATGCTCTGAATAAACTTAAGATGGGTCAGGGTAATCATGGCCCAGTTCAATACCAATGCACCGACTACGATGTAAATCAGATGGCTTAAGGCATCTTCAGGCACAAAGTAGTTAAGTAGCACACAGCCGAAAATCAGCACGGCAGAGAACAATACAGCAGGAATTGGCGTACCTTGTTTATTCACTTTCATGAAGACTTTAGGTGCATTTCCTTGCTGAGCCAGACCATAGAGCATACGGCTGTTGGCGTACATACCACTGTTATACACAGACAATGCTGCTGTCAGGATAATAAAGTTCAGTAAGTGTGCTGCCCAGTCAATGCCAAGCTGGCTGAAAATCATCACGAACGGACTTTTGTCCAGACCACCTAGCTCAAGCTGATTCCAAGGCACCAGTGATAACAGAATCGTCAATGCACCCACATAGAAAATCAGGATACGGAACACCACCTGATTAATCGCTTTCGGAATGGTCTTCTCTGGATTTTCAGCTTCTGCTGCTGCCATACCGATCAGTTCAATCCCACCGAAGGCAAACATCAGGAAGGCCAGCATGAAGAACAGACCTTCAAAGCCATTCGGGAAGAAACCACCTGCAGTCCATAAATTACTGAAAGACGCAGTCGAGGAAGCATCTGCAGTCAAGATTAGATATAAACCGAAGACAATCATCGAGATGACCGCAGTCACTTTAATGATGGAAAGCCAGAATTCTGATTCACCGTAGAATTTCACATTGCCGAGGTTGACCAGTGTAATCACGATAAAGAAAAACAATACCGATGCCCAGGCTGGAATATGAGGCCACCAGTAGTTAATATATTTCGCAACCGCAGTAAGTTCGGTCATGGCCACCAGGATATACAAAATCCAGTAGTTCCAACCCGCAAGGAAACCAGGGAATTTGCCCCAGTATTTATAAGCAAAATGGCTGAATGAACCTGCGACAGGTTCATGAACAATCATCTCACCCAATTGACGCATGATTAAAAATGCAATCAGGCCCCCAATGGCATAGCCTAAAATAATAGAAGGACCCGCAGATTGGATCACCTGTGCGGAACCTAAGAATAAGCCTGTGCCAATTGCACCGCCCATGGCGATCAACTGAATATGACGGTTCTTTAAGCCACGCTGAAGTTGTGAAGACTCGTTATTCAAAGTGTTCAGCCCGACAATGGAAAATGAGAAGTGGCTGATTGTAATTGATCAGACTAAAGAAGCCTAGTCCATCCTAAGAATGAAATATTGTTGGAGGAATGATAAAAATTATTCATATAAATAACTGAAATAAAATATAAATGAATCAATATATTAATTTTATTGAAACTGTTACTGATGAGTTCTCTATTTTCTTGGATAAAATACAAATGCCGTTTTTTTATACTAAGGTCTGGCAGCCAAGCAGTTCTGCTTTCAACATACTATACTTTGAATATAAATATTGAATAACCTGTACGAAAACAAAGACAAGTCAAAGGATGAAATAATTCATGAGTTTTGCCGCCCAAATCAAGATTCCTGCAACCTATATGCGTGGAGGCACCAGTAAAGGTGTTTTCTTTAAGCTGGATGACCTGCCTGTAGAAGCACAACAGCCTGGCCGGATTCGTGACCAGCTTTTGCTACGCGTGATTGGTAGCCCAGATCCATATGGGAAACAGATCGACGGTATGGGTGGTGCCAGTTCCAGTACCAGTAAAACGGTCATTCTGTCAAAAAGCCTGCAAGCTGATCATGATGTCGATTATTTATTTGGTCAGGTGTCAATTGATTGTCCTTTTGTAGACTGGAGTGGCAACTGCGGCAATCTGACCGCGGCAGTGGGGGCATTTGCCATTTCCAATGGTCTGGTCGATGCCGAACGTATTCCTGAAAATGGGTTATGCACGGTACGCATCTGGCAGACCAATATTCAGAAAACCATTATTGCACATGTACCGATGCGAAATGGTCAAGTGCAGGAGCTGGGTGATTTCGAACTGGATGGCGTAACCTTTCCTGCGGCCGAAGTGCAGATCGAGTTTCTGGATCCAGCTGATGACGATGCTGAAGGCGGTTCGATGTTTCCAACAGGCAATCTGGTCGATACATTGGAAGTTCCCAATATTGGCAGTTTCGAAGTGACCATGATTAATGCCGGCATTCCGACGGTATTTTTAAATGCGGGAGATCTAGGCTATAAGGGCACCGAGCTTCAGGATCATATCAATAATGACGTGGCAGCCCTGACAAAATTTGAGACAATTCGTGCCTATGCGGCGAAGCAGATGGGACTGATTCAGAATATTGCAGAAGCCGTAACCCGACAACATACTCCAAAAATTGCCTTTGTTGCACCACCGAGTAGCTATACCTCTTCAAGTGGCAAAACTGTCACTGAATCAGATACCGATATTCTGGTTCGTGCCTTGTCTATGGGTAAACTCCATCATGCCATGATGGGTACGGCTGCGGTGGCGATTGGTACAGCTGCAGCAATTCCCGGAACACTGGTGAACCGGGTCGCAGGCGGAGTAGAGCGTGAAGCGGTGCGTTTCGGTCATCCTTCCGGGACGTTGAGAGTCGGTGCACAAGCAAGTTTTGAAAATGGTGAGTGGAAAGTGAAAAAGGCCATCATGAGCCGGAGTGCCCGCGTCTTGATGGAAGGCTGGGTGCGCGTACCAGAAGATGTTCTCGTTTAAATGCTGTGCATACATTTAACCTGAATAAAACCACCGGTTCTGCGGTGGTTTTTTTATGGTTTAAAATCTCTGACTTGCTTATTTGATGTTGAATAGCAAATTTCAGCAGAACAATTCAATTTATGGCTGAAAATTCAAGGCATTTCTAGGTACAATGCCTGATCAGCGTACAGGCATTTATTCGCTTGTCATTTTATTCTTCTGGACTACGTATTCGAGGCGAATGTGTCATCTATCACTGACGTATCAACCCATGCACTCACTCAAGCACAACACCGCATTCAACAGGATTTATTGACCGCTCTGGAAGCCTTTGCCATTCCAGAACCGTTAAGGTCGGCAGTCCATCATGCTGTGATGCTGGGTGGTAAACGAGTACGTCCAGCGCTATGCTATGCCACCGCTGCATTAAAACCAAACCAGAATAGTGCTGCAGTACGCCGTGCAGCGGTTGCGATCGAGTTTATTCACTGCTATTCATTGGCCCATGATGATCTGCCGTGTATGGACAATGATTTGCTGCGCCGTGGCCAGCCGACATGTCATGTAGCTTATGGGGAAGATACCGCGCTTTTGGCAGGTGATATCCTGCAATCGATGGCTTTTGAAATTTTGGGTAGCCGTCTGTTTGATCAGGGGCCAGCGGTAGCAGCTTCCATTGTACTGAAGCAGATGCAGATTCTGGCGACAGCCTCTTCGAAAATGGTGAATGGTCAGGTTTTAGATTTGCAGTCTGAAGGCAAGAAAATCGATCAGCAAGCACTGGAAACCATCCATCGTAATAAAACCGGTGCTTTGATTAGTGCTGCGATCATGATGGCGGCGGTGACAATCTTTGAAGGCACCGATCTGGCCATTCCTAAATTACGTGAGTTCGGACAGGCGATTGGTCTGGCCTTCCAGGTACAGGACGATATTCTGGATATTATTTCTGATACCGAAGTGTTAGGGAAAACAGCCGGCAAGGATGAACAGGTAGAAAAATCGACTTATCCGGCATTGATGGGGCTGGAGCAGGCCAAAGCCTATGCCCAGCAATTACATGATCAGGCGATCAATGCCTTGAACCATTTTGAAGGTCAGGCGGAAGAGTTGATGCAAATTACCCAGTTCCTGCTCACGCGCAAAAGCTGATTGAAAAATTATTTTTCTAAAAAAGTTTAAAGTAACTGCATAAAAAAAGAGGACTTGAAGTCCTCTTTTTAGTTGATACAGAATTATTTGCTTTCGTTATACAGGCGTTCAGCTTCTTCAAAACGATCAGTCACTTCTGCTGTTGGCGCTTTGCCCATCAGGCTCACCACCACAATCGCCAGCATTGAACAGATAAAGCCAGGAACGATTTCATACAGGCCAGTGTCAGCAAACAGGTTCTTCCAGAAAATAACCACGACTGCACCCACGATCATACCGGCCAAAGCACCATTCAAAGTCATGCGTTTCCAGAACAATGACAGGATAATCAGCGGGCCAAAAGCGGCACCAAAACCTGCCCAGGCATAAGCCACCAGACCCAGAACTTTAGATTCAGGATTACCCGCCATCCAGATCGCCAGCAAGGCAATCAGCAGTACCATCAAACGGCCAACCCAGACCAGTTCTTTTTGCGAGGCATTTTTACGCAGGAAAGATTTATAGAAGTCTTCTGTCAAGGTGCTTGAACAGACCAATAACTGACAGCTTAAAGTACTCATTACTGCCGCCAGAATCGCCGCCAGAACTACACCTGCAATCCATGGGTTAAACAGGATTTTGGTCAGTTCCATAAATACGGTTTCAGGATTGGCATTCACCACGCTTGCCAGTTCTGGATGCTGCTCGAAATAAGCAATACCGAAGAAGCCGGCTGCGACTGCACCGCCCAGACACAGAATCATCCAGGTCATGCCAATACGACGTGCATTTGGAATGGATTTGACTGAATCTGCAGCCATGAAGCGCACCAGAATATGCGGCTGGCCAAAGTAACCCAGACCCCAGGCAAGCAGAGAAATAATCGCAACAAGGCTGAGATCACCCAGAATATTCATTGCTTGAGGACGAGCAGCCTCCAGTGCCAAAGTCACCTGGGACATATCCGAGAACGCCATTAACGTTACGATTGGCGTCAGCAACAGGGCAAAGATCATCAGCCCCGCCTGAATGGTATCGGCCCAGCTCACAGCCAGGAAACCACCAATAAATACATAGCTGATGGTGGCAATGGCACTGATCCAGAGCGCGGTGCTGTAAGACATGTCAAACATGCTCTCGAACAGACGCGCACCTGCAACCATGCCGGAAGCACAGTAAATCGCAAAGAAAATCAGAATCACGAAAGCCGAAACAATACGCAGGATTTTCTTCTGGTCGTTAAAACGATTCGAGAAATAATCCGGCAGGGTCAGGGCATTGTGCTGGACTTCGGTATGTACGCGTAAACGGCCAGCAACCAGCAACCAGTTTAGCCAGGCACCAATAATCAGGCCGATGGCAATCCACATCTCAGACAGACCGGAAAGATAAATCGCACCGGGCAGGCCCATTAGTAGCCAGCCACTCATGTCGGAAGCCCCTGCAGAAAGTGCAGTTACGAAACTCCCTAAACGTCGGCCCCCTAAGATGTAATCGGAAAAGTTGCTTGTCGCGCGATAAGCCATCAGGCCGATCACCACCATTGCGACAATATAGAAAAGAAAAGTAATTAAGGTTGGATTTAGGGAGCTCATACGGTATCCATTTTTAAGTTGGACAGTAGATCGAAACAAGGAATAAGACAGCTGCGAAAAGCTTTAATCCGAAAGCCAAGCAACATCAAATCCAGTAGATTTCAAAAATAAACGCGAAATTTAACCATAAATTCACAATCTTTGCTGAGATTTTCTTGCGCGAATAAAAATAGGCAACCCTCGGGCTGCCTATATATAAAGTCAAAAGATAAATTAGTTAGGTCGGCCCATGACACCACGGATCGTATTTAATACATCGGCAGGAAGGACCACAGTCTTGGCATTTGGCGACTTGGCCATATCCTGCATGGCTTTAATATACTGTTCACCCAGTAAATAGGCGACCGGAATTTCATTATCACCAATGGCGGAAGTCACCATGTCGATTGCACGTTGTGAAGATTCAGCCAGTACCACTTGCGCTTCAGCATCACGACGAGAGGCTTCCAGACGGCCGTCCGCTTCCAGAATCGCGGCCTGTTTTTCACCATCAGCTTTGGTGACTGTCGCACGACGCTGACGTTCAGCTGCTGCCTGTTCTTCCATTGCAGTCTGCATGGTAATAGAAGGTTTAATATCCTGAATTTCTACAGTTTTTAAGGTAATACCCCAGTCCGAGATATCATCGGAAATACTGGATTTCAAGCGTGCCTTAATATGATCACGTGAAGATAGTGCATCATCCAGATCCATTTCACCGACTATCGAACGCAGTGAAGTCTGTACCAGGTTCTGAATCGCCCAGGAATAGTTTTCAATCCCGTACACGGCTTTTTCTGGTGTGGTCAGGTTGATATAGGCCACTGCATTCATCAGCAGAACCGCGTTATCACGGGTAATCACTTCCTGTGAGGGAATATCCAGAACGATATCTTTGGTTGTGACTTTATAGGCGACTTCATCGACATAAGGAATGACAAAATTCAGGCCCGGATTTAGGGTGGTGTGGTATTTACCCAGACGCTGTACGATCCATTTGTAGCCTTGCGGCACAATCCGCACACCTTTAAAAATGGTAATCGCAACAAAGGCCAGAAACGCGATAACAATGATAGAACCACCAGACATAGCTTATTCACCTTATTGATTTTGATAATTCGTGCTGTGAGGTTGTACGACCAGGTCATTACCCAGAATATCCACGACGCGAACGCGGTCTCCGACCTGAACTGGGTCCAGAGTTCGGCATTCCCATTCATCCGAACCTAAAACTGGCATCGGAAAGCGCACCCGGATTTGCCCATGATCCAGATTAGTCTGAATCACCATGCCCACCTGACCAATGGTCGCTTCACGCGATAGACCGGCTTTGGTCTTATCAATGGAAAGTGGCTTGATAAACTTAAACCAGAGCAGCGTACACAGAACAGAAAGTACGATCCAGGTCAGGAGCTGGGTCGTCAGTCCCATCATCGGGAACATCCAGTACAGGACGCCAACCATGATGGCACCGATCCCGAACCACAGGGCAGCAAATGCGGGCAGCAGTAATTCCGACAGAATCAGAAGGATGCCTAATACAAACCAGTGCCAAGGTTCAAGAACTAATTCCATATCGTGACCTATATCGCTAAGTATTTAATTAATCATCATCTTTATATGATTGATCTTCAATGTAGCAGATGCGGCCGCAGATGAATATAAAAAATTCATGCATCAAAATTTTGCCGGACGTGGCGGTTTAAATGCCGCGGGAGACTGCTTGAAGTTGCTAATGGCTTTTTCAATAGTACGGATTTTCAGCTGAGCAGCCTTTTCACCTTCCAGAATGGTCGCATTACTGGCTTTCAGGTCTAAAGTACCAATATGGCCGACTTTGGGCTGGATCACCACATTGGCCTGACTCAGTTCCTCATGAATGCTTTGCTGTCCCATAATATTCAGGGTCTGATCTAGTACGCCCCACATATTTAGAGCCTTATTACCATCCGGACGGGCAGAAATATCCACGGCAATCACAATGTCTGCTCCCATATCTTTGGCGGTCTTGACCGGAATCGGACTGACCAGACCGCCATCGACATATTTGCTTCCACCAATCACTGCAGGCACAAACACATTCGGAATACTGCAGGACGCTCGGACCGCCTGTCCGGCATTGCCTTTAATAAAGTCAGCTTTACGGCCATTGTCCAGACGAGTGGCAACAGCAGCAAAGCGAATCGGGAATTGTTCAATTGGTTTGTTCGCCACATTCTTATTGACGAAATCCTGCAATTTTTGTCCGGCAATAATCCCTTGCCGGTTCAAGGTTAAATCGCGGATATCAGATTCTTTAAAATTCAGGGCAATCTGCTGTAACTGATAAGGCGATTTGCCACTGGCATACAGGCTACCGACAAAACTACCGGCACTGGTACCGGTGACGATTTTCGGTTTGATGCCGTGTGATTCGAGCACTTTAATGACGCCAATATGGGCAAAACCTTTGGCACCGCCGCCACCGAGGGCAATGGCGACGACAGGTTCACGGGCTTTTAATGGCGTGGCAGGCGTAGGTGTTTTAGTGGCTTTGTCACAGGCTGCAAGACTGAATCCAAGGCAGCCAATTAAGGCATAACGGGCTAATTTCATTATAAAAACTGGTGATTAAATCAACAAGATTCAGGCTATCACATCAAAAAAAGGCGTATTTGCCTAGTCTTTTTTCAAAGGCTTTTGTAACGGCTTGGCCACCCAGTCCGGATTTTTGGCCGAGAATTTACCTTGATAATGCTGATAAATCTGTTCCAGGTCGTATTCATAATCACCGGTCAGATGGTATACGCCCAGGATATGAATGGTCTTGATATCATAATCAAAGGAAAACATCACAATCGGCAAATGGGCTGCCTTGGCAATATGATAAAAACCGCTGCGAATTTTATCCGGTGCCTTACGTGAACCTTCCGGTGCCATACCGACCCAGATCTGCTGCGATTTTTCAATGATGTCTACAATCTGTCGGGTATGTCCTTGTGGACTATCACGTACCACCGGAACCACACCAATCCATTCCAGAACCGGCTTCAGCGGTGTACGAAACAGGCTGTCTTTACCAAAAATTTTAATCTGGATGCCGAGACCGAGCAGTGCATTAAAACCCAGCCATGCATCAATATTGGAGGTGTGCGGAGAAATAATTCCCACCGCTTTGGGCAAATCCGGAAATTCGCCTTCAAGACGCCAGCCTTGGGCCAGGAAAAGCCGCCTGAAGAAAGCCCTGCTCAGCTTGCTGCCACGGGCTGGCACATGTGGCGGGAGTTGGGGAAAACGTGTCTGAGTCATTGCTGCTGTCTCTTCCTGAAACTTATTTTTCTTTATTTTTGATCATATTAGACTGTTGTAAAATCCGGATCATTGGCAAAATGTATAGCATCTTGAATGCTGTTGAGCATTTTTACCTGAAGGACTTGGCTTGATTATGCGGAATACCTATATTTTACTGTTTTCGCTGTATTGGGCACAGGGGCTTCCGGTCGGGTTTATGACGCATGCCTTACCGGTGATTCTTCGGGCTGAAGGGGTATCACTGGCGCATATTGGTGGTTTTGGTCTGTTGATGCTGCCCTGGTCGATCAAAATATTTTGGGCACCTTGGGTTGATCGTTATGGATCGAGAGCAAAAGGTCATTACCGTAGCTGGATTATTCCCTTGCAATGGCTGTCGGTTGCCGTATTGATTGGACTTTCATTTCTACCGATTCAGGCCTTGAATCAGCCGCTGTATTTAGCGCTGTTTTTTATCACGCTTTTACTGATGAATGGCATTGGCGCGACGCAGGATATTGCCACCGATGCACTGGCAGTCAATATTCTGAAAAATGAACAGCAACACTGGGGCAATACCTTTCAGGTTATCGGTTCGCGTCTGGGATTCATTGTCGGAGGCGGGGCCATATTATGGTTGTTAGATCTGCTGCAATGGCAAGCCACCTTTCTATTATTGGCGGCTTTGGTCTTTCTTAATACTTTACCCATTTTACTTTTTAGAGAACCTCAGCATTCAATAATTATTACGCCATCTAATAAAGGACCTGTGCTCAGTAATATTAAAACCTATTTTCAATACTTCTGGTCAAATATAACCTTGGCGAGGTGGCTTCTGGTTTTACTGACCTTTAAAATCGCCGATGGTTTATCCGGGCCTTTATTAAAACCATTAATGGTAGATCTCGGACTGAGCTTTAGCCAGATTGGTCTTTATGTCACCATGCTGGGAGCGTTGGCTGCCTTGATTGGGGCCGGACTGGCGGGCTGGTGTCTGAAATACTGGTCGCGCAGCTCGAGTTTGATTGTTTTCTCAATTTTAAAAATATTAAGCTTAATGGCTTACGCCTGGCTGGCTGCCCACTATGAAGGGCAAAGTAAAGTACAAAACTGGATGATATATCTGGTCAATGCAGCTGAAGACATGATTTCTGCCATGCTCTTGGTGGTCATGTTGACCTTGGTCATGCAATATAGTCGCAAGCATCTGGCTGGGACAGATTTTACCTTTCAGGTGGCACTGATGGCTACGGTGAGTGGAGGACTTTATAGCCTGAGTGGCATTTTTGGAGATGCTTTAGGCTATCAAAATTATCTAAACCTGATCGTAATTGTGGCAATTATCTGTTTAATTCCAATTTTCCGATGGATGAAAATTGAAGAAAAAGTATAAAATTTCTAAATAATCAATTGTTTGGTTAAATATTAGCCTAAAGTACTAAATAGAATATATAAATATTAATTTAATAATTTTGTAATATAAGCGCCGTGTGTATTATTTGTTACAAAATAAATTAAGGATTTTTTTGATGAAAACTAAGTTAGCAACAGCAATTGCATTCAGCCTTTTGGCGGGGACAACTTTTGCAGCACCAACTTTCTATGGTGAGATTGATCTTTCTCTGGATCATGTACAAGCAGATAATAAAAATGGCGTAGAAGATCGTCATATTACTGACCTGAACTCTAATAACTCATTCTTGGGTTTAAAAGGGGATGAAAAATTAACAGACCGTTTAAGTGCGCTTTATCAAGCTGAATTTACCTTCTATGTAGACAATGGTGGAAGTACAGATACATTTGTACCGCGTAATCTTTTAATTGGCCTTAAAGATGAGAAGTTGGGTACGCTGAAAGCCGGTAAAATTGATACTCCAGTAAAACAACTATCATCTGTAGTAGATACATTTAATAACTATGTAGCTAATAATGCTGATGTCGCAGGTATCATGGCTGGTGAAAACCGTATCGATAATGTACTTGTTTATGAAACTCCTGCATTCAATGTGGGTGAAGGTAAGCTTGAAGCTAAATTACAGCTTGCTACAGGTGAAGGTAACGACACTATTAACTCGACGAAAGGTGGTTATACAGTTGCTGGCCGTGGTTTAGGTGATTCTTGGTCTTCTTCAGTTGTTTATAGCGACAAAACGTTCGTTGCTGGCTTAGGTTATGACAAAGCGATTCCATCACGCTTTTTAGGTCGTGGCTTCTTAAATGCAGACAATACACCTCCACTTTTAGGTCAAGATGTTACAGCAAGTCGTAATGTTATAGCAGAAGCAAATACAATTCGTGCAATTGGACGTATCAATTTAGATAATGGTTTATCACTACGTGCGCTATATCAAAATTCTGATATTGAAAATGCCTCTGCTAGCCCGACAGCGAACCAAGCTGCAGCAGCAACTATTGATGATGCGCAAGCATGGTTGATTGGTGCGGAATATAACTTGCCAAATGCAAAAAACTGGACAGTAAAAGGTCAATATAGCTATAGCGATGTAACTTTCAATAATGCAAGTCCAGATTTTGAAGTAAACCAAATCCTTGCTGGTGTTGACTATGCATTCTCTAAACAGGTGAAAGTGTATGGTACAGCAGGTTATCTGACGGTTGAACAAGGCTCTGACGAAGACAAACAGATTCTTGTCGGCACAGGTTTCGAATACAAATTCTAATTTAGACTTTGTAAGCTAAGAAAAGGCGATGCTTTGGCATCGCTTTTTTTTATGCTTAAAACAACAAAACTTAGCAATTTTATGTCTGATCTAACAAGTTTCGGGCTGTTAACATGATTGAAAGTTTCAGCATTTCGTTTTGAAAATTATGCCTATTCAAGCTGTTTTATTTGACCTCGACAATACCTTGACCCATCGTGATCTGACTGCACAGGCCTATAGCCGTTATCTGGCAGAATATTATGCGCCAGCATTGGCACAGGTCGAGCCTGACAAAATTATCGAGATTGTAAGGCGCATCGATAATGGTGGTTATCCTAAAAAAGAATTGCTGACCCATGGTGGTATCGGGGCTTCGGCTGCTTATGCATTATTGCAGGAACTACACTGGTTAAATCCTCCTAGCATAGAAGAACTAGCCCAGTTCTGGTTTAGCCAGTTTGGCCGTTTCGCCGTAGAAATGCCGGCAGCAGAGCAAGTATTAACGCAGCTGAAAGATGAGGGTTATCAGCTAGCCATTGTTTCCAATGGCGGACATGACACCCGTTTGAATACGATTCGGGGTTTGGGTATTGAACCTTATTTTGATGAGATCATCAGTTCGGGACTAGTGGGTTTTAACAAACCACAGCCGGAAATATTCCAGATCACAGCAGAGCGTCTAGGCGTGCAACCTACACAGTGCCTATATATTGGCGACCATCCAATTAATGATGTACAAGGAGCTACAGAGGCCGGAATGCATGCATTATGGATGCAAGGCTTTCATGCAGATGCTGAACATATCCAATATAAAATTCAGCAACTGCCGGAAATTTTTGCGCATTTGCAGTTACTGAATCAGGCTTAAGTTATTCTTAAACAGTCAATCGTTTCGGCCCATTGCGCAGAATCACAGCGCGGACATTGCTGATCGGCGTGCGTAAGGGTTTGCACCTGCCCACAGTAAATACAGGCATATAATTGCCCCGCCTTAACCTGTTGCACTATAGAACAGCTTTTAGGAAAAAGTGGCAGCCCAGGCCGAACCTCATCCGATTTGAAAAACAGGATACTGAACTTACCGTCAGTTTCCAGTAAACCGGTGCGTACCTGACCGAGATGTTCTACACCTTGCTGGCGCATTTCGGCAAAGAATTCATCATGTGACATTTTACCTTTTTTAATTTCTTCAACGACCAGCACGCCATCTTCTACGATATAAATCGGTTTACCTTCCAGTAGGTCTTCAAACCATTGATATTTCATCATGAGCCAGGTGGTCAGGCGGTACATGATAATAATCACCGACATCACCAGAACTGCCTGAATCAGGGGAATATCTTCGGTAAACATCGGGTCACCGGCAATCGAACCCAAGCTCAAAATGATAGCGACTTCGAAGATGGAAAGCTGACGTACCCCGCGTTTTCCGGTCAGACGCAGAAACAGGATAATCATCGTGTACATCAGGGCACAACGCAGCAAAATTTCTGCGGTAAACTCCCAAGTGGTGTCATTTATAAATATGGTCGCCCAGTCCATTTAAATTCTTTATCCTTACTTTGCTCTTTGGCTCGAGTCTAGCAATATCAGTATTTTATTTGCTGCTGTGTTTATGTAAGTTTATGAATAAAGATAGATTCTATTTAAAAAAGAAGCTTGAGCTTAAAAATACAGCTATTTAATTTATTCAAAATAAGATAGAGATTTCATGTAAATAACGCATAAAAAATCAGCAGATTAAATTTGAAGAAGATCACATTCTTTGCTGTCTATTTTTAAATCTATAAAATTATTATCCATTTGAAATCTATCAATATAAATTCTGAATAATGTGTTTTGAATACCTGGGAGTGTTTAGAAATTTGTAAGCAAATCACTTCATTTCTATAAACATCTGTAGTTTGTGGCCTGAAAAATAGAGTGATTACACCAGGTTAATAAACTGTTTTTAAATTAGAAATTGTGATTTTGACTTCCAATAAGGGATGTATTGTGAAAAAAATATTCACGCTTTTAACGGTTATGGGTTTAAGTACAGCGGTCTGGGCAGATACGGAGTGGGATTATACTCAGCCTGAGCAATGGTCGACTTTGAGCCAGAAATATTCGGCCTGTAACGGTCTGAACCAGTCGCCAATCAATATTGAGCGAACAGTGAAAGCAGAACTGGAACCGCTCAAGTTCAGCTATAACACCATGATTCATGCGATCGAAAATAAAGGTCATACTGTTCAGGTGGATTTTGCGCAAGGTGGTGAATTGCAACTGGATGGCGATACCTTTGTACTGAAGCAGTTTCATTTGCACAGCCCGAGTGAAAACCTGATCAAGGGTAAAAGCTATCCACTGGAAATCCATTTTGTCCATTCCAATGCCAAAGGTGAGCTGGCTGTGGTGGGGATGATGTTTGAACAGGGACAGGAAAGTCAGATGCTCAAACGCATGTGGAGTCGCCTACCAAAAAAACAGGGTGAAAAAGTGGTTTTGAAAACGCCACAAGCGGTGAATCAGATGTTGCCTAAGAATCTGGATTATTATCGCTTTAGCGGCTCGCTGACCACACCGCCTTGTTCTGAAGGCGTACGCTGGCTGATCCTGAAGGATATTCAGCAGGCTTCTGCCAAGCAGATTTCGGAATTTGCCAAACTGATGGGACACCCAAATAACCGTCCGGTGCAGTCCTTGAATGGCCGTGTAGTGCTGGAATAATCAATATGAGAGCGAAAAAGCAGACTTTGGTCTGCTTTTTTTAATTCTGATACAAATTTCGAAAGGGCCGGTTGAAAAGAACTATGTGGCGAAAGCTGAAAGAATTACTATAGATAGTATTTCCTATTGGTCTTTCCGCTGCCATGCTCTTTGACTTGAAAACCATGATTCAGCCATTTACAGCGCTTTCGCCACAGCAGAAGAAGCTGGATCATCTGATTGATAAAATCGAGCAACAGAAACAGGAATTACACCAATGGCAACAGGCTGAAGAAGAGCTGCAACAATATACCCATAAAACATTTATGCCGGTCTACCATGAATTGCATGGTGTACTGTTCAAGCAGCTGGAACAGCTCTGGAAGCACCTGCAGGAAACTACATTTTCCAAGGCAGAACTGGTGGTGCTGGATGAAAAGATTCAATACCTTGCAAATTATCTAAAAGACTCTCAGGCAATGTCGGTGCAACAAGCCCATAAAGTGAATGAAATTTTCACTTACTATCAGCAACGTGCCGAGCATGCCCAGTTCAGAAAAAGCCAAAAGAAAATAAATGAACTGGAAATATTCTTTAAGAATGAGAATCCCTCAGATCTTGCAGATGCAGAAGTATTTGAAGAATGGGAATCAGATCATTTTCAGCAGGCACGTGAGCAAGCCAGATTAAAACGCCAGCAGGAAAAACAGGAGCAGGCAGCAGCGATGGCAGAGCAGTCATTGAAAACCGTTTATTTAAAAATTGCTGCCATCATTCACCCTGACCGTGAAGTGAATGATGTCAAAAAAATCAAGAAAACTGAATTATTGCAACGTGCCAATGAGGCTTATGCAGAACAAGACCTGTTTACGTTACTGAAAATGCAACTGCAGATCGAGCAAGATCAGGATATTTCACAAAAAGGTTTAAGTGCGGAGCAACTAAGATTCTATCAATTGGCTTTGGATGCACAAAGCCGGAAATTACAAGAACAGATCGATACCTTGATCCATAGATTGGTCTGGTCATCGAAAACCAGAATTGCCGTGAAAAAGGCGAAAGGGAAAGTTCAAATTGCTGACCTGTATAAGCAGATTGATGAAGATACTTCAGCCATTAAACAGCAGATTAAAGTCGAAAAAGAACGCTTGATGTATATCAAAAAGGTGAGCGGCTTGGAGATGTTTTTAAGGCATGGGATTTAATGAAGTAAAAAGTTTTTTACTCTCTAAACCAACGGTCTTAGGTATTCGTTATGTTAAAATAATGAGTTGAATAGCATTTGTATTGAAACAAAGTAATGAGCATTTTAGATTTAAGCTTATATCAAGAAACTGGAAATTTATCCCCACAACAAAAGAAGTTTAATCGTCTGATTTTAAAAATTGAGAAACTTCAAGCATCTTTGTTAGAGTGGCAACAAGCACAACAAAAAGTACAGCAGGATGCAAGTGCAGAACTATTGCCATTATATAGCAAATGGCATCAAGTTTTATTTAGTCAATTAGAAGTACTTTGGCAATATAAACAATCGCATAAATTTGCTAAAACCCATTTACAGCGTTTAGATGAAAAAATTTCGATTTTAGCGAGTCTGCTCTTAGATAATCCTAATCTGTCTGAACAGCAACATGAATTGGCGATAGTCATTGCTAAATATTATAACCTTTTAGAAGAGAGCTCTAATTTTCAGACGGTTACATCGCAAGCAGAGAATTATTCTCATCCAGAGCATGATGCTGATGAAATGATGCAGAAACAAGTGATGAAGGGAATTCTTGCAGATCAATTAGGTGTGTCTGAAGACTGGATTGACTTTGATTTTGATCTCGAAAATCTTGAAGAATTTATGCAAAAAGTAAAAGCCAAATTTGATCGAGAAGAAGCCGATTTTATTCAAAATCAACTGAATGATCGTGAGCGTGAAGAATATCAAAAGTTTGCCGAAAAAGAGAAAAAGAAAATTTTAAAGAAGCAAATGCAACTTGAAGATGCAAAAAAAATGGCAGGGCAGTCATTAAAAAGTATCTATTTAAAAATTGCCTCAGTGATCCATCCTGACCGTGAGCGAGATGAGCAAAAACGCATTGAAAAAACTGAATTATTACAGCAAGCCAATACGGCGCTAGAGGAAAAAGATTTACTAGCTCTATTAAAGTTACGTGCTTATACAGAGCAAGGTGATCAAAAACAAGCAGTTAAAATCGCAAATGAACATTTAAAATCTTATAATCTATTGTTAGAAGAGCAAATTGAGCAATTGCAGTTTGAGGTAGATAATATTATTTACTCATTTGATTGGGAGAGTTCAGGTTTCTATAAACAGACCTTTAAACCTGTGGATTTGGCTAAAAAATACCAACGTGATTTGAACGAAATTCAAAAAAAAATATTACGAGATGAACAGTGTTTAAATGATTATAAGGATTTTGATTATTTTAAAATTTTACTTAAAAATAGGGCATTTAGCTGGTCATTTGACTCATTCTAAACTTAATTTTTTTAACCAAAGCATCATAAAGCTATGATGCTCTTTTAAAATAACAATGAAAATAGATCCTCAATTATTAGAATTCGCCAAATCCATGCGCCACACCGCCACCGATGCAGAACATCTGATATGGCAAATTCTACGTGCCAAGCGATTTATGAATCTTAAATTTCGCCGTCAGCATGTGATCAAACCTTATATTGTGGATTTTACTGCCATGAAATTGGTTTGGTGATTGAGTTTGAGAGTAAGTAAAATTGAGAAATCATAAAAAACTTGATTTTTAAATTTTGATTGCTATTATCAAATATAGGTGTCCACCTTACTTACACACGAGTAAAAAAAGACAAAAATCTATTTTTATATTGAATAGTCTATTCTTCTTAATGTTTTCTTTATTTTGTTTCACTATTAGATTCAAAAGTTTAAACGTGTGTCCAAATTTGATTCTAAGAAACAACTTTAAGGATAAACATGTCTACGATCAGCGCATTAGCTTTTGAAATACAGCAAACTACTAAATTTCATGATATTGAGATTAAACGTTCTTATATAAATGAAATAGTTGCAGCACTTTTTGGATTTAAAACTTTTAATAGTTTAAAACTAAGTTCTTACCCAATTTTTACAGATTCAATCGATGACCAGTTGGATGGAGAGTTATTTGAAAATCGCTGTGAGGAATTAAACGTCTCAATTGCGCTAGCACCTTTTTTTCAAAAGCATCTTTCAAATTATCATTTTTTATATTTAACAAATGAGGAAATGAGTCAGCTTGTTAGACATGCTTTGGATGATGATTCACTGCATGACAATGTTTTAGAACGGCTGAAAAAAACCTTTATAGAGTTCCCTCAGGTTTCTATTTATCCATATTTGATTGCACAATTTTATAGTGATTGTGAAAGTGATTTTGATGAGCAGAATAAAGATATGAATTATCTTTATCATAGATATTTGCAAGGTAAAGAAATTAGTCCAACTTGGAAAGCAGGCTTAGATAATTTTATTAAAGAAAAAGAACGTAATAATGAATATAAAGATAACTATATAAAGTATTTAAAAATTGCTGCTCATTTAGGAAGTTTTCCTGCTCAGCTAGAACTTTATCAATTTGGAGATAATGATCATTACGTTGATGACGACGATTTTGATGAAGATATGTATGACTATAGTCATTAGATCTCTTGCGAAAGTCGTTATTGCAAGTTCATCCGGTTTACCAGTGCAGCGATTAAGTTAATGCGTAAACCGAATCTTTTCCGTCTATTTCGATAGCGTTCACTTAGTATTCTAAATCTTTTCAATTGACTGTTAATATGTTCGATTACAACTCGTATTTTTCCAATCATTTTATTGTAATTTTTCTCAGCATCAAATAAGGGTAAATTCTTCTTTTTCTTTATTGGCATCAATAATTTAAAGCCATCTTGCTCTAACCCATAGTACCCTAAATCGGTCATAACATAGTCACAATGTTTGAATTTCTTAACTGTTTTTCTTGCCAATTTAATATCATGCTGACTGCCAGACGATATATCTACTCCTATGATTTGTTTGCTCTTCGGATGATAGATCACTTGGGCTTTTAACGTATGTTTCTTCTTTTTACCACTGTAGAACTTACTCTGATTTTTTTTTCGGGCGTTCTATTAAACATTCTGTCGCATCAATAATTACCCAGTTAAATTGTTCGTCTGCTGTGGTAATGCTTCGTTTTGGCAGGGTAAAACGTCTTGATTTCATTAATGCATCTTCAACCTTTTTAATAGTTCGATTCACATTACTTTCAGCGATATGGTAATTTGCCGCCAATTCCAATTGGGTGTTGTAGCTCCGTAAGTAATTGAGTGTTAATAATAATTGATCCTCTATAGCTAAAGTATGAGGACGCCCTAATTTCTTTTTAAGTGATTCTGCTTCTTTTAAAACTTCGACCATTTCACTAAAAACTGCTCGAGGTACACCAACCAAGCGCTGGAATTCAGAATCTGAAAAACGATTTAATTTCTGATATTTCATGAAATCTATATTGAGGCAGTTTTTACTTTCGCAAGAGGTCTATTCAAATTATCCATCAGATATAGAATTGGAATTAGCAAAGCGTGGTAATGAAGAATGCCTAAGAGATATATTTGATCGAATCGTCTGTGATGGATTCGATGAAATCAAAAAATTAAAAGAGAATGATTTGATTGAAGCATGGAAATGGCAAAAATTTGCTCATTATTTTGGTCATGATTTAGCTCAAGGTAATTACAAGACAGAAGCAATATATGATCAGGGTAATATTTTTGCAGCCGAAAGTGGTCGTCATGATATACATTTGCCAAAATTAACATTAGAGCAAGAAAATATAGTCGATCGAGAAGTAAATAAATTAATTCATTTTTATGAAAATTTAAATGAATTCACTTTTACTCGTTATTTAGATGATTCTTCTTATATCAATTGGGAGGATGAGGATTTTGATTGGGAAGAAGAGTAAATAAAAATCCCCTCATTTGAGGGGATTTTTTGAATCAAATTACAGCATTAAAGCGCTGCAATCTGCTCCATATTCGCTTTAATCTTCGCTAACTGATCAGCAAACTCAGCAAGTTTCACTTTCTCGCCTTCAACTACAGCCGCAGGTGCTTTTGCCACAAAACCTTCATTCGAAAGTTTAGTCGCAATTTGGTCATGCTGTTTTTGAACCTTGTCCAAGTCTTTTTGCAGACGACCCAATTCCGCTTTAGGATCAATTAAGCCCTTCATTGGAACGAATACAGACACGTGACCCACAACAGATGAAGAAGACAATGGTGGTTGTTCAGCATCAGCCAAGAAGGTAATGCTTTCAACTTTTGCCAATGCTTTGAACAACGGTTCAATACGTGCAATCTGCGCTTTTTCAGCATCCGTTGTGTTTTGAAGTAGAACAGGCAACAAGCGTGCATTACCTAAGCCCATCTCACCACGGATGTTACGTACCGCACCAATCAAACCTTGCAGCCATTGCATATCTGCTTCAGCCTGGTCATTAATCAATGCTTCGTCAGCAGTTGGGTACTGCGCAAGCATGATGGTTTCGCCAGCGATACCAAGTTTAGGCGCAAGCGTTTGCCAGATTTCTTCAGTCAGATAAGGCATCAACGGATGAGCCAAACGTAAAGACGCTTCCATCACCGCAAGCAATACACGACGTACTTCAGCTTTACGCTCTTCAGATACGTTTTCATCATTCAGAACAGGCTTAGTCAGTTCGACATACCAGTCACAGTATTCATTCCAGATGAATTCGTAAATCGCTTGCGCAGCCAGGTCTAAACGATAGGTTGCAAATGCAGTTTGTACCGCAGCAGTCGCTTTTTGTAGACGGCTGACGATCCACTGTTCAGGCAATTCCCAAAGATCAGGACGAGCCGTTTGACCAACCGTTTGACCTTCGACATTCATCATCACGAAACGCGTTGCGTTCCAGATTTTGTTGGCAAAGTTACGGTAACCTTCAACACGTTTCATATCGAACTTAATGTCACGACCGGTGTTTGCAAGCGCGCAGAATGTGAAACGAACTGCATCCGTACCGTAAGATTGAATACCTTCAGGGAATTCTTTACGCGTTGATTTTTCAATCTTCGCTGCCTGTTTCGGGTTCATCAAACCCGTGGTACGTTTTTGTACCAGTGTTTCAAGATCCACACCGTCAATCAAGTCTAATGGGTCAAGCACGTTACCTTTAGATTTAGACATCTTCTGACCTTCGCCATCACGTACCAAACCGTGAACGTACACAGTTTTAAATGGCACTTGTGGCGTACCATCTTCATTCTTCATGAAGTGCATGGTCAGCATGATCATGCGGGCAACCCAGAAGAAGATGATGTCAAAACCTGTCACCAGTACATCTGTTGGGTGGAATGTATTCAAGAAGTAGTTGGCTTTGTCTTTTGCTTCGTCGCCAGTCCAACCTAAGGTTGAGAATGTCCAGAGACCTGAAGAGAACCATGTATCCAGTACGTCTTCATCTTGGTTCAATTGAACATCGGCAGGGATGTTGTTTTTCGCGCGAACTTCCGCTTCATCACGACCTACATAAACATTACCTTCCGCATCGTACCAAGCAGGGATACGGTGACCCCACCACAATTGACGCGAGATACACCAGTCTTGGATGTTGTTCATCCAAGCCATATACATGTTGCTGTACTGCTCAGGAACGAACTTGATACGACCGTCTTTAACCGCTTCAATGGCAGGTTTCGCTAGCGGCGCAATCTTCACATACCATTGGTCTGTGAGTAGAGGTTCAACAATCACGCCTGAACGGTCACCGCGAGGTGGTTTCAGCGTATATGGTTGGATCTGGTCTAACCAGCCTTCAGCTTCCGCTTGTTCAACAATCTTCTTACGTGCTTCAAAACGCTCTAAACCAACATATTCACTAGGCGCAGGAATGGTTTTAGAAATTTGCTCG
Organism: Acinetobacter sp. CIP 101966; assembly: GCF_000369725.1. Classification (NCBI taxonomy): domain Bacteria; kingdom Pseudomonadati; phylum Pseudomonadota; class Gammaproteobacteria; order Moraxellales; family Moraxellaceae; genus Acinetobacter; species Acinetobacter sp. CIP 101966. Next base: position 417,580 of record NZ_KB850159.1, on the reverse strand, counting down.
CCGGCTTTCGCGATGTATTCAAACTCAGCCAACACTTCAGCATTTTTGTTGAAGATATTGATGATTGGCAATTCGCAACGTTTACCCACTTCATAGTCATTGAAGTCGTGTGCAGGGGTGATTTTTACACAGCCTGTACCGAATTCTTTATCGACATATTCGTCTTTAACGATAGGAACCGCACGACCGGTAATTGGCAGGATAATATTTTTACCCACCAAATCTGCATAGCGTTCATCATCAAGCGCAACGGCAACAGCTGTATCACCAAGTAGTGTTTCAGGACGAGTGGTTGCCACAACGATGTGATCTTTACCATCGTGCGTGCGTAGTGATTTATCTTCAAAGAAGTATTTAAAGTGCCACAATGAACCTGCTTCTTCTTTATCAGACTCAACTTCTAAGTCAGACAGCGCAGTTTGTAATTTTGGATCCCAGTTCACCAAACGTTTGCCGCGGTAGATCAGACCTTCTTCGTGCAGTTTTACAAACACTTCTTTTACCGCGTTTGATAAACCATCATCCATGGTGAAGCGTTCACGTGACCAGTCAACCGAAGAACCTAGGCGACGAATTTGACGGGTAATGTTACCGCCAGACTGTTCTTTCCATTCCCAGACTTTTTCGATGAACTTTTCACGACCCAGGTCATGACGGCTAACCCCTTGCGCACCCAACTGACGCTCTACCACCATTTGCGTTGCAATACCTGCGTGGTCAGTACCCGGTTGCCATAAAGTATTTTTACCTGACATACGGTTAAAACGGGTTAAGGCATCCATGATGGCATTGTTAAAACCATGACCCATATGCAGGCTACCCGTGACGTTTGGTGGCGGAATCATGATACAGAAAGATTCGCCTTTTTCAGACGGCTTAAAGTAACCACGCTCTTCCCAAGTTTGGTACCATTTTTTCTCGATCTCGGTCGGATCGTAAGTTGTAGCAATATTTTGCGCTGAATCAGTCATAGTTCGAACAGATCAAAAGTGGATAAAAAATTGCATCTATTGTAGCAAAAAAAAATGGCAGCTGCGGCAGCTTAACCAAAAGCAAACTTTAAGCAATTGGCAGTAAGCTGAACTCATCGTATGATAGAACGATAAAAAAACGCGACTCATCGCAGCATATCAAAAAGGATAATAAGATGAGCTATAGCATTTCCCTGAAGCTTCAACCTGAAACTCATCAGCGCTTTAAAGACCTCCATTCCAGATTAAATGCCGGCGAGCGAGACAGTCTTGCCAGATCCTTAGGTGAAAATCTGGCCGATATGGCCTGTGAAATTATTGACCAGATTTTTGGTCAGGTGGTGCAGCTGGCCAATTCACCGGACAGTGAGTCCGAAAAAGTAATTCAGCAGATTATGCATAACACCCGTAAATATATGCCGTGGTCGGTTTCATTGTTTGGCAATGAGCGGCTGATGCCCATGGTGAACTATTTGCATCGCATGACCTATGAGCATCAAGGTGATGCCTTCGTTCGATATCCAGTGGAAAAATTGCTGGTGATGGAACTGCTCGGCTGTGTTGATCAGATGAAAAATGGTAATCACCAGTATGTATCACCCGCTTTAAAAGCCTTTACCCAGGTGGTCGATCAAGGGGTGACGCATCTGATCCGGGAACCGAAAAAAATGTTGAAATTTAATGTGGTGGTCGATAAAACCTTGAATGGGGTGATTCATTTAACCACCCAGTTAGGCTATAAACGTTTTGACAAGCTCGGTAGCATCTATGATGCCGATACGATGAGTTATTATTTTGAGCATTTGCTGGCATTTCTGGAAGATGAAATGCCGTACCATATTCATTAAAACAAGGGAAAGAGGATTTCATGGCGAAAGTTGAAGACTTAAATGGAAAAGTGGTCTGGATTACCGGCGCATCTTCAGGGATTGGCAAGGCGATTGCCCAGCAATGTGCTGCACTTGGGGCACAGGTGGTACTGACTGCACGTCGGCATGAAGAACTGGAAAATGTTCGCCAAAGTCTCACTAATCCAGATCAGCATATTTCAGTCATTGCCGATATCACGGATGAAAGCCAGGTTCGTCATGCCTATGAACAGGTTTTGCAACAAAAAGGCCGGATTGACTGGCTGATTAATAATGCAGGACTCAGTCAACGTGCCCTGATTCAGGACACCACCATGCAGACTGAACGCGCCATTATGGAAGTCGATTATTTCTCGCAGGTATTTTTGACCAAAACCGTACTGCCAACTTTTCTGGCACAAAAATCCGGCCGTATTGTGTTTATTTCCAGTGTTGCAGGTTTGCTCGGTACACAATATCGCGCGTCTTATTCCGCAGCCAAAGCAGCAATTCATATGTGGGCCAACAGCCTGCGTGCTGAAGTGGCAGATCAGGGGATTGGCGTATCGGTGATTTTCCCCGGTTTTGTTCAAACCAATGTGTCCCTGAACGCCTTAAACGGTGAAGGAAAACCGCAAGGACATCCGGATGAAGCGATTGAAAATGGGCTGTCCGCAGAAGATTTTGCGGTTCAGACTGTACAGGCTTTGCAGAACGGCGAAGAATATATTGTGATTGGTGGCAAGAAAGAAAAACTTGGTGTGCTGGTTTCGCGTATTTCACCAAAAGTTCTGTACAAGATGATCCGTAAAACCAAAGTAAAATAAATCATCCAGAGTAAAAAGGGCAGTAGCGCCATTGCTGTCCCACAATTTTTCACAAGAGGAAGCTCATTTGAGCTTCCTCTTGTTTTATGGGTATTTTATCGGGTGAAAATAAAGCTTTTAAAGTTCTTCTTTCAAACAAATTCACTTGAATTATTCTGAGTAAACGTTGAACTGTCCAACCTGTTTTCCCTAAATGTTGAGCGAAACTCACCAATAAATAGGCGATCATCGCAATCCAGATTTGTGTCTGAATTGCGTTCCTGCTGCGGCCTAGAAACGCTTTTAATTTGAGATTCTGCTTAATCGCCTTAAAGAACAGCTCAACTTTCCAACGATCTTTATAAATCGCCGCAATGGTGGAGGCGGCTAAATGAAAGTTATTGCTGAGAAAGCTAAAGTGCTTGCCACTTTGCTGATCTCTATATTCAATTCTTCTTAACACTGGGGCTTTTCTTTTTAGGGCATGTGCGCTATTCAGCTGAATGGTTTCATCTTTTAGAATACCTTTGGATTCAAGCACTGGATGTTGCTGGATCACCTGATACACAGATTTAGGCCTAAAACGTGTGACAAATCCAATGTTTTGAGCAGTCAGATTTGCATACCATTGGTAATCGACATAGCCTTTATCAAAAACTACAATGCTGCCAGCAGGAAACTGGAATTTGCGGCCTTGTACCATGTCATTTTCTTTGCCATTTTCAACTGCAACAAACTCAGGAATATCATTGCTGTGATTCAATCCTATGCTGAGTTTCATGCTGGCTTTTGAGTCGTGAACTTTGGCCCATTCACATAAGGAAAGCGACAGGTCAATATGACTGGCATCCAAGGAATACAAGGGATTCTTAAAGCGAAATTTATGAGCTACTTTTGAGTGTTCATAGTATTTAAGCAACTTGTAAAATAGCTGTTGATACAAGGCAGCAGGCTGCTGCTCATTGATTCGTGCCAGCGTGCTTCGGGGAATAGACTTTGCTCCGAGATGACTTAGCTTTTCCTGTTGGCACTCCAAATTGGATTGAATATCTCTCAGACTTTGTCTACAAGAGAATTGAGACATCAATATGGCAATAAACTGATCCCACCGGGAAGCCGCTCTAAATTTCTGTCCAACATGGTGTACTTTAGCAAGTTGTTCAAAATCCTGTCGCACAACAGGTTTAATTAGCTCATGAAATACGGTATTCTGATGTGACAAAACCTGAATCCTGGTCGTTAAAGTGTTTGTTTGCACTCATATTTTAACTGTTAGGACTCAGGTTTTTTCATTTAAAGCAAACTATGGGACAGCAGTGGCAGGAGCGCCCTTTTTTATGTCTCTTAAAACATCAATAAAAATAACAATACTTAAAAATGCAATTCATTTCTGGAGAATTGCCCATAAAGGGAATGCAGCCGATAACATGGATATGCAGAAAATTACCTTTTCACTCTGGTACTTAAGCCAAAAGCCGGTATGTTAATTAAAAATAACAGCCAACTGGAATAAGCTCATTCGATGAAAACCCCGGTGCCCGATTATCTCCAGCATGTATTAACGGTCTGTCATGATAATGATCAGGGCGCTTTGGCTGACTATATCCCTGAACTGGCAGCGGTAGATCCAAACAAGTTCGCCTTAGCGCTGACCACGGTGGATGGCACGATTTATTCCACGGGGGATGATGAAACCGAATTTACCATGCAGTCGATGTCCAAGCCTTTTGCCTATGCCTTGGCATTGCAGCATTTGGGAATTTCAGCAGTACTGGAAAAGGTCGGCGTTGAACCTTCAGGGGAGGCTTTTAATCAGATTTCACTGGATAAAGAAACCAATCTTCCGAAAAATCCAATGATTAACTCGGGTGCGATCACCACGCATTCTTTGATTCCGGTACAAAAAGGCATTTCACGTGCGGAATGCTTGCGCCGTTTTTTAAGTGAGCTGGCAGGCCGTCAACTGGAATTCGACAAGCAGGTGTATAAGTCTGAAGTCAAAACTGCATTCCGGAACCTGTCGATTGGTTACATGCTGCGAACTGTAGGTGTGCTGGATTCGGATCCTGTGGAAATCGTAAATGGATATATCAAGCAATGTGCGATTAAAGTGACGGTCAAAGATCTGGCAAATATCTGCAGTGTGCTCGCCAATGGCGGTGTTCAGGCCAAAACTGGCAAACAGTTGTTAGAACGTGATGTAGTACGTCAAGTGCTCAGCGTGATGATGACCTGTGGCATGTATGATGCGGCGGGTGACTGGCTGACGACGGTCGGAATTCCTGCCAAAAGTGGTGTATCTGGCGGAATTATCGGGGTATTGCCTGGGCAAGTGGGAATTGTAGTTTTTTCTCCTAAAATTGATGAGCATGGGCATAGTGTGCGTGGTGTGGATATCTTCGAGCGTTTGTCGCGGGACATGGGCTTGCATCTGATGGAAGGGACGCCATCGGCACAGACCATTTTGCAAAGTCGTTATATGGCAGGTAAGAACAATGACATTGTCGTGTATGAGCTGCGCGGCGTGTTGCAATTTACCGAGTCGGAAATGTTGCTGCGGATCTTGCAGGATGAGCCAGACGCTAAAACACGTATAGTCATAGACCTGACCAATTTGACTCTGATTCATGATGTGGGTGCACGTATGTTATTTGAAGGGGTCAAACGTTTACAAGCAGCTGGACACAAAGTGGTGGTCATTGATTCAGAAGGTGTATTGAGTGAGGAACAGGTGAAAGGCAATAAGCGGGTAGTAGTGACAGAAGAACTAGAGCGCTATTTGGACAAGTTTCATTAAGCCACATCCATAGGAATGAGTATGCCTTTCATTACTTGCGCTTTAAAACTTGCTCAGTAGAGGAAATGAAATATAAAAAAGCCCCGATGATTCGAGGCTTTTTTAATGAACGATTTATTTAATATGTTCTGCAATATCTGTAAAGATTACACTTAAGCCATGTGCACCTGCATCCGGATAGCCCAAGCTACGGTCACCGACAGTTCCGGCACGTCCCATACGTGCCACGATATCTTTGGTCGATTCCGCACCTTTTACCGCAGCCGGGCTTTGTTGCACAAAGATTTGAAATGCAAAGCGCCCCTAATTGAGCCAAATTTAAGGCGTAACTTGGGTAAGTGGTCGACCTAATTCCGTAAAT
>NZ_KB850159.1:329934-411732 GCF_000369725.1 Acinetobacter sp. CIP 101966 | reverse complement strand
CCGCAAAGTTTAATCAGACTTTGCACAAAGCCAGTAACCATACGTAAAGACAGACGGAATAAGGATTTAATCATTAAGCAGCATTGGATGGCTGCGTCGGAGTAGGTTTGATTTCGCCCTTGTTTGCCTTTTGATGGCGCATACCATTGCGTAGCAGGATCAAACCAAATGGCAATATTTCCGCGACTCATGAGTGCTCGGTTATATGCGGGCCAATTGGTTGTGCGGTAGATTTTGTGTGTAGGCTTCTTCATTTGAAAATTATATCGCTGAAAAAGCCTTTACAGATAGGTTTGTGCAACAAAGCCATTTGATACGCGAAAGTCCCTCTTTCTTAAATAGGGATTTAGGGAGATTAAAAATCTAAAAACAAAAAAATCCCCTCAATCGAGGGGTTTTTTTATATCGAAACTCTCTGTACACGACAAAAATAGATAACTCATTGAAATAATGTCATAATAATTGTTTTCTAACGACGAATACTATGACACATCTCAATGAGTTATATCTTATCTTAAACAAATATCTAAAATGGAACAAGTCACATTTAAAGTGCTTTGCGCTCATCATGCTTGTGATTATTTTAAAGCAAACATGTAATCTTTCTTCTGCATCTAAAGCCTTGCCCATCAAGTGCTTACCACAATCATTTTATCGACGTATGCAGCGCTTCTTTGCAGGTCAGAATTTAGATTATCGTCAAATTTCTCAGTTGATTTTCAATATGTTTTCATTCGACCAAGTGCAACTGACTTTAGATAGAACCAATTGGAAATGGGGAAAACGAAATATTAATATCCTGATGCTCGCAATCGTTTATCGTGGAATAGCGATACCTATCCTTTGGACATTGCTTAATAAACGTGGAAATTCAGATACGAAAGAGCGTATTGCTTTGATTCAACGCTTTATAGCCATTTTTGGTAAAGACCGTATTGTGAATGTGTTCGCAGACAGAGAGTTTATCGGTGAGCAGTGGTTTACATGGTTAATTGAACAAGACATCAACTTCTGCATTCGTGTTAAAAAAACTTCATTGTCACCAATCATTTAGGAAAGAATCATAAAATTAGTGATTTATTTCGCCATCTTAAAGTTGGTCAAATTGAATGTCGTAAACGACGGATTTTGGTTGGTCGGGTGAAACTATATATAAGTGCACTACAGTTAGAAAATGGAGAGCTTTTACTCGTCGTTTCTCCTCAGTTTAATGCCAATGCTATTCAGGATTATGCATTACGCTGGGAAATTGAAACCTTATTCAGTTGTCTCAAAGGACGCGGGTTTAATCTTGAAAATACGCGCTTGACAGACCCTAGACGAGTGAAAAAATTGATTGCGGTGTTAGCTATAAGCTTCTGTTGGTGTTACTTAACGGGTGAATGGCAACATGATCAAAAAAAAGCGATAAAAATAAAGAAGCATGGACGACTCTCAATGAGTTTATTTCGCTATGGTTTAGACTATGTTCAAATGGCGATTCAGCGTTTAATTGGTTTTGGGAAAAAAGAAGAGTTTAAGGAAATTTTGGCAATTTTAAGAAGGCAGAACCCTGATAGGATAAGGGTTCTGTGAAATTTGTCGTGTACAGAGATCGAAACTAGAGAATTCTTAAACCACAGAATCATCCAAATTCGGCGCTAACCAACGTTTCGCTTCATCCAAGGTCCAGCCTTTACGCTTCGCATAATCTTCCAACTGGTCGCCAGAGATTTTACCCACGTTAAAATATTCAGTTTCAGGGTTTGCATAATAGAAACCACTGACTGATGAAGGTGGCCACATCGCAAAACTTGTTGTTAAGTACGTACCAATCTTGTCGGTTGTACCTAACCAGTCAAACAATGGCGCTTTTTCAGAATGCTCCGGACAAGCAGGGTAGCCCGGTGCAGGACGAATGCCGACATATTTCTCTTTGATCAAATCATCATTTGAAAGCTGTTCGTCTGCTTGGTAGCCCCAGAACTCTTTACGAATACGCTCATGTAAGTGCTCTGCAAATGCTTCTGCAAAACGGTCACCCAAGGCTTGAACCATAATCGCGTTATAGTCATCACCTTTGGCTTTGTATTCTTGCGAAAGTTCTTCGGCACCGAAGATCGACACGGTAAAGCCGCCCAAGTAATCCTGAGCGACATCTTTCGGTGCAACAAAGTCTGCCAGAGAGTAGTTCGCTTTACCCGTCACTTTGTCAGACTGCTGACGTAAGTGTTCGAAGCTGTGAGTTACATTGCCTGTTTCATCCACAACCGCAACTGTATCTGCGGCTACACGGTTTGCAGGATAAATGCTGAACGTCGCACGCGCATCGAAACGTTTATTCTCGATGATGTCTTTCAGCATTGCTTGCGCTTGTTCATACAAATCACGCGCTGCTTCACCCACCACTTCATCTTCAAGGATTTTCGGGAATTTACCCGCCAGGCTCCATGAAATAAAGAACGGCGTCCAGTCAAAATATTCCACCAAAGTTTCAAGCGGATAATTTGTGAAAGTTTCAGATCCGATGAAGTTTGGTTTAACCGGTGCATTCTTGTCGAAGTCGATCTTGAAGCCGTTTTCAACTGAATCTTGATAAGACAATTTCGCCGCTTTCGGTTGCTTGTTAGCAAGACGGGTACGAATTTTTTCATAATCCGCTGCATAGTCAGCCAAAAGTTTTGGTTTCATCTCAGGAGAGAGCAACTGTGTTGCTACACCCACGGCACGTGATGCATCTGCGGTATAAAGCACGCCATCATTATGATATTGCGGTGAGATTTTCACTGCGGTATGCGCTTTAGAAGTCGTCGCACCACCAATCATCAGTGGAATGTTAAAGCCTTTACGTTGCATTTCTTTGGCAACAAACACCATTTCATCCAATGACGGCGTGATCAGACCAGACAAACCGATGATATCAACTTTTTCATCAATCGCAGTTTGTAGAATCTTTTCGCATGGCACCATCACGCCAAGGTCAACGATGTCATAACCGTTACAGCCTAATACCACACCCACGATATTTTTGCCGATATCGTGTACATCGCCTTTCACCGTAGCCAGCAGGATTTTACCTTTGGCCTCAGCTTGGGTTTTCTCGGCCTCAATGAACGGGTTCAACCACGCCACAGCCTGTTTCATCACACGCGCAGATTTCACCACTTGCGGCAAGAACATTTTACCGGCACCGAACAGGTCGCCGACTACGTTCATACCCGCCATCAATGGACCTTCGATCACATCGAGTGGGCGTGTAGAGTTTAAACGTGCTTCTTCGGTATCTTGGTCGATATAAGTCGTGATGCCTTTTACCAACGCATATTCAAGACGTTTTTCAACAGACTCATTACGCCATTCCAGATTTTCTTCGGCTTTTTGCGTACCACTTTGACCACGGTATTTTTCAGCAACAGCAAGCAGTTTTTCGGTTGCTTCCTGACCACTTTCACCCTGGTTCTGGTTTAATACAACATCTTCAACCGCTTCTTTCAATTCTTTATCGATGTCATCGTAAATCGCCATCTGACCGGCATTTACAATACCCATAGTCATGCCTTGCTGAATAGCATGGTACAGGAACACCGAGTGAATCGCTTCACGCACCGGTTCGTTACCACGGAACGAGAACGATACGTTGGATACACCACCAGAAATCATCGCATTTGGCAGGTTCTGTTTAATCCAGCCAGTCGCTTCAATAAAGTCCACACCATAGTTGTTGTGTTCTTCAATACCGGTTGCAATCGCAAAGACGTTCGGGTCAAAGATAATATCTTCAGACGGGAAACCCACTTCATTCACCAGAACATCATATGAACGTTTGCAGATTTCTTTTTTGCGCGTAGCTGTATCGGCCTGACCATCTTCATCAAATGCCATCACGATGACCGCGGCACCATATTGACGGCAGAGGCGGGCACGTTCGACAAACTCGTCATGACCTTCTTTCAGGGAAATCGAGTTCACCACGGCTTTGCCTTGCACACATTTCAGGCCCGCTTCGATAATCTCCCATTTAGAAGAATCCAGCATGATTGGCACACGTGAAATATCCGGCTCAGAAGCAATCAGATTCAGGAAATGCACCATCGCACCTTGTGAATCGAGCATGCCTTCATCCATGTTGATGTCGATGATCTGCGCACCGGCTTCAACCTGTTGACGGGCAACATCAAGTGCTTCGGCGAAGTTTTCTTCACGAATCAGACGCAGGAATTTTTTCGAACCGGTGACGTTGGTACGTTCACCGACGTTCACAAACAGTGAATCTTTGGTGATGTTAAATGGCTCTAAACCGCTTAAACGACAGGCAGGTTCAATTTCAGGAATTTGACGAGGGGTAATGCCTGCAACAGCATTTGCAATCGCGCGGATATGATCCGGCGTAGTACCACAGCAACCACCGGTAATATTAATTAAGCCACTTTCTGCAAATTCTTTAATAAAGGCTGCAGTTTCTTCCGGCGTTTCATCATATCCACCGAAGGCATTCGGCAAGCCAGCGTTTGGATGTGCTGAAACAAAGGTATTGGCAACGTCAGACACGGTTTTAACGTGTGGACGCATCGCATCTGCACCTAGGGCACAGTTAAAGCCGATAGAAAGTGGCTCTGCATGGCGCATCGAGTTCCAGAAGGCTTCAGCGGTTTGACCAGTCAATGTACGACCTGATGCATCCGTGATCGTACCTGAAATCATGATTGGCAATTCATAGCCCAATTCTTTAAAGACTTCTTTCACTGCAAAAATTGCGGCCTTGGCATTCAAGGTATCGAACACGGTTTCGATCAGGATGATGTCTGCACCACCTTCGATCAAGGCTTTGGTTGATTCAATATAGTCAACTTTGAGCGCATCAAAAGTGATGTTACGGAACGCCGGGTCATTCACGTTTGGAGAAATAGAGGTGGTACGCGATGTCGGACCAATCACACCTGCCACAAAGCGTGGTTTTTCAGGCGTTGAATATTTGGCACAGGCTTCTTTGGCCAGACGCGCTGCTTCACGGTTAATCTCGGGAACCAGATCTTCCATGTGGTAATCCGACATTGAAACGCGGGTACCGTTAAAGGTGTTGGTTTCAATAATGTCGGCGCCAGCTTCCAAGTAAGCTTCATGAATGCCTTGAATGATTTGTGGCTGAGTCAGCGCCAGCAAATCATTATTACCTTTGAGATCATAGGCCCAGTCAGCAAAACGCTCACCACGATAATCGGCTTCTTCCAGTTTATGGCGCTGGATCATAGTACCCATCGCACCATCGATAATTAAAATTCTTTTGGCAAGAAGTTCTTTTAAAGTGGTAAGTGTAGACATTCAAACTTTCTCAGCAGAAATCAAAAAAAACGACGCTAATCTTAGCAGATTAGTTGGCTGATTTCTGCTGAGATTGCTCAGAATGATGGATAAGCATGATATGAAAATTTGATAAGTCATCTAGAAAAACAACAAGTTTTAACATCCGGATCAGAAAATATTGCAATCTCTAATCTGATTCGATGTCTTTGAGACAGTAAACAAAATCAAAAAATTAAGCTGATGCTTTTATTCATGAAATTGTCATATTGATGGCTTATGCTGTGCAAATGAAACTTTTGCTCAGCTTGATGACAGGCAGGGCGTAAATCGTTTTGGTAGCAAAATATGTTGAGTTTTTAAGCTTGAAGAAGCTGGAATCTTATCTTAAGTAAATGATTTATAAAATCAAAATCTAGTGTTTTAGTCGGAATTAAACAGGACGAATAGCAGCAAGAAAATCCAAATAATTGCTTCATATGACAGCAGTTTGTCATATAATTGTCACAATTCAACTGAACAATATGGGGATTCTTGAATCCTCTATTCCTGCTTGCATGAATCCTAATCAAACTCCCGTAGATTCAGCACACGGGTCGGCTTCCCAAAAGTCGACCAATGTTCATGTGCCAACACCGAAATTCTTTATGCCGGTGTTCCTGACTCTTATTATCACTACGCTGATTTATATCGGCTTCCAGTTGTCTGCAGATTTAGCGCATGTACCGGCCTTGGGCTTGTATTCAGTTATTTTGTTAGCGACGGCACTTTTTATTGCGTTGAGCTTTGAGTTCGTCAATGGCTTTCACGATACCGCCAATGCTGTGGCCACAGTCATTTATACCAATGCACTTTCAGCTCCTGTCGCAGTGATGTGGGCCGGCTTCTGTAATTTCCTTGGGGTTATGGTCGCCAGTGGTGCGGTCGCTTACGGCATTATTGCGTTATTGCCGGTCGAGCTGATCATGAATGTCGGCTCCGGAGCAGGCTTTGCCATGGTCTTTGCCATGCTGATCGCAGCAATTCTCTGGAATCTGGGAACCTGGTTTCTCGGTATTCCGGCATCCAGTTCACATACCCTGATCGGTTCGATTCTGGGTGTGGGCATCATGAACTATATTCTGAATGCCGGTACTGGCGCTTCAGGTATAGACATGGAGCAAGTCATGAAAGTCGGTAAGGCGCTATTATTCTCGCCTTTAATCGGTTTTGCATTTGCTGCAATTGTGTTCCTGCTGGTGAAAAAAATCTTCAAGCGTCAACTGGAATTGTTCCAGCCACCTGAAGGTAACAAGCCACCGCCACCATTGATTCGTGCCATGCTGATCTTTACCTGTACTGGGGTGAGTTTTGCCCATGGTTCAAATGACGGTCAAAAAGGTATGGGCCTGATCATGCTGATTCTGATCGGCTGTGTACCGTTGGCGTACTCGCTGAACAAGAATCTGGATGCACAACATATTCAATCTTTTGGTCAGTTATCTGCACAAACAGCGGATGTGATCTATCCAAATCATCAGGATATTCCGGATGAACAAGCTCGTGATGTGATCACCAAGTACATTCAGACCAAGGAAATTACCCCTGAAGTCGTGCCTGCATTGGCAAGCTTGACGGATCATCTGGGTGAAAAAGTTGGTAGCTATACCAGTATTAAGGATGTTCCTGAAGCTCAAGTGTCTGAATTTCGCAACGACATGTACCTGAGCACCACAGCATTTAAACGTCTGGATAAAGCAGAAGCTTTACCAACAATGAGTGCTGCACAGGAAAAAACAGTAGATGAATACCGTGACAATCTGGATTCATTCCTGCAATACATCCCGACCTGGGTGAAAGTGGCGACAGCCTTGGCACTTGGTCTGGGTACGATGGTCGGCTGGAAGCGTATTGTCGTGACTGTCGGGGAGCGTATTGGTAAACAGCATATGACTTATGGTCAGGGTATGTCTGCCGAACTTGTTGCGATGTCAACCATTGCGGCAGCAGATGGCTTTGGTATGCCGGTATCCACTACCCATGTATTGAACTCTGCAGTAGCAGGTACCATGGTGGCGAACAAGTCAGGTCTGAACTTCCAGATGGTGAAAACCATTCTGTCTGCCTGGGTCTTTACCTTGCCAGCAACGATCTGTCTGTCAGGCGGTTTGTATTGGGTACTTTTAAAAGTGTTCTAAGTTATTTAGACATAAAAAAAGCTGCTCTAGAGCAGCTTTTTTTATGGGTGATTTTTACTTCTCCCTAACCCTCACTTGCGCTTCGTTTTAAAAGTGGTGCTTTAAAACTTGCTCAGGAGAGGGGACTACATTAATTATTCAAATAAAGAAAATTTAAATTAAATAGTATTCATTTTATTAGAAAACGATATTTTTAGATGTTTGCTACTACTAATTTGAATCCATTGGGAAAGCTCCCTCTCCCTTTGGGCATAGGTATCTACACATCTATGAGATACCTAATGCCATTGTGGCTATCTCATTGAGTTCATCTATTGAATATTCCGAGAGCAGTTGAAGAGTGTTCAGTAAAATCGAAAGCCCTGCCAATAAGGCAGGTGCACTTTCCAACCTACCTCTTTTCTGCTGCCGACCTGAAAGACGGGTGAGAAATACACGAATTTTCTGATGGTGTTCATCTTCAGAACGCTGGATTCGCCAAGTTAAAACACAAGCCATACAGCTAATCAGTAACCGCCTTAAAATGGCTTCAGGTCTGGTCTGAAGCCATGCTTCAATATCATGACCTGCCTGCTTGAGCAGCTTGAAATAGCATTCAATTGTCCAGCGCCAGTAATACCAGGTCGTCATCTCTACCGTAGTAATCTCTGATGGAACATTGCTGATTAGTGACCATCTTGCGACGGTCTTATCCTGATCATCTTTCACTACGGCAACAATTAATCTGGCTTCAATCGCACTCCCTGGCTGGGGAGCAACCCGTTGGCCTGAATCGTCATTTCTCTTCGGTTTTGCTGCACGTGTTATCCGGATAGCAGTTTCTCCCACATGCAACATATGCCGGTTTCCTTTATAGGCAATCGGCTGGACCTGCTGCGTTTCTACTCGTTCTGCGGCTTCTGCAACTTTGCATGTTTTGCCCTGATGCTCAATTCGATGGCCTTCTTTCGCCCGAATCAGCCATTTAAAACCCTGGCTGCTCATTTCCCTTAGGTGGGCAATGGAGTCACCTTCACGATCAATGATATGAACACATGTTTTCTCAATGGGATATTGTTCAATCACTTTGATTTGTTCGGTAAGTGAATCTAGATGAGATTTGCGCCCAGCAGAGTGTTGACTGAATGTGGAATAGCAGCCTGAGGCATCTGATAGTGTCTGCGCCAGTGGCGCAATAGGTAGTCCCGAGGCTGCATCAACCAGCAGACTGCTTTGCAATTCATAGCCTGAATCATATTGATGGGTTCTTTGCAGGCGCTGAATTTTATGATGGTGTTTCACATACTGTAGCTGAGACCAGTCATGAACAATCAATGCATATTGATGCGGTGATGCCTTGATCTGTTCACATGCAAGATGTTCAATTGGCTGGTTTAACTGACTAAAAGAGATTTTGTCATTATTCAGGAATCGCCAGACCGCTTGTGTGGTTGCGAAACTCGACTTTTGGGCAGAAGCCAGGTCTTTGATTGCCGGAGCAAGTGAAGCAAGAGGGTTCATATTGAGCTTTACAAGGCTGTTATAGCGCTTGACAAGACGCTGATCCAGGCCAGAGATGTTAAATTGAAGAGCATGCTCTTCAATTTAACGCAAAGTTCAGGAATTGTGTAGATACCTATGCCCTTTGGGAGAGGGCTGGGGTGAGGGGATAAACATTAGACTTCTTGCGTTAGTCAAAATTTAAACAGCCCAAAGCTACATTTTATAAGGTTTTAGCCAATTCAAAAATTAGGTAAAACGATACTTTCGCAAGAGGTCTATTAAATAAAAGTTTATCTAACGTAGAAGAAGTCTCGAAAGAAGAAAATAAATTACTTCTTCAACTTACTCAACAATCCCTTCGGCAACTTCTCTGTTGCAAAACCGTACAGCGCAGCAAAAGGCAGTGCGGTACGCGCCAGATAAGCGACTCGCCACAAACCACCATGATTCGCGCCATGCATCATCAATTCAAGCGGATGGTTGAGTTTTACTTCAGGATTGGCCACTGATTCTGGATTACGCAGGTCATGAATCCATAGTGCCGCCATAATCGCATTGGTGGTTTCAGGCGCGAAAGCTTCAACATCAAACAGGCTGGCGCCATTGAACGCGGCTTTAAGCAGCGGATTCTTGGTCACAGAATAGGTGGTCGTCGAAGGGGCAATATTGATACTGACCCGCTGCCCTTGAGCGCGAGCCAAGGTGGCACGCCATTGCTGGATACGTTTTGCCAGCGCATAGTTCGGGCCTTGTTCAACCACCAGGCAGTCACAGATACCATAAGCCTGATCACCAGACTGAATCAGTTCATGCGCATTTTTCTGGAAAAAGTGTTTGCGGCTTAAAGTGGAAACACCTTTGGAGATGATTGCTTGTGTCTTGGAGCGTTCAGTATATTTTACTTTTGACGCTTCAATCACTTCACTCGGAACCGCATAAACATCGGTCGGCGTACACATGTACATCAGGCTGGTATTGGCTTTTTGCTGGCTGACATGCTGCATGATGGCATCCATCGCCATGGAGACCCGAACATGCTTTTCACCATCCAGATAGGCAATTGCAGCCAGATCCAGATCCTGTTCGAATTGTAATAACCATTTGGCAATTTCAGGAATCTGGGTCAGCAAATTCGCCCCCAGTTTTTCTTTTAAAATATCAAGTGAAGTATCAGCAGGCAGGTCTTCAGTACATGGCGCATACAGCGTGGCATTGCCTTGGTTGATGGTATCAACAATCTTGCCCCATACACGGGTATTCGGCAGATCAATCGCTACAATATTGGCTTTCCATTTCGCCAGCCAGGTCAGAGGACCGGCTTCAGATGCTGCACCAAACAGCACCGTGGTCCGATCGGAAAGATCAAACCATTCAGGATGCACCACACATTCACGCAGGGCATTGGCATGGCTGGTTTCCACAATGCCTTGGCTTTCCCAGCGCTCAATCTGCTCCAATAAGGCGTCACCTTGCAGCTTTTGACCGTGGTAAGGCACATACCATTCTGGTGCCGATTTGCTATTACCTGTCAGCTTGAAGGTATGCAACTGACCTGCGGGCAGAGTTAAAGCATCTTGTAATACATACTTTTGACCATCACGGTAAAATTCAAAAGTCTGATGGGCCTTTGCCAATCCATCTTCAGCAATTTTCAAGCTGGCTTCAGGAGAACTCAGTCCCTGTTCGACCAGTTGCTTAAAATGTACTGTGTAGTGTTTACGCCAGTTTTTTTCTGATTGTGCCTGTTGAGAACTGTGTGAATCGACATTGGCTAGCGCTGCCGCGATGATTGCGCGCCCTGCTTTAGAGCTACTTGGTTTTTGTTGCTGAGACTGAAGAGGAAATTGAAGACCGTCTGGTGTAGTGGACATGCAAAATATCTCGAGAATGACAGTAATTAATATACAGGTGTATACATTATCGCTGCAAAATTCAGTCCAAGATTGGCATTAAGTGACATCATCACTTTCTAATATATTACGAGATGTTTCAAACAAATAAGAGAGCAGAAGCTCTCTTATCAATTTTTAGCAGAAATATGAGGTTCAATTCATATATAGCCTCATTCTCTTATCATTAAATAACCCTAATTAAAATGGAACTTGCATCAGTTTATTCAGGAAATGCGGAATCAGGCGTGGCTCCAGAATAATCGTCATGACCACCCCGTAAGCCGCTCCCCATAAATGCGCGCTGTGATTAATGTTGCTATTGCCTTTTTTGCCTGACCAGATGCTATAAGCTACATACAGCACAGCAAAAATAATGGCAGGAACCGGAATGAAGAACACAAAGATCAACTTCCAAGGTTCAAACAGAATATAGGCAAACAGTACAGCCGAGACTGCACCGGAAGCGCCGAGACTGGCCCAGCGCGCATCATTTTTATGCTTCAGGTAACTTGGCAGAATCGCTGCGATCAGACCACCGAGGTAAAACAGGATAAAACCCAGGTCATACAGATATTGACGATAAAAGCTTTCAATCACGCTGCCGAAGAAGAACAGGGTAATCATGTTAAACAAGAGATGAGCTCCATCCGCATGGATAAAGCCATGCGTAATAAAGCGGTCATATTGTCCACGTTGCAGTGCCGGTGGCCAGAAAATCAGGCGATTCATCACCGTCTCTTTGGAGAAAGCAATAAATGACACAATACAGGTGATCAGAATAATGGTCACGGTATGATTAAAAGGTAAATCAAGCATATAAATGATTCTAAGGGTGCCTATTTGCCAATTATCATGCCATTAAAATTAAGCTAAAGTTGTACTTTTATAATAAATCCGACAATTTTAGTTGATTTTTAAAAATTACCCCGCATCTTCAGTTAAAATGGCCGCTTGAGCTTGAGGAAATTATTGTTATGTCGACTGAGAACAGCAGCACTCCAGTTGTTGGTGAAATTCCCAACTTATTGATTACACCAACAGCACAAGAGTATTTAAAGGATCTACTGGATAAACAGAACACCCCGGGTATTGGTGTGCGTGTTTTTGTAGAGCATCCGGGTACTCCTCGCGCTGAATGTTGCATGGCCTATAGTGCACCTGATGAAGTTGTACCGACAGATTATAAGCAGGAATATCCTGATTTCCCTGCTTTTATCGACTCGCCATCTATTCCGTATTTACTCGATGCCGTGATTGATTACAACAAAGACCGTTTTGGTGGTCAGTTGACTTTCCGTGCACCGAACTCCAAAGTGCCACGCGTGGGTCCAGATGCATCGGTAGAAGAGCGTATTACCTATGTATTACAGTCTGAAATTAACCCAGGCCTGGCAGGTC
Organism: Acinetobacter sp. CIP 101966; assembly: GCF_000369725.1. Classification (NCBI taxonomy): domain Bacteria; kingdom Pseudomonadati; phylum Pseudomonadota; class Gammaproteobacteria; order Moraxellales; family Moraxellaceae; genus Acinetobacter; species Acinetobacter sp. CIP 101966. The sequence continues at coordinate 399,506 of NZ_KB850159.1, read as the reverse complement.
ATGGTGGTAACTGTGCACTGGTTGAAGTTAAAGAAGACCCTGAAAAAGGTTTAACCGCTGTACTTAAATTTGGTGGTGGTTGCCAGGGCTGTTCAGCGATTGATATCACGTTGAAGCAAGGTGTTGAAACCACATTAAAACAACATGTACCAGAGTTAATGCATGTCGTTGATGAAACGGATCATAGTCAGTCTGAAGGTGCGTATATGAAATAAGCTGTTCTATATAACAGTTTATTTATCGCATTTTAAAAACCTCGAACTTTCGAGGTTTTTTTATATCTGGCTTATAATATAGTGAATATAAATGATAATAATTATCAATATTAATTGCATTTGAGTGAAAAGTTGTTACACTTTGCAACCGAATAAACATGATCTCTTCATAAATATTGGGGCGCGCAAGGTATGAATAAGCCATTCTTAAAAACAACTTTGGCATTTGCTGTACTCACAGCCATGGTGGGAAATACATCTGCAGTAGAAGTTGTTGTTCCACAGGCGGAAGCGACTAAATTGCAAACAATTGTGGTGACCGCAACAGGTTATGAGCAAGATTTGGCTAAAGCACCAGCTTCCATTACCGTGATTGATCGTGAAGAATTAGATAAACGTGAATATAACGACATTACTGATGTACTGCGTAATACGCCCGGGGTAGTGGTTTCAGGTGCAGGTTCTGCACAGACCATCAGTATTCGTGGTATGAGTTCAAACTACACCTTGTTTCTTGTAGATGGTAAGCGTCAATATGGCAAGGATGTCAATCCGAATGGAAACGATGGAGGTTTTGAGAAAAATATTTTGCCATCGCTTGCCGCCATTGAACGTATTGAAATTATTCGTGGTCCAGCTTCTACACTCTATGGTACGGATGCCATGGGCGGGGTAGTCAATATCATTACCAAAAAAGTGTCTGATGAATGGTCTGGTCATGTCGAATTAGGAACCACGCTTCAGGACAGTAGCCGTTCAGGTGATATTAAAAATGCTTCTGCATATCTTGCCGGGCCTTTAATTGCAGACAAGCTGGGCTTGCAGCTGGCAGTCAATAAGCAGGAACGTAATGAAGACCATTATGTGGGCGGTTTTCGTGGCACAGAACGTGAAAGCTTAAATTCACGTCTGAGCTATGCCATTAATGATGATCATGATGTGCAGGTTGAAGCCAATTTTGTGCAGCAGGAATCCACGACTTCAGTCGGTAAGACGGTAGCAGCCGTTCAAGGCGCTGCAGATTCATTCTCGCGTAATTACCGTAACGTTTTTCAGTAACCCATAATGGCCGTTATAGCGATAACTTGGACAGTTCATCTTATATCCAGTATGAAAATTCAAAAAATCCGGATCGTGGAAATACGGAACTCGGCACCAAAGGGATTACCCTGGATACATGGACAGCGAACAGTCAATGGAACTTAGCCTTAGGTGATCATACGCTATCATTCGGGGGATATCTTAAAGATGAAAAACTGGTCGATAAAGCGACTAACCGGAATCCCAATGCACCTGAATTTAGTGAATTAACACGTTGGTCTGCTGCCGCTTTCCTTGAAGACACCTGGAGTATTACGGATCGCTTCGATTTAACAGCTGGCCTGCGTTATGACCATGATGAAAACTATAGTGGCCATTTATCACCACGACTGTATGGGGTATACGCGGTAAATGATAACTTTGTAGTAAAAGGTGGTGTGGCCACAGGTTATAAACAGCCTGATATTCGTGCAGCCACAGAAGGGTTCTATAGCGTCACGGGTGGCGGTGGTTCACCCTTAGCAACAGGCCGTGGCATCATCCGTGCCAATCCGGACTTAGAACCAGAATCAAGCGTATCGACTGAATTAGGTTTCAACTGGAAAAATGATTATATCAATACATCGCTGACTGGCTTTATCACTAAATATGAAGATCGTATTACGGAAGTTCGTGCCTGTGAAACCGATACTGATGGCACCACAACAAACCGTAATAACTGGCAGAATTGGAAATGTTTCGAAGGAGATATTCCATTCTACTTTATTAGTGAACGGATCAACGTGGATGAAGCAGAAATTCGTGGTGTAGAAGCAACGGTAGAAGCCAGTCTGAATGATTATACGATATTGACTGCAAACTATACTTATACCGATTCAGAGTTTAAATCGGGTGCTTTTAAAGGCCAGCCACTGAACCAGATGCCGGAACACATGTTTAATATTGGTGTGGATTATGAGCTAAATGATGCACTCAATGTATGGAGCCGCTTGCACCATCGTTCTGAAACCTCTGCTTACTTGAGCCGTACCTCTATAGCTCAGCCAAATCCAGGTTACCAATTTGTAGATGTCGGCTTTAACTATAAGTTCAGTCCGAATCTAACAGGTAAATTTGGTGTCTATAACCTACTGGATGAAAAAGCTGAAGATATTGATGGTGATCAACTATTGGATGGTCGTCGTTACGGTATCAGTTTGAATGCAAAATTCTAAGCAAATGACAATATAAAAAAGCCGCTTTATAGCGGCTTTTTTATTTAAATTTCAAGGATTTTTAAAGTATCTTCATGATAATAAAATTGTTCCAGATATTTTCGTGCACGTTCACGTAAATGACCCTGGGAAACCATCTGCTGGATTACCGGGCTGAGCAGATGCTGCAATTCATTCTGAATGAGAGATTCATCAATATTCAGATCACGTAATAACTGATCAAAGGTATGTTCCTGATTGCGTACATACCAGGTATGAATTCCGTCATGCACTTGCTGCTGCAGATAGTCCGTCTGGCGTATGTGATCCCAGATGTCATGACCTAAGCCGACCGTCTGATTCAGGTCCTGCAGCTCAATATAATTCTTCAAGACCGATACAGGCATATCCTTGATTTTATGCCAGAGATTGGCCTGAAAATGATAGAGTTTCTCGTCGTCAAAATGCTGGTTTAGCACATGCTCACTCATCTGGCTGAGCTTCAGAATGTTCTTTTGCAGATAACGTGCAATGGTGCTATCGAGGTTGGTATCGGTGACATTTTCCAGAACGGATTTTCCCATTTTCATAAAGCGGGAAACCCCGGGCACGCTTTTGGCAATCATGGAGTTATCCAGATAATCCTGAATAGAATGCTGGATCAATTGCGTAATCATGGCTGAAAATGCCGGATTATTGACTACGGTTTTAATCAGACGTTGCCGATGGCCACTTTTGCTGGCCACATACTGGGCGATCTTGTCTACGGTCAGGACTGGGATCAGATCGGCAATTGTGGTGGAATCATTGGCCGGATGCACCAGGGCAAAACGGATATGTTCGGCAATCTGTTCAATCAGAAAGCTGCTGGCAGCAGTACCCAGAATCTGTTTTTGCAACAGCTGATTGATCAGTTCACAGCTCCACAGCTCTTTTAGAGTCTGTTTACGCAGCCACAAATAAAACGCATGAAACTCGCTTTGAATCGTTTCAGATTGAGAAAATGCCTGATCGAGAAAATCAAGTTGAGCATCGATCAACTGCTCAATCATCGGGTGTTTCTGCATAGCATCTCTGAAACTTAATTTAAAGGAATGAGTTTATCAGCAAGCGGGTTTTTTAGGGTCTGCGTCTTGGCTAGAAAAGGCAAATAATGTTGTGCGACCTGTTTTTCTGCTTCTAGAATCGGCATATGCCCGACGTTATTCAAAATTACCGGTTTTTCTGCACGTTTCAGCAGGGCATGTAGTTCTTTGACCACTTCGACATTAATGATCCGATCCTGTCTGCCCCATAAAATCAAGGTGGGTGCTTCAACCGTGCGGGTCAGGCGGGCGAAGGTTTCCGGTGTATAAATCCGGTTTAGCATCACCACCTGATCAATCGACTTACTGGTTTGTTCAGCGCGTGAAATCAGCAGTTTTTCCTGTGCATGCCGCAACTGATAAGGAATCACCGGCGGGTTCTGCATCAGCTGTTTGGAAACATCTTGAAGATCACCGGGCTTGCTGACGATCAGGTCTTTTAAGGCCTGTGGGTCTTTGGTATAGGGCGTATTGCCCATTTTGTACAGGCCAGCGGTATTAATTAAAAACAGGCTTTGCGTATCGAAAGGGTATTGCGAGGCATAGACTGTGGCAATCGAGCCACCCAAGGAATGTCCGGCAATATGTAAATTCTCATCCACATTTAAGGTTTCAATAAATAGACGCAGCTGCGAGGTCACATTGGGCACAGAAACATCAAAATTGTCCGGAACTTTGGTGTCGCCGTTGCTCGGCAGATCTGGAATAATGACATGATAATAGGGCGTCAGAAACTGGGCAACCCGGTTCCAGTTGTCGCGCGTGCCTGCCAGACCATGAATCAGTAGAATAGATGGTTTGTTCTTGGCACCGCCTTCGCTATAGCTCCAGGTGACCTCGCCAATTTTGAGGGTCTTGGATTTGAGACCGGCAAGGCTGCGTTCTTGCAACAGATGCTGCTGCAAGACTTTGGCAGATGTTTCATTTTTCTGGCTAAACAGTATTTGAGCATGTGTCAGGCCCGGTAATGCCATGCTTAAGGCAACTACGGCTGAACAAATCATTTTCGAGCGCAATTTTATTATTTTCTTCATTGGCCATTCCCCAAAACAAACCCAGTGAGCAAATTGCTCAATCAAAATACTTCCATGTTATAAATTTGCAATTTTCATTCAAATAAAAACATTATTCTTCATTCTATTTTAAATCAATCTTTGCGCTTGTCACCCATTAGTTTTTTGCTAGATTGCATTAAATGACTGGAAAATGTGATGTATTACGCATAAATTCCCTACAGAAATGAAATTAGATAAATGCTAAAAATTTAATCAGCTAAGATTTTTTGCAAGTGACATTCAAAAAAACTGGCAGTAAGATATTGCAACTAAAACCATCGGTGATAGAAAAGAATGCTCACAGCTCAAGAAGCTTTAGAACGTCTTAGACAGGGTAACCAACGTTTTGTCAGTGGCGATACCACGCATCCAAAACAACTTAGCCACCAACAGCGCGCAGAAATGGCAGAGGATCAGAATCCGTTTGCGATTGTTTTGGGATGTTCAGATTCGCGCGTTCCAGCCGAAATGGTTTTTGATCAGGGTCTCGGCGATCTTTTTGTGATTCGTGTTGCAGGTAATATTGTTGCACCCTCACAGGTCGGCAGTGTTGAGTTTGCCGCGGCACGTTATGATTGCGCGATTGTGGTGGTGTTAGGTCACAGTCATTGTGGTGCGATTAAAGCCACCATTGATACCTTAATGTGCCCTGATTGCCCGCCATCGGCAAACCTGATGTCGATTGTGAACCGCGTACGTCCTTCTGTTGAAACCTTAATGCAGACTGAACTGAAAAATGACTTGGCAAAATTATCCAAGCATGCAGTACGTTCCAACGTATTTGCTTCGGTGAATCAGTTGCGTCATGGTTCGGCCGTTCTGGAAAACCTGATTGGACAAGGAAAATTAAAAGTCGTGGGTGCTGAATATTCACTGGAAACTGGTGAAGTGACCTTCTTTGATTTCTAATCACGATTCATCTAAATACATTCTAAAATAAGTTAAAGGCGCTTTATAAAGCGCCTTTAATGTATGGATAAGCATTATTTAACAGGATCGTCTGTGCTTTGGCATTTGGGTGAATCAGATCCTTTTGCATCAGGGTTTTATTACCGGCGACACCTTGCATAAAGAAAGGCAATAACTTCACCTTATATTGCTGACTCACCACTTTATAATTATTTTCAAAAGCCTTGCTATAGGCCTGCCCGTAATTAGGCGGCATTTTCATGCCAAATACAATGACCTTAGCCTTGGCTTTCTGGCTCTGCTGAATCAGACTGGCTAAATTTTTTTGAATCATTTGTGGTGGTTGTCCACGCAAGCCATCATTGCCACCTAACTCAATCACCACAAGGTCTGGACGATGCGTCTGTAACAGTTTAGGTAGTCTGGCCAGTGCTCCGCTGGTGGTTTCGCCACTGACACTTGCATTGACCACTTTATGTTGTTTCGGATACTGTTGCTCTAAACGCTTTTGTAATAAATGTACCCAACCCTGCTGGGGCTGGATACCATAACGTGCACTTAAACTATCACCTAAAATCATAATTGTCTTTGCTGAGACCCCGAGTGGTATCAGGCACAGACTGAGCAAAAAAAAGTAAGGCAATAGCCGAGTTTTCTGATTAAGATCTTTCATATAGGACACGTATGATTCAAAGCAGCAACGATTCGACCATCATGCCACAGGCTATTATTTCTGCCCAGAAATTGACACAAAAGATACAACTTTCACAAAAACAGCTCACCATTTTTGAGGATCTTGATCTGGATATTCAGGCCGGAGAACAAGTGGCAATTACCGGTCGTTCCGGTTCCGGAAAATCCACATTACTGGGTATTCTGGCGACACTGGATCAGGCGAGTTCAGGTCAGCTTATGGTCTGTGGCGAATCGGTCTCTAGCTTGGATGAAGAACAACGTGCACTGGTACGTTTAAGAAATATCGGGTTTGTCTTTCAGTCTTTTCAGCTCTTGCCACATCTGACTGCACTTGAAAATGTGATGCTACCACTGCGCCTGCAGCCCGGCTTTAAATATGCAGACGCTGAGCAAAAAGCCTTGGCATTACTACATAAGGTCGGTCTGGATCGACAGGCGCAGCAAACGCCAAAAGTCTTGTCCGGGGGAGAACAGCAACGTGTAGCCATCGCTCGTGCACTGGTCAGTGAACCCAAAATCATTTTTGCCGATGAACCTACGGGCAATCTCGATGGTGAAACGGCCAGAGAAATTGAACAACTGCTGTTTCAACTGAACCGGGAACTGGGGACGACGTTGGTGCTGGTCACGCATGATCGCAAACTGGCGCAGCAGTGTCAGCGGCATTTTGAACTGCTGAATGGCGAGCTGATTGAACATCCGAGTGGAGGATGAAATGAATCCATTATTTCGTCCCTTACTGACTCAAAGCTTTAAAACGACCGGGATTTATCTGCTGATTATTGCCTTAACACTGGCGATCAGTGCGACCACTGCACTCAAGTTTAGTAACGAGCAGATCCAAAATGCAGTCGCCTTGCAGGCAGCAGAAATGCTGGCCGGTGATCTGGTGCTTTCAGATAATGAGCCTTTGCCGGAGCAGTGGCGTGATCAGGCCAAGCAGCTGGATCTAAAGCAGTCAGAAGTCACTTTCTTTAGCAGTATGGCTTATACCGATGCACAGTTCGTCATGGTCAATGTCAAAGCCATTGATCAGGCTTTTCCTTTGCGTGGTGAACTGCGGGTGCAACCGGCAAAAAAATCGATTCAGTCTGGTGAAATCTGGCTCAGTCCACGAGCCATGGATCTGCTCAAAGTCAAATTGGGGGATCAGCTCAATATTGCCGATGCAGCATTCAAAGTCACCGCCAAGATTGAACAGGACTCCAATCAGGAGCTTGGATTTTCCGGCTTTTCGCCGACCGTGATTATCTCCCAGGCAGATGTGGCACGAACCAATGCCATTCAGGTGGGGAGCCGGATTGAATATCGCCTACTCATGGCTGGCCGTCCGGATGATACCCAACAATATGAAGCCTTGTTCAAGCAGCAGGTCAAATCAGCAAACGGCTCGGCTGAAACACCAGAGGAAGTGCAAGGGCAGGAATTTGAGGAGCAAAGCAGTCTCAGGTTGCGCAATGCCAGTGAAAGCAATACCCGCTTAATGAAGCCGATTGCCAATCTGGATACTTTCCTGCAACTGGCCAATATTCTGACCATTCTATTATGCGGGATTGCCATAGCCTTAACCGCGCAGCGCTATGTGCAGCAGAATCAGGATCATATTGCTTTGATGCGTTGTATCGGTGCCACCAAGCAGCAGATTCTGTCGGCTTATCTGGCTTTACTCGGGATGGTGCTGTTGATTGCGATGCTAATTGGTACCGTGGTCGGGATCAGTCTGGGTTATGGCCTGTTACAGTTGATGTTGCAGCTGATTCCAAATTTACAGATTGAATTTTCCGCTATCGCAATGTTGCTTGGACCATTGCCGGTCGCGATGCTGACCAGTGCCGTAGTGCTACTCGGTTTTGTCATGCCAAGCTTATTGCAACTGCTAAATACGCCGCCAATTCGGGTCATTCGCCAGCAGGAAAAATCAATGCAATCCATGCTGTGGATGCTGCTGACCGGAACGCTAAGCCTGATTATTTTTAGTGTGATTTTGACTGAAAACTTGCTGCTGACCGCCTGGGTGATTGGCGCGATTATCGTGTTATGTGCATTGCTGTATCTGACAGTATGGGGGGTGTTGAAACTACTGCGTAATATGAAGCTGAATCTGTCAGCCTATGTACGTACACCTTCTCAGACCGCCTTGCAGATTACGGCTTTAGCCTTGGGCTTAAGCCTGATTACGGTACTGGCAGTATTGCGTACCGATCTGCTAGATCGTTGGCAGCAACAGTTACCGGAAGGTACGCCGAACCAGTTTGTTTATGGTTTACCGCCTTTTGAGATGCCAGCCCTGAAAGCCCAACTTGAGCAGAATGGCTGGAAAAGCACACCACTGTATCCGAATATTCGCGGGCGTCTGGTCGCCAAAAATGATCAGCCTTTTGCCGAGGAACTGGTGAAAAGCAGCAATACCTTAAGACGTGAACTGAATTTGACTCAGTCAAACAGCTATCCACAAGATAATGTGATTGTCAGTGGTGACGCGGTATTAAAACAAGTCGGCACCGTATCGGTCGAAGCCAATACTGCGGAAGAGCTAGGGATCAAGATCGGAGATAAACTCAGTTTCAGTCTGCCTGAAGGCATACTGGAAGCTAAAGTGCTGAATTTGAGAACAGTCGAATGGGAAAGTTTTAGTCCCAACTTCTTCTTTATCTTTGCCCCCAATACCATGGATGCCAATGCCGGCAGTTATCTGGGCAGTTTTTATGTCCCGGAGGCAGATAAAGGCAAGCTGGTGTCTGTGATCCAGCAATTTTCCAACACGGTCTTTATTGATGTCAGCCTGATTCTGGAAGAGATCAAACGCATTGTGAATGTGCTGGTGCAAATCGTGACGATTCTGGCGGTACTGGTCAGCATTTCCGGTTTTCTGGTGCTGATGGCCTGTCTGAACCTGTTGATGGATGAACGCAAACGTGAAGTGGCTTTGTTACGATCATTCGGTAGTTCCAAGCAGAAACTGAAAACCATGATGAGTCTGGAAATTGGTTTTATTGGGCTGTTTGCCGGAATAGTTTCCTGCCTGTTTGCCGAAGTGATCAGTGCGATTGCCAGTTATAAAATGGATTTGATGATTCAGCCGCATTGGGAAATCTGGATTATCCTGCCGATCTTTATGACCTCTTTATGTGCGCTGATTGGCCGTTATCGCCTGAGTTATCTGTCAGAGATTCCACCCTTACAAAGCTTGCGTGAGATGAATCAATAAGATTCATCTCCGTGATTTTTAAACTGGCTGAGAGTTAAAGTTTTAGTTGCTGTTGCATCATTTCCAGAATCTCTTGCCACAGTGGGCGAATGGGTTCGAGTAAGGCCAAGTTATGTTGATAAAGCAGCACACAAAGGCCGAACCCGACAATCAAGGCAATCAGATTGAACAGGTGGCTACGCTGCATTTTTTGCCCGATGTACCAGAGCAAGGTGAGAAAAGCCCCCATCAGCATGCCGCCAATATGTGCGGCATTGTTGATTCCACTGATCATAAAGCCCAGCGCGAGGTTTAGACCCATCACCATCACCAGGGTTTTTTTATCCAGAATAAAACGTTGCTGTGGCAGCATTGGCAATAAGGCCAGCACCGTAAGTGAAGCCCCGAGTCCCATCACAGCACCAGATGCGCCGGCACTGACTGCAGGCAATAAATCGGGATTAGCCACACCGCCTTCGATCAGGCTATAGCTGTCCTGAATGTTCATATAGCCACTGAGCAGGCTGCCCATCAGTCCGGCACACACATACAGGCCAATAAAATACATCCGGCCAAACAGTTGTTCGGCAACACTACCAAAAATATACAAGGCCCACATATTCAACATCAGGTGAATCAGGCCAAAATGAAAAAACATGCTGCTAAACAAGCGCATGGGTTCCGCTAAATAGGTTAAAGGTGCATAATCGGCACCCCAGAGAATAGCGTCTCGGGTACTCGGCTGGCTAACATCCATGCCATGCATGGCTTGCCAGCCAAATAATCCAACATTGATCCCGATTAAAATGGCGGTGATCCACCAGAGATGCATTTCAAGTTTGCGATGTTCGACAGGGGGAGAGTATTCAGACATGCTATTTTTTTGCTGTGATTGTATATTTCGAATAAGCTTAACACGAAAAATTAAATTTTCAGGAGTAACGCACTGACATGAAAGCCTTTCTGATCCGCACGATGCTCGTCATCGTCAGTGTGATTCTGCTGGTTCAATTGTGGATCTTTGCCAGTCTGGCCTGGTGGCGAACCAATCCGGTGAACACGACCATGATGATGCGGATTGATTACTGGACAGAACCTTCCAAAGCGATTCAGCATCAGTGGCGTCCCTATGACGAAATCAGCCTGAATCTGAAACGTGCCATCGTCACTGCGGAAGATGGAAAATTTATTCATCACCATGGTTTTGACTGGGACGGAATTCAAACTGCGCTGAATAAAAACAGAAATCAGGGCCGTGTAGTGGCCGGTGGTTCGACAATCTCCCAGCAATTGGCGAAAAACCTGTTCCTCGTCAACAAGCGTTCCTTTGTGCGTAAAGGTCAGGAAGCAGTCGCGACCTGGATGATGGAACGCATGTGGTCGAAAGAACGAATTCTGGAAGTCTATTTAAACTCGATCGAGTTCGGGGACAATATTTACGGCGTTGAAGCGGCGGCCAAACATTATTTTGGTAAAACTTCGCAAAGCCTGACCCGGGATCAGGCGATCTTTCTGGCTGCCATTTTGACCAATCCGAAATATTTCCAGGATCATCGCAATTCCTCTGCATTAAATGCTCGTAAGCGGATGATTCAGCGCTATATGCGTTATGCAGAATTACCTTAATTGATGATTTGAAGAGAAAGCCCAATTATTTGGGCTTTTTTTATGAAATTGTCATCAATTTGAAGCATACTTGGAGGGATAAGCACAATTTTAAATCCGCATAGGTTTGATATGAATACGGCAGCCAGCACAACTTCAGCACAGCCCGAATATACATATAATGATCGTTATATTAATCGTGAACTGTCTATCCTAGACTTCCATTTACGTGTCCTGGAACAGGCTGTCGATCCTTTACATCCATTGCTTGAACGCATGAATTTTCTGTTAATTTTCTCGCGGAATCTGGATGAATTTTTTGAAATCCGGGTTGCTGGGATGATGGAACAGCTGGATCTGGATAATGAAAGCCGCAGTCCGGATGGCTTGACTCCAAAGCAGGTTTTAGAACAGATTTCTAAAACCGCACATGCTGCCATTGAACGTCAATACCGTATTTTAAATGAAGAAATTTTGCCAAAACTGCGTGAGGAAGATATTTGCTTCTTGCGCCGTGGTGAGCTGACTCCGGCACAATCTGCCTGGATTAAAAAATATTTTCAGGAGCAAGTGGCGCCGGTTCTCACGCCGATCAGCCTGGACCCTGCGCATCCATTCCCACGGTTGGTGAATAAATCACTGAACTTTATTGTCACATTGGAAGGGAAAGATGCTTTTGGCCGTCAGATTGATCTGGCTGTGGTACCCGCACCGCGTTCACTGCCACGCGTGGTACGTTTACCGGATGAACTGACCGATGGAAAAGAACATCATGTGATGCTGTCGGCGATTATTCATGAGCATGTCTCTGATCTGTTCCCGGGGATGACGGCGACTGGCTGTTATCAGTTCCGTGTTACCCGAAATGCCGATTTAGCCTTGAATGAAGATGTTGAAGATCTAGCCAAGGCACTCAAAGGCGAACTCAGTTCACGCCGTTTTGGCCGCGCCGTGCGTCTGGAAGTGACAGAAAATTGTCCGCAGCATATTTATGAATATCTACTGAATGAATTTGATCTGGACGACGAGCAGCTTTATAAAGTCGCGGGCCCGGTCAATCTGGCACGTTTGCTATCTAACTTTAAACGTCCGCATTTACGTTATGACTCGCATACTCCCATCATTCCTAAAGTACTGAAAAAATCTGAAAATATTTTTAGTGCAATGCAGAAGCAGGATATTCTGCTGCATCATCCCTTTGAATCTTTTGCGCCGGTGATTTCATTATTACGTGAAGCGGCACGCGATCCGCAAGTGCTGGCGATCAAGCAGACCTTGTACCGCAGTGGACCAGATTCTGAAATTGTCCAGGTGCTGGCTGAAGCTGCCCGCAATGGCAAGGAAGTGACCGCAGTGATTGAATTGCGTGCGCGTTTCGATGAAGAATCCAATATTGCGGTGGCCAATGTCCTGCAAGAAGCGGGAGCAGTCGTGGTCTACGGCATTGTTGGTTACAAGACTCACGCCAAGATGATTCTGGTGGTGCGCCGGGAAAATAACAAACTGGTGCGCTATGTGCATCTGGGTACCGGTAATTATCATGCCGGCAATGCACGAATCTATACCGATTATGGTCTATTAACGACAGATAAAGATCTGTGTGAAGATGTGCATCGTATTTTCCAGGAATTGACCGGTATGGGGAAAATGGCCAAGCTGAAAAAGCTGCTACATGCGCCATTTACCTTGCATGCCCAGTTACTTAACTATATCGATAATGAAATTGCCTATGCTCAAGCAGGGAAACCGGCGCAGATTATTGTCAAAGTCAATGCACTGACCGAAATGCAATTGATTAACAAACTCTATGAGGCTTCTCAGGCCGGGGTACAGATTGACCTGATTATCCGCTCAATTTGCAGTTTGCGTCCGGGGTTGCTGGGTCTGTCGGAAAATATCCGGGTGCGTTCAATTGTCGGGCGTTTCCTGGAACATACCCGCGTGTATTATTTCAGCAATAATGGCAATTCACGTATTTACTGTTCAAGTGCAGACTGGATGGATCGTAACCTGTTTAATCGGGTCGAGGCCTGTTTCCCGGTCGAAGATGAAGCCTTGAAAAAACGCATCTATCAACAAGGTCTGTTGAATTACTTGAAAGACAATCAGCAATCCTGGTTATTGCAAGGTGATGGTACTTGGCTGCGGGCACAGCCCAAAGAAGGTGAAAAACCGCATAATGCACAACGTATTCTGTTAGAGCTGTTTAAATAAGTTTAAGTATTTAAAGAGGCTGAATATTCAGCCTCTTTTTTATTTCGAACATACAATTGAACTGTTCAAGCTGAGTCTGAACAGTTTTCGATAGATGTATTTGACCCGGCTATATATCTGATAGTTCTTCATCTGGAGCTGATCTTGTCGTTCGGTTTGCGATTGATGTTGACTCAATACTTTTAATAACTGCAATTCAGCGAAGTTGAGACAGGTTTTGGCAATGGGCTGGTGCAGGATATAGTCTGCCAATTCAGTATTGACGTAAGCTCCACCGCGCAAGACAGTTTTCAGACTTTCAGCAAACTCGGAAAATGAATTCTGATGCTGCATATAGCTATCTGCTCCGGACAATAAAGCAGAATAGATCAGTGCTGTGGAATGAGTATTGAATATGGCAATAACAGGTGTATCTGGGCTTTGCTGTTTCAGCTGATGAATCAAACTGATCTCTGAAGTTGTTGCTGCATGATAGAGAATCAGGTTGGGTAGATGTTCAGTAATCATGGATTGTGCAGACAGCATATTGTCCGCATACAGCAGCATATCTGGCTGATAGCCCAGTTGCAGCAGCACGGTCTGGATTTTTGACAGGTCGAGTCCAGTCGGTGAACGAATCACTAAAACTGGTGCAGGCAAGAGGCTAGCCAATAAAACACGATCCTGTAGATGCTGATAGAGAGCTATACTGTGAATCAGGCAAATGCAAATGCCTATCCCAAAGAATAGGGATTTAGCTGAAATGTAGAGATTTTAAGTTTCTAGGCGAACTGAATGTATTCAATTCAAGATATAAAAAAGGAGCAACATGTACTCCCTTTTTATTCGGTGAAAATCAAGCAGCGTTGTGCTGAGTGATTTTCTGGAAAATCTGTAATAGCACATCAAACTCGCTTTGCAGCGGTGTGCTTTTACGGGTTACCAATGCCAGGGTACGACTTGGGGCTGAATCGATCGCTTTTACCTGAATCTCAGGATTGCCTTTAATCATATTGGTATGGATCGCAATTTCAGGCAGCAGGGTAAAGCCCAGATTTGCAGACACCATTTCGATTAAAGTCGGCAGTGAGCTGGCTTTTAAACGGTGATCATTTTTACGCTCACCAATCGGGCAGGCACTCAAGGCATGATCACGCAGGCAATGACCTTCTTCAAGTAACATCAGGCGAGACAGATCCAGATCTTCTAAAGAGTTTGCTTGTGCAGCATGCTGATCAGATTTTTGGTAAACCAGATACAGATTCTCTTTGGCAATTTCAGCAACTTTCAGACCACGGGTGTCGAAAGGCAATGCCAAAGCCACCATATCCAGGTTGCCATGTTCCAGCTTTTCTACAATCTTTTCACTTTGCGCTTCATGCAGATGCAACTGGATTTTTGGTAATTGCTTATGCACTTCATCCAGCAGCTGGGACAACAGGAAAGGTGCAATTGTTGGAATGACGCCGAGATGTAGATCACCGGTTAAAGGTTCACTCATCTCACGACTTAAACGCATTAGGTCCTGAGCATCGGCCAGTAGAACACGTGCGCGTGCAACCACTTGTTCACCAAGAGGCGTTAAACGAACATTCTGGCGGTCGCGTTCAACAAGTACGCCACCGAGTAAACGCTCCAGCTCCATGATGCCGCCAGACAAGGTTGACTGGGTGACAAAGGAGCGGCGAGCAGCTTCTGTAAAGTGTAGCGTCTCTGACAGTGTTACGAGGTATGACAGCTGTCTTAGGGATGGTAATGCAGCCATAGTGTCCTAATGTTTATGATTTAAAATGATCAGCAAATAATTCGCTAAGATATGGAATAAAATGCGGTGGGATATCATGCCCCATTCCATCAATTAATTCAAATTTAGCCCCTGAAATTGCTTTCGCAACGGCCTTGCCATGGCTAGGAGGCAGCAATCGATCTCGAGAACCATGGACCACCAGGGTTTCTTGTTTGATTTGCTTGTCCAGTTGCAGCAATGAGCCTGTACATAATATTGCTAAAAACTGTTGAAGTACACCAGCAGGATAGTAACTTCGCTTATATAATTTACGGGCGGTCTGCACCGCTTCCAGATGATTGACATAACCTGGTGAGCCGATGATCTTAAACAGTTTCAAACTATGATCAACAATGCCATCTTCATCTGTTGAAGCCGGTTTGTCAATCAAACTAAAGAGTTGCTTAGGGAAGGGCGGTGGCAACATCGGCTGGTTATTACTGGTAAACAGTAAGCCCAGTTTTTTGACTTTGTCCGGATAACGCGCGGCCAGAATCTGGGCAATCATACCGCCCATCGAAGCGCCCAGTACATAGACCTGTTCCAGCTGCATTTTTTCAATCAGCAGACTGACATCTTCGGCCATATCATACAGATCATAAGGTGCACCCTGATTCCCCAGACCCAGCGCAAAACGGCTCATCATTTTCAGGGTATTCAGGCGTGGGCCTTTGTGATGGACTTTTGAAGACAGGCCAATATCACGATTATCAAAACGGATAATGTGATAACCATTGTCAATCAGTGACTTGCAGAAAAAGTCAGGCCAGTACAGCATTTGTCCACCTAGCCCCATAATCAGCAAAATGGTGGGATGTTGCGGATTTCCGCCAACCTCGACATGTAGCTGGATCCCATTGCCAAGATCGACCTTGGTTTCATGCATGAACGAGGTGTAGGGGGAAAGATTAAACTGTGCTGCGCTGTACATGATCGCTGTCCTAATTAAAGGATATTTCGTTTAAAAAATATCCTTTGTATTAAACCTCTAAACTGCTGCAGGAATCAAGTCAGGAACCTGCTTGGTCAAGGTCAGACGCTGTTTGGCTGCAGTGGCGCCCAAAAGCACAAATCCGCGTAAGGTGCCGTTCGTATCGAACGCTTTGGCCAGCATGCCATCGTCGAACTCTTCAGTTTCCCAAGTGACATCCACATCAACTGGAGCAGGCAGAACAGTTAAAGGGGCAGCAGGCGTTTTGACTGCCACCGGCATTGCCGGATAATGCACGGCAGTATGTTCGCCATTTAAGGTTTTTGCCAAAGCGCGGGCTTGTTGCATGATCGGCATGACATAAGGCAATAAGGTGCCATTGACCTCGGCACAGTCACCTACCGCATAGATATCGGCCTGGTTGGTTTCCAGTTGCGCGGTGGTTAACACTCCGCGACTGGTGTGTACGTCTGCCTGTTTCGCCAAAGAAATATTCGGCTGTAAGCCCACCGCAGATAACACCACATCCGCAACCAAAGACTGGCCATTGGCCAGCGTGACCAGATAATCACCATTGTCCGCACGAGAGACTTTTTCGACTGTTGTGCCCAGGACAAAATGAATGCCGGTTTCTTCAAGATTCTTCTGGAATGCAGTAGCAACATGTTCTGGCAATAAACGGCCAAGCGGCTGCGGCGCCAAATCAATGACTGTGACCTGATGATCGGTATTTTGCAGGTCATTGGCAAATTCACAGCCAATCAGGCCTGCACCTAAAATCACCACACGTTTGTCTTCACTTGCTGCCAGATTGTTACGGAAAGCTTTATAGTCACTTAAATTGTTGACGACATGAATGTCATCGCTGGCATCACCGGCGATCGCCAGACGTACCGGATTGGCACCAATGGCTAATACCAGTTTGCTATAATGTTGTGTACTTTCCTGGCCATCTTTTTCCAGAACCAGTTGATGATCTTCCGGATGAATGGCTTTGACCCAGGTATGCTGTTCAATACGCATATTCAGCTGTGCTGACATTTTAGTGGCATCGCCCAATGGAATTTGTTCAGGTGATTTATTGCCGGCCAGAGCGTTGGAAAGCGTCGGTTTGGCATAATTGACCGCATCATCCGCACAGATCATCAGCAATTCATGTTCTGGATTGAGTTTACGAAATTCACGTGCTACGGCATAACCCGCCATACCTGAACCAATAATGACGATAGGATGCATAGTTGTTTCCATATGGTAGAGCTCCATGCTGTATAAATGATTGAAAGGCATAAAAAAAGACCATATGGATATGGCCTTTAACTGGACGTGATTAGACTTCGATCATTTCGAAATCAATTTTAGACACGCCGCAATCTGGACAGGTCCAGTCATCTGGGATATCTTCCCATTTGGTGCCTGCCACGATCCCGTCTTGAGGCCAACCTTCTGCCTCGTCATAAATCCATCCACATACGATGCATTGAAACTTTCTCATGTAACTCTCCAAAACTGAGCAACTGTAGGCGTCAGCTTAAAATCCATAAAAGGCAAGACTCTAAAAGAATATGACTTTTTAACAGTGAACATATTTGGCTAAATTTTTACGCAGTTCTATTCAGAAAGTAAAGTGAATAAAAGCCTAATCAGCGAAATTAGCAGCAGAATAGACGACACATTCCTCATTTATCTAAAAATCACGCCAATCAGCTTTTCTGGCGTAGGCGGTTAAAGAATAAAAAGCTGACAATGGCAAAAATGAGCGTTTATCTTGTGGGATAGACCAAAGTCGAGCAATTAAAACTTGAGTTTTTAGGTAATTTAAAATTAGTGAAGTCTGGATTAAATTTTTTTAAAATAAATCAATATAATAAAATCAATATCTTATAATTAAATTCCGAGTTTTTATTAGGCAGCTTGGCTTGTCCGTTCTATTCAAATAGGTTTAAAATTCCCATATTCCTTTTCTTTTTTTAAGATCTCCCATGAGCAATTTGTCTACTTCTTTGTGGTCTCACATTCGTACGGTCCAAGATTTTCCAAAACCAGGAATTTGCTTCTTTGATTTGACCCCACTTTTCATGGGCAATATTGGTCCATTGACTGACGCTTTGATTGCCAGCATTCCTGCTGACAAACTGGCAGAAGTAGAAAGCTTTATTGCGGTTGAAGCGCGTGGTTTTGTGTTGGCAAGCTTGTTGGCACAACGTACAGGCAAAGGTTTATTGTTGGTGCGTAAAGCAGGTAAATTGCCGCCTCCAGTGGTCGGTGTGGGTTATAGCCTGGAATATGGTATAGATCGTTTAGAAATGTCTGCGGAAGTTCAGTCCCAGAAAGTAATTATTGTGGATGATGTTCTGGCAAGTGGCGGAACCTTAAAAGCAGTGAATGAACTGGCTCAAAAATGTCAACATGAAGTACTTGGTGCAAGTATCTTCCTTGATCTTCCTGACCTGCATGCTGAATTAGGCCTGGATATCTGGTCAGTGCTGGATGACAAATCTCAGCCTGAAGCGGCAGTTGCTTAAGTCATAATTTTTTGTAAAAAAAGCCCCGAAATTGTGGGGCTTTTTTATTGCCTGATAAAATGATCTTCGATTTCCTGAATCAGCGTATTAATTTGCTCAGGATGTTCCAGACGATGATGGCCGCCATCAACTGCCTGAATTTGCATATAGTCTTCAAGTTGTGTCTGAACCGCATGCATATCCAGAATTTCATCGCCCAGCTCCAGATAGGCAAACTGAGGAATATCATGCTGTAAATCGTGATGCCCAATCGGCGGATAATCATCGCGGAAGTTAGGCTGCAAAATGGGATTGGCCACTACACATGGAATTTGATACGCTTGTGACATTTTCAGTGCCCAATAACCGCCAAGACTGTGGCCGACCAGAATATCCGGTTTGATGGTTTCAATCATCTCATGATAAAACTCGGTGACCGAACTATAACTCAGATTTCGATAATCGACATCGATACAGTATTTATGTACCACATCAATGGCATGGAACTTGGTGGATTCTCTGGAGGAATCTAAGCCATGTAAAAACAAAATCTTAGACATAGTTCATTACTCATTTTTATGGGACATGCCATATTGGTTATTTGTTGATTGGCACATCATCTTCAATCTGAGCGTCATTGTAGAACGTCTGGGTGTACAAGGCAGTTAGCTATTGGTCTAAGCCACAATTTTGCAGTGCAATGATTTTGTATAACCCCTGTCTGATTTAAACTTTAATCCCAACTGAGAGCAGCGGGGTGCTGCAAAAGGTTGAAGAAAGGGAATTTAAAAGAGTGACAGAAGGGCTCAACCGAATGGTGTAAATAGCAGGATAGTGGATTTTTCCAAAGAAAAGCCGGTTCCTGAGAGTCTTTACGCTACGATTTGAGAAGGATTTCTGCTATTCTATGCAACTTCTATTTTTTAACTAATCTTATTCGAGGCAGAGATGACGCAAAATAACGCTCAATCGACTTCTGAACAAATCATTTCCGAAAACGATTTAATTGCACAGCGTCATGCCAAGTTAAAGCAAATCGAAGCTCAGGCACAAGAAACAGGTAAGAGCCCATGGCCGAATACCTTTAAGCGTGAGCATTATGCCCAGGATTTACAAGACCAGTTCGCTGATAAATCTAAAGAAGAAATTGAAGCAGGCGAAAAGGTCTACGTCAAAGTTGCCGGTCGTGTAATGTTGAACCGTGGTTCATTTATCGTGATCCAGGACATGACAGGTCGTATCCAGCTGTATGTGGCGCGTAAAGAACTCGCTGAAGATGTGCTGGCTACCATTAAAGGTCTGGACCTTGGCGATATCATCGCAGTCGAAGGTTATATCGGCCGTTCGGGTAAAGGCGATCTGTATGTACATATCGAGCATTTTGAATTATTGACCAAATCATTGCGTCCACTGCCAGATAAGTTCCATGGTTTGAACGATACTGAAGTAAAGTATCGTAAACGTTATCTTGACCTGATCGTTAACGAAGAAACGCGTAAAACTTTTGAGATTCGTGCCAAAGTTGTAGCGGGTATCCGTGCCTTCCTGACTGAAAAGCGCTATATGGAAGTTGAAACGCCAATGATGCATGTGATTCCAGGTGGCGCATCGGCACGTCCTTTCGAAACACATCACAATGCATTGGATATGTCATTGTTTTTGCGTATTGCGCCAGAGCTTTACTTAAAGCGTTTGGTAGTTGGCGGTTTTGAGCGTGTGTTTGAAATTAACCGTAACTTCCGTAACGAAGGTGTTTCTACCCGTCATAACCCTGAATTCACCATGATTGAATTCTACCAGGCGTATGCAGATTACAAAGATCTGATGGAATTGACCGAGCAAATGCTGGAGCGTCTGGCGATTGATATCTTGGGTACGACTGACGTACCTTATGGTGATGAAGTGTATAGCTTCAAAGGGCCATTCAAGAAAATTTCAATGTTCGATGCGATTTTGGAAAATAACCCGCAATTTACTCCTGAAAATGTCAATGACCGTGAGTTCCTGGCAAAATTCCTTCAGGAAGAATTGAAAGAGCAAGTGAAGCCAGGTTTTGGTCTGGGCAAACTGCAAACTATGGTATTTGAAGAAACCGTAGAAACCAAATTGCGTCAGCCGACGTTCATTACTGAATATCCAGCGGAAACTTCTCCATTGGCACGCCGTAATGATCACAATCCACACATTACCGACCGTTTTGAATTCTTCATCGGTGGCCGTGAGTTGGCAAATGGCTTCTCGGAATTAAATGATCCAATCGATCAGGCTGAACGATTCCAGGCACAGGTTGCTGAAAAAGATGCTGGTGATGATGAAGCTATGCATTACGATGCAGACTTTGTCGAAGCATTGGAATACGGTCTTCCTCCAACAGCAGGTGAGGGTATTGGTATTGACCGTCTGGTGATGATCTTTGCCAATGCAGCAAGTATCCGCGATGTGATCTTGTTCCCGCATATGCGTCATAAAAATGCTTAAATGCTGAATTCAAAATAACCCGCTCTGGCGGGTTTTTTTATACTTGAAATAAAATAGATTCAAAAATTAAAGACAAAAAAAACGCAATGATTGGGGTTGTCATTGCGTAGAAAAAGGAACGTCTTTCAAACTACTTCATTAACTGTGGAGAGAGTTAAATCTGATTCCTTACTGAATATGACCATAATAGGACGCATTCTCATATGACTCATCAGTATTCATGTTAATACATGTTAAATAAGGTTAAAACTATGAAGATTATGTGGGGATATTTGCATCATTTTTGCGCAATTATAGTTTAAATAAAAAAGCCCTTCATCAGAAGAGCTTTTCAAAGCAATTTTATATTTAGAAATGGAATACGCCGAGGCCAGATTTAACTTCATCCAGTGTCGCCTGGGTAATATCGCGACATTTATCCGTACCAGTTTTTAGAATATCCATGATGTAATCCGGATCTTTAGCCAGTTCAATACGACGCTCACGAATTGGACCGATCAATTCTTTTAAAATGCTTTCCAGACGTTTTTTCACTGTACCATCGCCTAAACCACCACGACGATAATGGGCTTTAAGTTCTTCCAGCTCTTCTTTATTTGGATCGAAGGCATCTAGATAGGTGAATACCACGTTGCCTTCGACCTGACCTGGATCTTCAATACGTAAGTGATTCGGATCGGTATACATGGCATTGACGGCTTTCTTAATATCTTTATCTGTTGCATCTAGCACAATGGTATTGCCCAAAGATTTCGACATTTTTGCTTTACCATCAAAACCAGGTAGGCGACCAACATTGGAAAGTAGTGCCTTACATTCTGGTAACAGGTCATGACCAATTTGACGGTTTAAACGACGCACGATTTCGTTGGTCTGTTCGATCATTGGAATCTGATCTTCACCCACAGGAACTACAGTGGCCTTGAATGCTGTAATGTCAGCAGCTTGAGCCACCGGGTAGCACAAGAAACCGGCTGGAATATCACGCTCAAAACCACGCATCTGGATTTCAGATTTAATGGTTGGGTTACGCTCAAGACGTGAAACAGTCACGAAATTGAGGTAAAGCATGGTTAGTTCATTTAGTGCTGGCAGGCATGACTGAACACAAATTGTGGTTTTAGTTGGATCAATACCGACAGCCAGATAATCCGTCGCCACTTCAATAATGTTACGACGTACTTTTTCAAAATTGTCCGCATTATCAGTTAAGGCTTGAGCATCCGCGAGTAACAAATGTTGATGGTGAGAATCTTGCAGACCTACACGAGAGCGTAATGAACCCACAAAGTGGCCGAGGTGGAGTTGTCCGGTAGGACGGTCGCCCGTCAAGATCACTGGACGATTATCTTGATTACTCATTATCTATTCCAAAGGGTAGTCAGTACTACAGCTGTATTTTAGCGAATGGGAACATTGTACGGCATTCTGTTTTTGATTGTCAGCCAGAAAAAAAGCTGTCGTAAAAAAATCTTATAAATTAAACAAGTGAATACAATATTTTTAACAATTTTGATTAAACTAGATGGAAAGAAGCTAAGGATAATAAGTATGGCGAGCAGTTTATTACTATTATTAGATGATATTGCTACAGTCCTGGATGATGTCGCTGTCATGAGCAAAATGGCAGCAAAAAAAACGGCAGGCGTTCTCGGTGATGATCTGGCTTTAAATGCGCAGCAAGTGACAGGTGTGCGGGCTGATCGTGAATTGCCGGTGGTCTGGAAAGTTGCCAAAGGTTCTTTTGTCAATAAACTGATTTTGGTACCGCTGGCATTATTAATCAGCTTTATTGCAGGCTGGCTGATTAATCCCTTGTTGGTACTGGGTGGTTTGTTTTTGTGTTATGAAGGCGTGGAAAAAATTATTCATACCTTGCATACACCGAAGGCCAAGGATGCTGAACAGGCGCGTGAGCAATTGATCCATACGGAAATGGATTTGCACCAGTTTGAGAATGAAAAAGTCAAAGGCGCCATCCGCACTGACTTTATCCTGTCTGCTGAAATTATTGTGATTACCTTGGGAACAGTCGCCGCAGCTTCGATGCTGACCAAAGTGACCGTTTTAAGCCTGATCGCGGTGGTCATGACCATTGGTGTTTATGGTTTTGTCGCGCTGATTGTCAAGCTGGATGATATCGGTCTGCATCTGACTGAACAGCAGTCCGATTTTAAACAAAAAATAGGACGTGGCTTGTTGGCATTTGCTCCGGTCCTGATGAAAATTCTCTCCATTGTTGGAACCGCTGCAATGTTTCTGGTGGGCGGTGGAATTATCAACCATGCTATTCCTTTTATTCATCACTTTACTGAAGACAGTGTGGCCTATGTACAGGATATTCCTAGCATCGGTAACATTGTTGGTGCCGTGACGCCGACCTTAATTAATTTCGCTGTAGGAATTTTAGCGGGTCTGCTGGTCATGCTGGTGATTAGCCTGATTAAGAAAATCTGGCCCAAATCATCAAAAGCTTAAGGTGTCGAAATATCTGGATATTAAGCAGATTAAGAAAAGGAAAAGACTATGCGTTGGAAAGGTCGTCGTGTCAGTAGCAATGTAGAAGACCGTCGTGGTGGTGGTGCCAAAGCTGGCGGAATCAGTATTGTTGGATTGATTGTGGCCTTTGTGGCCTGGAAGTTTTTCGGTGTCGATCCACAACAGGCTTATCAAACCACCAAGCAGGTCACTCAGGGGGTATCGGGTGCGGCAGAAACACGTGGCCTGGAAAATCCCACGCCAGAACAGCAGGAGTCGATTGATTTTGTTGGAACTGTATTGGCAGATACTGAAGATACCTGGAATCAGGTGTTTCAGCAGCAGTTAAATCAGCAGTATGTCCCACCGAAACTGGTGTTGTTTAACGGCATCGTGAATTCTGGTTGTGGTACGGCTCAGGCGGCGATGGGGCCTTTCTACTGCCCGATAGACCAGAAAGTGTATATCGATACGGCATTCTTTAAAGATATGCGCACTCAAATGGGCATTACTGGAGAACAGAATGCCACCGAACTTTCCCGTAATGATCAGGCGGGGGATTTTGCGCTGGCCTATGTCGTGGCCCATGAAGTGGGGCATCATATCCAGACGATTTTAGGTATTTCTTCTCAAGTACAGCAAGCACGTCAGCAAGCAAGTGAAGTGCAAAGTAATCAGCTTTCAGTGCGTCAGGAATTGCAGGCAGACTGTCTGGCCGGCGTCTGGGCTTACCATAATCATGAACGTACCCAATTTCTGGAACAGGGCGATGTTCAGGAAGCGATGGATGCCGCCCATAAAATTGGCGATGATTATTTACAGAAACGTGCTCGCGGGCAGGTGGTGCCGGACAGCTTTACCCATGGCAGCAGCGCGCAGCGGGTACAATGGTTTAACACCGGCTTGAAATCCGGTCAAGTTGCGAATTGTGATACCTTTAATCAAAATATTTAAATGACTTCGATAAAAAAAGGAGCAGATGCTCCACTGCTGTCCCATAGTTTGCTTTAAATAAAAAAACCTGAGTCCTAACAGTTAAAATATGAGTGCAAACAAACACTTTAACGACCAGGATTCAGGTTTTGTCACATCAGAATACCGTATTTCATGAGCTAATTAAACCTGTTGTGCGACAGGATTTTGAACAACTTGCTAAAGTACACCATGTTGGACAGAAATTTAGAGCGGCTTCCCGGTGGGATCAGTTTATTGCCATATTGATGTCTCAATTCTCTTGTAGACAAAGTCTGAGAGATATTCAATCCAATTTGGAGTGCCAACAGGAAAAGCTAAGTCATCTCGGAGCAAAGTCTATTCCCCGAAGCACGCTGGCACGAATCAATGAGCAGCAGCCTGCTGCCTTGTATCAACAGCTATTTCACAAGTTGCTTAAATACTATGAACACTCAAAAGTAGCTCATAAATTTCGCTTTAAGAATCCCTTGTATTCCTTGGATGCCAGTCATATTGACCTGTCGCTTTCCTTATGTGAATGGGCCAAAGTTCACGACTCAAAAGCCAGCATGAAACTCAGCATAGGATTGAATCACAGCAATGATATTCCTGAGTTTGTTGCAGTTGAAAATGGCAAAGAAAATGACATGGTACAAGGCCGCAAATTCCAGTTTCCTGCTGGCAGCATTGTAGTTTTTGATAAAGGCTATGTCGATTACCAATGGTATGCAAATCTGACTGCTCAAAACATTGGATTTGTCACACGTTTTAGGCCTAAATCTGTGTATCAGGTGATCCAGCAACATCCAGTGCTTGAATCCAAAGGTATTCTAAAAGATGAAACCATTCAGCTGAATAGCGCACATGCCCTAAAAAGAAAAGCCCCAGTGTTAAGAAGAATTGAATATAGAGATCAGCAAAGTGGCAAGCACTTTAGCTTTCTCAGCAATAACTTTCATTTAGCCGCCTCCACCATTGCGGCGATTTATAAAGATCGTTGGAAAGTTGAGCTGTTCTTTAAGGCGATTAAGCAGAATCTCAAATTAAAAGCGTTTCTAGGCCGCAGCAGGAACGCAATTCAGACACAAATCTGGATTGCGATGATCGCCTATTTATTGGTGAGTTTCGCTCAACATTTAGGGAAAACAGGTTGGACAGTTCAACGTTTACTCAGAATAATTCAAGTGAATTTGTTTGAAAGAAGAACTTTAAAAGCTTTATTTTCACCCGATAAAATACCCATAAAACAAGAGGAAGCTCAAATGAGCTTCCTCTTGTGAAAAATTGTGGGACAGCAATGGCAGATGCTCCTTTTTTTATTTATGCAGAAAACGCCGGAAGTTTCTTAATATCTTGATACTGACAAATAATGCAGCCAAAGCAAACAGTGCAATTGCAAAGACTGTATATTTGAGGTTGCTAATGTCATTTTGATAAAACTGCTGAATTTCTTGTTTGTTATATTCTAAAGCAGTTGCTTTGCCGGTTCGGCTATCTCTGAACTGGATTTTTTCAATATAGAACAGATTTCCCGCTTTGATTAAGTCAACAGTCTGGATTTGACGGGTATGCGATTGATTGTCTTCATCGCTACATAAAGCGCTGTAATGTTCACAGTTGATTTTGGCCACATAACCATTTCCTGCAATCAGAATAAAAATTGCATTGTCTGGTCGCTGGTTATTGGACACCAATACATACTGTTCGCCGGCTGTACTTTTTAAGGGAATGCTGGTGGCTTGCTGATAATGCTGTTCTGCTTGCAGAATTTCCTGAATTTTAGCAAAGCAGGTAAAACATAAGGACAACGTGATCAGAAAAATCACGCTGGCAAAACAGAGACGAAAAATGGTTTTGACAGTTTGATGCATGGGAGAAAAATTCAAAATAGAATGATGGGAAAGCAAAAGCCGAGTGCTGATCTGTATGTTAAATCATCATTCGAAAATACTGAAAAGAAACTTAACTCAATTCGATAAAAAAGCGGACTAAACTTGTTTTGCCAGAATACCTTGCTATTCAAATCTCTATTTTAACAACGCCTCTCGGCGCATAGTGCTCCATATCGCCCGATTTTAGGAAACCGAATGGGAAATTTCTTTTTTCTTCAGCTACTCACGGTGGTCTTTGCTCTGTCTATTGCCACGACCATGTTTAATAAGCGCGTTTTAGGCTTTCCGCAAGCGATCGGTGTCCCTATTGTCTCTGCAATCTTTGTTTTCATTTTGCAGTGGGGCGCCAGTTTACTGCATGGTAATCCATTCTTTAGCATCAATATTGACAATATCGAGCAGGCTGTTCGTCACGTCGATTTCTATGATTTTCTGATCAATGGTGTGATCTGTTTTATCCTGACTTCATCTGCGCTGAAGTTTAAGGTCTCAGATTTGCGTAACCACTGGCGGCCGATCAGTATTCTGGCCGGTCTGGCTTTAGTATTCTGTGCCGTGTTCTTTGGCGTGGTGTTATATGGTTATCAGTTCCTGATTGGTAAGCATGTTGACTTGCTGGTTTTGCTGTTACTTGGGGCGGCCTTGGGCGCCACAGATCCGATCGGCATCAAAGGTGTATTGAGTTCGGTTCGCGCACCGCATCATTTGATCGTCAAGCTTGAAGGCGAATCACTGTTTAATGATGCAATGTGTATTGCCTTATTTATGACCTTGCTCAATGTCCTGCAAGGTGAAAACTTTACGGTACTGGCAGTGCTGCAAACCTTGCTTTATGAAATTGTCGTGGCGGTGCTGATTGGTCTCGGATTCGGTTTTGCGATCTTGCGGATTTTGCGCGGCAAACATGAAATGGAATCTCTGATTCTGACCACGGCCTTGCTGGCTTGTGGTTCCTATCTGGTGGCTTTGCTGGCACATGCTTCCGCGCCAATTGCCTGTGTGATTGGTGGCTTGATTGTTGGCAATAAATGGAAAGAAATTCTGGCAGATGCCGAAATTGGTGACGTTAATCATTTCTGGCATACGGTTGAGGGAATTATCAATTCATTCCTGTTTACCCTAATCGGTCTGGAATTGTTTATTCTCGACTTGAGCACCAGTCTGGTTCTGGGCGGGATGGTGGCCTTTGTGATTCTGCATTTGGCTCGTTTTGCAGCCAACTATCTGGCCTTTGCCATGTTCCCAAAAGTCAGCAAGAAAAGCTATAACGGTAGTTTGACCATCCTGTCTTGGGGCGGAGTACGTGGCGGGATTTCTTTGGCCTTAATTCTGGCGGTCGCCAATATTCCTCAGCTGGAAGCCTATAGCAGTATTCTGGTGGGCTATACCTTTATTGTGGTGCTATTATCCGGTGTGGTATGTGGCTTGGGTCTGCCTGCGGTGATGAATGCATTTTATTATAATCCCAATGAAGAAACGCAGGGCTTTAAAGGCTGGTATCAACGTATGTGCCACAAGTTGAACCGTAAGGGCTTTCGCTATATTGTCGGGGAAGATGCCAAAGGAAATGAGACCATCACTATCTTTCAGCCAGAGATTCTGATTGATCAGAAAGATGCAGATGGCGTCGCCACGGTGCATCATCCAGATAAGGTTCAGGAAGTAAAACGCTTAGAAAATCCGGATAATTTCTAAAGTTAAAACTTAGAATCTCAATATGCTATGGATTTGTTGTTAGTGAGCTGAGATCGCTTGGGTTAGCGTATTTCATCAGGCTTGATTATTTTCATCTAGCTTTTTGTGGATAGGTTGAGGTGTGATCTTTTATTTAAATGAGCTATTAATGAGATGAAAATGACCCAGACAAGTTCAGCCAATCAGGAAATGACAGAAATGATTTTGGTTGTGGTCAATCAGATTCCATATGCCAAAGTCGCCACCTACGGACAGATTGCCAGACTGGCAGGTTTACCCAAACATGCGCGATTGGTCGGGCGAGTATTAAGTCATCTAGAATCGGACACTAATATTCCCTGGTATCGGGTGATCAATGCCCAAGCGAAAATCAGTCTGAAGCAACTGGACGAACATGGCCAGAATATTCAGCAGCAAAAACTCATGCAGGAAGGAATTTGTTTTAGAGGTGATCGAGTGGATTTAAAACGCTATCAATGGGATGGTCGAGTAGAGATATAAAAATCCCCACTTGGTGAAAAGTGGGGATTTTAAAGATGATTTAGTTGCGAATCACCATTACTGGAATATCCGCTTGGCCGAGAATGCTTTGCGCTACGCTGCCAAGGAACAGTTTTTTGAAGCCAGTACGGCCATGAGAACCAATCACGATCAGGTCAGAATTTAAATCTTTAGCTGCTTTGACAATCTCGCTATAAATTACCTGACCCTCAAGGAGCTGTGTATCCACTTCAACACCGGCACCAGAGAATTTTGCTTTGGCTTCATCCAGCGTTTTTAGGATGGAAGTGCGGGCACGTTCAATCAGGTCATTGGTTTGTGCCGCAGAGATATATTCCGCAGCGATATAAGGGTCCAGCGCCAGCACCTGAACCACTGTGACTTTACTGTTAAATGCTTTGGCAATTTCTACAGCTTTATCCACTGCAGCATACGATGTTTCTGAACCGTCAACAGGTACTAAAATATGTTCAAAAGGCATTAGAATTCTCCTAAGGGGAATTTAGAGTTATAAAATTATGACGCGTTAAACCGGGTACGAATAGTTGTTTATACTTTGATCATAGCCTGTATTGTATAAAAATAAAACCAAGTAAATACATAGGTATAATGTCTAATAGATTAAAGAATCAAGCACCTGTTTAGAGCTATTGAACTGGGTGATTTATTTAGCCTAAGTTAATAATTTATATGTAATTAATGTGATAGCCTAAGACAGTGATTAATCACATCGAATAGAGGTCGGGTCTAATTTTATTTGCGGTGACAGCTGTTCATAGCGATTTAAAATTGTTTGAGTTTCACCTGCATAAATTTTTTGCTGTAGCTGCTGGATTTTATGTTCTGTCACATGTAAACGCACACAATGTAATGCAATCTGATTTTCCCGGGTTACCGCCAGTCGTTGGGTCTGATCATATTCCGGATAGCGCTCGATTTTCTGCTGTGCTCTGCTGAGTTGTGCCAAGGACCGTTTTTGCTGCATGCTCATCAGTTGTTGCTGATTAATCCACTGTGCCACATCACGTCTGACACCATTATAATCTACGAAAATAGGCGAGATGATCTGGCAGGCACTCAGGCTTGAAAGGCTAATGAGTAAAATAAGTATTTTGATTTTATACATTTGGTGAATCCTCGAAGAATTAAAGGGTGCTAGGAATGCGTGAATTACATACTAAAAAAAGCTTTTTTGTTTAAACTTTAAAAGTTTATTCTGTATTTGCATAAAGACTGAACATTTGTGTTTTAAAATGCTTGACGATAGAGGCTGAAATTACGATAATGCGCACACAGTTTACGGCTATGTAGCTCAGTTGGTTAGAGCACCGCACTCATAATGCGGGGGTCACAAGTTCAAGTCTCGTCATAGCCACCATTTTAAAAGACCAAGCTCTCAGCTTGGTCTCTTTTTTTGTCTTTTAAAAAGTACTGAAAACCATAAAAAATATTTGAAGCATCCACTAATTTTTGCAGTTTCAGCAAAACATCATTTTTCCTTCTTAATGTTGGGGCTATTCTTCATTTTACTGCCGCATAAAAAAAAATCGCCCAAGCATTCACTTGGACGATTCTGATTTACATCACTGAAAACAGAATTCAGCTACCTGCTTTCCAGCCATTGACGATTGGATAACGACGCTCACGGCCATAAGAACGTGAACTGATACGTGGCCCAATGGCACCTTGGCGGCGCTTGTACTCATTGATATCAACCAGACGAATCACTTTCTTCACGACTTCAGCATCAAAGCCTTTGGTAATGATATCGTCTTGGCTCATGTCTTCTTCAATATAAGAGTACAAGATCGCATCCAGAATGTCATAGGCCGGCAAAGAGTCTTGATCGACCTGATCTGGACGCAGTTCTGCTGAAGGCGGACGGGTAATTACACGTTCCGGAATCACCGGAGTTTCTGAAATGCTGTTACGATATTTCGCCAGTTCAAACACAATGGTTTTATACACATCTTTCAGAACCGCATAACCACCAACCATGTCGCCATACAGGGTGCAATAACCAACAGCTAGTTCAGATTTATTACCGGTTGCCAGCACCAGATTACCGAATTTATTAGATAAGGCCATCAATAAGGTGCCACGTGAACGTGCTTGCAGGTTTTCCTCGGTGGCATCGACTGGAGCATTACCAAAGAATGGGAACAGCACCTGCATAAAGCCGCTTACTACTGGATTGATTTCGGCAATACCGAAAGTCACGCCCATATTTTTGGCTTGAGCCGCTGCATCTTCGACACTGATTTGTGCAGTATAAGTATACGGCATCATCACGGCTTGAACTTTATCTGCACCAAGCGCATCTACAGCAATCGCCAAGGTCAGGGCAGAGTCAATCCCGCCAGACAGGCCCAGAATCACACCTGGGAAGCCAGAGCGTTGTACATAATCACGTGTGGCCATGACCAGGCTTTGATAAATCTCAGCCATGGTGTCTAAAGCAGGTGCAATTGCGCCTTTGCTGAATTGCAGCTGTTCAGCATTAAACTCTGCAATTGCCAGATTTTCCTGGAAAGTTGGTGCCTGTAAAGCCACCTCGCCAGATTTGTTGAGCACAAAGCTGGTGCCGTCAAAGATCAGATCATCCTGGCCACCGACCTGGTTACAGTACACCAGATTGATATTTAGCTGTTTGACCAAGGCCGCCATGGTTTCAATGCGATGTTGTGGTTTACCCACTTCATATGGCGATGCATTCAGTACCAAAGCTGTGTCGATATTCAATTTTGCCAGTTGCTGAACAGTGGCTAAAGACCAGACATCTTCACAGATCAGTACGCCAAATTTATGTCCAAGATACTCAAAAACCAGATGCTGATGACCTTCGCCAAAATAACGCTTTTCATCAAATACGCCATAGTTTGGCAACACTTGCTTGTTATAAACACCCAGTACTTCGCCATCTTTCATGACAGCAGCCGAGTTATAACGCTGACCATCTTCAGTTTGATTAACAAAACCAAAGACCATGACAATATCTTTTACTTCAGTCAGTTTTTCAAAAGCCGCTTTGGTGCGTTTCACCAGGCTCGGGCGAATTAATAAGTCTTCTGCAGGGTAGCCCAGCGTTGAAAGTTCAGGAAAGATAATCAGATCCGCTTTATCTTTTTTAGCCTGATTGGCCAGATCAATCATTTTTTGCGTATTTGCATCCAGATTGCCCACATGTGGAGAGAATTGAGCAATCGCAATTTTAAAACTTTTCATTCCAAGTAAATCCTATTCCTATAGGTTGATACACTAAATTACTGATTTTTATAGTTCTAATTATTCAGTTGAGTGCACTTCGATATTCATAAAATGCCAAATGGCTTAAATAAAAAAACTTTTTATCGCATGATCATTGAATCTTAATGTGCGATGCAAAATAATCATACCGGCCTATTTTATCGAAATTTTATCGATAAGCTAGAGTTGATTTAGCAGAACAGGCATTGAGTGAAAAAAGTTATTATATAAAATTAGAAAATATGCTGATTTTTTATGCATCTAGGCTTATGTAGATTTAAAGACTGAAATCTAAATTTTGGCTTTTAAAATATGCCTTAGCTATATTGTTTGGAATTAAACTGATTAAATATCATCTGTTTATTTTTGGATTTAAAATAATATTCGGAATTTTTTTTAGAAAAATATCCCGGGCAATATCGCCTTGTTGTTCAATATTGTAGGTTGAAAATGATTTGTTGGGATTAAATTGATATTTGTACGGATTATATTTTCCCAAGCTGAGAAAATAAGCACTTTGTAAAAATGCCCCTTTTAAAAGCACATTGATCTGACATTGGTGTTGATAAATATGCGCCATCTCATGAATAAATAGTGCCTGATAAGATAAACTCTCGCGCGAATAATCTTCCCGATAATTTAAATTGCGTACATGGATGTAGCCACTGGGCGCCATAATGACATGTTTGGATTGCCAAGGCAGGTAGGGGTGATTCATGATTTTAACGCGAGAATAATCGATCAGGTTGCCAAATACTTGTTGGGAAATTTTGATTTCACCAGACGTTAAACTGCGGCACTTAAACTGTTCAAAATGAACCAATCTCAAAATAAAGGGCAGAAAATACAACAGCATTCAATATACGTCCTGTTTTTAGGTGACTTAATCCGTGAATATGATTTTGATATATTCATTTTAAAACGTTTCAGGTCAATTTTTTGTAGGCTTTTGTCAGTGCTAAAAAAACCACCCGGGTGGGTGGTTTTCTTGAGTCTTTCGACGCGGTTCGAATTAACGAACGATATCGCGTTGAACTTCGCCAGTATAAAGCTGACGAGGACGACCGATCTTGTAAGGACCGCTGTGCATTTCTAACCAGTGGCTGATCCAGCCAACAGTACGTGCAAGCGCGAAGATCACAGTAAACATTTCTGTCGGGATACCAATCGCTTTAAGGATGATACCTGAGTAGAAGTCTACGTTAGGGTATAGGTTACGCTTGATGAAGTATTCGTCAGAAAGCGCGATACGTTCAAGTTCCATAGCCAATGCAAGCTGTGGATCATTGATGCCAAGTGCACCAAGAACTTCGTCGCAAGTTTCTTTCATTACTTTCGCACGTGGATCGAAGTTTTTGTAAACTCGGTGACCGAAGCCCATCAGTTTAACTTCTTTAGTTTTCACTTTTTCCATGAAGCCAGCAACGTTTTCTACAGTGCCGATTTCGTCAAGCATCTTAAGAACAGCTTCGTTCGCGCCGCCATGAGCAGGACCCCAAAGTGCAGAGATACCAGCAGCGATACATGCATATGGATTCGCACCAGTAGAACCAGCTAAACGTACGGTAGACGTAGACGCATTTTGTTCGTGGTCAGCATGAAGCGTGAAGATACGGTCCATTGCTTTTGCAAGGATCGGATCAACTTTGTAATCACGATCTGCAGGCGTAGCAAACATCATGTGCAGGAAGTTTTCTGCATAACCAAGGTCGTTACGTGGGTAAACGAATGGTTGGCCGATGGTGTACTTGTAGCTCCAAGCCGCCAGCGTAGGAATCTTCGCGATTAAACGAATCGCAGTGATTTCACGGTGGTTCACATCTTCGATGTCAAGGTTGTTGTGATAGAACGCAGACAACGCACCAACCACACCTACCATGATCGCCATAGGATGCGCATCACGACGGAAACCATTGTAGAAACGGCTAACTTGATCGTGAACCATCGTGTGGTTACGTACTTTAGCGTCAAATTCTTCTTTTTGCTCAGCAGTTGGAAGTTCGCCATTTAACAATAAATAGCAAGTTTCCAGGTAATCAGCTTTAGTCGCCAATTGATCGATTGGGTAGCCGCGGTGTAAGAGTACACCTTTGTTACCATCGATGAACGTGATTTTAGACTCGCACGCAGCTGTCGCCATAAAACCAGGATCAAAAGTAAAGTGACCTGCAGCCAACACATCTTTAACGTCGATTACATCTGGGCCCAATGTGCCGCTGTAAATTGGTAGTTCAATTTCTTTGCCATCAAGCTGTAAAACGGCTTTCTTGCCAGTTGCTTCAGACATTCAATAGATCTCCTGTCCTGGTGAATGTATATCCGCTTTGTCTATCAATCTTTTAATGCACAAAACGGACGGATCAAAAATTTGCTATAAGATTAGTGAGTACTGAAATTTTGTCAATTATACTTATGGATGAAAAATGACGGCCGCACAGCAGTTTAGTCACATTCGCTCAGTATAAAAAGTTCAGTAAAATCACAGCATCAAACCTCTATAATAAGTCAAATTGATGCAGAGGTGCAGAAAAAAATAGACTGCTTGGGGCATTTGTAAGCGTTTTTTCCTAGCAAGAAATGCGGGCGAAAATAGTGAAAGATTAAGGTGAGCATGCTTAAAACTATATAAATCTCATAACTTACATCGTTTTTGCCAAGCTGAATTTAACAGGTAGAATTATAAATAAAAGCAATTAATTGAATTTTGAATATGGTTCAATTGATTAAAAAGTAGCTTAATAAATGGCCAGTTTTGCAGCAAAGGTAAGCAATATAAAAATAAATGAATGATTTTTTGAATCTAAATGCTTCAAATCGATTGAAAAACCCATCATGTGGTGTACTAAGTCGCTATTTAACATCAGGTTATCTGAATCACTGCGCTGCTGATGAATTGGGGCAATTGGTCTGTTAAATCTAGACACTTGATTTAAATCTGAATTAAAAAGAGATTTAAATAATATTTGTGATGGAACTGTGCATCTTTAGTCTAAAACTCAAACATGATCCTGTAGGCTGAAAACCGAGTAAATTAATCATCTTAATTATTTAAAAACAATCATATAGATAGGAATTGAAAGGGTGGAATAATATATAAAGTCTGACTTATTGTTGTTAATGAGTCTTATTTAATGGTTTTTTATCCAAAAAGCCAAATTCAGCCGTTTGTATTTTAATAGTTCACGTTTTATAATTCAGTGTCGTTTTGATTTTAGGCATGTATTTGCCTGAGAATGCCAGCTTTCCTTCGAATTAATTCCAACAAACTCCGGATGGAGTTTTTACTTACAGGATGCCCGCTGTGAAAAGCAACAGACCTGTCAATTTGTCCATGGGTCAAGTTTTAGAAGTAAACTTAAAATCCCCCGTGGCTATTGCATCAATTCTACACCGTCTTTCAGGTGTTATCGTATTCTTACTCGTACCGGTCCTTCTATGGATTTTAGACAAGTCATTGTCTTCGCCTGAAGGTTTTGCGCAAGTTCAAGAAATCTTTAACGGTTTCATTGTTCGCTTTATTGTATGGGTATTTGTCGCCGGCATGATTTTTCACTTTATTGCGGGTGTTAAGCATTTACTTGCTGACATTGGCGTTGCTGAAGAACTAGAAAGTGGCCGTGTTGCATCTACTATCGCATTAATCTTGTCTGCAATCGGTATTGTTGCAGCATTTGTATGGATCGTACTCTAATGAAAAGCGCTACTGGTTTAACAGGTTCAGGTTCTCGCGATTGGTTTCTCCAACGTGTCAGTGCTGTAGTTCTAGCTGTTTATACCGTTGTTGTACTGGGTTGGATTCTACTGAATGGTGGTTTCAACTTTGAACAGTGGTACGGCTTTATGATGACAGTTCCAATGAAGATTATGTCTTTATTGGCGGTCTTATCTCTTGTTGCACACGCATGGATCGGGATGTGGCAGGTATTCACGGATTATGTGACTACTCGTCAAATGGGTCCTTCAGCTTCAGGTTTACGCCTTGTACTGACTTCAGCAGTGATCATTGCTGTACTTGCATATGCAATCTGGGCGATCCAGATTTTTTGGGCGAATTGATAGGAAACAATCATGGGCGCTATAAACCCTAAAGAAGATTACACAAATATTCCGCACGAAACTTTCGATGCTGTCATCGTTGGTGGTGGTGGTTCAGGTATGCGTGCGTCTTACCAACTTGCTCAAGCTGGTTTGAAAGTTGCGGTTCTGACTAAAGTATTCCCAACTCGTTCGCACACTGTTGCAGCGCAGGGTGGTATTGGTGCATCTCTTGGTAACATGCAAGAAGATAACTGGCACTACCACTTCTACGACACAGTTAAAGGTTCGGACTGGTTAGGTGACCAAGACGCAATCGAGTTCATGACTCGTGAAGCGCCTCAAGTGGTTTATGAACTTGAACACCTGGGTATGCCATTTGACCGTAATGCTGACGGTACAATTTACCAACGTCCATTCGGTGGTCACTCAGCAAACTACGGTGAAAAAGCTGTGCCACGTGCATGTGCTGCTGCCGACCGTACCGGTCACGCACTTCTTCACACGCTTTATCAAAGCAACGTGAAAATGGGTACTCAGTTCTTCGTTGAATGGATTGCGCTTGACCTGATCCGTAACGAAAAAGGCGACGTTTTAGGTGTTACAGCAATTGATCAGGAAACTGGTAAAATTGCGGTATTCCAAGCAAAAGCGACTTTGTTTGCTACTGGTGGTGCTGGTCGTGTTTACCGTGCATCTACAAATGCTTATATCAACACTGGTGACGGTCTTGGTATGGCAGCTCGTGCAGGTATTCCATTACAAGATATGGAATTCTGGCAATTCCACCCAACGGGTGTTGCGGGCGCAGGCGTATTGTTAACTGAAGGTTGTCGTGGTGAAGGTGCAATCCTTCGTAACAAAGACGGCGAACCGTTCATGGAACGTTATGCACCAACTTTGAAAGACTTGGCGCCACGTGACTTCGTATCACGTTCTATGGATCAAGAGATCAAAGAAGGTCGTGGTTGTGGTCCTAAAGGCGATTACATCCTGCTTGATATGACGCACCTAGGTGCGGATACGATCATGAAACGTCTTCCATCTGTATTCGAGATTGGCAAGAAATTCGCGAACGTTGACATCACTAAAGAGCCAATTCCTGTAGTACCAACAATCCATTACCAAATGGGTGGTATTCCAACGAATATTCATGGTCAGGTGGTTGTTCCTGAGTCTCCTGAAACTGAAGCGCTTGTTGCTAACTACAACAAAGACACCGACGTTTACTCTACCAATGCTGAAGGTCGTGACTTTGCTAAGCCAGTAAAAGGCTTCTATGCAATCGGTGAATGTTCATGTGTATCTGTACACGGTGCAAACCGTCTAGGTACGAACTCATTGCTTGACTTGGTTGTATTTGGTAAGGCCGCTGGTCAACATATCATTGAATATGTTACTAAACAGCACGATGGTGAATATGAGCCACTTCCAACAACTGTGCTTCAAGAAACTGTTGAACGTATTCGTAAACTTGACGAATCGACTACAGGTGAGAATGCTCAAGACGTTGCTGATGCAATCCGTGACATCGTTCAAGACCACGCTGGTGTATTCCGTACATCTGCGCTTCTAGACGAAGGTGTGAAGCAGATTCTTGCAATTGAACCGCGCGTACGCAATATTCACTTGAAAGACAAATCTAAAGTATTCAACACTGCACGTATTGAAGCACTTGAAGTTGAAAACTTGTATGAAGTTGCGAAAGCAACGCTTATTTCAGCTGCTGCTCGTAAAGAATGCCGTGGTGCACATACGGTTGTAGACTTTGAAGAGTCTCCAGACCATGCTGAATACCCATATGGTCGTCGTGATGATGAGTGGATGAAGCACACTTTATGGTTCTCTGCGGATAACCGTCTAGAGTACAAGCCAGTTCGTTACCGTCCATTGTCGGTTGACGCGATTCCACCTAAACCACGTACATTCTAATCAGGAGAATTCAGATGAGTAGAGGTACTCGTACATTTCATATCTACCGCTACGAT
Organism: Acinetobacter sp. CIP 101966; assembly: GCF_000369725.1. Taxonomy (NCBI): domain Bacteria; kingdom Pseudomonadati; phylum Pseudomonadota; class Gammaproteobacteria; order Moraxellales; family Moraxellaceae; genus Acinetobacter; species Acinetobacter sp. CIP 101966. The sequence continues at coordinate 361,842 of NZ_KB850159.1, read as the reverse complement.
CCTGACAAGGATAAAGCACCGTACATGCAAACTTTCAAACTTGAACTGACTGACAAGCACCGTATGTTGCTTGATGCACTTCTTGCATTGAAAGTACAGGACGAAACTTTAACGTTCCGTCGTTCATGTCGTGAAGGTATTTGTGGTTCTGATGGCGTAAACATCAATGGTAAAAACGGTTTGGCGTGTCTTTGGAACCTGAACGACTTACCAAATGAAATTACTGTTCGTCCATTGCCTGGTCTTCCTGTAGTGAAAGACCTAGTGGTTGACATGAACCAGTTCTATGATCAGTACAACAAGATCCATCCATTCTTGATCAACAACCAGCCTGCGCCTCCTAAGGAACGTTTACAGTCTCCTGAAGAGCGTGAGCATCTTGATGGTCTGTATGAGTGTATTCTTTGTGCATGCTGTTCAACTTCATGCCCGTCATTCTGGTGGAACCCGGACAAGTTCTTGGGCCCTTCAGCATTGTTGAACGCTTACCGCTTCATCATTGACTCGCGTGATACTGGAACGCAAGAGCGTTTGGCTCGTCTAGACGACCCGTTCTCATTGTTCCGTTGTAAAGGCATCATGAACTGTGTATCTGTATGTCCTAAAGGCTTGAATCCAACTAAAGCAATCGGTCATATCCGTAATATGCTTTTAGATATGGCAGGCTAATAGGCTGCTCTTTGCAGTTTAGAAAAAAGCACACCTTCAGGTGTGCTTTTTTTATGCAAACTATTGGAAAAATTAGAAAATCATAAGATAAAAATAAAGATATTATACTTAAAATGTATAAAGTTGAGTGAAACAGTCAGGAAAAGGGTAAGGGCTTTGAGCGCCATATAAGAAGAACATGTGATTATTTTGGGTATTTATGATTTTTAGATGTAAAACTGACCTGAAAAATAGCAAGAACGATGTTATTATATAACGGAAATTTAAGGAGGGAGTGGATTGAAAGGTTTGCTCTCTTTTTATTTATCGGAAATGCTTAGGACTTAAGTCTACATTGAATCTATTTTTGAGATAAAGCACCATATATTAGAGTAAAATATCTGAACTGTATTTAGCCAATTTATGGGAGGTATGTGTCAAAAAAATCAATTGAAAAGTTGAGATCATGTTAGCATTTAGCCCATGACTATGTTTAAAAAATGCCACGCCAGGTACATTTTTTAAACACTGCATAATCAGGGACTGGTATATAAAGGTAGACCCGAGTCGCTTTAGAAAAAATCTTTGTTAATGCTTGGTTTTTTCTAAGTCGATTTGCAAAAAATTGCCCGGTTTCGATCGGGTATTCAATGAGTGATGATGCCGCTGAGGGGCGTTATTGTTCATTAAACATATCAAGATTTTCTTGGTGTGGTGATAACGCCTCATGGCTTATGCCTTATGGGGGACTAGTATCATATTACCAATTTGATGCTAATAATCCTGGGTTTTGCTTAAAAAGCATCCTGAAAATGTTTTTGCAATAGGAAATGGGTCCACAAATGCAAGAAGTTGCTGACGCTCTGCGTCTTGACACTGAACTTTCCGCTGATAGTGCAGCGTATATTGAAGAACTTTATGAGCAGTATCTGACTGCTCCAGACTCAGTGGGTGCTGACTGGAGAGCGTACTTCGATAAATTCCCAAAAGGTGATCAACCACACAGTAATGTACGTGAGCAATTCCTACTTTTAGGTCGCAATTCAAGCCGTATTCAGCCTATTGTTCAGTCGACAGTCAGCTCAGAGCATGAACGTCGTCAAATTGGCGTGCTACAGCTGATTGCTGCGTACCGTAACCGTGGCCACCAGAAAGCAAAACTGGATCCATTAGGTTTGGCGAAGCGTGAAGTTGTGCCTGATCTAGATCTTGCTGCGCATGGTTTGACTCAGTCTGACTTAGACACAGTATTCAATACTGGTAACCTGGCGATCGGTAAAGAAGAAGCGACTTTGGCTGAAATGGTTCAGTCAATGGAAGCCACTTACTGTGGTTCAATCGGTGCTGAATACATGCACATCGTGGACACCAAAGAAAAACGTTGGATTCAACAACGTCTAGAAAGTGCACGCGGTCAATATGGCTTCAATGCTGATCAAAAGAAACATGTCCTTGAGCGTTTAACTGCGGCTGAAGGCCTAGAAAAATATCTTGGTAATAAATTCGTTGGTGCCAAACGTTTCGGCGTTGAAGGTGGTGAAGCATTCATCCCGATGGTCAACGAAATTATTCAGCGTGCAGGTTCTGTAGGCTGTAAAGAAGTTGTGATCGGTATGCCTCACCGCGGCCGTTTAAACCTTCTTGTTAACATCATGGGTAAGAACCCGGCTGACCTGTTTGGTGAGTTCGAAGGTAAATCTATTCACAAGAAAGGTTCTGGTGACGTTAAGTATCACCAAGGCTTCTCTTCAAACGTGATGACTCCAGGTGGCGAAGTTCACTTGGCATTGGCGTTTAACCCGTCACACCTTGAAATCGTTGGCCCTGTGGTTGAAGGTTCAGTACGTGCACGTCAAGTACGTCGTAAAGACATTGGCGGCGATGACGTATTGCCACTAATCGTACACGGTGATGCTGCATTTGCAGGTCAGGGCGTTAACCAGGAAACTTTCCAGATGTCACAAACTCGCGGTTATACCGTGGGTGGTACAGTGCACATTGTAATTAACAACCAGGTTGGTTTCACGACGTCTGATCCACGTGACGCACGTTCTACAGAATACTGTACTGACATCGCAAAAATGATTCAGGCACCGATCTTCCATGTGAATGGTGATGATCCTGAAGCTGTGGTGTTCATTTCACAATTGGCACATGACTTCCGTCATACCTTCCGTAAAGACGTTGTGATTGACATGTTCTGCTACCGTCGTCGTGGTCATAACGAAGCGGATGAGCCAGCTGCAACTCAACCAATGATGTATCAAGTGATTAACAAGAAAGCGACTACGCGTACGCTTTATGCGGATCAACTGGTACAACAGGGTGTTCTTGATCGCGCAAGTGCAGATCAAATGGTTGAAAACTACCGTGCAGACCTGGAAGCGGGTAATCACGTTGCCAATGCACTGGTACTTGAACCGAACAAAAAAATGTTTGTGGACTGGACGCCTTACCTAGGTCATGAGTACACAGACGACTGGGATACAACTTTCCCAATCGAACGTTTGAAAGAGCTTGGCACGAAAATGCGTGAGCTTCCTGAAGGCTTCGTGATGCAGCGTCAAGTTGCAAAAGTGATCGACGATCGTCTGAAAATGCAAACGGGCGAAATGCCACTGAACTGGGGTGCTGCTGAAACTCTGGCGTATGCAACTGTACTAGATGATGGTTACTTGCTTCGTTTAACGGGTGAAGACGTAGGTCGTGGTACTTTCTCACACCGTCATGCAAAACTGCATAACCAGGTAGATGGCTCAACTTATCTTCCGCTGTGTAACCTGAAAGAAAACCAGCCGCGTACTGCAATCTATGACTCTTTATTGTCAGAGATGGCTGTATTGGCATTTGAATATGGTTATGCGACGACTCTTCCTAAGAGTTTGATCATCTGGGAAGCGCAATTCGGTGACTTCGCAAACTGTGCACAGGTTGTCATTGACCAGTTCATCTCATCTGGTGAAACCAAATGGGAGCGTGTATGTGGCTTAACTATGCTTCTTCCACACGGTTTTGAAGGTCAAGGTCCAGAGCATTCATCTGCACGTTTGGAACGTTTCTTGCAGCTATGTGCTGAAGACAACATGCAAGTCATCACACCGACCACGCCTGCGCAGATTTTCCACGCATTACGTCGTCAAGCGATTCGTCCAATCCGTAAGCCATTGATTGTTACTTCGCCGAAATCTTTACTTCGTCACAAGCTTGCTGTATCTAGCCTTGAAGAGCTTGCAAACGGTACATTCCAAACCGTGATTGATGAAGTAGACAACATCAACAAGTCAGATGTAACCCGTCTGGTACTGTGTGGTGGTAAGGTGTATTACGACCTAGTTGAAAAACGTCGTGAAAAAGAATTGAACAACACTGCAATTGTACGTATTGAACAATTATATCCATACCCAGAAAAACGCCTGGCAGAAGTGCTTGCGCAATATCCAAACGTTAAAGAACTTGTTTGGGCGCAAGAAGAACCGAAGAACCAAGGCGCTTGGTTGTTCATCGCACCGCGTCTATATGACGACGTGATGAAAGCGGGTAAACAAGTACGTATTAGCTATGCAGGCCGTGAAGCTTCTGCTGCACCGGCATGTGGTTCACCATATTTGCATGCAAAACAACAAGCTCAGCTCATCAACGACGCGCTTGCGATCGACGCTGAATAATCCAGGAGATTCTAAGTAATGGCAACCGAAATTAAAGCACCGGTATTCCCAGAGTCAGTTGCGGACGGTACGATCGCAACTTGGCACAAACAACCAGGTGAAGCAGTGTCACGTGATGAAGTGATCTGCGATATTGAGACTGATAAAGTTGTTTTAGAAGTTGTTGCTCCTGCAGACGGTACACTTGCATCTATTATTAAAGGTGAAGGCGATACTGTTCTTTCAGCTGAAGTCATTGCACAGTTTGAAGAAGGTGCTGTTTCTGGCGCTACGCAAACTCAAGCAGTTCAGTCTGAAGAGAAAGTTGAACAAGCTGCTGCGCAAACTGAAGCTGGTAATGCACCGATCGTTGAACGTCAACAAGTACAGGATCAGGCTCCAGCAGTGCGTAAAGCATTGACTGAATCTGGTGTTGCAGCTGCTGACGTTGCAGGTACAGGCCGTGGCGGTCGCATCACGAAAGAAGATGTGGCAAATCATCAGGCGAAACCGGCAGCACCTGCAGCGCAACCATTAAGCGTTGCAGTGGGCGAGCGTATCGAAAAACGTGTTCCTATGACTCGTCTTCGTAAGCGTGTTGCTGAACGTTTACTTGCAGCGACTCAAGAAACTGCAATGTTGACGACGTTCAACGAAGTGAACATGAAACCAATCATGGAAATGCGTGCTCAATACAAAGATGCATTCGAGAAGCGTCACGGTGCGCGTCTTGGCTTCATGTCATTCTTCGTTAAAGCAGCAACTGAAGCACTTAAACGCTATCCAGCGGTAAATGCTTCAATTGATGGCGATGACATCGTGTATCACGGTTACTACGACATTGGTGTTGCAGTTTCATCTGAACGTGGTCTAGTGGTTCCTGTACTTCGTGATACAGACCGCATGAACTATGCTGAAGTTGAAAATGGCATCCGTGCATATGCTGGCAAGGCACGTGACGGTAAGCTGGGCATCGAAGACATGACTGGCGGTACATTCACTATTACTAATGGTGGTACTTTTGGTTCATTGCTTTCTACACCAATTCTAAATACGCCACAAACTGCGATTCTGGGTATGCATAAAATCCAGGAACGTCCGATGGCGGTGAATGGTCAAGTAGAAATCTTGCCAATGATGTACCTTGCACTGTCTTATGACCACCGTTTAATCGATGGTAAAGAAGCAGTCGGTTTCCTTGTAACAATCAAAGAATTGTTAGAAGAGCCAGCGCGTCTGATCCTTGATCTGTAATTTATTCATTAAAAATCTCCCCTAACCCCTCTTTAAAAAGAGGGGAAGATCCCCCTTTGGAAAAGGGGGATTAATAAGGGGGATTAGTTGGAGATAAACATGTCTCAATTCGATTTAGTCGTAATTGGTGGTGGCCCGGGCGGCTACGAAGCAGCAATTCGTGCAGCTCAACTTGGTTTTAAAGTTGCGTGTATCGAAAAACGTATTCATAAAGGTAAACCATCTTTAGGTGGTACTTGCTTAAACGTCGGTTGTATCCCGTCTAAAGCTTTACTTGATTCTTCACATCGTTATGAAGATACAGTTCAACATCTAGATGACCATGGTATTACGACTGGTGAAGTTAAATTCGATCTTTCTAAAATGCTGGCTCGTAAAGACAAAGTTGTAGATCAATTGACTGGCGGTATCGATCAGTTACTTAAAGGTAATGGCATCGAGTGGTTAAAAGGTACGGGTAAACTGCTTGCAGGTAAAAAAGTAGAATTTGTTTCTCACGAAGGTGAAACTCAAGTTTTAGAGCCTAAATATGTGATTCTTGCGACGGGTTCTGTACCAGTAAATATTCCAGTGGCTCCTGTAGATCAAGACTTAATTGTTGATTCTACTGGCGCGCTTGAATTCCCAGAAGTACCTAAGCGTTTAGGTGTAATTGGTGCGGGCGTGATCGGTCTTGAGCTTGGTTCTGTATGGCGTCGTCTTGGTGCTGAAGTTGTTGTATTTGAAGCAATGGATGCATTCTTACCAATGGCTGATAAAGCATTGGCAAAAGACTTCCAAAAACTGTTGACTAAGCAAGGTATGGATATCCGTATCGGTGCAAAAGTTGCAGGTACTGAAATCAATGGTCGTGAAGTAACGGTTAAATATAACCAAGCTGGTGAAGACAAAACTGAAACTTTCGATAAATTGATCGTTTGTGTCGGTCGTCGCGCATATGCTGAAGGTTTATTGGCTGATGATTCAGGCATTAAATTGACTGAACGCGGTTTGGTTGAAGTCAACGATTGGTGTGCAACTTCAGTTGAAGGCGTATACGCAATTGGTGACTTGGTACGTGGTCCAATGCTTGCGCATAAAGCAATGGAAGAAGGCGTAATGGCGGTTGAGCGTATTCACGGTCATGCTGCACAAGTGAACTATGACACCATTGTTTCTGTAATTTACACACATCCGGAAGCGGCGTGGGTAGGTTTAACAGAACAGCAAGCGACTGAAAAAGGTCACGAAGTTAAAACGGGTCAATTCGGTTTTGCTGTGAACGGTCGTGCTTTAGCTGCGGGTGAAGGTGCCGGTTTCGTGAAGTTTGTTGCTGATGCAAAAACGGATCGTTTACTCGGTATGCACGTGATTGGACCTGCTGCGTCTGATATCGTTCACCAAGGTATGATCGCGCTTGAGTTTGTATCTTCAGTTGAAGATCTTCAGTTGATGACTTTCGGTCACCCGACATTCTCTGAAGTGGTACATGAAGCTGCACTTGCAGTTGATGGTCGTGCGATTCACGCGATCCAACGTAAGCGTAAGTAATTTGAAAAAAGAGCGACTTAGGTCGCTCTTTTTACATTTCATGGTTGTTTTTATTGGAACAATCATCTAAAAATAAAGATAACGATTTTAAGAAATGCTGGTACTGCTTTGACGGACGTCTGGGTGCTAGTGGGTTATAACAAGGCAAAGAAGTAATAAAAGGTTATTCAATGAATTTACATGAGTATCAAGCAAAAGCGCTATTAAAAAAATATGGTATGCCTGTGCAGGAAGGAATACTTGCCACCAATGCCGATGAAACGGTGCATGCTTTCGAGCAGCTGGGTGGAAAGTTCGCAGTATTGAAAGCACAGGTGCATGCGGGTGGCCGGGGTAAGGCTGGTGGGGTAAAAGTGGTGAAATCGGCTGCCGAGGCTGCTGAATATGCCAATCAGATTATTGGTTCACGCTTGGTGACTTATCAGACTGATGTCAATGGTCAGCCGGTCAATAGCATTTTAGTTTCTGAGGATGTTTATCCGGTTGAGCGCGAGTTGTACTTGGGCGCTGTGGTAGATCGCTCGACTCGCCGCATCACTTTTATGGCATCGACTGAAGGCGGTGTTGAAATTGAGAAAGTGGCCGAAGAAACCCCTGAAAAAATTATTAAAGTTGAGGTTGATCCTTTAGTTGGTCTAATGCCATTTCAGGCGCGTGAAGTTGCTTTTGCACTTAAACTCAAAGATGGACAAATCAATCAATTTGTTAAAGTCATGACGGCTGCCTATCAGGCATTTGTAGACAATGATTTTGCACTTTTCGAAATCAATCCGCTGTCTGTGCGTGAAAACGGCGACATTCTGTGTGTCGATGCCAAAATCGGAATTGATTCGAATGCACTGTACCGTTTGCCTGAAGTGGCTGCTTTGCGTGATAAGTCTCAAGAAAATGAACGTGAGTTAAAAGCCTCTGAGTTTGATCTAAACTATGTGGCACTTGAGGGTAACATTGGTTGTATGGTCAATGGTGCCGGTCTTGCCATGGCAACCATGGATATTATTAAGCTGTATGGCGGTCAACCAGCCAACTTCCTGGATGTGGGTGGTGGTGCGACCAAGGAGCGTGTGATTGAAGCCTTTAAAATTATCTTGGCAGATCACTCTGTCCAGGGTGTATTGATTAATATTTTTGGTGGAATTGTACGTTGTGACATGATTGCTGAAGCAATTATTGCATCGGTTCAGGAAGTAAATGTGACAGTTCCTGTGGTTGTTCGCCTCGAAGGCAACAATGCGGAACTGGGTGCAAAATTACTGGATGAATCAGGTTTGAAATTGATTTCTGCACATGGTCTTGCTGACGCTGCAGAAAAAATCGTTGCTGCTGTAAAAGCTTAAGGAGTATCTAACATGAGCGTATTAGTTAATAAAGACACTAAAGTATTGGTACAGGGCTTTACAGGCAAAAACGGCACATTCCATTCTGAACAGGCTTTAGCCTACGGCACTAAAGTCGTGGGTGGTGTAACCCCGGGTAAAGGTGGTCAAACCCATCTGGAATTGCCTGTATTTAATACCATGCGTGAAGCGGTGAAAGAAACTGATGCAGATGCTTCGGTGATTTATGTTCCGGCACCCTTTGTACTGGATTCTATTGTTGAGGCGGTTGATTCTGGCATTGAGTTAATTGTGGTGATTACTGAAGGTGTACCGACCATCGACATGCTCAAAGCCAAGCGTTATCTGGAAACCAATGGTAATGGCACACGTCTGATCGGACCAAACTGTCCGGGTATTATTACGCCGGGTGAATGTAAAATCGGGATCATGCCGGGACATATTCATCAGCCGGGTAAAATCGGGATCATTTCGCGCTCAGGCACACTGACTTATGAGGCTGTGGCGCAAACTACAAAACTCGGTTTAGGTCAGTCGACCTGTATTGGTATTGGTGGGGATCCAATTCCAGGCATGAACCAGATTGACTGCTTGAAACTGTTCCAGGAAGATCCGCAGACTGAAGCCATCATCATGATTGGTGAAATTGGTGGTACGGCGGAAGAAGAAGCCGCAGAATATATTCAATCGAATGTGACCAAGCCAGTTGTTGGTTATATTGCGGGCGTAACTGCACCTAAAGGTAAACGTATGGGCCATGCAGGTGCGATCATTTCAGGTGGTAAGGGCACAGCAGAAGAAAAGTTTGCTGCCTTTGAGCGTGCGGGTATGGCCTATACGCGCAGTCCTGCCGAACTCGGTTCAACTATGCTGCAAGTGTTAAAAGATAAAGGTTTGGCCTGATATCCAAAGTAAACCTGTAATAAAAAGCTCCCAGATGGGAGCTTTTTATATCGCATTCTATTTTTAAGTTTTAGCTTTAAGGCTCTGAGTCATGCCGTTGATATCACCACCTTGAATACCAAGCTCACTCATCAGACTGTCAATGAGCGGTGCTTGGCTACGATAACGTAGGGCGCTATTCACCACCTGATCTGACAGGGCAACATTACCATTCTCATGATGGGCATCTGCCTGACAGGCACCGGCATGACCGCCATGTAGGCCATTCACCTGGAGAATCTTGATATCATCAATATTTTCCATTGGTTTGACGCTTTCCCGGATAATTTCAGGCAAGTATTTCAGCATGGCCAGACGGATCTGCATTTCGACCTGTTCAGGTGACAGGACGTTATTGGCTTCATTGACCGCACGCGTACCTTCAGCATCCACCTGATACTGTTTCTCCATTGCCTGAGCCAATAGAATTTTCGCATCCGCTTCGCCCTTGGCTTTAAGGCGGACTTTTTCTGCTTCCGCCTCAGCCGCAATCCGCACTGCTTCTGCATCATCTGCTGCCGCTTGTTTGCCAGCTTCAGCGGCAACTGTAATGGCAATTGCATCTTTTTCAGCATGTTCTTTGGCTGCGACCAGCTCAACTGCCTTTTGACGCTCTGCTTGCTGGATTTGACGTACGGTGATGACTTCTTCTTCCGCTTTTACCGCTTGTGCACGCGCCTGATCGGCTTGGGCTTTAGCTTCAGATTCAGCACGTGATTTTTCCGCAATGGCAATGGCGCGGTCCTGTTCAGCGAGTTCAATGGTTTTCTTTTGCTCGACCTGTGCTTTTTGAATCAGCTGAGCCTTTTGAATATTTTCATTTTCGACATCACGGGCGGCCAAAATACGCTTGAGTTCGACTTCTCGTTCAGCGGCAATTTGTGCTTCTTCTGCTTCACGTTTTTTGCCGGCTTCCTGAGCGGCAATTTCAGCCAGCTGTTCAGCACGGCGAATGGCAATTTCACGTTCTTGTTGCAGCTTGGCATATTCTTCTTCACGAATAATTTGCAGGCGCGCCTGTTCAGCTTCCAGATTTTTGGTTTTGATCGCCAGATCGGTATCCTGTTCGATGTGGTTACGCTTGCGGCGACGATCTTCAATGGTTTCAGTGAGCTTGGTCAGACCTTCAGCATCAAATGCATTTTGCGGGTTGAAGTATTTAAATCCGGTCTGATCCAGTCCGGTTAGGGAAACCGTTTCAAGCTCCAGACCGTTTTTGTGCAAATCTTCTGAAACCACTTGTTGGACTTTTTGTACAAAATCGACCCGTTTTTCATGCAATTCTTCCATGGCCATTTCTGCAGCCACTGCACGCAGTGAATCAACAAATTTGCCTTCCACCAGATTTTTTAATTCATTGGGTGACATGGTTTTTTGACCAAGGGTTTGTGCTGCGGTGGCAATTGAATCTGCTGTAGGTTTGACTCGGACATAGAATTCGGCCATGACATCGACCCGCATCCGGTCACGGGTAATCAGTGCCTGATCATCAGCACGGCGGACTTCAAGGCGTAGGGTGTTCATATTTACTGGAATAATTTCATGTAACACCGGAAGCACGATTGCGCCTCCACCTAAAATCACTTTTTCTCCACCCCAACCGGTACGCACAAAGGAAATTTCTTTGCTTGAACGACGGTATAAGCGTGCAATGATGAGACCGAAAGTCACCAGTGCCACAAAAATAATTCCCGAAATAATTAAAATATTATATAAATCAAATGTTAACATTGTTATAAAGTCTCAATTGAGTGCTAGCTAAATAAAATTAAAGTGCAATGGCTTGAAAGCCGTTCTTGGTTTTGTGGGTTAGAACTACATTCTGACCTTGATTTAAAATTTGATTGTTTTCTGGTTCAACCAGAACATAATGAGTCTGGCCATGTTGATCTCGGACTTTGGCTTGTGCGGGAGAATTCACTTTGGCATCTCCCAGAATAATGGTCGCGGTACGTCCGATGAGTTCATCACTGTAAATCGCGGAAGTTTCATCTTGGGGCAGGAGCTTACTGGCGGCCATGGCAAGAAAGCGCACCACAGGCATACACAGAAACAGGCAGGCCGGAGAAATCAACCAAACATTAAACAGCTGGCTGGTCAGGCGCTCAAATATGCCCTGAATCAATAAACCGCTTAACCCATAACTGGTCAGAAAAATGATTAGCCAGATAAATAAAGGCAGACGCCCCAGATATAACCAGTCAAATACTTTGCTGAAAACACCCGGAGACTGATCCGGGCTTATTTCTGGTTGCAGGGGATCTTCAGGTAAAAACTGTTCGAAGATATGCTGAGAGCCGCCGCCGAGCAGCAATAGAATACATTCTAGTGCAGCAAACATCAGCATTAGGCTCAGGCTAATACTAAATACGATATTTGATGGATGCGTAAACAGTTCCCACATTTCTTTATCTCTATAATTATGTTTTTAGGAAAAGTGTCTGAAAGTTTTTATTGATATAACGATAACAGTAATTACTGATTTTGTATGCAAAAAAATAACAAAAAACCCGATAAACAAGGATTGAATATATTGATTATTTAATAATTATTGAACTATTAAAATTAATAATAAACTCTCTGTACACGACAAATTTCACAGAACCCTTATCCTATCAGGGTTCTGCCTTCTTAAAATTGCCAAAATTTCCTTAAACTCTTCTTTTTTCCCAAAACCAATTAAACGCTGAATCGCCATTTGAACATAGTCTAAACCATAGCGAAATAAACTCATTGAGAGTCGTCCATGCTTCTTTATTTTTATCGCTTTTTTTTGATCATGTTGCCATTCACCCGTTAAGTAACACCAACAGAAGCTTATAGCTAACACCGCAATCAATTTTTTCACTCGTCTAGGGTCTGTCAAGCGCGTATTTTCAAGATTAAACCCGCGTCCTTTGAGACAACTGAATAAGGTTTCAATTTCCCAGCGTAATGCATAATCCTGAATAGCATTGGCATTAAACTGAGGAGAAACGACGAGTAAAAGCTCTCCATTTTCTAACTGTAGTGCACTTATATATAGTTTCACCCGACCAACCAAAATCCGTCGTTTACGACATTCAATTTGACCAACTTTAAGATGGCGAAATAAATCACTAATTTTATGATTCTTTCCTAAATGATTGGTGACAATGAAGTTTTTTTAACACGAATGCAGAAGTTGATGTCTTGTTCAATTAACCATGTAAACCACTGCTCACCGATAAACTCTCTGTCTGCGAACACATTCACAATACGGTCTTTACCAAAAATGGCTATAAAGCGTTGAATCAAAGCAATACGCTCTTTCGTATCTGAATTTCCACGTTTATTAAGCAATGTCCAAAGGATAGGTATCGCTATTCCACGATAAACGATTGCGAGCATCAGGATATTAATATTTCGTTTTCCCCATTTCCAATTGGTTCTATCTAAAGTCAGTTGCACTTGGTCGAATGAAAACATATTGAAAATCAACTGAGAAATTTGACGATAATCAAAATACTGACCTGCAAAGAAGCGCTGCATACGTCGATAAAATGATTGTGGTAAGCACTTGATGGGCAAGGCTTTAGATGCAGAAGAAAGATTACATGTTTGCTTTAAAATAATCACAAGCATGATGAGCGCAAAGCACTTTAAATGTGACTTGTTCCATTTTAGATATTTGTTTAAGATAAGATATAACTCATTGAGATGTGTCATAGTATTCGTCGTTAGAAAACAATTATTATGACATTATTTCAATGAGTTATCTATTTTTGTCGTGTACAGAGTAATAAACTATAAGAAGCTAACTGGATGTTTGAGCAAGTGATGCCATAGTGGCAATAGGAATTCTGAATAGCATGGCATTCTGTGTGTGCTTGCCTGAGAAAGTATAGAGATACATCGACCTGAGTATCTCCAAATTTTTCTGTTCAAGTTTAAAGTAGGGCAGTCTGAATCCGGACTTTCATATCTAGAGTCTGTTGCAGAATATAGTGTTGCATCCATTTGACCTGTTCGCCCATAGGATTGACCTTGACTGCAGTATTCAGGAAGTCGAGATCAGGCTGCTTGAAAAGCTGTTGTTGCAAGGTTTGCTCCAAAATCTGACTGTTGGTTGTCAAAGGTAATGCCACTAGATAGAACGCTTTAGGATAATTATAAAAGGCATATAATAAATTAAAGGCTTTTTGATCACCTTTTAGGTTGCCAGCACCAATTTCGTAAGCTGCGTTCTGGTTGCTATAAGTAACGCCGATTAGGAATTCCCAATGACCTTCTTGCAAACGCAGACCAAACAGTAATCCGATTTGATCCGCGGTCAGCTCGTGTTGCAGATAGATATTTAAAGGCTTGCCATCATCACTGAAAGGTTCTTGCAAGACTAGAATATGTTGCTGATGCTGATAAATATAACCAGCAAGCTGGGCCTGTTCCAGACGGGTTTTTACAGTGGTGAGATCAAAAGCGCTATAGGGCATAAACGAAGTATATCAATAGGGAGAATTGGGTCTTACTCTAGTAATTTTTTAACTATTTGAGAACCACTACTTTAGATTATTTTCCTAGGATTTTATTGGTTTAGCGACAGGGTAATATATACCTATATCACACAATACCCTCGCTTGAATTGTGCAAATCATTGATTCATAAAAACTGATATTCATTATTGATGAATTTTTATATGAGCTTTTGATATATCAATATCATAAAACAAGCAATGGATAGGATAAGTAAATCACTATAATGAATATAAATTTTCAAAAGTGTCATAAGTACACGTTTTTCTAAGCTGGTGTTGTCCATGTCGTTAAATGAGGAAAGACTTACTCATCTCAAACAGCTTGAAGCTGAGAGTATTCATATCATCCGCGAAGTTGCTGCCGAGTTTGAAAATCCGGTCATGCTGTATTCGATTGGTAAAGATTCGGCGGTCATGCTGCATCTTGCGCTAAAAGCGTTCTACCCAGCAAAACTTCCATTTCCATTATTACATGTCGATACAGGCTGGAAGTTTAAAGACATGATCACTTTCCGGGACAATATGGCGAAAACCCATGGTTTCGATTTGATCGTGCATCAGAATAAAGAAGGGGTTGAGGCAGGTATTAACCCGTTCGACCACGGTAGTTCTAAATATACCGACATCATGAAAACTCAGGGCTTAAAACAGGCTCTGGATAAATACGGTTTTGATGCTGCTTTTGGTGGCGCGCGCCGTGATGAAGAAAAATCACGTGCGAAAGAACGTGTTTATTCATTCCGTGATTCGAAACATCGTTGGGATCCGAAAAACCAGCGCCCAGAACTTTGGAATCTTTATAACGGTAAAGTGAACAAGGGCGAAAGTATTCGTGTATTCCCGTTATCTAACTGGACTGAGCTGGATATCTGGCAATACATTTATTTGGAAAGTATTCCATTAGTACCACTTTATTTGGCTGCAGAACGTCCTGTGGTTGAACGTAGTGGCACACTTATTATGGTTGATGATGAACGTATGCCTTTAAAAGAAGGTGAAGTTCCACAAATGAAATCGGTACGTTTCCGTACTTTGGGTTGTTATCCATTAACAGGTGCTGTGGAATCTACAGCCAATACCTTGCCGGAAATTATTCAGGAAATGTTGCTGGCAACCAGTTCTGAGCGTCAAGGTCGTATGATTGACCATGATGAAGCAGGCTCGATGGAGAAGAAGAAGCAGGAAGGCTACTTCTAATTTAATCTCCCCCCTTGCGCAGCAATGCTGCTCACCTCTTTAAAAAGAGGGGGAACTCCTAAATCAGAACGGAGATAAAGTCCCTCTTTATTAAAGAGGGATTTAGGGAGATTAAAAAGAGATTCAAAACAACCGATTTCTAAAGAATATGTGGAGCTTTGAGCGATGTCTCATCAATCTGATTTAATCAGCCAAGATATCTTGGGCTATTTAAAACAACATGAAAATAAAGACCTGTTGCGTTTCCTGACTTGCGGTAATGTGGACGATGGTAAATCAACGTTAATTGGTCGTCTGCTGTACGATTCAAAATTGATTTATGAAGATCAATTACAGGCTGTGACCCGTGACTCGAAAAAAGTCGGTACGACAGGTGATGCACCTGACTTGGCACTTCTGGTCGATGGTTTACAAGCAGAGCGTGAGCAAGGCATTACCATTGATGTGGCATATCGTTATTTCTCGACAGAAAAACGTAAATTCATCATCGCGGACACGCCGGGACACGAACAGTACACCCGTAACATGGCAACCGGTGCGTCGACTTGTGACCTTGCGATCATTTTGATTGATGCGCGTTATGGCGTGCAAACCCAGACGCGTCGTCATACCTTTATTGCGAGTTTGCTCGGGATCAAGAACATCATTGTTGCAATCAATAAGATGGACTTGGTGGAATTCTCTGAAACGCGTTTCAATGAAATCCAGGCTGAATATGCGGCATTCGTTGCACAATTGGGCGACCGTAAACCAAGCAATATCATCTTTACGCCTATTTCTGCATTGAATGGCGATAACGTGGTGAACAAGTCAGCCAATACGCCATGGTACACTGGTGAAACGCTGATGGGTACACTTGAATCGGTGGAAATTAACCGTAGTTCAGCGAAGCAGGATTTCCGTTTCCCTGTGCAATACGTGAACCGTCCAAACCTCGACTTCCGTGGTTTCTGCGGTACGATCGCACTTGGCGATATCAATGTTGGCGATACCGTAACAGCATTACCTTCTGGTAAATCATCGACTGTCAAAGAAATTGTCACTTTTGATGGCAATCTTGAGCATGCAGTTGCAGGTCAGGCAGTGACTTTAACGCTTAACGATGAAATTGATATTTCACGTGGTAACGTGTTAATTCGTGCGGATCAAGCTGTTCCAAATATTTCCCGTTCAGTTCAAGCGACTGTTGTGTGGATGGCAGATCAACCACTTGTACTGGGTAAGCTGTACAACATCAAGATTGGTACGCAAACCGTTCCGGCAAAAGTAACGGCAATTCATTACCGTACCAACGTTAACACATTGGAAAAAGTTCAGGTGGATAAACTTGAGCTAAATGCAATCGCCAATGTGACTGTTGAATTTGATGCACCAGTGGTCTTTGACCGTTATCAAGACAGCCGTTTCACCGGTTCGTTTATCTTCATCGATCGTTTGAATAACGTGACGATTGGTGCTGGTATGGTGGAAGAATCAGTTGAATGGTCTGCACACGATGAGCCTGTCACTGCAGAAGCACGTGCGGCACGTTTGGGTCAAAAACCTGCTGCGGTGACTGTATCTGGTAAAGCTTTGGAAAATGCTCAGGCGCTAGAAAGCTTGCTGATTCAGCAAGGGATCGTTGCTATTGCTAAAGCATGTTTGAATGCGGAGCAGGTTGCACTGGTTCGTGAAACTGGTGTGGTTGTGATTACCGATGCTGCTGAAGGTACAGACACGACTTTAACCGTAGATACAGTTGAAGAACTTGCTGAGAAGATTGTGGAATTGGTTCGTCTTTAAGACTGGACTGATTTGAAGAAACCCGCTGAAAAGCGGGTTTTTTATTGCCTAAATTTTGATTGCATGAAAATCATTCGATTAGTCAAAATGTGATCTTTCAATTTACTAGTCAATTAATACAATACTCCCTAGATTTGGGGAATATATGAAAAAATTAATATTGCTGGCTGGCTTGTGTGTGGCTTTTGGAGCTGAAGCCAAACAGAGCAGCCAAAGCGTTGAAGCAATCAAGCAAAAAATAATCCAGCAGTCGATTCAGAATTATCCGGGAAATTGTCCGTGTCCTTACAATACTGCAAGTAATGGTAGTCGTTGTGGTAAGCGTAGTGCTTATAATCGTGCAGGCGGATATGCGCCGCTGTGTTATCCGGAAGATGTGAGTGATCGAATGGTAAAGGAATATAAAGGGCGTAGTTAATTAAAGGCTCCGTATTTAGATAGTGAGCTAAAAGAAATATTTTTGTTAGATTTGGCTTCACATGGGTAATTATTCATAAGAATCATTGAGGACTAAGGCCAGAATTGCTTTCATTTCGGTTAAACTTTTCACGCCTGCAATCCTTTTAATAATTTCTCCATTTCTAAAAATAAGCGTAGAAGGCAAACCATAGGCATTATAGCGCAAGGTTAAAATCGGAGACTGATCCACATTGATCTTGCCAAATTTAACTTCAGGATTTACCTCAGCATAGTATGTCGCCAGTTCGGCAAAGATCGGAAAATTCTGAACACAGGGCTTGCACCAGTCTGCATAAAAGCGAATCACGGCAAAACCTTCAAACCACTCAAAATCACTGTAATTGTTTTCGTTATATTCGATCACTTGGATCATGGTTGGCCTATTATCAATTTCCTGAATAGTCCCCCGATTATACATAAGTCCGATGTAGCTTCATTCCTCATGCTAACTATGTTCAAATAAGTCCAAGATATATGAAATGCATAGATTAGGGAAAGAAATCATGTCGCAACAAACCATGCAGCAAGTCATTATTACAGAACCAGGTGGTGTCGATAAACTCGCTTATGAAACGGTGACTGTACCTGAACCTAAAGCAGATGAAGTTCTGGTGAAAGTTCATGCCTTTGGTATTAACCGTCCAGATATCCTGCAGCGTCAAGGCTTATATCCGATGCCGAAAGGGGTAACGCCAGTTCCTGGCCTGGAAGTGGCAGGTGAGGTGGTTGCGATTGGTAGTGATGTAAGTCAGTTTAAAGTTGGTGACAAGGTTTGTGGTTTGACCAATGGTGGCGGTTATGCTGAATATTGCGTAGTGCCAGAAAGCCAGACCTTGAATATTCCTGAAGGCGTAAGTTTTGTCCAGGCAGCGGCCATTCCTGAAACTTTCTTTACCGTGTGGGCTAATGTGTTCCAGATGGGTCAGGCTAAAGCAGGGGAAACGGTACTGGTGCATGGTGGAACCAGTGGGATTGGTACGACTGCTTTGATGCTGTGTAAATCACTTGGTATTAAAACTTTTGCAACTGTGGGTTCAGATGAAAAAGTTGCAGCGATTTCTGATTTAACCACGGCTATTAATTATAAAACTCAGGACTTTGAGCAAGTTATTAATGAAGCTACCGACAATGGTGGTGTCGATGTTATTTTAGATATGGTCGGTGCACCTTATTTAGAGCGTAATTTAAATTTGTTGCGCCGTGATGGACGTCTGGTCTATATCGCCTTCTTGGGTGGTGCTAAGGCCAAAGAAGTTAAACTCGGACAAATCATGATGAAACGTCTGACCATTACCGGTTCGACCATGCGTGCACGCAGCACGGCTGAAAAAGCGGAAATTGCACAAGGCCTGAAAGAGCAGATTGCACCATTGTGGGCAAAAGGCGAATGTCTCCCGATGATCTATAAAACGTTTAAGTTCGATCAGATTCAGGATGCCCATGCCACAATGGATACTGGAGAGCATGTGGGTAAAGTTGTAGTTGAAATTATTTAATACGAGATAAGTGATTCAAAAAAAGCCAGTAATTTTACTGGCTTTTTTTAATTTTAAGTAAAATATTATTACAAATAAATATATAAAATCTTGAATAAAAATTAAAAAATGTTAACTGTTCGACACAACCTGTCAATTATGACACGTAAATTGCATGTATAGATAATTCCGACCAAATGGTTAAACATTCACATGAATGTGAGAGGGAAAATAAGATGAAAATTATTTCAACAGCATATAGTTCAAAACATAGTTTAAGCGCATTACGACGTATTCATAAAATGATTATTCGCGGAACCATCAGCTGGGTAGAGTTACATAAAATGTATCGGGCGATGCTGCATCTGGAGCGTTATATAGAAAGATTAACAATACAAAATCGTCATTCAAGCAAGAAAGCATCCAGAAAATCCAAATAAGATCTTGTATTTTTAGGGTGAATAAAGGGTCAAGATCTGATGCAAAAAAATATCTTAGACTTTGTCCTAATATTATTCATTGATCGGCATTCAGTATAATCATTCAACATCTAGCGATAAATAAGTACATGAGAATGTATTAAGTGGGGATTTATGAAGCGCCCAGCTTCAACACATGAGCGTCTTGCAGAGCGTTTAGCCAGAATTTTGACCAAATTAAACGTCGGATATCAACTCCGGGCTGCAGAGCTAGCTGCAGAATTTCAAGTCAGCACCCGTACCATTGAGCGTGATTTTGATCGTCTAGGCTCTTACTTACCCTTACTTCAAGATGAACAGAAACGATATTATCTGGAACTCTCTTATTTAGGGCGCTTTAAATTGCAGGATATCCAGACCTTTGCCCAGCTTTCGGGGATCAGTGAGCTGTATCCGGCGCTGGATATGTCTTTTATGCGTGAATTGCTGGATGAGCGGGCAAATCAGGTATTTTCGGCAAAAGGCTATTATTTTGAAGATGCCAAACAGTTTGCCGAGCATTTCAAGTTGCTTGCAAGCGCAATCTATAAACGTCAGCAGGTTGAGTTGCAATATTCAGATCAATTGCGAATCATTAAGCCTTATCGCTTGATTCACCATCATGGTATCTGGTATCTGGTAGGTGTAGATCAGGACAAGTTGCGCACCTATCGCTTAAGTCAGGTGCAACAACTCAAGCTGGTTTCTGAGGTGGAGAGCTTTGCGCATGATCCTGAAATACTGAAAATGCTGGTAGATGAAGACAGCATCTGGTTTGGGCAGCAAAAGCAGCAAGTCTTAATCAAGGTACAACCTGAAGTCGCGGTCTTTTTTAAAGAGCGCCGTTTATTTCCAGAACAGCAGATCGAGCAGGAAACTGGGACTGGAGAGTTAGTGATTAGTTGCCAGATTCGTCACGAAATGCAGTTATTGCCTTTGGTGCGTTACTGGTTACCTTATGTGAAAATTATTGAGCCGATTCATTTCCAGCAAAAACTGGAACAGGATTTGCAAGGATATTTACGTTCTGCTGGATGATATTGAGAAAGCAGAGCAGGAGGGCCTGATTAATGATGACACTTTAAATGGGAATTTAATTTACTTATTTTTTGACTAACTAAATTACAGACATAAAAAAACCAGCTTTCGCTGGGTTCTTTATTTGCACCATCTTTCTATAGTAGAAGAATGGTGCCCGAGGCCAGACTCGAACTGGCACGCTTTGTGGGCGGGGGATTTTAAATCCCCTGTGTCTACCGATTTCACCACTCGGGCTTTAACAAGATGGAGGCGGAGGTCGGAATCGAACCGGCGTCCACGGAGTTGCAGTCCGCTGCATGACCACTCTGCCACCCCGCCGCGTCTTGTTGATGCGTATATTAGCAAGCCCAGAAAAAAAAACAATAGTGTATTCATCTGTATGCGCATAAAAACATCATCTGGCGGAAAATATTTAAATTATTCATGTAGAATGTGCAAAATTGATTCATATCAACACTTGGGAGAAGTGCCGTGGCATTAGTTCTAGACGGTCGTGCATTGGCGAAGCAAATTGAAGCTGACTTGTTTACTCGCGTAGAAGCGCTGAAAGCAAAATCAGGTCGTACTCCAATTCTTGCGACGATTTTGGTAGGTGACGATGGTGCATCTGCAACTTATGTTCGCATGAAAGGCAATGCCTGCCGCCGTGTTGGTATGGATTCACTCAAAGTGGAACTTCCTAAAGAAACCACAACTGAAGAATTATTGGCTGAAATTGAAAAATTAAATGCAAATCCTGATGTGCACGGTATTCTGCTTCAGCACCCGGTTCCTGCGCAAATTGATGAGCGTGCCTGTTTCGATGCAATCTCGCTTGAAAAAGACGTAGATGGTGTCACTTGCCTGGGCTATGGTCGTATGGCAATGGGTGAGGCAGCCTATGGTTCAGCGACGCCTGCGGGTATTATGACTATCCTGAAAGAGAACAACATTGAAATCGCTGGTAAACATGCGGTAGTTGTAGGTCGTTCTGCAATTTTGGGTAAACCAATGGCTGCGATGCTGCTAGAAGCGAATGCAACCGTAACCATTTGCCATTCACGTACTCAAGATCTTGCAAGCTTTGTTAAGCAAGCAGATATCATTGTCGGTGCGGTAGGTAAAGCAGAATTAATTCAAAAAGACTGGATCAAACAAGGTGCAGTGGTTGTTGATGCTGGTTTCCATCCACGTGATGGCGGTGGTGTTGGTGATATCCAACTTGTTGGCATTGAAGAAATTGCTTCTGCTTATACCCCAGTTCCGGGTGGCGTAGGTCCAATGACGATTACCACTTTAATCCGTCAAACGGTTGAAGCTGCTGAAAAAGCTTTAGGTTAATCAAATCCTCCCTAACCCTCCTTTTTCAAAGGAGGGAACTCTGATCACTATTTTTGGATGGAGTTTCCCCCTCTTTTTTAAAGAGGGGCTAGGGGAGATTCTTCAAAGACATTAATACTAATTAAAAGAAATCTAATGAGCTGCACCTTCCGACTCCCTCAAGCCCCAGAACATCTACTAAAAGCCTTGCATGATGTGATTCCACACTGTGAGCTACATGCACAGCAATTGCCGGATACACCCATTTCCCTGTGGCTGATTCCGCCAGTATTCCCAACAGATAAGCTGGATGATGAGGTGATTCGTCGCATTTGGAATGATACACCATACTGGATCTTTTGCTGGGCCTCAGGCTTGGCGATGGCGCAGTGGCTATTGGCAGAGCCGCATCATGTTAAAGACAAAGTAGTTTTGGATTTTGGGGCGGGATCGGGCGTAGTTGCCATTGCGGCGAAAATGGCAGGTGCAAAACGTGTGATCTGCTGTGATATCGATCAAGTTAGTCTAGATGCCTGTCGTGCCAATGCAGAGCTAAATGATGTCGAGCTTGAATATCTGGATGACCTATATAAGGCAGAGAAAGTGGATATTTTATTAGCCGCAGATGTGCTTTATGATCAATGTAACCGTTTCTTCCTGGATGAGTTTTTAAGATTTGCACCTGAGGTCTGGGTTGCAGATAGTCGAGTAAAAAACTTTAGTCATCCTCAATATGAAAAACTGGATGAGCGCAGTGCAACGACTTGGCCAGATCTGGATGAATCACCAGAATTTCGTAATGTCAGTTTCTATAAAACACTTTAAAGTTGAAAAATCAAAAAGGGCAGTTAGCCCTTTTTGATTGTCTTGATTTCTATAAGTATCAGATATTAAGAACAAGTATAACGAATAACGCGCATGGTCGTTGGGCGGGCTTCTAAAGCTTCGCGTGCACCCGGGTTCTCGCTATTATGTAAATCGGGCGTGTTGCTTAAGCTGATTTGCGTGCGGCTATTACCCAGTTGGCGGCCATAGTTTTCCTGTTCCGCAGTTGGATTGGAAATTTCATTGGTGCTTAAAATCTGGATATTGTAAGTTTTGGAATTTCCTAACACGTGTCTGCAAGCGGCTTGCAAGCGATTTTCATCCTGGCTTGGTCGTCCTGAGAGGGTGTAGCTCAGGGTTGCTGTATTGCCTGAACGTTCCAGAATCTCATAGCCACTTTGTCCATTGAATTGATGGGGTGTGGTCTGACATGCACTCAGTACAAAACTGCTTGCAGCCACAGCCAAAATTACTGTTGTTCTTTTCATATTTATAGTTCCTGAAGTCTTGGTTTAAGTATGCCATATTTTGCTTAAGCAGCTGCTCTGGTCAATTGTGATCAATTGTTTAAACAGCCAATAAAAAAGGCCGCTTACGCGACCTTTTTTAAATTAAATCAGCAATTAAGCAGATTTAACCGCAGCAATAAGTTCTGCTTGACGAGTTTTTAACGCTTCCGGTAAACGCTCACCTAGCTTGTCGAACAATTCAGTATGGCTTTCAAGTTCTTTGATCCATTGATCTTTATCTTGAGAAGTTACTAGGTCAAACTGTTCTTTAGTGAAGTCAGAACCAGTCCAGTTCAACTGTTCATAAGTAGGAACTAGGCCAATTGGTGTTTCAACAGCCTCAGCACGACCTTCACAACGGTCAATGATCCACTCAAGAACACGCATGTTTTGACCGAAACCAGGCCATACGAAGTTGCCTTCAGCATCACGACGGAACCAGTTCACGTTGTAGATACCTGGAAGTTTGTTGCCAGCAGCGGCAGCTTTCGCGCCCACTTGCTCGCCCATTTCTAACCAGTGCGTGAAGTAATCCGCCATGTTGTAGCCAGCGAATGGCAGCATCGCGAACGGGTCACGACGAACGATACCTTGTTGGCCAACAGCAGCAGCAGTGGTTTCAGATCCCATAGTCGCAGCTTTGTAAACACCGTCAACCCAGTCAAATGCTTCTGAAATTAGAGGCACTGTGTCTGCACGACGACCACCGAAGATGAACGCAGAGATTGGAACACCTGCTGGATTTTCCCAGTCAGCATCAATAGAAGGGCACTGGCCAGCAGATACTGTGAAACGTGCGTTTGGATGCGCTGCTTTTTCTTCGCCAGTGTGTGGTTGACCTTTCCAGTTAGTCAAGTTAGCAGGCGCTTCTTTAGTCAGACCTTCCCACCAAACTTCACCGTTGTCAGTCACAGCAACGTTGGTATAAATCACGTCTTTGTGCATGGTTGCCATACAGTTCGGGTTGGTTTTGGTATTGGTACCAGGCGCTACACCGAAGAAGCCAGCTTCAGGGTTGATTGCATATAAGCGACCGTCTTCACCTGGTTTGATCCAGGCAATATCGTCACCTACAGTTTCAATCTTCCAGCCTTCATAGCCTGCTGGTGGAATCAGCATTGCGAAGTTTGTTTTACCACATGCAGATGGGAATGCAGCTGCGATGTAGTGTTTTTCGCCTTGTGGATTGGTCACGCCAAGGATCAGCATGTGTTCAGCTAACCAGCCTTGTTGACGACCCATAAATGATGCAATACGTAATGCCAGGCATTTTTTACCCAATAATGCGTTACCGCCATAACCAGAACCATAAGACCAGATCTCACGAGTTTCTGGGTAATGCACGATGTATTTTTCTTTGTTGCAAGGCCATGCAACATCTTTTTCGCCGTTCGCAAGCGGAGCACCTACAGTGTGTACGCAAGGAACGTATTCACCGTCAGTACCAAGAACGTCATAAACAGCTTTACCCATACGAGCCATTTTAGACATGCTTACTGCAACGTAAGGAGAGTCAGTTAACTCGATACCGATATGAGCGATATGAGAACCCAATGGACCCATAGAGAATGGAACCACATAAAGTGTACGACCTGCCATTGAACCGTCAAATAAACCGTTCAATTTTTCGCGCATGACAGCAGGTGCTTCCCAGTTGTTGGTCGCGCCAGCATCGTCTTTGTTTTCAGAGCAGATGTAAGTACGATCTTCAACACGTGCTACGTCAGAAGGATCAGAATTTGCAAGATAAGAACCAGGATGAGTTTCTTGATTCAGCGCTTGCATTGTGCCGTTAGCGATCATCAAGTCGATATAACGTTGATATTCTTCTGCGCTACCGTCACACCATTCAATTTTTGCTGGTTTTGTTAATTTAGCAATCTCTTCCACCCAAGCAATAAGCTTAGGGTGACGAACGAATTCTGGTGCGTTCACTTGGGTCATGGTGAGGCCTATCTCAAATGTGTACAAATTAGATGTACAAAGTACAATCCGAGCAATAAAAAATATCGCCCAGATGAAGTATGAAAAAAAGTGGCTGTATTAAAGCATAAAATGATAAAAAAAATAAGACCAAAGAAGTGCTAGATTTCTTTTGGAATATAATGCTATTTTATTTATAAATATAAGTAAAACAACAAGATAAAACTAAATGTTTGAATTATTAATATTATTTATTTAAATTATGGATAGTATTTATTTTAAAAATTAATATTAAAATCATTATCTTAATTTTATAAGACCTTTAATATTCATTATTGATTAAATAAATGGTTGCCATTTGAATTTTACATAAAGCCACTGTTAATTGTCTATGAATTGGACAAAATGCCAATAGGCTTCAATGAAATTGCGCGAAAAATGTCTAATCAATCTAAACCCTTATCGCTAATTTTTAATCATAAAGCTGGTTTTCGCATACAGGGGCCAGAAGGCATTTATGAGCAGCTGATCGATATATTTTCAGCCCAGGGTTATCAAACTAAAGCTTATGAAATCAATGATTCACAGCAATTTGATAAAATTATGGCTGAGGTGCTTGAACAGCATTTGGCATCTAGCGAGTCAGGAATTATCGTTGCGGCAGGCGGAGATGGAACTTTAAATACAGTCGCCAAACATGTGTTGAATACGCAAATTCCTGTCGGTATTTTGCCTTTAGGGACTTTTAACTATGTAGCCAGATTATTGGGGATTCCGCTAGATTTACTTGAAGCGGCAAAAGTGATTGCGACAGGACAGCCACAACGTATGAATGTTGCTCGGATCAATCAGGAAATTTATCTGAATAATGCCAGTTTGGGTCTATATCCTTTATTTATTAAAAAACGTGAAGACTATAATCGTATTTTTGGTCGCTTACCGCTACATGCCTATACTTCTGCACTGGATGTTTTAATTCGCGACCGTAAAGAATTAAAACTAAAAATCTGGGTGGATCAAAAGAAATATCCGGTAAAAACACCACTGATCTTTTTTGGCAATAATCCCTTGCAACTGGCGGATATGAAAATGCGCATTGCAGAAGCGGCTGAAAAAGGCAAAGTGGCGGGAGTGATAGTTTCTAAAAGTGATAAGCTTACTTTATTTAAGCTAGTGTATCAGCTGATTCGAGGCAAGATTGACCAAGCATCAGATGTCTATAGTTTTGCAGCCGATCAAGTCAGAATCGAATCCAGAGCCAAGAAATTGATGGTGGCGATTGACGGGGAAATTGTGGAAATGGCCCCGCCACTCAATATTTCTGTATTAAAAGATAGCCTAAGCGTAATGGTGCCACATGATCCTGCATCTGTCTGATCTGCATTTTGGAACAGAGAAGCCGGAGTGTTTAGACGCGATTCGACATTTCTGTCAGACCCATCCACTTGAAGCTGTCGTCATCAGTGGTGATCTGACTCAGCGCGCACGATTGGGCCAGTTTTTTGCCTGTAAAAAATTTTTAGATCAGCTCAATACGCCTTATATGGTGATCCCGGGGAATCATGATATTCCGCTCTATCATTTGTGGAATCGGCTTTTCAATCCATTTACCCGTTACCAGATTTTTTTTGGTGAATTGGAGCCAATATTTGAAACTGAAAATTTTTATCTGATTGGGGTGAATTCGATCCGACGTCGATATCATACCAAAGGGCATTTATCCCTTGAGCAGATTCAGCGTATTGACCTGACGCTGGCGCAGGCGCCTGCGTCCAAATTAAAAATCATTGTCAGCCATCAGCCTTTTTATGTACCCTTTCAAAATAAGCGCGGTTTCAAGGACAGTCCACTGATGGCCAAAATTGCTTTAGAGGCCTGGGCAGAGCATGGTCTGTTTGCGCTGTTACATGGGCATCTGCATCAACCCGCGATTTATGATTTGAATCAGATGTTCGGACTAGGGGTGGATCATCCTGTATATGATGTGCATGCGGGGACTTCTGCGTCAAATCGTCTACATAAAGATGAACCTAACAGTTTTAATCTGATTGATGCCACAGGAAAAATTTCTCAATATTTGTTCGACGAAGCGGCGCAAGCCTTTTTGTTGAAAGCCGATCTGCTGAATAAATAGACGAAAACCTATGATTCGTTAAAAAAAACCAATTTTTTTTCATTTTTGCCCTTGAAGCGTTTTATTCCATCTCCATAAAAGTGACATCAAAAATTTTTGATGATGACCCATGGAATAATTAAGTCGTCATCAGTGACCTAAAAAAGACTTAGTCTGATGGAGTTATTTATGAGCAACATTCGTCCATTACATGACCGCGTTGTTATTCGTCGTGTTGAAGAAGAAACTAAAACAGCTGGAGGCATTTTACTTCCAGGTTCGGCTGCTGAGAAACCTGCTCAAGGTGAAATCATTGCAGTTGGTAATGGTCAAATCACTGATAATGGCGTACGCGCGTTAGACGTAAAAGTTGGCGACAAAGTATTGTTCGGTACTTATGCAGGCACTACTGTAAAAGTAAACGGCGAAGAGCTTTTAATCATGAAAGAATCTGACATTTTAGCGGTATTAGAAGCTTAATCTGCGCTAAAAAAGTTTTATTCATTCCAAATCAGATTTTGTAAAGATACAACAATATTCGGAGTCAAATATGTCAGCTAAAGACGTAAAATTTGGTGATTCAGCTCGTTCAAAAATGATTGCTGGTGTAAACACCCTTGCAGATGCAGTAAAGGTTACTTTGGGTCCTAAGGGCCGTAACGTTGTTATCGACCGTTCTTTTGGTGCACCGCACATCACTAAAGATGGTGTCACTGTTGCCAAAGAAATTACGCTGAAAGACAAGTTCGAGAACATGGGTGCTCAACTGGTTCGTGAAGTTTCTTCAAAAACCAATGACATCGCAGGTGATGGTACAACGACTGCAACTGTATTGGCACAAGCAATTTTGAATGAAGGCATCAAGTCAGTAACAGCGGGTATGAACCCAATGGACTTGAAACGCGGTATCGATATTGCGGTACGTTCTGTAGTTGAAAACATCAAGGCCACTGCAAAACCAGCATCAGACTCTAAAGCGATTGAACAAGTAGGTTCGATCTCTGCTAACTCTGATACGACTGTAGGTCAGCTGATTGCGCAAGCAATGGAAAAAGTGGGCAAAGAAGGTGTGATCACGGTTGAAGAAGGTTCAGGCTTCGAAGATTCGCTTGACGTAGTTGAAGGCATGCAGTTCGACCGCGGTTATATTTCTCCGTACTTCGCGAACAAGCAAGATACTTTAACAGCTGAACTTGAAAATCCATTCATTCTTCTTGTTGATAAGAAAATCAGCAATATTCGTGAATTGATTACAGTACTTGAAGCTGTTGCTAAAACTGGCAAACCGCTTTTAATCATTTCTGAAGATGTTGAAGGCGAAGCGCTTGCGACGCTTGTTGTCAACAACATGCGCGGTATTATCAAAGTATGTGCGGTGAAAGCACCTGGTTTTGGTGATCGTCGTAAAGCTATGCTTCAAGACATCGCGATCTTGACTGGCGGTACTGTGATTTCTGAAGAAATCGGCATGCAGCTGGATCAAACGACGCTTGATCACTTGGGTACAGCACATAAAGTAACTGTATCTAAAGAAAATACTGTAATTGTAGATGGTGCTGGTAATGCTGGCCAAATCGCTGACCGTGTACAGCAAATCCGTGCACAGATCGAAGAATCTACTTCAGAATATGACAAAGAAAAACTTCAAGAGCGTGTAGCGAAACTTGCTGGCGGTGTTGCCGTCATCAAAATCGGTGCTGCAACTGAAGTTGCAATGAAAGAGAAAAAAGACCGTGTAGATGACGCGCTTCATGCGACTCGCGCTGCAGTTGAAGAAGGTGTCGTTGCGGGTGGTGGTGTTGCACTAGTACGTGCTGCATCTGCACTTGAAGGCGTAACAGGCGCGAATGATGACCAAAACGTAGGTATCAACATTCTTCGTCGTGCGATTGAAGCACCGCTTCGTCAAATCGTATCTAACGCAGGTGATGAGCCTTCTGTAGTGATCAACGCTGTGAAGAATGGCGAAGGTAACTTCGGTTATAACGCTGCAACTGGCGAATATGGCGATATGCTAGAAATGGGTATTCTTGACCCTGCTAAAGTAACGCGTTCTGCACTTGAGCACGCCGCTTCTGTTGCTGGCTTGATGCTGACCACTGAATGCATGATCACTGAAATCCCAGAAGACAAACCTGCAATGCCTGATATGGGTGGCATGGGTGGTATGGGCGGCATGATGTAATTCATCATCCGAGCATTTCATAAAAAAATCCCCGCCATAGCGGGGATTTTTTTATGCGTTTACAGAATTATGATGCGGACTTTTTAACTAATTTATAATTTAAATTACTGTCAATTTTTTTACCTGATTTCATCTCGCGTGCTTCAATAAAATTTTCACCGACAAAGAATTTACGGTTTTCAGCTTTGTTATCTAATGTGATGATTGAAGGATCTTGAGGGTCAAAACTGAAACTGCCTTTAGTTTCGGTCTCATTATTTCCAGCTTTACCTAAATATTCCTCATTTAGCTCATAGGTTTTATCCGGATTGAGATCTAGCTCGACCTTAATCCCTTCACAGTCAGCACAAGGAAAAACACCTTCATATTCACCTGCCCAATCTAGTGAGGTTTCTGCGCTATCAGCACGGTTCATACTGGTATCCGCGTTATTTTGCTCCATCATGGCTGGGCTGGATTGAGCATTATTATTCATCGGCTCATTATCATTGGGCTTTGAACAGGCGGTTAAGGCTCCTGCAATAACGACTGCTAGCGCAGCAGTAAGCGTTAATTTTTTCATTGTTTTGACCCTATTAAATTATTTGTTATGAATTACATTAAAAGTAGTCAGTACAGATAAATAGGGCAATCTTGTTAAAGTTTGATTCATTAGGTGAATCAGACCGGAGTTATTGATAAGTGAGCAGGATTTAAGAATTTTTAGTCAAGTTTAAAGTCACTTTATGCTGTTTCGTTAACTAATTCTGAACGCTATGATTAGAAAATAATGATAATGCGGAGGGGATAATGAAATTAGAACAAGAAAATAATCTGATTGCAAAAATTGGTGGTGTTTCAAAAAGTATGCTGGCATTAAACGAATCCATTATTGATATAAAAGAACACTAAATCAAAGGCTTTGAAATGATTTTCAAGCTTTTTGGAGAAGTTGCAGCTTCTCCTAAAGCCTCGCCTGATTCGATGCCGTAATCGACAATTATTGCCTTCTATACCCACAGTGAAAAATTTACCAATCAACTGTTTGCATTCTTTAAAGGTCGTAACAAAGCTATCCCAATGGTCACTTGATATACATGTATAGCTTACACCTAACTGCTTCAATTTTAATTTAAGTCGTTTTGCAGTGGCTAAATCTCGGTTACCCCATACATAAGCAACAATTTCACCTGTTTCTCGATGATAGGCATAAATTAGCCATTGTTTATTTTGCTTATGACCAACAAAAGTCCAAAACTCATCTACTTCAAGGGTTTCATAATGACTTTGCTGTGCTCGAAGTTGATATTTTGATTGGCTAAGTGTCCGTAGAACTTTACCGATACTTACTCTTTCAATTTCTGCTATATCCCTGACACCACTGGCTCGCACCATGAGGTGTAATATTTTGGTTTTGATACCTGAGTGACAGCCTTGATAACTGAGAGCATGATCACCAATAAATTGACGTCTGCATATTTTACATTGGTAATTTTGCTTACCATCTACTTTTGTGCCATTTTTCTTTATACTGTCACTTAGGCAGGCTGGACACTTGATTTCTAGAGTTATTCGCATTTCTCTATTTTATCAAAATCCAACCTGCTTTTTTTCAGCATACTTTTTGAAACACCACCCAAAAATTTATGATGCTGCTGTATTGCCATCTTTGTGGCTGGACGTGATCAAAGATATCGTGAGCTATACTAAAAGTAAGAGTGCAATTTTTACCGGTCTGGATCAGCTTAATCCAGGCTATGATTTTGTCTATACGCACAATATCCCGAATGAAAGTCTGGCTGCTTATCAGGACGAACGTATCAGAGTGATTGATATGAAACTGCATATGCCCTTATGGAATGCGATCGAGATGGGCGATGCTTTAAGTCATAACTGTCAGCACTATGCAGAACAGCCGGGTACGGATCACTATGTGTTCTATGAGAAGTGTTTAAAGCCTGGCGGTGTATCTTATCTGGCGGGAGTATTGCTGGATCGGGGGAATTATCGTTGGGCGGTACTGGGTATTCATCGTGCACCTGAAGTACAGCCTTTTGAACAGCCTGAGCTGGATTTTCTAAGACGTATCAGTATTCATTTACGCCGGGCTTTGCAAATTCACCGGCAAATCAACTTGATTCAGCAAGATAATTTAAGCCTGTATACCGTATTGGATAGTTTAAAAACGGGGATTGTACTGCTCGATCAAAACCTGTGTTTAAGTTATTCCAATCCTGTTGCGCAAAAGATGCTTGATCAAAGTTCATGTCTGGATCTGGATATACATAACCGTCTAAAAACCAATTATGCTCAGCAGATACGTTTTGATCAGCTATTAGAAAGTGCTTTGCTGGAAGATACGACCATTCAGACTGAAGTGGGTGGAGTCCTGGCGTTGAGTGATGGGGCAGGCTCACAATTCATGCTGACGGTGGTGCCATTTAAAAAATTAAGAAATATGCAACATTTACAGTCTGCTCAGCATCAGATTGCCTTATTTATGACAGATAAAAACCAGCATTATTCCCTGTCAAGAGCTTACCTACAACAGTGTTACCAGCTTTCCAAACGAGAGTTTGATTTATGCGAGTTGTTAATTAATGGTTATAAAATAGAAGATATTGCAGAACAGTGTGGCATTACGTTGAGTTCGGTACGGACGTATTTTAAAAATATTTATGAAAAAACCCAATGTTGTTCGCAAATCGAACTGATGCATTTAGAGGTGGATCAGGAAATTTGAACAACACCTATAAGTGATATTTTGCTCCCCAAATGATGTTATAAACATCAATATATGGAGTATTTTATGACAC
>NZ_KB850159.1:134242-328709 GCF_000369725.1 Acinetobacter sp. CIP 101966 | reverse complement strand
TACTATGACCAGCTACCACAACAAAATAAGGTAGCTTAACTAGAGCAGAATATCACTTATAAATAAGCTTTTAGTTGTTCAAACAAGTGGGACCACCTCTTTTATTGATGGGCTGTACCATTCAATTTGAACATATTGATTAAACCGGCCTGAATTTCATATTCAAGCCGGTTTATATGGGTTATTTAACACGTTGTAAAGTTACAGGATCTTCACCTTGCGGATGTAAGATAAGATTGTTGTTAGATATATTGATGCTTGCAATTGTCTTGCTGCCATTTGAACTATCTTGTAATCCACCACACTCGTTGGTATCGAATAATACCTCGGTTGTGGTGAGAGTATTTGCTGACAATGTATATTTGCCATATTCAATCCCTGGCCAACCACAATCATCTCCGCCTTCAGTGTCTAGGAAGAAATAATAGTTATTATCAAAGAAAGCAAATAGGTGCGTTTCATTGAGTCGCCACGTGCCGACGAGACTATTAGACTGCTTAACCCGATTTAAACGGTATTCAGTACTAACGCCTGGTTCAGTAAGAATTAATTGAGTTCCAGTATAGTTTAAAGAATAAGGTTTATTCTCGGCAGGATGTGAAAGTCCCCATTCACCATTGGTGTCATGCAGGATTTCCGGTTCAATCACGGTTGTTGTTGCATTCCATTTTAAGCGGCCCATTTCAATGCCTGCTTGACCACTCTCATCTTTAGCTTCTGCTTCACCTAATGCATAGCGTCCATCTTCCAGAATGTGAATCAACACAGCAGTGTTATCGGTACGGTTAATCTCCCAAGTACCGGCAATATCTTTATAGAAGGTCGCTTGGAAGTTTTCTGAAGCTTTTTCTGGTGTTATCAACTGATCTGGTGTGATGGCTGTTTTGGTGACAACTTCATTTACGAAGTCGGTGGTACTTTGGTTAAAATTAAGCTTTACAGCAGTGAAGGCTGTTTTAGTGTCATCACTAATCTGAATGCCATCGCTATGATCACCTTTTCCATCTAAGGATTGTAAAAAAACCATAAGGTTGATACGCGCATTTTCAGTCTCAGCTAAATCCAAAGGGGTAACACGTTCTTTGGCTTCAATTTCATCACCGAGTTGAACATCACCAATATAAAATTTAACCGTTTCTCCTTCATTGAAGTTGAATTCACCATTGTCATTGGTAACTCCTGTTGCACCACTACTGGTGATATAGGTCACCCCTGAAATGATTCCGTCCGTCAGTACGCCGGTTTGAGTGCCAACATTGTTTGCTGGAGGTGTACTTGAGTTATCATCCGAACCGCCGCAGGCACTAAGTAACCCCGCTAAAGCAATACAAAGTAAAGTTTTTTTCATTAGAATCTTCCTGAAATTTATAATGTGGATTCAGTATAAAAAGACCCTCATATTTGCCATATCCCAAAATTAGGAGGTTAAGAGCTTTTTAATGTATGAATCCTTTAAATTGGAAAAAAATTCCTATTTATATGGGGAAGCAATCTGAACTATCCGTAAATTGATGTATGAGATAAGTTCAAGGTGGCAAAAATAATCAACTATTCATTTAAAAATTCTAATTATACAAATATAGATTAATTGTTTATTTTTTGCTCATAGAGCACTATCTATATTTGCCGAGGTTGCTAAAATTCGCGCAATTTTGAATAGAATTGGTGCGTGACGTGTTTGAGAAGTTAGCAGAACAAAGCCTGAACCTGATGGGTTGGGAAATTGATAACCATTGGCCCCTAGATTTAGACCAATGTGTCATGATTGCTGCTCCTCATACCAGTAATTGGGATGCACTGTATGCACGTCTGGCCTTAAAAGCATTAGGCGTGAATGTTCGCTTAACCATTAAAGACAGTTACATGAAATTGCCATTTGGACCTTTTGTGCGTGCTATGGGCGGTATCGGGATTGATCGCCGTCCTAAACAGCCGGGGGAGCCTCGTCCGAGTATGGTTCAGGTGATGACGGAATTATTCAAGACCCATCCTAAACTGGTGATGCTGGTCACGCCAGAAGCGACTCGTGCTAAACAGGAACAGTGGAAGACAGGTTTTTATCATGTCGCGATTAATGCAGGTGTGCCGATTGCATTGGCCTATATGGATTATGAGAAGAAGAAAACTGGTGTAGGTAAAATTGTTTATCCGACAGGGGATTATGAAAAAGACATGGCAGAAATCATGGCATTTTATGCAGAGATTCAGCCAAAATTCCCTGAATGCTTCAGCGTAGATCAGCGTTATTATCAGAGTTAAAATTGAATTGAAAAAAAGCAGGAAAATTCTCCTGCTTTTTTATTGCCTAATCATCATGAAGATTGACAGACTTAAGATGCATTTTCAGAAGCGGGTAAAATTCCACCCAGATTTTGGCAGGCATCTTTATAAAGATCATATTGTTGCTCCACCACTTCATGCAGTGGCAGGTCAAACAGCTCTTCACCCTGACGATATTGCTTAATATAAGACTCGACTTTGGATTTGCTGCTATACAACATCTGCTGATAGTAGTCAGTCATACTGCTATGTGGCATTTGTGCGGTATCTACCTTGGCACAATGGAAATTTTGCAGTAATTGTTCTGATTTTTTCAAATCGCTGGACATACAACCTGCCAGCAGCAAGGTACTGAGCAATGTCGTGATAAATTTCATGGAAAGTAGACTAAAGGCTTTATGGGAGCGCACTATTGTAGAAGTAAAACCCGGTCACAAAACCTTTTTAATCTACCAAATGGTTAAAAAATAGAACAACAGAGTTTGAAAATCTAGGTCCATTCTCTAAACAACTAACCTTTGACCAAGCCGCCATCTACAATCAGGTTTTGTCCTGTGACAGCACGTGAATAAGGTGACAAAAACATCAGGATTGCAGCAGCAAATTCTTCTGGTGTAATTACGCGGCGTAAAGGCGTCGATTGAGCAATCAGGTCAAAGACAATGTCAGGTGTGGCCTTACTGGCATCCGTAGTTTGTAACAGGCCACCAGAGAGCATATTTACATTAATGCCATATTGTCCCAAGTCTTGCGCCGTGGTGCGGGTAAAGGCCAATAATGCTGCTTTGGCGGCGGTATAGTCATGATAAGGAACTACCGGATTTTGCACGAGGTTTGTACCAATATTCACGATCCGGCCGAACCCTGCCTGTTTCATGTCATCCAGTGCGGCTTGGGTGGTATTTAAAGCTGCCTGTACTGCACCGCTGAATTGCCGTTGCAACATGTCCCAAGTCAGCGTTTCTACTTTAGGGCGTGCATCGCCATTAAATTCAAATTCAATCAGTGCATTATTGACTACAGCATGAATTGCTTCGCCGAAATGATTTTTTGCCGCGGCAAATAAAGCGCGTACCTGATCAGCTTGAGTGACATCTGCCTGATAAATAAATACCTGCGCAGGATATTGCTGGGCAAGCTGTTCGGCTTGCTGCTGACTGCTATGATAGTTCACGACCACGCGCGCACCCTCAGCCAGTAAAGCCTGAGTAATGGCTAAACCCAGGCCACGCGCACCGCCAGTAACAAGAACGATCTGATCACGAATCTGCATAATGATGATCTATATTGCGAAAGATTGGCCTTAACATAGCAGTTATTTCACCGGATTCAAGCTTTAGCAGGGAAGACAGACTCGGCTTGATCTTGTGTTTAAATGAATTGGGATGCTAATAGAAAACAGCCTGCGCTAAAGAGTAAACTTAAGATCACACGTTTAAACAGTAATTCTGAAATTTTATAAAATAGCTTTGCACCTAAAATAGCCGGAATACTCACAAAAACAATCAGCAAGGCCAGATAGGGTAAATGACTTTGATTGATCAGACCTTGCCATAGATACGTACCCATCGTGAAAAGCTGAATTGCAAAATTAAAGTGCCGCAAAATATAGCGCTGCTGGGCTTTGGATAATTGTTTTAACATCACCCAGGCTGAAGGAATGGCACCGCAAAAACCGCCCAGTCCTCCTAATATCCCACCAATAAAACCGATGCAGCTATCAATCAATTTTCCTGAATGCTGGATCGTTTTGAATTGCGGATTGAATAGCATCACCGGACACCACAGCACCAGAAAAAATCCCAAGATTATCTTAAAGGTATCTGCTTGAATGACCTGCAACAGATAAGTACCAAGAGGCACGCCAATTAGACCAGCAACCAGATAAGGCAGCACCAACTGTCTGGATAAAACCGGCTGCTTTTGTTCCTGACTGAGTGAAATCACATGACTCCAGATCGAGGCAAATACCAGCAAAGGCGCGGCCAGTTGCGGAGGTAGTACCCAAACCCAGAAAGACATGGCGATTAGGGCAAAGGCAAAACCGGTTAGTCCCTGGACGAAACCTGCGACCATTGCACCAAGAATAAATAACAGCCAAGTCATAGAGATCAGGTCATAAGCAAAGGCAGCAGTATTCTCAAGATTTAAACAAAAGCCAAGCTTCTATTTAGCTGTATTTATGCAAATGAAAGTTAGAATTTTTATAAAAGCATGAAAGCTAAATAGGAAAAAAGACGTTTATGGTCATGTATAAAACATGCATAAATCTCTACAAGAGTGCAACAATGGCTCCGTTCACTCTCCACGAACTCGCCTGATACTGACAGAGTGCAGTAAGAGGTGATGGACATGATGAAAAAAGTGATATTACTTTCTGTATTGGCCGTGTCATTAACCGGTTGTGTGGTTGATCCTTGGGATGATGATTATCGTGGCAACAGAGATCGTAATGGACATTATGATCGAGACCACAGAGATCATGACTGGAAAAATAAGGACCATAAAGATCATCGGGATTGGAAACGTGACCGAGATAACCGCGACTGGCGCCGTGATCGTTAATCACAGTCTTTAAATTTGACTGACTACAATGACAAAAAGGATTCCACTGAGGAATCCTTTTTTAATGTCTCTTCAAAACAATTTAAATCAAGAAATACTTTTTTGATAAAGCCCAGCACGAACTGTACCGGCTTTGGTATTTTTAATTAAACGCCATGAGGATGGCAATTTAAGCAATTGTAAATCACGATCTGCTTCTACATAAATATAGGCATTGTCCTTGATCAGAGGATCTGCCTTGAGCGCTAGTTCTTCCCATAAATCTAAGCTATATGGCGGATCTAGAAAAACCAGATCAAACTGTGTCTGAAGAGCGGGCAAGGCTTGCTGCGCCGTAGCCACTTTTAATTGTGCACGTGCTTTGGTGACTTTTAACAGTTCAAGATTTTGGGTCAGAAATTGTGCCTGAGTACGATCCGGCTCAATCATCACCACTGATGCAGCACCACGCGATAATGCCTCAAACGCTAATGCCCCAGAACCGGCACAAATATCCAACACCTGTGCATTTTGTACATCCCACATCAGCCAGTTAAACAGTGTTTCCCGAACACGGTCAGGCGTCGGGCGCAAACCCTCAATGCTGGCAAAAGGCAGTTGGCGGCGTTTCCAGTCACCACCAATAATTCGAAGCTGGTTTTTCATCTTTAATCTCGCTCTACCGGTGTCGGAGCAGGTGTTGCTGCGGGAGATGCAGCCGTATTTGCAGAAGTCGGAGCAGCATTGTCGGGCTGGTCACTGGCTGGAACGGCACTAGATGCTGCATCCTGACTCAACATGCCTGCACCACTTGGCAATTCAGCTGGCTTGATTCCGGCCGTCATCAGACCACCACTTAATTGGTGGCCTTGTGGGCGTACCGGATTTTTATCTTTATGCAGTAACCAGTAATCAAAAATTGGACGGGCCAGAGCCGTTGCGGCACTACCACCGCGACCATTTTCCAGAATAACTGCAATCGCGATTTCAGGATTTTCAGCAGGTGCAAAACCGACAAACAGGCCATGATCCAGCTGACGGTCAGTCAATAAGGATTCATTATAGCGCTTGCCCTGAGCAATACTTTTTACCTGTGCCGTACCGGTTTTTCCGGCAATAGAATATTGTAAGCCGCTTTTGATGCCTCGGCCTGTACCGGATTGAATTACGTCCACCATCGCATCACGCATTTTGATCCAGTCTTCTTCCTGACCATTAAAATCGATCTTGCCATGCGTGCCATTATGCACCTTGAACGGTTTGGCACCGCGACTTTCGCGCAGAACATGGGGAATGACTTTATTGCCATGGTTGGCGGTAATGGCTGTGGCCATAGCCAGCTGCAATGGCGTTGAAGTAAAAGCACCCTGACCAATACTGACAGAAATGGTTTCACCACGTGACCATTTGGCCTTGCGGGTACGCATTTTCCATTCCGGGTTTGGATACAGTCCTGAGCTTTCACTTGGTAAGTCCACGCCGGTTTTTTCCCCAAAGCCAAACTGACGCATCCAGGTATTCATTTTTTCAATACCCATGCGGTAGGACATGACATAGAAATAAGTATCACAGGAGACGACTTGGGCCTTATGCATATTCACTGCGCCATGCCCGGATTTTTTATGGTCACGGAAACGGTGACTGTCTCCCGGCAGGCTGAAATAACCCGGATCAGAAATAGTGGTATCCCAGTCCACCAAACCATGATGCAGACCACCGAGTGCAAACATTGGTTTAATAGTAGAGCCAGGCGGATAAACCCCTTGTACCGCACGGTTATATAAAGGTTGATCAAGGTTATCACGCAGGAACGAATAATCTTTGGTGCTGATCCCGGTCACAAACAGATTCGGGTTAAAACTTGGGCTGGAGACCAGCGCCAGAATTTCCCCGGTTTTGGGATTCATCGCCACAATCGCGCCACGACGCCCGGCCAGTTGCTCCGAAGCGACTACCTGCAAGCCGTAATCCAGTGACAGGAACAGATCATTACCACGTACCGGATCTTTACGGCCCAAATGACGCAGCACATTACCAAAGGCATCTGCTTCTACCGATTCATTTCCCGGCACGCCATGTAAAAGTTCTTCATAGGATTTTTCCACACCGATTTTTCCGATCAGGTTGGTTCCAGCATAGAGATCCTTATCAATTGATTTCAGTTCTTTGTCATTAATCCGACCGACATAACCAATCACATGTGCGAACAGGTCACCATGCGGATAGTAGCGGGTCATCTGGGTTTCAATATTCACGCCCGGAAATTGATATTTCACTTCACTGAAACGGGCAATATCATTTTCATTCAGGTTGAGCTTGATTGAAACCCGTTCGGTTTTACGTGCTGTTTTAATCCGGGTTTGAAAGCGTTCAAGATCTTCTTCGGTCAATTCCAGAATCGGTTTCAGGCGTTCGAGCGTTTGATCGATATCCTGTACGTCAGCACGACTTAAAGTGGCAGTAAATACTGGATAGTTATCGGCCAGCAACACGCCGTTACGGTCATAAATATAACCACGCGCTGGCGGCAAAGGTTGTAGACGAATCCGGTTCTCATCAGAAGCTGTAGTAAAGCTTTCAAAGTTGAACAGTTGCAAATAGGCATAGCGGCTGACCAGCAGCAGCATAAAGAAAATGACAATCCCCATGGAAATCAAGACTCGACTGCGATAGATGCGCTTTTCTTGTTGTGCGTTTTTTAAAGGAAAGTGCTGCTTCATACGCGATCGACTTAAGACCTGAGAGTGGTAGAAAAGAATCAAAGTGGAGTATTCTAACGCAACTGCACTTGATTTGATAATGAAAAACTGCCCTTACAATCAGTTCCTTTAAGCTTTGACTTTGCAGACATTAAAATTGTAAAGTGCTGTATATAAGAGTTGTGATAATTCTGCTAGAGTAAAATCTAATAAAAATAGGACTATACCAAAAACTATAATTAAGGAAGATGGTGAAGGAATGAACAAGGTTTACCCTTTGTTAGCGTTTGCATTGTGGGCGAACGGGGCTTATGCACATGATCAGATTAATAATACTGCAACCAAAATAGAGCCTGCTCAGGCAAAAGCCTTTAATGTGGGTGTTGGTTTTACCCAGAAATTACTGCATTTAAATACCGAATGGGTGAACCCTTATGGGATTGCTTATGTGAAAGGTGGTGTTTTTCTGGATGATGATCGTACGATTGGCGGTCAGGCAGGCTTTCGTTATCCTGCACATCTGACCGGCAAGGATAAAAATGGGTATTATGTCGGAGGCTATGCGGGTCATATTGAAAGCAAACGTGTCGACAATGAATACAAGGCCCGCTTAGGTGCTGGAATTGATTTGGCCTATGTTTTGCTTAGTTCAGAACGGATCAGCAGTTTTAGTATCGGGATCGGTGCCGGAGAGAAACTCGAAGACCGAAATGGTCGTGCTGTGGCTGAAACAGAACCCCGGCTACAATTTTCCTATACTTTAAGTATCGGTTTATAGACAAAATATTCGACCTTATTAATATGTGTATTCTGTGAACAAAAAATTAAATATGGAAGTTATGCATGCTTGAGTACGTCAACGAGTTGTGGCAAACCTTTGTAAACCGCCCGGATTTTTGGGCTGTGCTCAGCATTATTCCAGTGACTGCATTTGTAACCTGGGCTCACGTCTGGATGGCGCTGAAAATGGTCTTTTATCCGATCAATTTTTGGGGTTTCCATCTCGGGCCATTACCTGTGGGCTGGCAAGGGATTGTGCCACGCAAAGCTGGACGTATTTCAGGCATTATTACCGATAACACGTTATCAAAATTAGGCTCTATTCGCGAATTTTTACAGGCGATGGATCCGGATGATATGGCACGCATCATTGGCGAGCAGGTCGGTTTCGAACTGGAACATCTGATTGATGAAGTCATGATGGATCGCAATGCGGTGCTTTGGGAAAATCTGCCTTTTGCCATCAAACGCAGGATTTATGCACAAGCGCAAAAACAAATGCCGGCAATTTTGCGTGAATTAGTGACTGAACTGACCATGAACGTCGAGTCACTTGTAGATATGCGTGAAATGGTGGTCAGCCAGATGGAAGGTGACCGCCGGTTAATGGTGCGGATGTTCCTGAAAGTGGGTCAAAAAGAGATCAATTTTATCTGGCATATCAGTGCCCTCATCGGGATGTTCTTTGGTATTTTCCAGATGATTGTCTGGTTTGTAGTGCCGTGGCACTGGACTGTACCGTTCTGGGCTGCGATCTGGGGCTTTTTGACCAACTGGATCGCGATCTGGATGGTATTCAACCCACTCTATCCACACCCAGTAAAGTACCCGCAATTCTTTACCCGTACCACAAATCGCAAGTTTCCGTGGATCAAACCAGTCATTCCGCGTATTGGCACCTATAACATACAAGGTGCATTTATGAAACGTCAGGATGAAGTCTCTGACGTCTTCGCAAGTGTAGTCACAGAAGATCTGATTACGTTAAAATCGATCATGACCGAGATGATGTATGGTGGTAAAAAAGACAAAACCCGCCGCATTGTCAAACGTCATATTAATGAAATTATGGAAACACCCCTGGTTCGGACCTCTTTACAGCTGTCTTTAGGGCCAAAAGAGTATGCAAAACTCAAGACAGACTTGATCGATCGCTCGATTGAAATTACGATGGTGCCTGTATGCGACCCAGCATTTAATGCGAGCCGTGCACAGAAAATCTATCAAATGTTTAGAGACCGCATACGCGAGTTGACTCCGAAAGAGTTTCAGAACCTTTTACGTCCTGCATTTCAGGAAGATGAATGGATTCTGATTTTATTGGGTGGGGTAACCGGTTTTGTCGCGGGTTTAATCCATTTGTTTGTGGCTTTCTTATAATGAGATGCCGGGGGACACAATCGGGTGATTGTGGTCGTGGCGTCATACATATTGTTTAAATGAGGATGTTTATATATGCGCATTATCTTACTCGGACCACCTGGAGCAGGTAAAGGTACACAAGCTCAGTTGATCTGTAAGCGCTACAATATCCCACAAATTTCAACCGGTGATATGCTCCGTGCTGCAATTCGTGAAGGAACTGAATTAGGTCTACAAGCTAAAAGTGTCATGGACAATGGCGGTTTGGTTTCTGATGAGTTGATCATTGGTCTAGTAAAAGAGCGTATTGCGCAACCTGACTGTGTAAATGGCTGCATTTTTGATGGTTTTCCGCGTACCATTCCTCAAGCAGAAGCTTTGGAAAATGAAGGCATCACTATTGATCACGTGATTGAAATTGATGTACCAGATGAAGAGATCGTACAACGTCTTTCTGGCCGTCGTCAGCACCCGGCATCTGGCCGTGTCTATCACATCGTTTACAACCCGCCAAAAGTGGAAGGTAAAGATGATGAAACGGGTGAAGATCTGGTTCAGCGTCCTGATGACCAGGAAGCAACCATTCGCAAGCGTCTAGGTTCTTACCACACTGAAACCGAGCAACTGGTTGGTTTCTATCAAGGCCGTGCAGCGTCTGGTGAAAATGCACCAACTTATGACAAGCTAAACGGTTTACGTCCAATCGATGAAGTTCAGACTGATCTTTTCGCGATTCTGGATCAGGCAAAATAATCGGCTGACGATGATTTTGACAATCAGAGAGCCCTAAGTCATATTAGGGCTCTTTTTTATTGCGTATTTGAACAGGGTACTTGTTGCTATGAAATTTGGCGTATTGGTGTTGATGGTAGTCTTTCTGGCAGTATTGGTAGGTCTGTTCTATATCAGTTTTAAAATGCTCAACAAGGTACGTCAGGAAGAGCGTGCTGAAAATGCAGCAAAGCGACCTGAGCGCCAACTTCATCCAAAATTACAAGCTGAACTTGAACAGCGCAAGCAGCAGGAAAAGGCTGAACAGGATCAGGATAAATAATCCACAATGGTTCAGCTCAGCTAAGAATCCAGTTTGAACGAAAAGCAGAATTCTCAAAGTCGATAAATAGGTGACACATTGGTCACCTATTTTTTATTCCAGCTTGATCGCGCCGTTCTATTCCGCAAGCTCAATATTTTTCACTGCAATCGGGCGGGCTGCGCCAAACTCGAATCGGTCCGGCCAGTTACACACATCTGCTACCACACATTCATGACATTTCGGTTTGCGTGCAATACAGGTATAACGACCATGTAAAATCAGCCAGTGATGTGAATCAATGATAAATTCCTTAGGAATGACTTTGACCAGACGGTGTTCAACTTCCAGCACATTTTTGCCAACTGCCAGTCCGGTACGATTACCTACCCGGAAAATATGGGTATCAACCGCCATGGTCGGCTGACCAAAGGCCGTATTCAGTACCACATTCGCCGTTTTACGACCTACACCCGGCAGGGCTTCAAGATCCGCACGATTATCCGGTACGATGCTGTTGTGCTTCTGAATCAGCATCTCACAGGCTTTAATCACGTTGACCGCTTTCGAGTTATATAAACCAATGGTCTTGATATATTCCTTCAAGCCGTCCACACCCAGCGCATAAATGGCTTCCGGTGTATTGGCGACTGGAAAGAGTTTGTCTGTGGCTTTGTTAACGCTGACATCGGTAGCTTGAGCAGAGAGCGTGACCGCGACCAGTAATTCAAAGGGATTGGAATAATTCAGCTCGGTTTTTGGGTTAGGCCGCTGTTCACGCAGGCGTTCAAAAAAGGTCTGAATCTGCTTTTTGGTCATGTTTTTAACGGGCTTGGCCTTTGCTGTGGTCATGTTCTATCCCTGTAAAGCCTGTAATTGCTGTGTCAGTTCTTCCAGTTGGGTACGTTTTCGAGCATCTTCACGAACCGAAAGCTGTTTTTCCAGTTTTTTAATTTGGGTACGTAGTTTTGCCAGTTCAATCGTGGTCTTGGAATCGAGGGCTACAGGCGCATTCGCTGGCTTGCTCGCGACTTCAATCACGGGAAGTTGCTCATTTAACGCAGAGAAACGGGCAAACAGGGCCGTATCAATTTCTGCACGGACCACAGGCCCCTTACGATCGCTACGCCGTTTTTCTTCACGCTGGATGTGCGCATAGTAACGCTGACGTAAATCATCCTGTTCCGCAATGCGCTGTACTTCAGTCGGCAAAGGTTGTTGATCTTCAACCAAATCGATGCAGTCTACCGGACAGGGCGGGATACATAGTTCACAGCCGGTACAGAGGTCGGTCAGAATGGTATGCATCAGTTTACCAGAACCAATAATCGCATCGACTGGGCAGGCGCTAATACATTTGGTACAGCCAATACATTCATCTTCACGAATTACGGCTTTGATGCGCTGAGGTCGACCATCGGCTTGAACTGGCCAGACACTTTCTTCAGCTTGAAGTTTAGGACGATTTAATAATGCAGCCAAAGCATCGGCAACAGGCTGTCCGCCCGGCACACATTTATTGGCATTTTCCCCCTCAGCAATCGACTGGGCATAAGGTAAACATCCGTCACGGTGACCGCAGAGTCCACATTGGGTTTGAGGGAGTAAAGCGTCAATCGATTGGACCAGAGAAATGGGCGAATTCATGTATAACCAGCGTTACTCATGGCAAGCATGAGAGAGTAAGTGAAACAAAATATGTCGATTCATCAATTTTAACATATTTTTAAACTCCTAAGTCGTGCGCAATTAAGGGTCAACTTGTGCCTTATTATTAGGCATAAATCTGAATGTAAGCCTTGATTCGATTGGCATTTCCTGACATAGAAAAAATTTTCATAATCAATATAAATATTTGTTATCAAATTAATTTTAAAGTATTTTCAAAAAAAGTATTGTAGATTAGTTACAAAAG
This sequence comes from Acinetobacter sp. CIP 101966, assembly GCF_000369725.1. Classification (NCBI taxonomy): domain Bacteria; kingdom Pseudomonadati; phylum Pseudomonadota; class Gammaproteobacteria; order Moraxellales; family Moraxellaceae; genus Acinetobacter; species Acinetobacter sp. CIP 101966. Next base: position 316,096 of record NZ_KB850159.1, on the reverse strand, counting down.
ATATTTAATATTTTGCGCCAAAATTTAACATTGATTGTAAATTTGACCAATTTTGATCCATTTTCTGCTGAGGATTAAGCGTTGAAATACAACACACTTAATGAGTTCCTAGATTACGTAAAATCACGTGATGCACATCAACCAGAATTTCTTCAAGCTGTAGAAGAAGTGATGACCAGTTTGTGGCCGTTCATTGAAAAGAACCCACAATACGCAGCACATGGTTTACTAGAACGTCTAGTTGAGCCAGAACGTGCGATCCAGTTCCGAGTTTCTTGGGTAGATGACCAAGGTCAGACTCAAGTAAACCGTGCGTTCCGCGTACAGTACAACTCAGCGATCGGTCCATTTAAAGGTGGTATGCGTTTCCACCCTTCAGTGAATCTTTCAATCCTAAAATTCTTAGGCTTTGAGCAAACATTTAAAAATGCTTTAACCACACTTCCTATGGGTGGCGGTAAAGGCGGTTCTGATTTTGACCCTAAAGGCAAATCAGAAGGCGAAATCATGCGTTTCTGCCAGGCTTTAATGATCGAGCTGTATCGTCACCTTGGTGCGAACACAGATATCCCTGCAGGTGATATTGGTGTAGGCGGTCGTGAAGTGGGCTACATGGCCGGCATGATGAAAAAATTAAGTAACGACACGGCATGTGTATTCACTGGTAAAGGTTTAACTTTCGGTGGTTCATTGGCACGTCCGGAAGCAACGGGTTACGGTACTGTGTATTTCGCTGAGGAAATGCTTAAGTCTCGTGGCGAAAGCTTCAAAGATAAAGTCGTTGCGATTTCAGGTTCTGGTAACGTTGCGCAATATGCTGCTGAAAAAGCAATGTACCTCGGTGCGAAAGTGGTTTCACTTTCTGACTCTGCCGGTACAGTTCACGTTAAAGACGGTTTCACTGAGGCGCTTCTTGCTGAAGTCATGGAACTTAAAAATGTAAAACGTGGCCGTATTTCAGAATTCGCATCTAAACATGGTTTCGAATATCTTGAAGGACAACGTCCTTGGGGTATCAAGTGTGATATCGCATTGCCATGTGCGACTCAAAACGAACTGGATGCAGACGACGCTGCTAAGCTTCTTGCAAACGGTGTAATCTGTGTAGCTGAAGGCGCGAACATGCCTTCTACACTTGAAGCTGTTGAGAAGTTCGTTGAAGCGAAAATTCTTTATGCGCCAGGTAAAGCATCAAATGCAGGTGGTGTGGCAACTTCTGGTCTTGAAATGTCTCAAAACGCATTGCGTTTAGGCTGGACTTTCGAAGAAGTTGACGAGCGCTTACACGCAATCATGAAAGAAATTCACCGCAACTGCGTAAAATTCGGTACTAAGGAAGACGGTACTGTGAACTATGTTGACGGTGCGAACATTGCTGGCTTCGTAAAAGTTGCTGATGCAATGCTTGCTCAAGGCGTATTCTAAGTCTGACTTAGTCTAAGCTGAAAAAACCGGGGCTGTTGCCCCGGTTTTTTTATATCTGGTATTTTTAGTTTTAGAGAGCACCCTTAACTATTTTACGCTCAACCGCCATATCAAAAATATAGGCATATTTCGATTGATCGGCTGCCGGATGCTTAATTTCAAAACGTTTGACCCGAATAATCTGCCGTTCATTTGGTGAATGCTGAAAACCTTCGATCTGGTCATAGAATAAAGTCCAGTCTTTATCCACCTGAGTTTTCAGGCCATTCTGATCATATTTCACTTCTTTGACTTGCAAGCAGCTTTGTTGGGTTACGCCGGTACATTGTTTGGTATCGGGGGAAATTTCCAGAAAAATTGTTTCAGCCTGACCTTGGTATTTGGTTTCCGGAGTCATTTTCCCGATAAATTCATACGCTTGACCATTTGCGGCCATCAACGTCAAAGTCGGCTTGTTAGGATCTGTGGCATTGAGCGTAAAAGGAATGTCACGCTTCTGTAAAAGCTGGCTGACAAAACGTTCCTGCTCCATCAATGCTGCATCGCAGGCCATTTCAGTGCCTACAACTTCGCTGGTGGTGATGATACTGTTTTTTACTGACCAGGTCGTCCCAAGTCCATTACAGCCCGTCACCGCGCTCAGACGGCCTTGAGCATCAAAACTGAGTACGATTGGTCGTTCTAGTCCACGATTCAGTTCCCAGTAATAGGCTGGAAGAATCTGATCTGCATTTTTTTGTTGTATGGTGGCCATTGCAAGATCTCCAGCTCGTTGAATATCACTGGACTGACAGGCTGCAAAAGTTAAAGGCAATAATGCCAGCACAATAAATTTTAATTTCATGGACTTATAATGAAGTATATAAAGTTCAAACAATAATAATGGATAGATTGCAAAAAAATATGGATACATTTCGCAGCTTTGAGTTGCAAAATGTATCCATGATTAAGATTTTAGCGCTGAAGCAAGATTAATCGAAGCGATAAATATCCATGCCGAGTGAACCCATGCTGAAACTGCTATGTACCAGACTAAAGCGCTGACCTGTGCCCATCGCAAAGAAAATCGGAGCAAAATGTTCCAGCGTTGGATGATTGCGCGCCATATGCGGAATATTGGACCAGTCCAGTACCGCGTCATAATCGCTGTGTGTCAGTTTATGCACCACAAAATTACGGAAACCTGAAGCCCATTCGGGTACATCAGCAGCCGTTCCATCCCAAGACAGTTCACGTAAATTATGGGTAATGCTGCCCGAACCAATCAGCAGGATTTGCTGTTCACGTAAAGGTGCCAGGCTTTGACCAATCTGATAAATCTCATCCGCGCTCATCGACATGGGTAAGGAAATTTCTACCACGGGAATGCTGGCATCTGGATACATATGTAGCAGCGGCATCCATACCCCATGATCACGCGGACGAGTACTGTTGGCATGTGCAGAAAAGCCGGCATTGGCCAGCAAGCCTAAGACTTTCTCGGCCAATTCAGGATTTCCCGGTGCAGGGTAGCGTAATTGATAAAGTTCAGGCGGGAAACCACGAAAATCATGCCAAGTTTCTGGGCGAATTGCGCTACTGACTTCCAACGCATCACTTTCCCAATGCGCAGACATCACAATAATCGCTTCCGGGCGTGGCAGATTTTCGCTCAAACGATGCAAGGCAGGACCCACTTGCTCAGGATTCAGCGCCAGCATAGGAGAGCCATGAGAAATAAATAAGCCGGGCAACGTTTGTAAGTTCATAAGTCAAACCACATCTGGAAAGATACCTCAATAATGCATGAAAAATAGAAATAAGAGCAGGAGATATTATTCAACAAAACGTTGCATATAAAGAACGCTTCAGCAAAATCATTAGCCTGCCCGATGATAAGGATGGTTGTTATTGATGCTCATGGCACGATAAAGCTGCTCGATCAGCATGACACGTACCAGTGGATGCGGCAGGGTTAACTTGGAAAGTGACCAGTGCCATGCAGCAGCTTTACGCACGGCTTCTGAGTGACCATCCGGCCCGCCAATCGCAAGTGCTACATCATTGCCTTCCAGCATCCAGCCTTTCATGGTTTCAGCCAGTTTTTCGGTACTGAATTCACGTCCGCCCACTTCAAGCGCAATCAGGGTTTCATTCTGCTTGAGCGCATTTAAAATACTGTCGCCCTCAATATTACGGTATTTCAGAATATCCGCTTCAGAATCATTTTTCCCGCGCTTGGCCATCGGCAGTTCAATAATCTGGGTCTGTACAAAAGGCTGAATACGTTTGAAATAATCTTCAAAACCAGTCAGCACCCACGCTGGCATTTTTTGACCAATGGTTAGGATACGGATTTTCATACAGACAGATCAATAATTGGATACCTCATTATAACGATCAAACAACATGAAGTTGAGCAGGGAAACAAATTGAAATTGAAATGAGAGATTTAGTGTTGCTTTAATGTCCGTAGTTCAAGTATCCGCTTGATAAAGGAATGGAATAATAATAAATGCGGAACAGTGTCATGATAAAAGGATGTTGTACTGTGCTGCTGTTACTGATAGGCCTCATGGGGCCTAGTCTCTGTGCAGCCAATTCGAGCAAAAATGCTCAGGTCTCTCATCTGGAATTATTTTTTAGCCAGATCATGAGTGTTGATGAATACCGAAATTATAAAAATCTGAAAGAGCTGAATCGGGTATCTGCCTGGATTAAAGGGCAGATGCAGCGCTTTGGCATCCCATGCCAGTTTCAGGTCTATGTGGTCAATAACCTGAGCTACCGAAATGTCATCTGTAGTTTGGATACTCAAGCCAAAACCAAAATGGTAATGGGAGCACATTATGATGTTTTCAGTGCCCGATATGGGGCTGATAATAATGCCTCAGGTGTGGTGGGCTTAGTAGAAACAGCAAGACTACTCGCTTTACAAAAATCCAAGCTCAAACATAATGTCGAATTTGCTTTCTATACGCTTGAAGAGCCGCCTTTTTTCAAGACAGAACATATGGGCAGTTATATGCATGCCAAGTCTTTAAAAAAGCAGAAGCAGAAAATTGAGGGCGTGGTGATTCTGGATTCGATTGGTTATTTTGATGAACATCAGGTGCAGAGCTATCCGGTGGGATTAAAATGGATTTATCCACGACATGGCAATTTCATTGCAGCCATTGGGCATTTAGCCTCAACTGGCCTGACTGGAGATTATTGTGATGCCATGCAGCGTTTTAACCGTCTGGAATGTCAACGCTTTGTCAGCCCAAGTTTTGCTCAGGATATGAATTTCTCGGGCTATCTGAATTATGCCAAATTCAACTATTCGACCATGCTGATTACCGATACTGCGAGTTATCGTAATCCTTATTACAATACCGAATTGGATACCCTCGACAAGCTTGATCTGAACAAGATGACTCATGTGATTGATGGATTGGTTACGATGGCACTACAGCCATAATTCAGTTGTTTTATTCAATAACTCAATAAAAAACCCTGCCGAAGCAGGGTTTTTTATATGAAACATCAAGTCTTAATGACGCGCTGCTTTCGCTTCTTCTTTGGTTTTCACAATTGGTGCTTTAACCAAGGCTTTTGGCAAAGAGGTCAGTGCCAGCGGTAAAATCTCATCAATCGATTTTACGGCTTTAATTTCTAGACCTTCTTTGACATTTTCTGGAATTTCCGCCAGGTCACGTACGTTTTCCTGTGGAATGAATACCAGCTTGATGCCACCACGATGGGCTGCCAAAAGTTTCTCTTTCAAGCCACCGATACGCAGCGCACGACCGCCCAGACTGGTTTCACCTGTCATCGCGATATCCGGACGAATCGGGATACCCGTGAAAGCAGATACCAATGCTGTAGTCAAAGCCAAACCTGCCGATGGACCATCTTTCGGTGTTGCGCCTTCAGGTAAATGCACATGCACGTCGGTTTCTTCAAAGCGCGAGGCTTCGATGCCGAGTTCATCCGCACGGGTACGCACTACAGTCATCGCAGCGGTAATCGATTCTTTCATGACATCGCCAAGAGAACCGGTGGTAATGAACTTGCCTTTACCTGGGACTGCTGCAACTTCAATGGTCAGTAATTCACCGCCGACAGAAGTCCAAGCCAGACCATTTACACGGCCAATTTGCGCTTCTTCTTCCGCCATACCGTAGTCAAATTTATGTGGACCCAAGTAATCTGGAAGATTTCCTGCGGTCACTTCAACCTGAAGGTTTTTGGCTTTCTTGCTAACCGCTTCTTTTACCACTTTACGTGCAATTTTTGACACTTCACGTTCAAGGTTACGAACACCGGCTTCACGGGTATAACGGCGCACGATGTCACGAATCGCCTCTTCATGCACGGTCAATTCTTTGGCACGTAGACCATTGTTCTTGATTGCTTTAGGAACAAGGTAACGGTCCGCAATATTGACTTTCTCTTCTTCGGTATAACCCGGGAGACGAATCACTTCCATACGGTCCAGTAGGGCCTCAGGAATGTTCATGCTGTTCGCGGTACAGATAAACATCACTTCAGACAGGTCCAGATCCAAATCCAGATAGTGATCGCTGAACTTGTTGTTTTGTGATGGATCAAGTACCTCAAGCATCGCAGAAGCCGGATCGCCACGGTAGTCTTGCGCCATCTTGTCGATTTCATCGAGCAGGAACAACGGGTTTTTTACACCCACTTTAGTCAATGACTGCACAATTTTACCTGGCATCGCACCGATATAGGTACGACGGTGACCGCGAATTTCCGCTTCATCACGCACGCCGCCCAGTGCCATACGCACGAACTCACGACCAGTTGCTTTGGCAATTGATTCACCGAGTGAAGTTTTACCCACACCTGGAGGACCAACCAGACACAGAATCGGGCCACGCAATTTTTTCACGCGTGACTGAACTGCCAGATATTCCACAATGCGATCTTTGACATCGTCCAGACCATAATGGTCTGCATCCAGAATTTCCTGTGCTTTGCTCAGGTTAATGCTGACTTTGCTGGCTTTATTCCATGGTGTATCCAGAATGACTTCCAGATAGTTACGTACCACAGCAGCTTCACTTGAAGCAGGCTGCATCGCTTTTAATTTACGGAATTCAGCTTCTGCTTTTTTACGTACATGCTCAGGCAAATCTGCTTCAGCCAGACGTTTTTCAATTTCAGCGACATCGTCTTCCGCACCACCATTCATATCAGAAAGCTCGCGCTGAATGACTTTCATTTTTTCATTCAGGAAATATTCGCGCTGGTTCTTTTCCATCTGACGTTTAACAGAATCATGCAGGGTTTGCTCAATCTGTTGTTCTTCAGACTGTTGCAATAGATAAGTCATCAGCTCAGTCAAATGCGCTTCGAATTCGTCATGTTCCAGGAATTTCTGTTTGACATCAATATTCAAGGGAACACGGGTTGCGACGAAGAACAATAACTGTAATAGATCTTCAATTTTGTTGGCTGCGGTGATCAGTTCACGCGCATTACGAAGTTTCGCTTCTGCATATTGAGCGAAAAGCGCACGTAATTCCTGCAAGCGCACAGCTTGGGTGTCTGCATCGACGCTCACCGTCATTGGGCTGAGTTCATGCTCTGCTGTCAGATACTCAGTTTCGTCAATGATAGTTTTCAGCTTGGCACGGTGCAGGCCTTCGATCAGGACTTTAATACAGTTTTCATCATTTTCGTGATTCACAACTTGCACAATCTTCGCGACAGTACCGTATTGATATAAATTGTCGTGATCAATTTCTTCTGTAAGCGAATCTTTTTGCGCAACTACAAATACTAGATTGTCACTGTTACGAGCCACATCAACTGCATTGATCGATTTTTCACGACCGACAAACAGCGCAATTTGCATATGTGGATAAACCACCACATCACGCAGCGCCAAAAGGGGTAATACACTTGGAACCTGAGGCTCTAAGGTTTCTTGATTCATAATAATTTCAGACATGAGCACTCCTAATGAGTGACAACGGTGTTGCCATGCTTTTAATAGTGATGGGTAATTTTAAAAATACAAGGGCAGTTAAGATTAAATTGTATAAAAAATGACTAATTATGTGATTTTAAAGTAGTTAGCAAGGATAAAATTGCAAAATTAACGTTTGAACTTTATAAATATTGTCGGGGTGATTAAAGCATCAAGGGGCTGATCCCATGGTTCACGTTTTAACGGCTGTGCCAGCAGTTGAAAGTCATGTGCCAGCCCCAGACGGAACGGACGCCCAGGCGCAGAAGCCAAGGTACGATCATAAAAACCGCCGCCCATCCCAATCCGTGTGCCTGAAGTATCACAGGCCAATAGCGGCATGAGTAATAAATCCAGGTTGGAAACATGCACACCACGGGTGCTCATGGGCTCTCGCATACCCAGCCGATGATGGGCAAAGCGCTTGTTATGATATTGATGCTGGGTGATCCGGATCCAGACCAGCTGCTGATTCATGTCGCAAATCGCTGGTAGATACACCTGTTTGCCCAGTTTAAAACAGCGTTCAATAATCGATTGGGTCTGAATCTCCCCAAAAGCATGCAAATACAGGCCAATACGTTGGGCATGAATAAATTCTGGACTGCGGATCAGGCGGTTTAAGACTTTTTGTGCGGACTGCCTTTGCTCAAATTTAGAGAGATGACGACGCGTTTTACGAAGGTATCTTCTTAATTCCTGAATGGTCATAGGGCAAAAAGCATATGCAACAAAATTGTGCTCTAGTCTAAGTGGGAATTCTGGAAAAGTAAAAAATAATTATGAGCTGAAATTTCATATGATTCCATATCTGGTTATTTAAATTCGGCTAATTTTGCCAGCAGTCTCAAAGTTAAAAAACTAAAAAAGTATTTATATCACTAATTTTTTTAATATCTCGAAACGGTCAATTCATTTTCTTTGATTCACGATTTTCCAAGCAATCCATCGTTCAGTGACAAACTCTGGAAACGCATCAGTTTAAGCACTTTGAAACAGCTTTCGATCAATAAAAATACAATTCTAAAGTAGGTTTATTCTGTTTTTTGGTGAAAGATAGACAAGGGATCATATGACTATTCTCGACTGATATATGAAACACATTGTGCTTAGGCAGAGCGTGTAAGACCTAAATCAATGGAGATTGAACATGATGAATATTGCGAAGAACACCATCTGCCTTTGGTACGATGACGATGCCGAAGGTGCAGCACGATTTTATGCAGAAACCTTTCCAAACTCCTCAGTTGGCGCGATCAATCTTGCACCCGGAGATTATCCCTCCGGAAAAGAAGGCGATGTTATCACCGTCGAATTTACGGTGATGGGCGTTGCCTGCATTGGACTGAATGGTGGCCCTGACTTTCAACACAATGAAGCATTTTCATTTCAGGTGGCGACTGAAGACCAAGAAGAAACAGACCGATACTGGAATGCCATTGTTGGCAATGGCGGTCAGGAAAGCGAGTGTGGATGGTGTAAAGACAAGTGGGGTATTTCCTGGCAGATTACGCCAATGGTCCTGATCAACGCCTGTAACAGTCCTGACCGTGCTGCGGCCAAGCGCGCATTTAATGCGATGATGACCATGAAGAAAATTGATGTTGCCGTGATTGAAGCCGCTTTTCGTGGTTGAGTGACAGAGATTATCCGTAATTTCAGTGAATATTACTGGGTAGCCTTATTTACTTCAATATTTGAAACCTCTCCTTTTATATTTCCTTTCGATCATCTCCTGTGTGCCTATATGCATCTTGGGTTAAAACCCCCTTAAGCCCGGCATGGAGTACCTCCAATTTTATTACTAGCCCAAGATATAAGCTGAATGGTTCCCTTAAAGGTTCATTAATAGATAGGCTTTTATATCAGTGTCGTACAAGTTGGAGAGATGTAGCTCATGCAATATGAGTTCCAGAATAATTTTTGCACTGAATTGAAAACAGGCTGAACCAAAAACAACCATCCAATGAAATTCTCCCTAATTTATACATCTTAAATTTTATTAAGACATTGAAAATAAAATAAAAATTAAACTGGCATAAGTTCTGCATAACTGTATTCAAACTTGGATACAAGATTGGATACAGAATGCTTCATCAGAAAATGATCGGCTGGACAGTCCGAAAATGGCGCGATGCCGATCAGCCAAAACAGCTTCAACTGAATCATCTTGCTCAACGCACTACCCATGTTGAGGTGGGTGAACTTGTCTGGATTCCGGTTGCGAATGCTGCACCTCTTCAAGCAAAAAACGATGCATTTAAAAAAGCTGTATTTGCGGACGGTATGTATCAAAGGCTACGACACAGAGCAGCGAACATAGTCGATAGCGGCTTTATATACAGCAGCTGAATCAGAAAACAACGAAATAGACCCATTCAGCAGATTCAAAAAATAGAGAGAATAAAAGGGGATTCACATGTTTAAAACTGTACTGATTGCAAATCGCGGCGAAATTGCTATTCGTGCCATTCGCACATTAAAAAAAATGGGTATAACCAGTATAGCCATCTATTCAGAAACGGACCGTTATGCACAGCATGTGATTGATGCAGATATTGCAGTGTCCTTAGAAGGTACCAAACCGAGTGATACCTATTTAAGTATTGAAAAGCTGATTGCCGCAGCCAAGAATACCGGGGCCGAAGCAATTTTCCCAGGTTATGGTTTTCTGTCAGAAAGTGCTGACTTTGCCCGTGCCTGCGAAGAAAATAATATTGCCTTTATGGGGCCAACACCGGAGCAGATTCTGGAATTCGGCTTAAAACACAGGGCGCGTGAACTTGCTGCAGCTGCCAATGTACCCATGACTCCCGGTACAGGTCTGCTAAATAGTCTGGACGAAGCTTTGGCGGAAGCTGAAAAAATTGGTTATCCAATTATGCTGAAAAGCACAGCAGGTGGTGGTGGAATTGGCTTGACCCGTTGTGATGATGCCGAGGCACTTCGGGAGGCTTATGAAAGTGTAAAACGTCTGGGCGAGCAGTTCTTTAAAGACGCAGGGGTATTTTTAGAACGCTTTATCGATAAAGCCCGTCATGTCGAAGTTCAGATTTTTGGGGATGGTCAGGGACAAGTCGTGGCTTTGGGTGAACGGGATTGTTCATTACAGCGCCGTAATCAGAAGGTTGTGGAAGAAACACCAGCGGCACAGTTACCTGAAGCAACCCGTCAAAAACTGCATCAGGCGGCAGTTGAACTGGGTAAATCGGTGAAATATCGCAGTGCCGGTACGGTTGAGTTTATTTACGATGCAGCACGTGACGAGTTTTATTTCCTTGAAGTGAATACCCGTTTGCAGGTAGAGCATCCGGTGACTGAAATGGTGACTGGACTGGACCTGATCGAATGCATGTTGAAAGTGGCAGCAGGCGATACTCTGGATTGGAAGCATCTAAGCAGTATTCAGCCTCAGGGTGCAGCGATTGAAGTACGCATCTATGCCGAAGATCCGGTGAAAAATTTCCAGCCGAGTCCAGGGATTTTGACGGATGTCTTTTTTCCGGAAGATGTCCGGGTTGATACCTGGGTGAGTACCGGAACTGAAATTTCCCAATACTTTGACCCAATGATTGCCAAGATTATTGTGCATGCTGAAGACCGTGATATCGCCATTCATACGCTTAAATCAGCTTTAGCTGAAACTCGCCTGAATGGTATTAGTACCAATCTGGATTATGTGCATACTGTTATTTCAGATCCACGTTTTGAACAGATGCAGATCTGGACACGCATGCTGGATGATTTCAAATATGTGCCGAATGTGATTGAGGTGATTCAGCCGGGTACACAAAGTTCGATTCAGGATTATCCGGGTCGTGTCGGGTATTGGGATATTGGTGTACCGTCTTCAGGCCCAATGGATGATTATGCCTTCCGGCTGGCCAATAAAATTGTTGGGAATGTCGAGGCCGCCGCCGGGTTTGAATTTACCCTGCAAGGTCCAATCCTCAAATTTCATGCAGAAAATATCATTGCTTTAACTGGCGCACCTTGTCCGGTAAGTCTGGATGATGAAGCAGTAAATTTCTGGCAGCCTATTCAGGTAAAAGCAGGCCAAACCCTAAAAATTGGACAGGTTGAATCCGGATGCCGGACCTACCTGGCTGTACGAAATGGTCTGAATGTGCCGGAATATCTGGGTAGCCGTTCTACCTTTGCTTTAGGTAATTTTGGTGGACATGCAGGCCGAGTGTTACGGGCTGGTGACATGATTAAGATGGTGAATCCTGAGCTGCCGGCCGATGGTCTACCTTTAGCGATTGCAGAACCTGAAGTTTTGGCAACAGATCTGATTCCAAGTTATGGCAAGGAATGGAAAATTGGTGTGCTCTATGGTCCGCATGGCGCTCCTGATTTCTTTAAAGCTGAATATATTGAGGAGTTTTTTGCATCAAGCTGGAAAGTGCATTTTAACTCGAACCGATTGGGTATCCGTTTAACCGGACCGACGCCAAACTGGGCGCGTGAAAATGGCGGTGAAGCGGGTCTGCATCCATCCAATGTACATGACTGTGAATATGCCATTGGTGCGATTAACTTTACCGGTGATTTCCCGGTGATTTTAGCCAAAGATGGTCCGAGCTTGGGCGGTTTCGTTTGTCCGGTAACCATTGTCAAAGCTGAACTATGGAAAATTGGACAGCTGAAAGCCGATGACACGATTAGCTTCTATCCAATTTCGGTAGAACAGGCCAATGCGCTGGAGCGGCAGCAAATTCAAACCCTCCAAAACTTTGCCAAGGCAGAGATGCCCTACGAGGCTGAAGTCGTGGCAGTTCAAGCAGAAAGTATTCTGGCATTGCGTGAAGCTACACCAGATGCACCAAAAGCTGTATATCGTCAGGCAGGTGACAGTTATATCTTACTGGAATATGGTGACAACGTACTGGATTTGGCCCTACGCCTGCGCGTACACCGCTTGATGCAACTGATCCGTGAAGCTGATCTTGACGGTATCCTGGAATTATCACCTGGTGTGCGATCCTTGCAGATTAAATATGATGGTCTGCGTTTGAGCCAGCAGCAACTGATTCACTTCCTGCTTGGTCTTGAAGAACAGATGGGTGATTTACGTGACATTAAAATACCTTCAAGAATTATCCATTTACCCATGGCCTTTGAGGACTCAGCGACTCTGGGTGCGGTTGAGCGTTATCAGGAAAGTGTCTGTGCCAAGGCCCCATGGCTACCGAATAATGTCGATTTTATTCAGCGAATTAATGGTCTAAACACTCGTCAGCAAGTTAAAGACATTATTTTTGATGCCAATTATCTGGTTTTGGGGCTAGGAGATGTGTATCTGACCGCACCTTGTGCAGTACCAGTCGATCCGCGCCACCGTTTACTGAGTTCCAAATATAATCCGGCCCGTACTTTTACCGCTGAAGGTACAGTCGGGATTGGTGGCATGTATATGTGTATTTATGGCATGGACTCACCGGGTGGCTATCAGTTGATCGGCCGTACCGTGCCGATCTGGAACAAGTTTAAAAAGAACAAACAGTTTGGCGATCAGCAATGGTTCTTACGCTTTTTTGACCAGATTAAATATTATGAGGTCACTGAGGCCGAACTGGACCAGTTCCGCGCTGATTTCACCCATGGTCTGGCAGAAATTAAAATTGAGGAATGCGAGTTTGACTTTGCAGCGTATCAGGATTTCCTTGCTGCAGAACAGGACAGCATTGCCGCCTTTAAAGCGCAGCAGCACGCTGCTTTTAGCACCGAAGTTGAACGCTGGAAAGACGAGTTTGATGCACCTGTAGAAATAGAAGTGCTGCAGGATGATACCGATTACAGCCAGTATGTCCCTCTCAACGCCTCTATGACCGGCAATATCTGGAAGATTTTTGTAGAAGCCGGGCAGATTGTGAAAAAAGGCGACACGGTGGCCATCATCGAGGCCATGAAAATGGAGCTGCCGGTCTATGCTGACGATGATGGCATTGTCAAAGCCATTATCTGCCGTTCTGGTCAGACCGTGCATAGTGGTGAGCCACTGGTCTATATGGAGTAATGGATTGAGCCATGACTATTGTTCGCAATCCAAGTACTAAAGCGACAGGAAAAAGCTCAGACAATCTGTCTGAGCTGGTTTTCCAGAAAATTAAAAATGACATTTTTGACTTTAAGCTGATGCCGGGAGAGCGCTTTACCGAATCGGAAATTGCTGAAAGCTATGCCGTAAGCCGTACACCCATCCGGCAAGCTTTGTATCGCTTGCAGCAGGAAGGTTATGTCGAGGTGCAGTTTAGAAGTGGCTGGAAGGTTCGGTCACTAGACTTTAAAGTTTATGAAGAACTGTATGATCTGCGGATTTTATTGGAAGGTTATGCAGTCGAACAACTTTGTCAGATGCCCAAAGACCAGTTGCAGGTTGCTCTGGCTGTTTTGATTCAAACCTGGTGTATTCAACCAGAACAATATATCTATGATCTCAGGCGGTTATCTGTAGAAGATGAAGCATTTCATTGTCATTTGGTATTGGCAGCCGGCAATGCAGAAATGGCAAAAATACATAGTGAGATCAGCGAAAAAATTCGGATCATACGCCGTCTAGATTTTTCCAAAGATTATCGGGTTACAGCGACCTATGCCGAGCATCAACAAATTTTAAAGGCGCTGCTTGCCCAAGATGCAGTCGCTTGTCTTTCTATATTAGAGGCTCATATTCGACACAGCCGTAATGAGGTAAAAAAAATTACTCTGGAAATGTTATCCTGCCGTCCTGCGTAAGTTAGTCAGGATAAATTTATTTTTATAGCAAGATAAATATCAGACTTAACTCAAAATTGATAACCAATTCATAACCAGAAAAAACAAGAACCCGCTAGTGGCATCTCAAATTGTTTTTTAAAGTAAGTTGAGGATGATAATAACAAGAGATAAAAATGCTTCATCAGCCTATTCAACTTTTACTTACAGGTGCCAGCTGTGCACTTCTCCTAACCATGACTGGATGTACCATGCCTTCCAAGTCGCCTATCAATGACAGTTATGGTTCCCAGCCACATTTGCCCAAACCAAAATCAAGCTTGCTGCCTACAGTCAATATGGCGCCCGCCAAAGGTTGGCCTGAAGGTAAAATGCCGACACCCGCGACAGGTTTAAAAGTTCAGGCATTTGCCAAAGGGTTGCAGCATCCGCGCTGGCTATATGTATTGCCGAATGGTGATGTGCTGGTGGCCGAAACGGATGCACCACCCAAGCCCGATGATAGCAAAGGGATCAAAGGAAAAATCATGAAATGGGTGATGCAACGTGCAGGTTCATCGCACCCCAGTGCCAACCGCATCAGTCTGCTTCGCGATAGCAATGGAGATGGGGTGGCTGAACAAAAAATCGTATTTTTACAGAATCTCAATTCTCCATTTGGCATGGCACTGGTCGGCAATATGTTGTATGTGGCGAATACTGATGCCCTAATGCGCTTTCCTTATCAGAACGGTGCGACTCAAATTACAGCAGCCGGTACCAAGGTGCTGGATTTACCGGCAGGCCGTTTAAACCATCACTGGACCAAAAATGTCATTGCCAATCCTGCCGGAAGCAAACTCTATATCACGGTGGGTTCCAACAGTAATGTCGCTGAAAATGGCTTAGAGCAAGAGCAGGGCCGGGCACTGATCATGGAATTTGACATAGCCAGTGCTCAAGCGCGACCTTTTGCCATCGGACTGCGTAATCCGAATGGCATGGATTGGCAACCTAAGAGCGGCACACTTTGGACAGTGGTGAATGAACGTGATGAGCTCGGTAATGATCTGGTTCCTGATTACCTGACCTCTGTCAAAGAAGGTGCTTTTTATGGCTGGCCCTATAGTTATTATGGCCAACATGTAGATACACGGGTCAAACCGCAAAAACCTGCCTTAGTTGCGCGAGCAATTCCACCGGATTATGCATTGGGCAATCATACAGCTTCATTGGGCTTGGCCTTCTATAGGGCAGACCTGATGCCTCAATATCGAAATGGAGCGCTGATTGGTCAGCATGGTTCATGGAACCGCAAACCGCATAGTGGCTATAAAGTGATTTTTGTTCCCTTTCAAAATGGGCAACCGATGGGCCCACCTCAAGATGTCTTGACTGGATTTTTAAGTGATCAGGGCGATGCATATGGGCGACCAGTCGGTGTGGCGGTAGATTCCTCCGGTGCCATTTTGGTTGCTGATGATGTCGGTGATGTGATTTGGCGAGTATCAGCCTTGAGTACACTAGCTGCAGTAAGTAAATAAAGGTCTAGGGATTCAAGATTTTATTCAGATCTGAATCTATGGAAAGTAAAAGTTAAAGCAAAGACTGTTTCATTCAAACGTCAATATTTTGATTGAAAATATGCAAAGGTTAGCGGATTTAAAATAATTTTTAAGCTTCATTTAAGCTGGCTGAATTAGGCTTTCAGGATATTTTTACGCGGGATTACAGCATGTACAGAGATTCTGCTGATCCCATTAAAAATATCTAAATCTTAGTACCAGTTTTAAGTGCCCATAAAAACTGGATATAAAAATTTAAAACATGGCAAAAGAGGGTTTTAAAAATGAAATCAATTATTGCATTTATCTTCCCTTGGTCATTATTTATGACCCTTCATCGACCAGTCGAAGCGACAGTGTGCTTAATGCTTCAAATTTCGATTTTAGGCTGGATTCCTGCTGCAATCTGGGCGATGCATATTTTATATCGAGATAAAATTGCCTAAAAAATAGGGGAGTGAGTTACCAAAAACTTTTTCATCTTTATTTAACTTAAAGCAATTTAGATTTCTTTTTTTAATTTAAAAGAGTTCATTTTCATGCAAGATGATTATTACATCAATAAAATGAATCTGGAAGAATGTTCGAGAGAAAGACTATAAAATTAAAATAAGAGGAAATTCAGGAAAAATTATAATTATATTTTGAAAAAGAAATTGAAGTACTCCGAAGATGCCGCTGCATGTGTCGTTACCCTGAACCCGATGAGTTCAAGGAGGATGCGACGTATACTTGCTGGGTTTCCCATACGGAGATGGGCATACACTCTAAATATACAGAACACACCCATAAGTGTTAGTATCGGCAGGGGAATAGACCCGCTGGCGAACACCTCAGAGTTAAGTTAATTATAAACAATAATCCCGGTGTGGCAACTCTATGCTGTTCATGAACTGTAAACAGTTCGGTCGAATGTCCGAAGTTTAAACAGAATTCGAGATTATTCAGTCAGTTCTTCAACTTCTTCTAAAATAGTTTGTAACAAACGCTCGCAATGCGCATATTGTTGCAGTGATCTATTCATATTCAAAACCTCCTGCATCAGCTCAAGTGCCACCATAATAATCAGCTTGCTAGGTTCCATGCGTGGTGCTTTACGGCGAAATTCATCATATTTGTCATTTAATAACTGTGCCGCGCGTTCTAATTCTTCCTGCTTGTCAGGAGTAGAGGCCAAACGGAAACTATGCCCCAATACTCTGAGATCAATTGCAATTTGTTCACTCATGATGAGGCTTCCTCAGTCGCTTCAGTCGGATGGGCCAGTTGTTGAATTTCCTGTGCGTGATGATCCTGCGCAGTGCCAAGAATGGCCAGACGTTGAATAATCGCTTCAACCTTGGCTTTGGCATTTTCATTTTTCTGGGTTAAACGTTCAGATTCCTGAGTCAGACGCTGAATTTCCTGCTGGGCATGACGCTGTTCAAGGATCATCTTTTCCTTAACTACGCGCAGTTCATTCCGTTCAGCCAGAATTTCCTGAAAACGGTTTTTCAGGTCGGTACAGCTTTTTTCCAGACGACCATAACGGTCTGCCAGTGCAGTTGCATCATTATTAAGCAGTTGAAACTGGGCACGAGAATCCGTCAATTGTTCTGTCAGATTTTCATTTTCTTGTTGTTTTTGCGCAATCACGCTGTTTTTTTGTTCAATTTGCTGTTGATGTTGCATCATTGAAGAGTCTTGCTCTTCGCGCAAACTGGAATTTTCACTTTCAAGCCGTGCAAGTCGCGTTTTTAACACGCCGATCTGCACTTGTAGACGCTGTAATTCTTCTAACATATCGAGGTCGCACAGTGTTGCAAACAAAGGTAATATATAAGCAGTATAAAGATTGGATAAACGAATGCAAGACGATATTTCAGGTTGGACCGAATGGCACCGCAATTTTTCTTCAATTGAGGAAATTTCTAGCCCTAGCGAACTACATGGTTTGCTAACTGGCATTGTTTGTGTCACCCAGGCGCCAAGCAGTGAAGAGTGGTTACAGATTTTAGAAACACTGGATGTACCTGAACTGGATGCCGAAGCATTAGAGTTGTTGACGGGCGAAGCTGAAGATGTGTTTCATGCACTGTCTGAAGATGAGCTGGATTATTTACCTTTGCTGCCTGATGATGAGCATGTGCTTTCAGAACGCGTACAGGCTCTGGCGGACTGGTGTGCAGGCGTGGTCTTAGGTTTCGGACTGGCTTCAGGACATATCCGTCAGGATGAAGTTGAGCTGATTGAACATTTACAAGATGTAGCCGCAGTTGAATTTGAAGACTCAGACGATGATGATGAAGGTGAAGAAAGCTATCAGGAATTGTACGAATTTGTGCGTCTGATTCCTGTCAGTCTGTCTTTAGGGCGTAAAAAGGTCCAAGTTGAAGAAACGCCCCTCTTACAGCAATTTAGTCAAAAAAATCAGCCTAAAGTCGCTACTACAGAAGCGCAAAGTGTAGTCGAGATTTTCTCGCCTAAACGTCCAAGCTGATGAAATGCTGAGGTGAGTCATCACCTGCTTGAAATCAGGCATATATTTTGCTGTTTACAGTGAAATCTATAGTCTGATTTCAAGACTATATTCTAAATACAAGTATTGATCGATAAGAAGTAAAGTGTAATGAAGAAATTGACACAGGCAGTTTTTGAGGAGCGTCGCGCAATCCTCGCAGGGGAAATCGGTTTACGCAGTATCGCTATTATCGCGACCAGTCCGGTAGCCATGCGTAACCGTGATGCAGATTATAAATACCGTGCAGACAGCAGTTTCTTCTATTTAACCGGATTCGCGGAACCTGAAGCTGTGGCTGTGATTGAAACCTTTGACACTGAAGAAGAAGGCTATAGCTACAGTTTGTTCTGTCGGGAACGTAACCGTGAAATGGAAATCTGGAATGGCTACCGTGCGGGTATTGATGGAGCTATTCAGGATTATGATGCAGATGAAGCCTATGCAATTGATCTGCTAGATGAAGAAATCTTAGAAAAGTTACAAAATAAAGATCAGTTATTTTATCGCATTGGACAGCATGCAGAGTTTGATGCGCGTGTCGCCAAATGGATTGCAACTGCAAGTGGTGAAAGCCGTCGTGGTACTTCTGCACCAGCGCAAGTAATTCAGCTGGATCGTATTGTCGATGAAATGCGTCTGCATAAAGATGCAAATGAAATTGAATTGATGCAGATTGCTTCCGATATTTCTGCTGATGCACATACTCAAGCGATGCTAGCAGTACGCCCGGGCATGATGGAATATGCACTGGAAGCCGAGCTGAATTATATCTTTGGCAAAAATGGCGGTGTTCCGGCCTACAACAGTATTGTCGGTGGCGGTGAGAATGCCTGCATCCTGCATTATGTAGAAAATGACAAAGAACTGAAAGATGGCGATTTGGTCCTGATTGATGCTGCGGCTGAATATCAGCTTTATGCTTCAGACATTACCCGTACCTTTCCAGTGAATGGTAAATTTAGCCCGGAACAGAAAGCTTTATATAATGTAGTGCTGGATGCTCAAATTGCTGCAATTAATGCTGTGCAAATTGGTAACTCGTATAAAGAACCACATAATGTTGCAGTGCGCATCCTAGTGCAAGGTTTGCTCGATCTTGGCTTGATGCAGGGGAATATTGACGACATTATAGAAAAAGAAGCTTTTCGTCAGTTCTACATGCACGGTACGGGGCATTGGCTCGGTATGGATGTGCATGATGTCGGTGCTTATAAGGTTGATGGTGAATGGCGCTCGTATGAAGAGGGCATGGTCGTGACCGTTGAGCCGGGTCTTTACATCGCGTCTGATGATGAAACAGTCGATGCCAAATGGCGTGGAATTGGTATCAGGATTGAAGATGATGTGGTAGCCACTGCAAATGGCCCGCTGGTTTTAACTGCGAAAGTTGTCAAAACGGTAGAAGAGATTGAAGCATTGATGGCGAAAGCGCGCGCTGCTTAATTTGAGAAAAAATACGGAAAGCCGGTCGCGAGATCGGCTTTTTTTATGACATTTCTATGCCATTTTAAAAAAGAACTCCTAGCTATATCACATCGAGCAAAAAGTGATTTAGCTTACGTTTATATCGAACAAGTCAAATAAAACTAACCTAAGTAAAATTTACGGCTTAAAAATTGACAGGAAGTCAACACAGAAAATCCGTTTTTAGCATCAAAGCTACATATTAAATGGGCTGAGATTCTCATACTTTCTCTGATCCTTAAATAAACTTAAATAAGAGCAGGAGAACGCTTATGAGATTAAATACGATTGACTGGATTGCTTATGCTTTAACAATCATTGGTGGCATTAATTGGGGTTTAATTGGTGCATTCGATTTTAATTTGGTCGCTGCAATCTTTGGTGATATGAGCGCCTTATCTCGAATTGTTTATGTATTGGTTGGTTTGTCGGCATTGTACCTGATTTATACAGGAACGAAGTTGGGTAAAACAGTACACCACACAGATCATCATACCAATATTGTGCGTTAAGCTAATCTTCTTGGGCGAGTTTCTTGCAAGATAGGATTCATGTCTTCGAGTAACTTGCCGAGAGGATAGAAATAGTGTGGAAGATGAAGAAACCTCGGTAGATTTCCGGGGTTTTTTATTAGGTGTTTATACGTTATTAATAGAACCATCCCCAGATCTACAACAATGCCTAGCTAAAGATTGATGATCACTATCATACAAATAAGATTAGATTGTACATGGTTGGATAAATTTTTTTAAAATATCTGTTAGCTCAAAGATCGAGTTATATTTATACAATTATCTTAAAATAAGAAAAGAATAGTGATTGTAAATGGGCCTCCTGCTACTGAAAGTGAATATCAGCTCATTTATAAATGGCTTGATTCACAATTTTATCATTCAGGATCTACGAGCATCAGTATGTATTCAAAATTGTGCGAAGCGAGTAGATCGAGTTATACCAATTTGACTAGGTTTGCGATCGAATCGTATAAGTGCCAAATGAAATCACAACATTCCTTTTTTTAAGGCCGAGCTGATAAAAGTGAGTATAAATATTTTAGTTGCTGAATTAAAGACAACTTGGTTGGAGTTAAGAGCATATAAAGTTGGAGATGAATTTTCATTATTCCAAGAGTATTGTGGCGATGTTGAAGCATCAAAATATTTACAACGACAGATGCATACAACAGTCGGTCAAACTCAGCAGATGTTACAGAAATGGGCGTTAAGCTATTGGCAGCAACCGAGTGACGGATTTTCATGGGTGATTGCTGAGCGAAAAAGTCATCTGGCAATCGGGTTACTAACGATCATTCAACAGCAAAATAACAGCCTTGAAGTTCATTTCGGACTTGGTCCTCGATTTCAGGGTCAGGGCTATATGCTTGAGGCGATGAAAGCGGTGATTCAGTATTTTAAACAATATCTTACACTTAAATCACTGGATACTTTCTGCGATGCAGAACATATACAGGCACACCAAGTGCTTTTAAAGACAGGGTTTGAAATCGTTGAACGGATCAATGCCTATACTGTATTGCCGAAGTTAGGTAATGAAAAGCGTGATGTCTTGATTTTTCAATATAGGCTGGATCATCATGAAGAAAACTAAATAAAACGAATCATTATAAAAATTTAAAGCCTTGAGGTAAGATAAAACCAGTATACGTTTTATGTAATTCGCCATAGATGCGAATAAACAGATAAGGAAGTAAGCATGCAACAAGAAGTCATCATTGTCGGTGGTGGGATGGTCGGCTTAAGCCTCGCATTGATGTTGGCGAAAACCAATATTGCAGTCAAACTGTTGGAAGCCATCAAATATCCAGATTATGATGATGAAAATCTTGCGCCCTATCATTCCAGTTTTGATGCACGTAACAGTGCCTTGTCACGCCGTAGCGTGCAGATTTATCAGGAACTTGGACTTTGGAATGCCTTGCAAGAACATGCTACCCCAATTCTGGAAGTGAATATTACCGAACAAGGCAGCTTTGGTAAGGCCCGACTGAAAGCCAAGCAGGAAAAAGTCGAAAGCTTTGGTCAGGTCATTGAAAATGCCTGGCTCGGTCGTGTACTGCTGACCCAAGTCAAAAAAGAGCCATTAATTGAATTGATTGATGGTGTTCAAGTGACCTCCCTTATCCAAGATACAGACTTTGCTTATATCGAAGCTCAGCGTGGTGAATCATCACTAAAATTACAGTCCAAACTGGTTATTGCCGCCGATGGACGGGATTCTTTCTGCCGTAAAGCCTTGGGTATTGGTGCGTCAGAACATGATTATGATCAGGTTGCAATTGTGACCACAGTACAAACGTCTAAGCCACATGGTCATGTGGGCTTTGAGCGTTTCAGTCATTTAGGGCCTTTGGCACTGTTGCCATTGCCGGGCGAATATCGCCGTTCCGTGGTCTGGCCAGTGAAAAAAGGTACTGAAGGAGAATGGCTGGGAGATGAAAATGACCAGCATTTCCTCGATGCCTTGCAGGAAACGTATGGCGATCGTGCCGGAAAGTTCCAGAAAACCGGAAAACGGTTCAGTTTTCCCTTATCTCAAGTGTTAGCTGAAAAACAGGCTGTTGGCCGTGTCGTGTTGATGGGCAATGCAGCACATACGATTCATCCGGTGGCTGGTCAGGGTTTTAACCTGTGTATGCGTGATGCGCATGTATTGGTGCGTTACCTCAAGGAACAGCAAGCACAAGGCGCAGACTTGGGCGATGCTGCAATATTACAAGACTATGAAAAATCTCGTCTCAGTGACCAGCAACGAGTGATCAAATTCTGTGATTCAGTGGTGCGTGGCTTTAGTAACCAGAATCCATTTTTAAAGCTGATTCGTAATACGGGTTTAATCGCTTTTGATACGATTCCAGGCATCAAGCCACTGGTTGCAAATTATGCCATGGGGTTAAAAGCATGAGCTTAAATCAAACTAACGAAATATTAGACGTCGTCATTATTGGCGGTGGATTGGTGGGTGGGCTTACAGCGCTTCTGTTAGCCCAAGGTGGCATGCAGCCTACAGTTCTGGATGCAGCGCCAATTCTGGATGCAGATAAAACCTTAAAGGTGGCCAATCCGCGTGTCCTGGCTCTCAGTCAGGCAACCATTCACTTGTTAAAGACGGTGGGGGTCTGGGAAAATTTAGCACGTCAGCAGCCTTATACCGGCATGCAGGTCTGGAATAAAAATGGCTATGGCGAAATCAATTTTGGCCAGTCTTCAGAAAAAACACCATCGGTAGAGCAGGCTTTAGGCTCGATGGTGGAGCCAAGCATTTTGAATCTAGCTATTCAGCAAAAGATGCTTGAAGATGTTCAAGATTATAGAACACAGGTCAAAGTTAGCCGCATCGAACGTGGCGTCGGTGTGTGGATCATTCATCTGGCTGATGGTACACAACTCCAAACTAAACTGGTGATTGGCGCAGATGGTGCAAACTCCTTTGTCCGTGAGCAAGCGTTTATCGATATTGATGTACTGGACTATAAACAGGCGGGCATCAGTTGTGCCATTAAAACTGCACAACCTCATCAGCATATGGCACGTCAGATTTTTCTCGAAACCGGTCCATTGGCTTTTCTACCTATGGCCAGCCTTAATCCGGAAGAGCAGGGACACTGGCAATCGATTGTCTGGACCTTGCCAGAGGATTATGCCGAAGAATATGCAGCGTTGTCAGATGCTGAGTTTACCCAGCTATTAACCCGTGAAAGCCAGCATATGCTGGGTGGAGTCTTAGAGGCGACACCACGTGCCACTTTCCCTTTAAAAGCCCGCGCCGCCCAGCAATACGTTCAAGATGGTTTAGCACTGATTGGAGATGCCGCACATGTCATTCATCCACTAGCAGGTCAAGGGGTGAATATTGGCTGTCTGGATGCTGCCGTGCTTTGTGATGTTTTGCTGCATGATCAGGCGCGTGGCGTATGGGCACATGAGCAGACCCTAAAACGCTATGAGCATCGCCGTAAGGGCCAGAACGATGCCATGATGCACAGCATGTCTGCGATTGGCTGGATGGAAACCACATTATTCTTCCCGATGGTTTGGGCACGCAATTTCGGCCTGAAACAGGTAGAAAATCAGCCCATGTTGAAAGATGCATTTATGGCGCAAGCCAATGGTCTGGGTTTACTTAAAGACACACGCTACGCAGCTTAAGACAGAAATGTAAATTTTTTAAACAAACACCAATAAAGAGTAACGATTTTGTTTAAAAAAGATACGATTTTTTGATGTTTGGTACTAGGCGAAGGTCGAAGAGATTGCTAAATTTCACTTAATTCGATACCTGACTTGGAATACCAAGCGAGGGCCATTTTTGGGGAGATGCAAATGACAGACATGAATGATTATGATGACGACGTTGAAGATTCAATTGTTGACGATGATGAAGCAAAAGCCGCTGAAAAAGGCGCGGTCGATAGCACAGAGGTCGTCAGTGATACCGATCTTGTAGAAGCTGAAACTTTGACCGTCACTGCAAAGCTGAAAAAGCGTCAAGCACTTGAAGACGAGATTGCGGCTTTCCTTGCCAGTGGTGGTCGTATTGTTGAAGTGCCGGCAGATGAATCAGTAGCCAAAGAATAAGTTATTGATTAACTTGTTTCTTATAAAAAACACCACATTCAATGTGGTGTTTTTTTTTGCAAATCCAAACGTAATAGAAAATCTAAAGCAATTAGTCGTTTGCCGAAGTCAGTTCTAAAGCACGTTGATAAGCGACTTTCTTTTTGATTCCGGTTAAATCTGCCGCCAGTTGTGAAGCAGCTTTGACCGAAAGGTCCTGTAATAGGCGATTCAATAATTTATCCAGCTTTTCCTGATCCAGATCTTTTTCTTCGGTGGCACCGCCAATCACCAAAACAATTTCGCCTTTTTGCTGATTGTGATCATTGCTAATGAATTCGACCAGCTCACCCAAGGTCATTTTCTTGATAGTTTCAAAAGTCTTGGTGATTTCTCGCGCAAAACCGACCGGGCGATCTGCTCCGAAAACGCTGGCCATATCTTTAACGGACTCCAGAATCCGGTGCGGTGCTTCATAGAAAATTAAAGTCTGGGTTTCATCTTTCAGTTTTTCCAGATTCAGCAGGCGCTGACTTTGTCTGGATGGCAGAAAACCTTCAAAGCTGAAGCGGTCACTCGGCAAGCCAACAGCACTTAAGGCAGCAATAGCCGCACAAGCACCAGGTACAGGAATCACGCGAATATTATGCGCTTGTGCAGCACGGACAAATTTAAAGCCAGGGTCGCTAATCAGGGGAGTGCCAGCATCACTGATCAGGGCCATATCTTCGCCATTCAGCAGGCGCTGGATCAGCTGATCAATCTTGTTGCTTTCATTATGCTCATGGCAAGCGGTCAGAGGTGTTTGAATATTAAAGTGTTTAAGCAATTGTGCTGAAGTTCGTGTATCCTCGGCAGCAATAAGACTCACCGACTTTAACACCTGAAGTGCACGATAACTAATATCATCTAAGTGCCCGATTGGAGTCGCAACAACAAATAACTGAGCACTCATAGGTTTCTCCATGTGGAATAAATTGAATAATAAAAAATGGAAGATTAAAAATAAAATATTGGGCTTGTGTTTAATCAGCTACATCAGCAGCGTACAAGCAGAAGTGTTGATCATTCTACCCGAATCCGGACCTTTGGCGCGAGCTGCATCGAGTATCAAACAGGGATTTCTCAGCGCCTATGCTACTTCCGGGCAGAAAGTCCCATTGAAATGGGTCAATTCCAATCAGAAAAATATCTCCCAGCTACTGAAGCAGCATGTCAATAAAAAAACCAAAATGGTGGTGGGTCCATTGGCGCGTAGCGATGTAGAACAACTACTTAGGAGCAAACCTAAAGTACGTACCCTCAGCCTGAATGATGTAGCAGGGTCATCACCCCAAGTCTGGCAATTCAGCCTGTCCAAAAAAGAAGATGCCGCTGCCTTAAAAACCTTATTGCACAAAGATGGAATTCAACAGCTGCTGATTTTACGCCAGCCGGGCAGTGAAGCCGAGTATGAACTGTTGCTGATGTCATTGTTCAGTCAAAGTGATC
Source organism: Acinetobacter sp. CIP 101966 (assembly GCF_000369725.1). Lineage (NCBI taxonomy): Bacteria > Pseudomonadati > Pseudomonadota > Gammaproteobacteria > Moraxellales > Moraxellaceae > Acinetobacter > Acinetobacter sp. CIP 101966. The sequence continues at coordinate 290,422 of NZ_KB850159.1, read as the reverse complement.
TGAAATTCAAGATCGTGAACAAGGCGCCCATTTTTTTAATGCCAAAACAAGGGCTGTTATACCTCGGCAATGCAGAAGGGCTGGCTGCCATACCTGAATTAAGCCATAAACGGATGTATACCGTGGCCAATAGGATTAGCGAACAGCATAAACCGCCACGAGGAATCAAGTTCTGTGATGTACCTGTGCTTTATCTGGCTGACTGGCCGGATGTTCTACAGGCCTATACCAAAGAGCCGGTGGATATGTCCTATCAGCGCCTGATTGCCTTCGGTGGCGATGCCTGGCAGATCACCCAGCAGTACCTGTCACAACCGCATTTGCAGCATATTGAATTTCAGGGTAGAACTGGGCGAATTGAAATCACGGACCACAGTATTCAGCGTAGTCCACAATGTTTCCAGTACAGTGGCACAGGTGTCAAGCTACTATGAGCGAAAGAGCAATGCTGCGACAGCAATTAGGTGCATGGGCGGAGCAGCAAGCGGCTCAACTGATGCAGAACCATGGATTTCAGTTCCTGACCGCCAATTATCACAGTCGCTATGGCGAGCTGGATCTGATTCTGGTGCGTGATCAGGAACTGGTCTTTGTGGAAGTCAAAGCACGTGCGCAAACCCGATATGCGCAAGCGATCGAGTCTGTTTCCAGAGCGAAACAGGGCAAAATGCTCAAGACAGCCATGTGCTTTATTCAGAAAAATCCACAATTTGCACACTATTACTATCGTTTTGACGTGATTTGTTTTGATTTTAAACAGCAATTTGCAAAAACCATACAGCATGACTTTTCGCAATACCCTTATGATCTGGAATGGATTGAAAATGCTTTTACTTTTGATCAAGAGTTTATTAACCTTTGAACAAAATAAGGTCTAAAGATGCTTATATTTGCTTCAAGATCATTGTAAAGTTCAAGCAGAATTGACATGATCTGAGCTTGAAAACAGATTATTAGATTGAAAAAGACGTAATAAAATGAAGGAGTCTTGCTGAGTGGTTAAGCGTATTGCAATAACAATGCTGTGTGTCGCAAGTTTATCAGGTTGTGCAAGTTTTATTTCCAGCGGCACAGGTACGGCTCCTGTCGGAACTGAAAGTGGGGCGCGCACCTTGGGGCAGGTATTTATTGATTCCTCAATTGTCCGTACTGCAAAAATTAATCTTTATAAATTGGATTCGCGCTTTAAGCAGGCCCGGGTCAATATTGAAAGTTTCCATGGCAATGTCTTGTTGACCGGTCAGGTGCCGGATGCCCATTTAAAGCAACTGGCTGAAGATAATGTCAAATCCATGAGTGATGTCAAAGCGGTACATAATTTTATTACTGTCGGCAATCAGATCAGCTATAGCACCATCATGCAGGATACTGCGGTGACTGCAAATACCCGTGGCTTGATCATGAAAGCGACTGTGGTAGCGGATAGTAAAGTGCATGTGCATACTGAAGATGGCGTACTGTATGTGATGGGTCGTTTAAATGGTGCCGAGATTGCTGACCTGAATCAGGTGTTACAACAGGTGGGTAATGTCACTAAAATTGTGACCCTAATTGATAATGTGGAGCAATATTCAAGTCTGGCTAATCAAAACTTTGCCGCACCGGCATATGCGCAGCCGGGTATTGAACAGACGCCAGTGGCGATTGATCCTGATACGGTTGAACCGACCTATGAACCATAAGGTCGGCCAGTTTAAAACCCAACTCTCACAGCGTATTTTGCAGTTTCAACAGCACTATCAAGATTTCCGGTTATACGATTTTGGTAGTTATGCTTTAAATCGTTTAACTCCGAAACAAGGTTACACAGTCGAAACCCAATTGGCCTATGGCCTGAAATCCCGGCAACGCTTTGACCTGTTTCGGAGTCAGCAGCCTTTGCTCCATCGTCCCCTGATTGTTTTTGTGCATGGCGGTGCCTGGTTACATGGCGATAAAAAGGATTATCAGTTTATTGGCGAGGCTTTTGCCAAAGAAGGTTATGACGTGGTGGTAATGAATTATCATCTGGCACCACAACATATTTTCCCAACTTATATTCATGATCTGCATTTGTTACTGAATCATTTGCAGCAGTCGGCTAAGCACTTGCAGATCTGTGCTGATAATCTGGTCCTGATGGGACATTCTGCCGGGGCCTTTAATGTCATGTCTGCCTTGTACCATCCGCAATCTGCCAGTATTGACCACGGTCAAATTCGGGCGATTATTGGTCTGGCGGGGCCTTATCATTTTGATTACAAAAATGATCCGATCTGTGCCGATGCATTTGATCAGGCGGTGCCTTATCAGCAGGTGATGCCTTATTATTTTGTTAAAAATAGCTCAATCCGGCATTATCTGTTTATTGCCGAAAAAGACAAGATTGTTGGGCATTTCAATAGCCAGGATTTGGACCGCGTACTGAAAGAGAAGGGCAATCATAGCCATCTGATTCAAATTCCGAAACTTGGTCATATTACGATTGTGGGTTCACTCTCCAGTTTGTTTAGCCGGTTTTTCCAGACCAAGGCACAGGTGCTTTGGGCGCTCGAGGATGCATTTAAATCCTGATACTGATATGTTAGTTTAACCAAGCACTAGATAAAAAAGAATCCAGTGGATGATCTCCCCTGGATTCTTTTTTTGAGCCGTTGGGCTAAATCTTTCAAATACAGATTTACAGCCAGGTCTTGGTGTCGTCTGCGACGGGCGTACCTTGAGTCACATGCATGATCATGGCATGGGCAATACTGCCTTTAAACGGAATTTCAGGCAGCTGATCGAATTTAAAGAATTGCGCATCGCTAATTTCTTCTTCCTGCAGCTGTAGCTCACCGCCAGCATATTCTGCCTTGAAGGCAATCATCAGATTGCTTGGGAAAGGCCAGGGCTGGCTGGCCAGATACTGAATATTCTTGAGTTGTAAGCCAACTTCTTCTAGCGTTTCACGACGTACTGCATCTTCCAGCGTTTCACCCACTTCAACGAAACCGGCAATCAGTCCATACATCTGGCTTTTAGTATTACGTGCATTTTTGGCCAGCAGAATCTCGTCTTCACCTTTGGTAATAACAGTAATAACGCAAGGCTGTACCCGTGGATACTGACGGTAGTTGCAGGATGGGCAGACCATGGCATATTCAACAGCATGCGCTTCAGTCGCTGTGCCGCAATGACTGCAAAATTTATGGTTACGACGCCATTCTAAAAGCTGTACCGCACGACTGGCCTGTTCAAATTGCTGGGTATTCCAGAACTGTAACAGCTGACGGATGGGAACCAGTTGTAAGCCTGCAGGAATAGGCTCATCGGGAAGGAGATCACGGGCAATCACTTGATCACCCGTGTGGAGTAGCAAATCACTTGCTAAGGCTTCAACTCGTGGAAGTTGAAAGTGTTGATCGACCAGCAGTTGCTGTTGTTGAAAAATATAAGCAAGTGATAATTTGGACATTAGGCAACTATTTTGAGTTTCTCACTACTGTCCAATGCTACCTGAAACATCGCCTGTAATACAGGCTGTTTGTTCTTTAAGTTATCAATCATCATGTCGGCACTGGCCAGGGTGTCTAAAGCACGATGAATTTCTTCCGGACTTAATGCAATCGACAGATCAATACGGTTCTTGATGAATTCTGCAGTGGTGGTGAATGCAGTACGAACATGTTCTGCATTCAGGAACAGCATCGCGCCGCCAATCTCGCAAAACTGTACTGGAACAGGTTCGAGTGCAGTCAAGTCATGATCTTGCAGGTAATTGCTGAGAATCTGGCTAGAAAGCTCGATCAGGGCCTTGGTTTCTGTGAGTAAAGCAGCGTGTGCTTCATCCAGACGGTCCAGAGAAATATTCATGTTGTTGACGCGCAGCTGCAAGCGGCTCGAAGTTTGATGACGTTCCAGTACGCCAATCGAGTTCATGGCAGACAGAATGACATTCATCAACTGCTGGGCAAAGCTGGCATCCTGCATCATCTCCGGCTGGCTCAGTGAAGCGGCCTGACGGGTCAGGTCATGATAGGCTTCATTCAGGTTCAATACCTTGAAGATATTCGCCAGATTATTCAGTTGTGCCTGCAGTTCCTGAGTCTTTTCAGGCGTCATGTTCTGATAGTTGAACTCGATGTCATTACGAATTTGCGCCATTTCCGTGGTCACCAATTCGCTGATGGTATGCATGGTTTCAAAGTCTGGGCCATACAGATGGCGACTGAAGACCTGTAATTGCATATCGGTCAGCAGGTCATCGCCCACATTGAGCTGGCTACGGATAGATTGCGCAGTTTCATCTTCCTGACTGATACACAGGCTGAGCACATTGGCCAGATCAGCCAGCGAAGCCTTGAAACTGTCTGCCGAGCTAAAATACTGTGCCATGTTACGTTCAATGCTCACCAATGTGCGTAGGCGTGGCTCATTAATCAGCAGGTGATCAATATTGTTCAACGCGACATAGACCAGATTCCAGTACTGCTTGCTGTCATGTTGTTCTGCAAGTCCTGCCAGATAAGCCCCCACCAGTTTGATGGCTTGCAGATCCAGTTCACTTTCTTCCTGATTGATCAGCTTGTTGAGTGACAGCTTATACAGGCGGTGTACATATTGGGATTTTTCCAGACTTGGTGCTTGTGGCAGTGCAAAATCAGGGGTGACGCAATCCAGTAGCGATTCTACATGCTGGCCTTCAGTCGTCAGCGGTTTACCTAAAGCCAGTTCCAGACGGTTCAGGGTATCCAGCAAAAACTGTGGAATTTTCACTTCACGCAAACAGATAAATTCGATATAGCGTTTCAGCATGGTGGTGCCTTCACTCAAGGCGATCACTTCTTGAGTATTGACCTGCGCCGGATTCCCCATAATCTTGCGCATCAGTTCTGCTGAATATTGAGCGACTTTTGCCAGACTGGACATGTCGATGAGTGCCAGAACTTGGGCGCATTGTTCGAACTGATTTAATGCATCATCAATACCAAAAGGTAAAGTCTGGTCTTCTACCAAGGTGCTTACTGCTGATTCGACTAACTTGATCGAGTTATCAACCTCATTTTTTATTATCAGTAAAGCTGTTGGATCAAAATGTATAGAGGTTTGGTAAGACATGATCTGCACCTTTCCTGGAGTATTATCTATATATGAGCCCCGCTTTAAACTACGGGGCCTCTTTGTATTTACTATAACTGAAGAACGATAGTTTTAAACCTAAAGTATCCCCGGAAATGTAGATTTTATTTCGCGAAAAGGCAAGCAGTTCCATGTTTTTCTTCGAATTGTTTGACCCAATTCTCATGTTCCTGTAATTCCTGTTCTGACGGGAGAATCACCGGTAATTCAATTTCAACTCTGGCCATCCCTGAACGGCTGTTCTGGTCTTCAGACTGGGACAGGGCATCGATATCAAAAGACACCTGTCCACCGGTCATCGCCAGATAAACATCGGACAGGATTTCCGCATCGAGCAAGGCACCGTGGAAAGTACGGTCACGTTGTGGAATCTCGTAACGGCGCACTAAGGCATCCAGCGAATTTTTCTGACCGGGATGCTTGGACTTGGCCAGTGCCAGGGTATCGGTGACGTCACAGACTTCGGAGAGTGCTTTAAAACCTGCGCGTTTGAATTCCATATCCAGAAAGTTCATATCGAAGGTCGCGTTATGCGCAATAATTTCCGCGCCGTGTAAATAGTCAAACAGCACTTGAGAAATTTCTTCAAACAGCGGTTTGTCTTGCAGGAATTCGTCGGTGATCCCGTGGACATTCACGGAATCACCGACCGGTGTTTTCGGATTGATATAGATATGAATCGAGCTGCCGGTCAGTTTGCGGTTAATCATTTCTAGCGCGCCAACTTCAATAATCCGGTCACCATCCTGATAATAAAAACCGGTGGTTTCGGTATCCAGAATCAGTTGTCGTGGGCCATGCAGCTGTAGCTTTGCTGGTGTAATGACAATTTGCGGATGTAGCTCAGTCGAGGCAGATGATTCTGAAGATGAAGCATCGTCATTGCTGTCTGTTGCTAAAACTTCAGTCTGTACAATTTCTTCAACAGTCACTTCGATGATTTCTTCCAGCTCTTCTTCTTCGCTCTCGGCCAGATCAAGACCGAAAGGATCGTCTAGCAACCAGTCGGGTTCAGATTTTTTTTTATCTTCAGACATTGAAGGGCTTTGCTTGGATTTTTTCAGGGTTTCATCAGCACCCAGATTGGCCAGCTGATCGGCCATTTCATTGCCCGGATGTCCAGCATGACCTTTGACCCAGTGCCATTCGATGTCACGTCCTTGACAGACTTCATCAAGTTTTTGCCACAGATCCGGATTTTTGACGTCTTTCCAGTTTTTCTTTTTCCAGCCGTGAATCCATTCGGTAATGCCTTGTTTGACATACTTGGAATCGGTATAGATCACCAGTTTGTCTTGCTTGTCACAAAACAGAATCCCTTCAATGGCAGCCGTCAGCTCCATACGGTTGTTAGTAGTATGATCTTCACCGCCACAGATTTTGTGTTCTTGTTGGCCATTAACAATGTACGCACCCCAACCGCCTAAACCCGGGTTGCCGCGACAGGCGCCATCAACATAAAGTGTGATAGTGTGTGACATAGATTAAATCCGATCAAAATAGAACAAGCTGGAAGGCTTATTGTATAGCGCAAATGCAGTCGATCAATCTATATGTCCAGGATTTTTTAATTTCTTGTAACATTTAACGTGAAATCGCGGTAAATTATTGGCTTGAGTCTTCGACATGCTTCACTACAATGGCATATCTAAAAAATAAATTTATATACGAGTTGTTTGGATTTCTTTATGTATAAACCAACCGCAATTTTGTGGCAGCCGACATTACCTACATTTTTAAAATATTCTGTACTGGGAACTGCGCTTGCTTCTCTAGGACTGACGGGCTGTTCATCTACACAAAGTGCGACCCAAACAGCATCAAGCAAGCAGGTTGGATCACAATATCTGGATGCCAGCAGTCTGGATGGACTCGAAGATTTACTTTCTGCAACGGATATGCGTGCAGTCGAAGGTGACCGTTTACAGATTCTGAAACATGGTGATGTCTGGAAACGCATGACCGTGGGTTTCAAGATGGACTTAAGTGTCTGGAATCCGCGGATTGATGCGCAGCGTGGCTGGTTTATTTCACGTCAGCCTTATCTGGATCGCTTAAGTGCGCGTGCATCACGTTATTTATATTACACAGTAAAAGAAGCAGAACGCCGTGGCATGCCGACCGAGTTGGCACTGTTACCGATTATTGAAAGTTCTTATGACCCGGCAGCGACCAGTAGTGCGGCGGCAGCAGGTTTATGGCAGTTTATTCCAAGTACCGGCCGCATTTATGGTCTAAAGCAGACTTCTTTATACGATGGTCGTCGTGATGTAGTGGAATCGACCCGTGCAGCCTATGAGTTTTTGGGCAGTCTGTATAACCAGTTTGGTTCTTGGGAATTGGCGCTCGCTTCCTATAATGCAGGCCCAGGCCGTATCCAGCAGGCGATTAACCGTAACAAAGCTGCAGGTCTGCCTACCGATTATTGGTCATTGAAACTACCACAAGAAACCATGAGTTACGTGCCACGTTTCCTGGCGGTTGCACAAATTATTAAAAATCCGGGCAGTTATGGGGTGAGTTTGCCACCGATTGCCAACCGTCCGCATTTCCGTGAAGTACCGGTCGGTGTTGCCAGTTTAAATGAAATTGCAGCGATTACCGGTTTGAGCCGTGCAGAACTGTATCAATTAAACCCGGGTCATCGTGGTGATCATATTGATCCTGCAAGTCCGCGCCGTATTCTGATTCCTGCTGACTTAAGTCCTTCAGTGGATGAGAAGCTGAAAAAATTATCCGGTTCAGGTGGTTTATGGGCGAGTAACACGAGCAGCCTGCCGCGAAATACGACGACAGTGGTGCCCACCAGAGCTGCACCGCCAGAATTAAATATGAAAACGATTACGCCTTCTAAACAGACTCCGCCAGCGGTTGTTAGTAATCAGCCTGCAACGACCGTTGCTAAAACAACGACTCCGGCTAAAGCTGCAAGTACGCCACCTGTCGTCACAGCAGCGGTAAGTACCGCGACAACGGCAAATACTGTGACCCAGACTACGAAAAAGATTTCGACGCCTAAAGGCTCATCTGCCTTGGCCAGTTTTGCGGCACAAAGTGATTTGCCAATTCCAAGTGCGCCGCGTATTCCGGTAGCTGTAACACCTGCAGCGCCAGCGAAACAGATTCAGGTCGAACCACCGATTTCGGCAGCTGAGCGTCAGCAAGTTCAGCAGGCGGTCATCGCACAGGATATTCAGAAAACTGTAGATGAAATTCTGCAGCCTGTTGCAACACCGGCAGAACAGGCCCAAGTGGTTGAAGAGCTGAAAGCATTGGCGCCGGCTGGCACAGAAATTGTTGATCCTTATGACGGTAAAATCAAGCTGACTGCCATTCAAACCAGCCTGTCTGTTGCTGAGCAGCAAGGCAAAGAGCTCACCAAAGGCTTTTCTTATCCGAAAGAAGTTGCTGACAATACCACTGCGAACTCGGTTGAAGCCAAGCTAAATCAGGGCAAAAATTACGTCAAGACGGATTCTGAAGTGGTAGTGGTTGCTCCAAAAGGAAAACGCAGTACCTATAAGGTGTTACCAGGTGATAATCTGGCAATGATTGCGGCTAAAAATGGGGTGAACTGGCGTGATGTGGCGAAATGGAACCAGATTGATCCAAATTCTCCACTGTATGTGGGCACCACCATTTATCTGTATGATGCCAAACCTGTACAGGAAGCCAGCAAAGCCAAAGAAAAGCCGGAAACTTATGTCGTTCAGGCCAATGACTCTCTGACTAGCGTAGCGACCCAGTTTGGTTTTAGCGTGAAACAACTGGCTGATTTTAATGGACTGAATAGTAATAGCGGTCTGTTTGTTGGGCAAAAGCTGTCATTGAAAGATACAGGGCAGTCCAAAGCCAAAGTTGAAGAGATTAAAAAAGCTGAAACTGCCAAGGTTCAGACTAAATCCTATACAGTGAAACGCGGTGAGTATCTGAAACTGATTGCCGATCGTTACGGGCTTTCAAATGCTGAACTGGCATCTTTGACTTCCGGTCTGACTGCCGGTAGCAGTCTGATGGTGGGACAGAAAATCAATGTACCACTTCAGGAAGTTGAAGAGCTAACGGCATCTAGCCAGAAAACTGAGCAGAAGTTTGAAAATGTTAAAGTCGATCAGACTGCAACTGAAAACTATCAGGTCAAACGCGGTGAAACACTGTATACTATTGCCAGTCAAAGCAAGCTGAGTGTCTCTGAACTGGCTGCACTGAATGGGTTGTCTGCCAATAGTGGTTTACGTATAGGTCAGACCATCAAGATTCCAGCCGGCAGTCAAATCCCTGAAACCTATACGGTTCAATCGGGTGATACGCTGACCGGTATTGCCTCAAGATATAATTTGTCAATGGACCAGGTGGCGAGCCTGAATGGCATGTCACGTAATGCAGGTTTGCGAGTGGGGCAGCGTCTGAAACTGAGTGGTGACGTGACAGAACCGGTAAGTGAAGTGGTCGCGGAAACTGCGGTCAAGAATACAAAATCGGATTCGCATGTGGTGAAGTCAGGGGAAACCTTAAGCTCTATTGCACGTCAGTATCATTTACAACTGCAATATATGGCTGATTTGAACGGCCTGAATACCAATAGCACAGTGCGTATTGGTCAGCGTTTAAAAATTGAGGGTGACTTTCCGACAGATAAAAAAGTTGAAGGCGTGAAAGTGGCAGCTAAGCCTGTAGCTTCTAAGGCAACTGAATCCTATACGGTAAAATCCGGTGAATCCCTGAATGCAATTGCCAGCCGTTTAGGCATAAGCGTGACCGACCTGGCTCAGTTAAATAATCTGAGTCCACGCGCAGGATTGCGTGTCAGTCAAACGATCCAGATTCCAAAACTGGTGACGGATTATAAAGTCAAACGCGGTGATACCTTAATCGGTCTGGCTTCACGTTATGGTCTGAACAGCAATGAACTGGCGGAAATGAATGATCTCAAACCAAATACACAATTGCGTATTGGTGATGTGATTAAAGTGCCGAATTAATGAATGGATCATGAGATTCGCGCATTTATTTAAAACTTTCAGGTTGATCTGGCTAGCCCCGCTGCTCGTAAGTAGCAGTTGGGCAGCCCTGATCACCACCCCATATATTGCACTACATAGCCAGCCGAAATATGCCCAGGCCAAATCCCTGCCTTATGCCAATCCGCAAGCACCGAAAGGCGGTACGCTGATTCTGGCAGCTGATGGCAGTTTCGATAATTTGAACAGCATGAATGGCAAGGGCAATGTCACTGAGGGGGGCAACTATATTTTTGACAGTTTGCTGTCCAAGTCACTGGATGAGCCCGGTGTGTACTATCCCTTGCTGGCGGAAAAAGTCAGTTTTGACCCCAAGAAAACCGCCTTTATTATTTTTCATTTAAATCCGAAAGCACGGTTTAGTAATGGCCAGCCGGTAACTGCACAAGATGTCAAATACAGTTTTGAACTGTTTCAGACCCAGTCCAATTTTGGCCTGCAGATGTATTTGGCTGATTTAAACCGGCTGGAAGTCCTGTCACCTTTACAGGTCAAAATGCATTTTAAATCCGGACATAATCCGGAAATGGCGATGATTGTCGCGCAGATGCCCATTTATTCTAAACAGGAATGGCAAAAGCGTAATTTTAAAGAATTGACGCTGAAACCGATGCTGGGTTCAGGGCCTTATGTCATTGAACACATAGATGCTGGACGTAGTATTAGCTACAAACGTAATCCCGGATACTGGGGAAAAGACTTGATGGTCAACCGCGGGCGTTATAATTTTGACCGGATCAAGTATCGTTATTATCGTAGTCCTGAAATCAAGTTCGAAGCTTTCAAGTCGGGCCAATTTACCTTGCATGAGGAAAAACAGGTCAACCGCTGGGTGAAAGACTACCAGTTTCCCGCCGTTCGGCAAGGACAGGTGCAGCGTTACCGCTTTCAGCATCACAACCCGATTCCGACCCAGAGTCTGATATTCAATACCCGCCGTCAGCCTTTTGCCGATATCCGTTTCCGCCAAGCCTTGAGTTTTGCCTATGACTTTGAATGGCTGAATAAAGCCATGTTCTATGGTGAATATCAGCGCCTGAACAGCTTTTTTTCCAATAGCGAGCTTGCATCTCATACACGGCCAAGTGTTCAAGAACTGCACATTTTGAAACCCCATTTAAAGCAGCTTGATCCGGTTCAACGTCAGGCTGTACTGCAGGACTGGAAATATCCTCAGTCAGATGCCTCCGGTTTTAACCGGAACAATCTGTTAAAAGCCCGTCAATTGCTATTAAAGGCAGGCTATCGTTATCAACAGGGGAAGTTGGTCAATGCTGCGGGTCAACCGGTACAGATTGAGTTCCTGTTGCATCAGGCGGAACAGCAGCGTGATCTGATGCCATATCTGCGTCATTTAAAACGCTTGGGCATTCAGGCCAGCATTCGTATGGTAGAAACCGCGCAATATTATGAACGGCTGCGGAATTATCAGTTTGATATGATTGTCGATACCATGCCGCAATCCCTGACACCGGGGCAGGAGCAGAAACAGTTCTGGGGCAGTCAGGCCGCCACGCAGCCAGGTAATTATAATTATGCCGGCATTCGAAATCCGGCCATTGATGCCGTCATTCAGCAGGTGACACAGGCTCAAAACCGTGAACAGCTGGTGAATAGTACCCGAGCATTAGACCGTTTACTGCGTGCAGGCTATTATCATATTCTGACTTATGGTACGGGTGAATACTGGTATGCTTACTGGAATATGTATCAGCAGCCGCAACGAAAACCTAAACTCTCCGCCGGGATTGATTACTGGTGGGTCGATGCAGAAAAGGCCAGACATGTGGCTGATTATTTCAAACAGCATTAAGCTCCAAGCCTATCAGGGAGTGCCATGAGCACTTATATTCTCAAACGTCTGTTGCTGATGATTCCAACCTTGCTGATCATTTTGCTGATCAATTTCATGGTGATCCAGCTGGCACCCGGTGGTCCGGTGGAGCAGGCGATTTATCAGGCGCAACAGGTCAATGGTTTGGCGCATACCGGATTGCAGTATCAGGGAAAGCAAGGCCTCACACCGGAGATGCTTGAGCAGATTAATATCCAGTACGGCTTTGACCAGCCGCTGCATATTCGATTTTGGGAAATGCTAACGCGTTATGCGCAGTTTGATCTGGGGCAGAGTTTTTTCAAAGACAAACCTGTGACTGAACTCATCTGGGAAAAATTGCCAGTATCGCTTTCTTTAGGCCTGTGGAGTACCTTGCTGATTTATCTGGTCTCCATTCCTTTAGGGATTAGAAAAGCCCGCAAACATGGCAGTCTGTTTGATCAGACCACCTCTCTAATGTTGGCCGTGGGCTATGCCATTCCAGCCTTTATTTTTGCCATTTTACTTATCGTTTTTTTTGCTGGCGGGTCTTATCTGCACTGGTTTCCCTTGCAGGGCATTCGCTCTGAAAATTTTGCTGAACTCTCATTCTTTGCGAAAATTCATGATTATTTCTGGCATATGGCCTTGCCGCTGTTGGCCATGGTGCTCGGCGGATTTGCCAGTTTGACCTATCTGGTCAAATTTTCTTTTGTGGAAGAGCTGAGCAAACAATATGTCCTGGCTGCGCGGGCCAAAGGTTTAACTGAACATGCAGTGCTGTATCGGCATGTATTCCGGAATGCCATTTTAGTGCTTATCGCAGGTTTGCCCGAAGTTCTGATCGGGGTGTTTTTCGTGGGCAACCTGTTCATCGAGATTATCTTTAATCTGGATGGGTTAGGCGTCTTAGGTTTTGAGGCGATTATCCAGCGTGACTATCCGGTGATTTTTGGTACTTTGTTTATCTTTACCTTGCTCGGTCTGATACTGCGTTTACTCAGCGATTTGCTCTATCAACTGATTGATCCAAGGATTCATTTCAGTTCACGTCGAGGATCACAATAATGTCTTCCTTGATGCAAGCACGCTGGCAACGTTTTAAGCAGCATAAGCTAGGCTTTAGCTGCTTCATTATTTTCAGTGCTATTTTCATCATTTCCTTGGGTGCAGAACTAATTGCTAACGATAAGCCCTTGCTGGTGAAATATGATCATGCTTTTTATCTGCCCATCCTGAAATCCTATCCGGAAACCACGTTTGGTGGAGTATTTGAGACAGAAGCAGAATATAAAGATCCCGTTGTACAGCAACTGATTGCAGAAAAAGGCTGGGCGATCTGGGCCATCATTCCATTTTCTTATCAAACGCCAAATTTTGAACTGGCTGTACCAGTGCCTTCGCCACCGAGTGCGCAAAACTGGCTGGGAACAGATGATCAAGGCCGTGACGTTCTGGCACGGATTCTATATGGCTTAAGGATTTCATTACTGTTTGGTTTTGCACTGACTTTATTGTCTGCGGCGCTGGGAATTTTAGCAGGGGCAATTCAGGGTTATTATGGTGGATGGATTGACCTGATCGGGCAACGCATACTCGAAGTCTGGAGCGGTTTGCCGATGCTGTTTATGGTGATGGTACTGGTCAGTCTGTTTAGTCCGAGTATTTACTGGCTATTTCTGATCATGCTGTTATTTGGCTGGACCACACTGGTGAGTATGGTGCGCGCTGAGTTTTTGCGCGCCAGAAATCTGGAATACGTTTGGGCAGCAAGAAGTATTGGGGCCGGGGATGGACGGATCATGTTCAAACATATTCTCCCCAATGTGATAGGTTCTAGCCTGTCACAGTTACCTTTTATGCTAACCGCCAATATTACTGCACTGACAGCGCTGGATTTTTTAGGGTATGGTCTGCCACCCGATTCGGCATCCCTCGGGGAACTCTTGCTTCAGGCCAAAAACAACTTAAATGCGCCGTGGCTGGCATTGTCGGGATTCTTTAGTTTGGCGATTGTACTGAGTTTGCTGATCTATATGGGAGAAGCGGTACGGGATGCTTTTGATCCAAGAAACTAAATCACAAAAATCTTTAACCATAAGAAAATAAGCAGATAAAAATTGTGTAAATTTGACAAGACTGATTGTCAATTGTTCTGGCTTACGTTATAAATGGGTACAAAATAAAAGTAACGTATCAGGACAGATCATGACTCAATTGGCCGATTCCATTCAAATTCGTAATACCACTTTTAAAAATCGCATCATTAAAGGTGCCATGAGTGAAGCACTGGCCAATGATGCCGGCCAACCCAATCAGGCGCATTTCAAGTTGTATGAAGCATGGGCCGAAGGTGGCTTGGGTTGTGCTATTACGGGTAATGTCATGGTGGATTATCGTGCCAAGAATGAACCGGGCGTCGTAGTGGTAGAAACAGAACGTGATCTGGCGCAGCTCAAAGTCTGGGCTGACGTAGGCAAACAACATGATATGGTACAACTGGTCCAGTTGTCACATCCGGGCCGCCAGTGTCCCAAAGGTCTGAATAAAGAAACGGTTGCACCGTCCGCAGTCCCATTTAGTCCGGCTTTGGCCATGAGCTTTGGAACCCCACGGGAATTGCGTGAAGATGAAATCCTGGATATTATCCAGCGCTTTGCCACTTCGGCTGCCATCTGTGAAAAAGCAGGATTTGAGGGGGTGCAGTTGCATGGGGCACATGGTTATCTGATTAGCCAGTTTCTGTCACCGCTGACCAATAAGCGTCAGGATCAATGGGGTGGTAGTATTGAGAATCGTACCCGTTTCTTGCTGCAAACCTATCAGGCTGTTCGTGCTGCGACTTCGGAAAATTTTATTATTTCAGTCAAGCTGAATTCAGCTGATTTCCAGCGTGGCGGTATTAGCGAAGAAGATGTCATTTATGTCTTTAAGGCGATGGACGCTGCAGGCATTGATATCATTGAAGTGTCAGGTGGTAGCTATGAAGCACCTGCGATGGCCGGCGTGAAAGCAGACAAGCGCAAGGCCTCGACCATTGCCCGTGAAGCCTATTTCCTCGATTTTGCCGAAAAAATCCGTCAGGAAGTGAAGTGCCATATCATGGTCACTGGTGGATTCCGAACAGTTGAAGGCATGAATGCCGCGCTCGACAGTGGTGCCTGTGATTTTGTCGGGATTGCACGTCCCTTTGCGGTAGAACCTGACTTGGGTAATCGTCTGGTTGCGGGGCAGGATGTACGTTATGCGGTTGAGAAAATTAAAACCGGTATTCCAATGGTCGACAAAATGGCGATTATGGAAATCATCTGGTATGCCGCGCAGTTTAAAGAAATTGCCAAAGGCAAGCAGCCTAATCCAAAGCTGTCACCACTAAAGGTCTTTTTGCAGTATCTGAAAGGCAATGTCAAAGCGGTGATCAAGGGACAATTAAACTCGCGAAAATCGGCTTAATCTTTATTAAAAAACCGGACACTGCAAATGTCCGGTTTTTTAATTTCTGGCACTTAGGGGTGCTTTAGGAATAATGCATCGCCTGGGTCTGAAAAGGAAATAATAACTGGCTTAACTGACGAGTCGCCCATAAACCAATTTCAGTATGATGCATATGCGGTGCAGTATAAGGAATCAGTAAATCAATTTTCTGTTCCGCACCTTCACAGCGCATGAAGCGACTTTTTAACTGATTCAAGCGCTGCTGATCCATACGGCTCATTGCAGGTTCAATTTTTGCCTGTGATGGGGTTGCACTACGTGAGGACAGGCGAGTTGCCAAGCCTGCGCCCTGAATCCAGTCTTTAATAATCTGTTTTTCGGTCGCATTAAAGACCCCAAACATTTTACCTTCCGGATGATCTATCATTTTCCAGAAACGGCTTTGCTCCACTGGTGCATCTTTTACGATCCAGCCTTTGTCAATCATGACCTGCAAAAACTCGGCAATCTGGGCAGGATCGGATAACCAGTCATTGATGGTCTTGCCACTAAACTGGCATTTCTGATTATGAATATATTGACCAATCAGCGCTTTATTCTGGAAAACTTTTAAAGCCATCTGCCCAATATCCAGTTCCTTAATGATCTGAGAGGAACTTTTGCCGATGTCATTCAGAACATAGCCTTTTTTAATCAGTTCAAGATAAATTTGTGGATCTTCAGCTTGATTAAAATGCTGGATAAACGCTTGCAGGGATTTCTGCGCATGACCATTGTGAACATTATCAATAGTAATGTGCACATTGAAATAATGCGGATCGATACCCAGTTCAGCCAGTTCATAATTGGTGATTAACAGATGTAGCGGTAACTGTTCATAGCCGAGATTAAAGCCAATGACCAAAGGTAAATATTTGGCTGGGGCATAAGCTAGTGCTAGCTGTACGGCAGCCTGTTCGTAGTAACTGTCATCCAAATGCTCGGCGTAACTGTTCAGCTCATAATGACTCAACAGGTCCTGATACATGGTGACATGATTGGCACGCGGATGCCCTAAACCAAGCTCTTCGAGATAGATGTAAATCAAATCTTTTAGCTCGGGCTGATTACAGTTTGGCACGGTCGAATATAACCAGGCACCATCGACCAGTTTGACCGGTGCAACTTTCGCCAGGAATTCGAAAGCATGAGAAACCGTTGGAAAATATTCCCGAGGCTGCTGCTGTTTACGGCGATTGATATAGGCCTGGAAAGTGGAACAGATTTGATGATGTTGTTCTAAAAGATGCTGTTCAACCTGTGCGGGCTGATCTAACCATCCGAGAGTATCAATATTTAAATTTTTAATCAGATCGCTCAAATAAGATTCAGCTTTTTCAGTTTTGGTATATGTCGAAATTTCAGTATCTTGAAAAAAGTCGACCCAATCCTTAAAGCTTTTAATTTGATAATTATGATTTTTATTTGGCGATAAAGGTAAACTTAGCTCTGTGCTGACGAACATAATCTGATCCTTGCAGATTTCTCTTGATTTACCTTAACGTGCCCTCTAAAAGCAGGGTGTTGAATTTTTGTTCTAATTTATTGGTGTATTGCTTTAAATGAAAATGAACGGATATTTCTATGCATAGAAATGTTAAAACAATACAAATTGTAAAATTAAGAATGGGATGGCAGCCCCCAGAAAGAGAGCTAGATTTGAACGAATGATAAAAACAAGGTTTAAAGTTTTCAGAAATAAAATTTGCAAGATAAAAAAAGCCCGAGTCGCAATGCTCGGGCTTTTTGTTGAGATGTTGCCATCTCGAATATGGCGTCCCTACGGGGATTCGAACCCCGGTTACCGCCGTGAAAGGGCGATGTCCTAGGCCTCTAGACGATAGGGACAGTACAGAAGATAAATTTTAAAACCGCTACTTTTAGCTTTAAGTAATGGCGTCCCTACGGGGATTCGAACCCCGGTTACCGCCGTGAAAGGGCGATGTCCTAGGCCTCTAGACGATAGGGACTTAATAAAATGTACTTCTGAAAATTGGCGTCCCTACGGGGATTCGAACCCCGGTTACCGCCGTGAAAGGGCGATGTCCTAGGCCTCTAGACGATAGGGACGTTTCAGAGGTGGGCGTATAATAGGGTGAAAACAGGGGGGTGTCAAACGCATTTCCATAAAAAAATGATTTTCTGGGTTGAGTGCATAAATTTAAAACAATCTAGAGAAAATACTGGAAAATTACATGGTTTAAGCTGGATTTTTAAGCAATTCCAGAATTGCTTCTACCACCTGCGGATGGAGTAAATAGCCGGTAATATCATGCGGGCGGTGAATATGGGTACGAATGCCGTGGTTAATAATTGCGGGTTGAAACTGAAATGGCGGTTGTGTAAGAGGAAAGGCGGTAAGAAAATCATCAGTTGAATAAAAATTTATCCAGTCGCCTTTAATTGCTGCAGGTCGTACAATGGGTTGCGGTAAATGTGACTGGATCACCTGAAAGGCTAATGGCGATCCTAAAGTAATAAAACGCTGTACGTTCAGTTCAGGATGCTGAATAAGATAATTATAGGCAATTACACTGCCCAGAGAATGAGCAATCACAATACAATGTTTGCGACCATTCAATTGCCGGGCAATCCGCTCATGAACTTCCTTCATGAAAGCAGGATTGTCGAGATACAGATAGGTTTCAATCAGAAATTTCTGAAGCAGGTTCCGATGCAGACTGGGAAAATAATTCAGCAATAATACAAAGTCTCGCAGTGCAACATTTTTGCTTAGCGTGGTAATAAATTTGAATTTCTGTTTAAAATCCATCGTGTCATTCAAATGAAGCTGGGGAAGATCGGAAATCACGGGCTTGCGCCAGCCAGGACGTGGAACGGTTGCAGGAAGCTGAGGATGGACAGGTTGACGGAAACGAAAGCTGGGCCATTGCTGGGGCATTAAGGTGCCAGGATTCAGGATGTTGCGAACGTTATAGTGTGAAAGTAAGTCTCCATAAAATGGAATGTGAATGTGACGTCGTAAATAACTGAATCTGGCATCATGACGGTGTTTGCGAATGCCTTTTTGAAGTATATGCAGCCAGCGCTGGCGAATCGATGCAGCACTATGATGTTGCTGGTTCATTCCATGAATAAAAATAACTTTCATCGATACCTCACGGAGGTCGATCTATATATTCACAGTATAGAGAAAATTGCGGCAAGCCAAGCTGCACTTTTTGTGGCGTTAATGTGTAAATTATCTTTGATAAAACAATCATTAACAGACATCTGTATATTTATAAAAAAGGCAGAAAAAGCAGTAAATTGGTAGGTCTGGATGAAAGATTTTATTAAATAGAAAAAGAATATGAATGGAGCTGTAAAAGTTGAATTTAGAGTTTGGCGTGAGTTTTATAGTAATTCCAGGAGCACTTTAATGACGTCCGGATGCTGAATATAACCATCAATATCATGCGGATGATAGATGGAGGTATGAATCTCCTGATTAATAATCGCTGGCTGAAACTGGAAGGGTGGTTCTGATAATGGAAAGGCAGTCAGAAAGTCATCGCTACAATAGAAATTTATCCAATCGCCTGAAATCGCAGCAGGCCGTACAATTGGTTGCGGCAGATGAGCCTGGATCACCCGAAATGCCAACGGTGATCCGAGAGTAATAAAACGCTTGATATTCAGCTCCGGATGCTGGATCAAATAATTATAGGCAATCACGCTGCCGAGTGAGTGAGCCACCAGAATCTGTGGTCTGCTGCTATAGAGTTGATTATGAATGCGGCAGTGAACTTCCTGCATAAAATGTGGGTTGGCCAAATAAAGATAACTTTCTAGCAAAAATTTATGCAAAAAGCTGGCATGTAAGCTGGGAAAGTAATTGATGAGTACCGCAAAATCCCGCAAGGCAATATCTTTGCTTAATGCTGTGATGAACTTTAGTTTTTGATTGAAATTCAGGACATCATCAATATTCGACTGCGGGACGTCACAAATTTGATAGGTGCATTGGTCTGGTGGCGATGCCGGTTGCAGCTGTGCGGGATGTAAAAAAGGGAAATGCGGCCACTGTTGCGGCATCAGGGTGCTGGCATTCAAGACGTTATGAAAATGATGCCGAGAAAATAAATCGCCATAAAAAGGGATACGGATATGCCGTTTTAAATAAGTAAACCGAGCTTGCTGTTGTGGGTTTTTCCGAAGGCCTGTCTTGAAGAGATGCAGCCAATGTTGACGTAATGAAGTAGCCGTATACTGTTGCTTGTTCATGCTGTGAATAAACACAATTTTCATCGACGCACCCTTAAGGCTGCCCACTATGGTTATAGTATAGATAAAAAAAGAGCGGCCGGAGCCGCTCTTTTAAAACTGATGATTAAGACTTGTTGTGATAAAAGGCATAATAACTTGCATAACACGCTGCAATAAATAGCAGACAGCCTATGAAGCTGATACGCATTGATGGATCAAAGACCATACTGATACAGGTAATAAAACAGAACACAAAGCCCAGGATTGGTACAATCGGGAACAATGGTGCAGCAAAGCCCAGTTCTTTGGCCGTATGACCCTGTTTATACCATTGACGACGGAAGTTGAACTGGCTTAAGCAAATACTCATCCAGACCACCACCATGGTAAACGCTGCAACGCCCAGCAAGTTGGTAAAGATCGTCTCTGGCGCAAACTGTTCAGACAATAAACCTGGTAATGCACCCAGCATGGTCACCATGACTGCAATATACGGTACACCGCGAGCATTCAGTCTTGAGAATACGGCAGGCAACTGTTTGCTGTATGACAATGACCACATCATACGTGAAGCAGCAAATAAGCCCGAGTTGGCAGCAGACAACAACGCAGTGATAATTACAAAGCGGATGATGTCTTCAGCATATGGGATACCAATGTGCTGGAATACGGTTACGAACGGACTGCTACTCACGCCTTCAGCGGCTAAGCCTGCTTCCTGATGCGGAAGTAATGCCGTCACCACGATAATGGTACCCACAAAGAAAATTAATAAGCGGAAAATCGCAGTATTAATCGCTTTAGGAACATTTTTCGCAGGATCTTCAGTTTCACCGGCAGCAACACCAATCAGCTCGGTACCAGAGAAGGCAAAGTTCACGATCAGCATCGTAGCAAAAATCGGAAACAGACCTTCAGGGAACCAGCCCTGTGCAGTCAGATTGGTAAATAAAGGCGCAGCTTCATAGCCTTGATAGCCCAGAACACCAAAGATGGCCAATAGACCTAAAAGAATAAAAGCAACAACCGTGACCACTTTTACCAGTGCCAGCCAGAATTCGGATTCGGCAAACCAGCGGGTAGAAATCATATTTAGACTAAATACGAATACACCGAAGATAATGGTCCATAACCACATGGAAATGTCCGGGAACCATTCCTGCATCAGCAAGGCCGCTGCAGTAAATTCAGTTCCGAGAGTGACCGACCATGTCAGCCAGTATAACCAGGTGATGGTATAGCCTGTGCCTGGTCCAATATAACGTTTGGCATAAGCACCAAATGAACCAGATTCTGGCATATGAACGGCAAGTTCGCCCAAACATAGCATCACCATGTACGCGATAATACCGCCCAGGAGATAAGCGAGAATGGCACCTACAGGCCCCGTTTGTGCAATGACTTCACCCGACCCTAAGAATAGGCCTGTTCCGATTGCGCCACCAAGCGAAATCATGACCAGATGTCGAGTACTCATAGCGCGTTTTAAAGGCGCAGAATTGCCCTGATGCGTAGCATCATTCGGAGATGAGTGCATAGGAAATAAGAAATACTTCAAAGGAATGAAGCGAGCTATTGTAGTGAAAAACTACAAATCTGCAATCGAATAATGGTAATTTCGAATAAGGTCTGATCGTATGGGATCAATAGATGGCGTCCCTACGGGGATTCGAACCCCGGTTACCGCCGTGAAAGGGCGATGTCCTAGGCCTCTAGACGATAGGGACGTTGCGAGGTGATGCGTATATTAAGGATTAAGCCGGGATTTGTCAAAAGGGTTTTTGCTAAAATTCATTTAACAGTTTAAACATTAGGCAAAACAAAAACTTTATTTTATTGAGATGTTATTTTCTGAACAGATTTCAGGACTATAAAAAATAAATATTTGAAAAGATCACTAAAACTTAGTGATCTGGAGTTTGATATTGCTCAGGCTGAGAGTTTTCAGTTGGCGTTGACACTGTTTCAGTCTCCGCAGTGTGGTTATCATCACGGTTGACGATATAGAGATATAGTGCGGATGGGGCTAAAATCAGTAAAACCAGTAAGATCTTTTTTAACATGATACAAAGGCAAAATATGAAATCGCATTAATTATAGCCTAAGCAAATTAAAAAGAGCAGCAGCATGTACCTATTCAGGCTCTAGAATTTAAAAGTAACATCCGCAATAAATTGGCGGCCGATTTCAGTCATTACACGTGGTCTATCATTTGAGGTCGAGCCTGTTGTATAGGTATTCACGCGGTTGGTGACGTTGTTAATGATTAAACCAAAAATTGCCCTTAAATCTTTTGAAATTTCCCAATCATAGGTGGTGCGCATATCCCATGTAAATTTTGGTTTAATTTCAGAGGCTAAATAGGTGTCAAGCAGTTCACCTTCATACTCGACTTTGTCATTTTTATTGGAGACTACAGCCATATCATCGTAACTGTTTTTATAGCTAAAGAAGTTTGAAATACGTACAGGCAGTGTATCGAATGTAATATCCCAGTTTACTCGTGCGGTCCATGGTTGGTTAAAGTTTGGGGCAGGGCGGTCTGACCAACGGATAATTTGACCATCATAAGAGACCCATTCATCTTGAGTGGCTTGATCATAGGCTGAAGTGTAATCTACATAACTGCGGAAGACTTCACTGTAGTCAAATCCCAAGGCAAATAAATGTTGGCTATCCCCCAGAGCGATCGGTTGACGATTTCTAAGTGTTAAGGTGTAGATGTCAGCTTTGCCACTTCCATCATTATTATATTCGTAGAAGAATTTTGATCCATCTAAAGGAGTAACTTTAGTTTTTGATATTTCATCCTGATATTTACGATTGACCCATTTTAGCCCTAGATCCCAATTCTGGATTTGTGTATTCAAGCCTAAAACAGTTTCGTCACTGAAAGGGGGATTGAGCGCTGAACTACGCGCACCGCTGGATAGTGCAGTTTGTGTTTCTACCCAAGGCGCATGTGGGTTTTCACGTGACAGTTTATAGAGCAAATCATTTTGAATTTCATCCAGTTCTGTACCTAACGTTTGCTGACCATAGTAGCGATTCCACCCAGCGGATAAATGCAATTGATCATTACTAAAGGGTTTGTAAGAGAGACGACTGCGAGGGGAAATATTGATATTACTACTCAAAGAGTCATAATCAGCACGAACACCAAGGCGTGTTGAAAATTGATCATTCCACTGAATATTATCTTCAATAAATATATTTAGGCGATCTTGCTGAGCTTTGATATCACCAGCTTTGTACAGAGTCCCACCAGCGATATATTGTCCATTCCAACCATTTATAGTTAGTTTCTCATCACAATATGGGTCACTTTGAAGGCAGGTAGTATCTTTGCCAAGTTCTTTTAAGTTGATCTTTGTCGCGAGTAAAACATCCTCGACTCGTTTCCACGCAACATTAGCATGGCTATAACCCGTACCTATAGTCATGTTGTGTTGGGATTGACCAAGTTTAAAAGGGTCTATATTCGCTTGTAGGTCATAGGAAAGGACGTCTTGGCGTTGTTCAATCTCTCCCATGATGGCGCCCTCTCGAACTACATCGGTATTATTCCAATCTTTACTTCCTTTGGCGTAGTACCAATGCATACTGTAGTTATTGTCAGCAATACGTTGTGTCGCCGAGTTTTGGAAATTAAGTTTGTGTACGAGAGTACCTAAGTTGAAGCGATGTTCAAGTTCCGAGAACAGAGTAAGTGTTTCGGTTTCAGTAGTACTACCTGAATCACGATTGCTGTCCACATAACTTAAGCTATCGAGCAAACCATAATCGAAACCAAACTTCGCTTTGGTTGAGGCGTTTGGTGTATAAAATAATGTTGCACCAAGATTTGAGATATGTCGTTCTTGATCAATTGTTTTAGGTGTTTCAAAGCCACTTTTGACTGGGATGATAGACTCTCGTTGAGAGGCATAAGCATTAAAGCCCCAATCATTCGAGAGCTTCCCATAAATATTGGTGCTTAGACCTTGTTTGGTATATTCCTTTTGGTATTCATCTGTGGGCTCTTCAAATTTACTTTCTTCTAAAGGTGAAATTGAGTTGTAGCGAGCCCAATCGCTTTCAGTGTAATCGTAATTGATAGAACCGTGAATTTTCCCTATCTCTGTTTGCGGTGCACATGTTTTAGCATTTACAACACCACCTGTGAATTGACCATAAGCGGCAGACACGTTGCTATCTAATACTTCAAGCTCACAAAGTAGGTTAGTGTTCACTGCCATAGCTTGTGCGCCAGTTCCGATATCTTGAAATGTATTTGTGTTTGAATTTGCTGGATTAATAAGTAAGTTGTTGGAAACACCATTCACAATAAAATTGTTTTGGAAGGTTTGTCCGCCATTTATAGAGATTTCGGCAGGTTTAATTTCACCTTGTGAGCCTGCTGCTAACTTTGATTGACTAAACTGCACATTCGGATTCACTTTTAAAAAATCGGTAATGTTCTTTGAGCTATTCGGCGTCTTTTCTAAATCTTCTTTTGAATAAATGGTTTTTCCAACTTCATTTTCTTGCTGAGCTTCGATAATAATTGTGTTGAACTTAATCGTTGTTTCATTGAGAACAGGCTCTTGATAATTCGATTCTTTTGCAAAACTAGATGTTGATAAAGCTGTTAAAACTGCAATAGAAAGTGGGGAATAAGCAAAACGCATGAGAAGGGTTAAATATGCGAAAGATAATGGAAGTGATTATCATTAAATTTAAGAAGGCAATCAATAGTAATGAGAATTATTTTCATTAATTAGTAAAAGCGTAAGACTTGAGCAGCTTAAGATGCTGATCAAAGAAATATAAAGAAGAGAAAAAATAGATGGCGTCCCTACGGGGATTCGAACCCCGGTTACCGCCGTGAAAGGGCGATGTCCTAGGCCTCTAGACGATAGGGACGTTTAGAAGATGGCGGTATCTTATTGATCCGCCACCAGAGTGTCAAGCAGGTGAGGTGCGAGTTTGTTTAAAATATAGCAAAACAGTTCAGCGGTCTTCTGCGTATCATATAATGCAGAATGGGCTTCTTTGCCATCAAACTCAATCCCAGCCTGAATACAGGATTTTGCCAGTACGGTCTGACCAAACATCACCGCACTTAAAGTCACTGTATCGAAGACAGAAAAACTATGAAATGGGTTCTGGTTTTTGGTTCCGGTACGCGCAATCGCGGCCTGAAGAAAACCCAAATCGAAATGTGCATTGTGTCCAACTAAAACTGCATGGGTACAGTTTTGCTGGCGACGCACTTCATTCACAGATTTAAAAATACGCTTAAGCGCAGTTTTTTCATCTTCGGCCATTGCGATTCGCATCGGATTCGAAGGATCGATCCCAATAAACTCCAGCGAACGTCGGTCGAGATTTGCCCCTTCGAAAGGATTGATATGTGCATGGTAAGCTTGACCCGGCACAAATTGACCCTCCTCATTATAAACAATCGGAATGGCCGCAATTTCCAGCAATGCATCAGTCTGCGCATTAAAACCTGCAGTCTCGACATCGACAACTACAGGTAAGAATCCACGAAAACGTTGACCAATGATTGGGAGCGTTTCATTTGTCACACTTTTCTCCATTGAATGGTTTTACCAGCATACAGTGGGATAATCTGTTCACCATCCAGATAGTCTAAACTTTCAGGGATTACTTGATCTTCTTTAACCAGGGTAATGGTATTGGTATTACGTGGCAGGCCATAGAAGTCTGCACCAAAATGGCTGGCAAAACCTTCCAGGCGTTCAATTTTACCCACCTGATCAAATGCCTGAGCATACAGCTCAATGGCAGTCGGCGCACTATAACATCCTGCACAGCCACACGCATTTTCTTTTGCATTTTTTGAATGCGGCGCGCTATCTGTTCCCAGGAAAAATTTAGGATTACCGCTGGTTGCGACTTCCAGCAAAGTTTGCTGATGCGTTTGACGTTTTAAAATCGGCAAGCAGTAGAAATGCGGCTTGATCCCACCAACCAGCATGTCATTGCGGTTAAACAATAAATGTTGCGGCGTAATGGTTGCAGCGACATTACGGTCTTGCTCAAGTACAAAGTTTGCTGCTTCGCTGGTGGTGATGTGTTCGAGCACCAGTTTCAGCTTGGGAAATTGTCTGAGTAAGGGAGCCAGCACTTCATCCAGGAAACGCTTTTCACGGTCAAAAATATCGACATGATTATGCGTCACTTCACCATGTAGCAATAAAGGCACTTGGTGTTCTTCAAGCTGTTCAATTACGCCGTAGACTTTGCTCATATCGCTCACACCACTATCGGAGTTGGTGGTCGCACCCGCAGGATAGAGCTTGATGGCATTGACATGCGCAGATTCTTTGATCTTTTTAACTTCACTTGCCGGGGTGTTGTCAGTGAAATACAGCACCATACGCGGGTCGAAATTTACCCCTTCAGGCACATGTGCCATGATACGTTCACGGTAAGCATTGGCCTCTTCGACGGTTTTTACGGGTGGCACCAGATTTGGCATGCAAATGGCACGAGAAAACTGCTTGGCTAAATCGGGAACGGTACGTTGAAGTGCTAAACCATCACGCAGGTGAACGTGCCAATCATCTGGCTGGAGAATCGTAATCGTATTCAAGGCAAATTCAGTCGAACAAATAAAACAAATGATAATCCATCTATAGTAAAAATGGTAACGAGAAAGCGCTACAAAATAAGGGATATGTATAAATTAATTTTAAAAAGTATGTTATTTTAAAATTAATAAAAAAATTACATAAATACTTGGCAATGGAATACAAGTACAATCTAGCGAAATTGCAAGATGATAAAGAAGACATAGAACAACTGATTACACGGCAAAGCCAGCGTGTAGGCCCGGTCTTCCCTCAAAATCTGGAACAAGAATTCTGGACCAAAAATCTGGAACGCGCCCGCAAACATGTCGAAAAATATGTGTGGGCTGGGGTATTGGCCTATTTCCTTTTTTTAGTGGTAATGATTCCTACAGATTACTGGAGCATCAGCAAAGAATATTTCGTGCATGATTTTGTCCTGTGTATGTTGGGCTTGCTCAACGGCGGCGTGTCATTAATCATTTTTTATATGTTCTCCTGTTTACCCAAGATCAAGCGCTTTTTTCCGCAGGCTTCGATGCTGTTGGTGTTCTGGATACAGGTGTCAATTTCATGCATTACCATGTCGATTAAAACTGATGCCTTGCAGCATCAATCCATGGCGATAGTCACGATCGTATATATCCTGGGTTATGTTCTGACCGGTATTAAGCCGATTCAGATGCTGGTCACCGGATTACTCGCTGCGGCAACTACTATTCTTGTATTGTTTAGCCTTTCAGTTGAATTTAATCCTATGGTTTTTGGCCGGATTTTAATTGGAAGTTGCTTGCTGGGTTATGTGATTAGCCATATGATTTTTGCCCGTGAACGTGTGATATTTCTCTATAGCATTCGCGCCAGAATCAGTGAGCAGATCCAGCGTATCCATACCAACGAATTATTACATTTGAGTCAGTACGATGAGCTGACCAAGATTTCCAATCGACGGACTTTTGATGAGACGCTGCAAGTCCATTTCGAACGTGCACATCGTGAAGAAACGGCATTGGCAATTCTGTTTATCGATGTAGATTTCTTTAAAAATTACAACGATTTTTATGGGCATCAGAAAGGTGATGATGTCATTTCGACTATTGCCAAAACCATCAAAAATGCGATCCGTCATATGGACTTTGTCGCGCGTTATGGCGGGGAAGAGTTTGTGGTGCTCTTGCCAGAAACGGATGCACATGGTGCTTATGCAGTGGCTTCAAATATTTTTAAGGCGATTGATCGTCTGGAAATTCCACATGAAAAATCCTTGGTTGCGAAACATATCACCATCAGTTTAGGCATTACCGTCTATCGTGGTGAAGATGATATTGATAAAGACGCCTTATTGGGAATCGCGGATCAGGCGCTATATCGTGCCAAACAGCTTGGACGCAACCAGATTTATTATCAGTCCATTCGTTCAGTCAATTCAGATATCGCAAATGGTTAGAGATTATTACAATCAATAAACGAACCCTCAATAAAAAACCGCTCATCAGGAGCGGTTTTTTATGAAACTAAAAAGGACTAAAACTTAGTTTTTGTCTTTTAGTTGTGGCACTGCAGATGCTGAACCAACTGCCAATAAACCAGTCTCTGTATAGATGCCCAGTTTCGCACGAGTATCCGTGATATCCAGGTTACGCATGGTCAACTGACCAATACGATCCATCGGCGAGAACATAGAATCACCTTTCTCCATAGTCAAACGCTCAGCTTCATAAGTGAGGTTCGGAGATTCAGTATTCATAATGGTGTAGTCATTACCACGACGCAATTCGATCGTTACAGTACCGGTAACTGCTTTAGCAACCCAACGCTGTGCAGTTTCACGCAGCATAAGCGCTTGAGAATCGAACCAGCGACCTTGGTAAAGCAAACGACCTAAACGTAGACCGTTAATACGGTATTGTTCAATTGTATCTTCGTTATGAATACCCGTTACCAGACGCTCATAAGCGATGTGAAGCAGCGCCATACCCGGAGCTTCATAGATACCGCGAGATTTCGCTTCGATGATACGGTTTTCGATTTGATCCGACATACCTAGACCGTGACGGCCACCGATGCGGTTCGCTTCAAGAATAAATTCAACTGGATCTTCAATGCGTTGACCGTTGATAGCAACCGGGAAGCCTTCTTCAAAAGTAATCGATACTTCTTCAGCTTTTACTTCTACGTCATCTTTCCAGAACGCAACGCCCATGATTGGCTCAACGATTTTGATGCCTGCATTCAGGTATTCAAGATCTTTAGCTTCGTGCGTCGCACCCAGCATGTTTGAGTCAGTTGAATAAGCTTTTTCTTTTGACATTTTATAGTCAAAACCATTGTCGATCAGGAACTGTGACATTTCTGCACGTCCGCCCAGCTCGTCAATGAAAGTTTGGTCTAACCAAGGCTTGTAGATTTTAAGCGCAGGATTGGTCAATAAACCATAACGGTAGAAACGTTCAATGTCGTTGCCTTTATAAGTCGAACCGTCACCCCAGATGTTAACGTCATCTTCTTTCATGGCAGTTACCAGCATGGTGCCAGTTACTGCACGACCCAATGGTGTCGTGTTGAAATAAGGCATACCACCTGTAGAAATATGGAACGCGCCACATTGAATTGCAGCAATACCTTCTAATGCAAGCTGTAAACGGCAGTCGATTAAACGTGCTTTTACTGCGCCATAAGCTTCAGCTTTTTTTGGAATCGCATCGTAATCGTCTTCGTCTGGCTGACCCAAGTTAGCTGTGTAAGCATAAGGTTCAGCGCCTTTTTGTTTCATCCACAAAAGAGCAGCAGAAGTATCTAGACCACCAGAGAAGGCAATACCAACTTTTTTACCTACTGGGACATTCTGCAAGATAGTTGCATTATCAGACATTGTTCATCCTAATGATATGAAATAGGCACGCCAGAATTGGTGGCCTGAAAAAATACATATTGCATCAATTGTATCATTAATTTATTTAGGTTTGCTTTAGAAAAGAAAAACTCGTTTTAAAATCTCTATTCAATAGGCTTAAATAATCATAAATCGCACGATTTTCACCAGAATCCTGCTGAAAACGGAAGAAATTGGTTATATTCAGCCGAATAAAGTTAAAAATCAGATAAAACAGGAATAAAAGCATGGCGACTCGCATTCCACCTTTACCTAATTTAAATCCTAAAGCTAAGAATGAAACGCTGGCACTGTTACATGGGATTTATGCCGGCCTGATTGGTTTTAGTACAGTGCTGTTTTTATATCTTGAATATCAGCAATCCAGTATTTCCATGCTGAGTTTAGGTGTGGTGCTGCTGCTTTTAGGCTTGCTGATGTTTTTTAATATACAGGCCAGTATCAAGGTGAAGCAGGGCAATGGTTCAGGACGGACTTTATCCAGAGTGATGGCAATCCTCATGCTGTTCAGTTTTCCGATTGGGACAGTATTGGGTGCGATTGCATTATGGAAATCCAGTGCAAGGCAATGGCAGCAATAATTTAATTGCGAAGGTTCGATATAAATATGCCACCAATTGGTATTTGTGCCTGAGAATGCAGACCTGATAGTCATAAAAAGCCCCTAAAAATCAGTTAAAGTACCTTTATAAGATTTAAGCTATTAGCCAAATAAAAATCAGGGATATGTTATGACTACGACGCGCTATGCCAATATTTTAAAACCACTTCATCTGGGTTTCACCACCATTAAAAACCGGGTGGTGATGGGGTCGATGCATACTGGTCTGGAAGACCGCTTCTATAATTATCCTAAACTGGCAGCGTATTTTGGCGAACGTGCAAAGGGTGGCGTAGGTCTGCTGATTACGGGTGGAATATCGCCAAACCGTCAGGGCTGGTTGTTGCCGGCAGGCGGTACCATGAATACCTTGGGCGATATTGCACCACATCGTCTGGTGACACATGCAGTGCATAAGCATGGTGCTAAAATTCTTTTACAGATTCTGCATGCCGGACGTTATGGCTATCAGCCTTTTGTGGTTTCGGCCAGCCCGATCAAATCACCAATTTCTCCTTTTAAACCGCGTGAAATGTCAGATAAACAGATCCTGAATACCATTCAGGATTATGTGAAAACTGCCATCATTGCCAAAAAGGCTGGCTATGATGGCGTGGAAATCATGGGTTCTGAAGGCTATTTGCTGAATCAGTTTTTAAGTCGTCATGTCAATCAGCGTATTGACCGTTGGGGCGGCCCGATTGAAAACCGGATGCGTTTTGCCGTAGAAATTGTTAAAGCGATTCGCGCTGAAATTGGTGAGAAATTTATTATCTGTTTCCGTTTGTCACTTCTCGATTTGGTACATGATGGCAATACCATGCAGGAAGTGATTACCGTAGCTAAAGCTTTGGAAAAGGCAGGAATTACTTTGCTCAATACCGGGATTGGCTGGCATGAAGCACGTATTCCAACTATTGTGACTTCCGTGCCTCGAGCTGCTTTTGTCGATTACACTTCTGAAGTTAAGAAACATGTTTCGGTGCCGGTGATTGCCTCTAACCGGATCAATATGCCAGACACTGCCGAGGCGATTCTGGCCTCTGGTCAGGCAGATATGGTACAGATGGCACGTCCACTTTTGGCCGATGCTTTCTGGGTCAACAAAACCGCAACCAATCGTGTTGATGAAATCAATACCTGTATCGCCTGTAATCAGGCTTGCTTGGATCATACCTTTAAAAACCAGCGCGCAACCTGTCTGGTCAATCCGCGTGCCGCTTATGAGACCGAACTGGTCTATGTCAAAACCAAAAAACCGAAAAGTATTGCAGTGATTGGTGGTGGTGTTGCAGGTCTGTCAGCGGCTACTGTCGCAGCCAGTCGCGGGCATGATGTGACGCTGTTTGAGGCCAGTCATGAAGTAGGCGGACAGTTCAACCTGGCTAAAGTCATTCCGGGGAAAGAGGAATTTCACGAAACGATTCGTTATTTTAAAGTGCAGCTAGAAAAAACTGGAGTTGATCTGCGTCTCAATACCCGAGTCAACCGCGAGCAGTTGGAGCGTGAGGGTTTTGATGAGGTGATTGTGGCTACAGGGGTTGTGCCGCGTGCCTTGAATATCGAAGGCAGTCAGGCACCACAAGTATTATCTTATGCAGAAGTGCTACGTGGCGCACCTGTCGGTGATCGTGTTGCGGTCATTGGCGCAGGCGGGATCGGTTTTGATGTGTCCGAGTTTTTATTAAAGCCACCGCATCAAATACAGCCGCAACCTGTGGATGAGTGGAAGCGTGAATGGGGTGTAGATTCTCATCCAGATTATGTGACTGAAGGCGGGTTACAGCGTGCTGAAGTAGAACCTCCAGTACGGGAAATTTATCTATTACAACGTAAAAAGACACCGCTTGGCGCAGGACTAGGCAAGACTTCAGGCTGGGTACATCGTGCCCAGTTAAAAAAACATGCCGTGCGGATGTTGCGCGGTGTGCAATATAAATCTGTCACGGATGAAGGCTTATGGATTGAGGTAGATGGCCATGCTCAATTATTGCGTGTGGATACCATTGTGGTATGTGCAGGTCAGGAATCGGTAAAAGACCTGATGCCGAGTGCTGGGGAAAATACCTTGGCGCAGTATCATATTATTGGCGGTGCAAAACTGGCTGCTGAACTCGATGCCAAGCGCGCCATTCGTGAGGGAGCGGAATTAGCAGCAAAACTGTAAGGATTTGATGAAACTATATGCAGTTGATTGCATTCACTGTAATTTTCACTTGTCAGCCGGACAAAAGCTCCGTATTATTGCGCCCATGGAAGCGTGGCAGAGCGGTTTAATGCACCGGTCTTGAAAACCGACGAGGGTGTGAGTCCTCCGTGAGTTCGAATCTCACCGCTTCCGCCAAATTTTAAAAACCCCAGTCGAAAGATTGGGGTTTTTTTATTTCTATGATTTTAATAAAACGATTTAAAATAAGCTGATAGCGAACAAAGTCAAAATTTTAAAATTCCATAATTAATAAATATTCTTTAATTGCCTACTTCAATTTTGATTAATGCCAACGCAATTCTTTCCACATGTTGGTAAGCCGGTTGTTCCAGTTCTTCACCAAAAATATCCGGGTCAATTTCTTCATAGGACCAGATTATATTTTGATGCTGTTTCATCAAATCTTTAAGATGCTGCAAAAACAGATTGCCATGTTCAGTCACGGTCACACCGGTATATAGAAATAAATGTCCGCCAGAATTCAGGCGCTGTAGACCTTCTTTTATAATCCTGAATGATAAATCACAGCCATCCAGCGCATTACCGCCATGACGATATTGACGTTGTTCGGGATCAATTAAATACGGTGGATTAGCAAAAATCAGATCAAATTTTCCATCAAGATTGGAAAATAAATTACTTTGAACCGGATGAATATGGTTTAAGCCGGCAAAACTGATATTAATCTGGCTATAGAGCAAGGCTTTGGGATTCAGGTCTGCAACCATCATTTCATTCACAGCTGGAAAATGTCTGGCAATGCTGATCGCGGCTGCTGAAGTGCCACAACACATTTCCACGACCCGTTTAAAAGGGCGAGGCTGAGCAGCTAGATATTGCTTGAGATGATAGATAAAGCGATACGTATCCGGACCGAAAAATACCGCATCTTGCTGAGTGGTTGGAAAAGCTGAATGAATAAAGAGTTCGCCATCGAGTGAAGAAACCCGAACCTGACTCAAGTATTGATCTTCCTGAACCTGTAGAAGCTGATGTTCTTGCAATAATGTAAAAAGGGCAGAATCAAGATCAGTTTTTTTAAAGTTTAGATTCCAGCCAAAGATATCCTGATGGGTTCTGTGCTTATAAATTTCATTCTTTTTTCGATTCAGAATTCGCTGGTGGGAAAGCGGTGTAATGGTCGTAAACTGATAATCTTGTTGTTTTAAAAAGGCTAATAAATAAAGCAAAGCTTGTTGCTGGATGCTTTGCATCTCTAAAATTTGGTTCATACGGATATGCTCTTCTATTTATTTAACCTACATGAAAAGATTAATTCACTTTATGCCTGCAAAAGACAATATCAAACCAGTCGTGAATGATCAAAGCTATACAGCACTGGATTCCATGGAAAGGGATCAGTTTATATTCACCTAAATAATGCATTGCTTAGGTAAAAATGTGATGAGAATTGGTTGGATTTGTATAGGTCGTAGGCATAATTTTATTGGTTAAGCAGCCTTATTATGATTTTGCGAACTATTATTTCTTATTCATGATTATACGTATAAAAAATGGCTATTAATCACTGGGATCAATAGCCATTAGAGCTGAGAGCTTTAAAAGCTTAGTTGGGTACTTCCGGCAAATCAAACCAGATCACTTGCGCATCTTCGCTTGCTTTAATTTCTGTATCATCTAGAAAAGCAATTGCGCCGCCAGCTTCAACTGTATGTTCAGCGATCTGGACAGTGCCAGAAACAACATGTACATAATTAATATGCTGGGTCGCTTTCACTTCCAGACTTTGGCCTTGCTGAATCACCGCAGTTTTGACTTCGGCATTCTGACGAATATGCATCGGTGCATTTTCATTCGGACCACAAATCAAATGCCACTGGTTCGGTTGCTCATGCGGGTCAAGACGGATTTGCTGATAGTTCGGCTTGGCATCACGTTCATTTGGAATAATCCAGATTTGCAGTAAATGGACCTGTTCGTCGCCTTGGTTCATTTCACTGTGCCGCACACCTGTTCCTGCACTCATCAGTTGCCATTCACCCGCAGCGATTCCGCCATGATTGCCCATGCTGTCCTGATGGGTAATGGTTCCTTTCAGCACACAGGTCAGGATTTCCATATTGTCATGTGGATGCGTTCCAAAACCCTGATGTCCATCAATCAGGTCATCATTAATGACACGTAAAGCGCTGACACCCATATACTTTGGGTTATACCAGTTGCCAAATGAGAAACTGTGTTTAGACTCCAGCCAGCCCATTTTTACATGACCACGATTTTCGCTAGGATGTAGAAAAGCATTCATGATTTTATCTCGACATTATTTTTAACTTGAGATCATCATACTGTCGTTTTATAACTGAAAAAATCTCAAATAGGCGACAGATCATTGCATTTTTGCAACGAAAGAGCTGAAAGTAAACATAAGGAATAAAAAAGCCCGCTCAAAAGCAGGCTATTTTTATTCAAATCGGCAGACCGATCATCATTCTAAGAAACGAACCGTTACGCCAGATTTGACTTTACGGCCAAGATCATTGGCATCCCAGTTAGTCAAACGAATACAACCATGTGATGCTGTTTTCGAAATGCTAGACGGGTTTGGTGTTCCGTGAATACCAAATGATTTCTTGCTTAAACCAATCCAGATATTCCCGACAGGACCGTTAGGACCCGGTGGTAAAGATAGTGGTTTTAAATTTTTACCTTGTACAAAGTTAGAAGGTGAGTAGCTGTACCAAGGGTTTGGTGCAACACCTGTTACTTTATAGGTTCCGGTTGGAGATGGTGTATCCGCACTACCAATGGTGGCAGGGAATGACGCGATCATTTGATTTTTACTATTAAATAAGTACAGTTGTTTCGCGCCTTTATGTGCAACAATCAAGTGAATACCTTCAGGCAAGTCATTACGTACATTACTGACCAGTAATTTTTCACCAACTTTATTAAAGTTGGCATTTGGATTGAGTTTCTTTAAAAAATTCTCATCCATATGGAATTTTTCACTCAACATTTCACTGACACGCGTGTAGTACAAGCCTTTCATTTTTGCCTGTAACGCATAATCTGAAGGAATAGACTTGGCAAATGGGCCTGCCAGATCTTTTTCAGTAATGGTGTATTCAACAAAGGTTGGCTTAGAACCCTGACGTGCAACTAGTTTATCCCAGGTTTCCTGAGTCAAAACACCTGTCGGTTTAATGCCATTCATTTGCTGGAAAGATGCAATCGCTTTTAGTGTGTTTTTACCGCTGGTTCCGTCAATCGCACCCGGTGATGCATGAGCATTATTCAGCATGACATGCGCACGTGCGTAAACTGGGAATTGACCTGCACCGATATTTTCATACCATTGGGCATTGTTTAAACCGTCTAAAGTCCACGAAGCTTTGGTCGCTGCAGAGTTAGTCGGTGCTTTGGTATTTGGTGCTGCGCCAATAGAAGCAGTCTGCTCTTCGGTATCCTGTAGCTTATTCAGCGCTTCAGATGCCTGTTTTAAGTCTTGTTGTTCTTGTGCGGTAATTTGCGCTTCTGCAGGTGCTGCTTGGGCCGCTGAAGCTTCAGTTGCTAATGGATCAATCGGATCTTGCACTGCAACATCAGTCACCACTTGGGGTTTTAATGGTTGTTCAGCAGTAGACGCGGCAAAAACTTGACCTGCGAAAATGCAACCTAGACTCACAGCGAGCATTGTGCGAACGAACATGTAACTCAACCTTAAGAATTATTTCTTTAACTATGTGAAAAAACACTATAAGTATTACAGAAAAAATGTGGAGATGCAGTAGTTGTTTTGTGTAAATCACTAGGTTGCCGTTCAATCCGATCGGTTTTTAAAGTTGCCAGAAGTTATTAAAACTGCGGCCTTTTTGCTATGATGTTGGCAATGTCAAAGAAAGATGGGAATGTGAATGACGACCTTAAAAAATGATCGTTTTCTGCGCGCATTGTTGCGTGAGCCTGTAGATGCTACGCCAGTATGGATGATGCGTCAGGCTGGCCGTTATTTGCCTGAGTACCGCGAAACGCGTGCCAAGGCAGGAGATTTCCTTTCGCTTTGCAAGAATACTGAACTGGCCTGTGAAGTGACTTTGCAGCCTTTGCGCCGTTATGATCTTGATGCCGCGATTTTATTCTCAGATATCTTGACGGTTCCGGATGCTTTGGGACTGGGGCTGTATTTTGAAGCTGGTGAAGGCCCGAAATTTCACAAGACCATCCGTACCGAACAGGATGTAGCCAATCTGCCTGCATTTAATGCCAAGTCGGATCTGGATTATGTGATGAATGCCGTTTCGACCATTCGTTCAGCCCTGAGCGGTCAGGTTCCTCTGATTGGTTTCTCGGGCAGTCCATGGACTCTGGCAACGTATATGGTCGAAGGTGGTTCAAGCAAGGATTTCCGTTTTACCAAACAGATGATGTATGCGCAGCCTGAAGTTTTGCATGCTTTACTGGATCGTCTGGCTGATGCAGTGACTGAATATTTGAATGCGCAGATCGATGCGGGTGCACAAGCGGTACAGATCTTTGATAGTTGGGGTGGGGCATTAGCACATCGTGAATATATCGAGTTCTCGCTGAACTATATGCAGAAGATTGTCGCTGGTTTGCAACGTGAGAAAGACGGCCGCAAGATTCCGGTAATTCTGTTTACCAAAGGTGGCGGTCAATGGTTGGAACCGATGATTACGACAGGCGCAGATGCATTTGGTCTGGACTGGACCACGCCATTGAATGTCGCTCGTCAAACGGTTGCTGGTCGTGCAGCACTTCAGGGTAACCTGGATCCTGCAACTTTATATGGTTCATCAGACACCATCATTAAAGCGACAAAAGCCATGCTGGATGATGCCTATGCCAATGGCGAGAAAACCGGTTATATTGCCAATTTAGGTCATGGTATTACCCAGTGGGTTGATCCGGCGAATCCAAAAGCATTTATTGATACCGTACATGAGTATAGTGCCAAATATCTTTAGGATGTAAACCTTGATCGATCTATTCAAATCAGGGTTTGAATTTACTTATAAGGCAGCTTCGGCTGCCTTATTTGGGATTTTACTCCTGCTCGCTTTTGCGCTGACTGCTTCTATGGGCAGCGATCTCTTCATTGGTTTTTACCGGTATGACTATCTGCTTTTTTTTGCTTTGCTGATTCAGGTGATATTGCTCTATACCAAACTGGAATCCTGGGCTGAAGCCAAAGTGATTGCGTTATTTCATCTCATGGCCATGGTGATGGAAATCTTCCTGACCCATCCGGCAATTGCTTCCTGGCATTACCCTCAACCCGCAATATTTAAAATCCTGACCGTGCCTTTATTTGCCGGTTTTATGTATTCTGCGGTCGGCAGTTTTTTTGCGCGCTCTTTACGTCTATATCAGGTTTCATTTGAAAAATTGCCGCGTTTTAGCCATATGCTGACATTGGCTGTCTTGTCTTATATCAACTTTATGAGCAAGTTTTTTATTCCCGATTATCGGGTGATTTTATTTGTCTGGAGCGTGATCATGTTCTGGAAAACCAGAATTCGCTTTCAGCTGAATCGGCATACTTTTCAGTTGCCGATGTTACCCGTACTGCTGATTCTGGCGTTTATTATCTGGATTGCCGAGAATATCAGTACCTTTTACCAGATCTGGCTCTATCCAAGCCAGATTGAGCAATGGCATATGGTGGGATGGGGCAAACTGGGCTCCTGGTATTTGTTGTTACTGCTGAGTCTGGTGTTGGTGCTGAAAATTTTGGGACAGCGTAATTCACAAGGCGATTGGGCGCTCAAGGAACAGTAAAATCAATCAGGTTATGTTTATGTAAAGCATACATTTTTTCAATTGCGCCAAACTTGACTTGTCGCTACTCTGCTGAGTATGTAATTTAAATTACATTATTAGAGTAATAACAAAGATTGCATGAGAATAATTGGAGAATAACTATGTTGAAAAAAATTATGCTGGCGGCGGTATTGGCGACTGGTTCAAGCATGGCGATGGCTGACCGAGATGTCGGTTGTGGTATCGGAAGCCAGGTATGGGCGGGTCAGTCTGGTATTATTCCTAAACTCTTTGCAGGTACGACCAACGTTCTGTTCACGAATCAGTGGCTCGGGATCACTTTTGGTACTTTAGGTTGTAGCCAGGGCGGTACCGTAACCGCTCAAGTGGTGACCTTTACCAATGAAAACGCTGAAGCATTGGCGCGTGATATGGCAGTTGGAGAGGGTGAAAGCCTGAATGTTCTGGCTGAACTTTTGAATATTAAATCTGAAGATAAAGCTCGTTTCTTTAGCGTTTCCAAGCAGAATTTCTCTGAAATTTATTCCGAAGAAAACCAGAATACATTACAAGTTTTAAGCACCTTACAAACTGTGATGGCCAAAGATGAAGTATTGAAATCCTACATCTGATCCGCACCCTAAAAACCCTGCTGTTCTGGCAGGGTTTTCTTATGACTAAAAGAAATTGATGAGAATAAGTTAACTGAATGAAATATGCGTTCTTCATGTTGGGCCTGACATTCAGCCCTTTAAGTTTTTCTAGCGAAATTAATCCAGACATCCAGCATTATATCGCTCAGGCCGAAACTCAGCGTCTGGATCAGAGCACTACCTGGCAACGTCTCATGTATGCCAATCCCCAAGGTCATAGCGAGGTTAACTATTCGGGCTATTTCCTGGCAGAGCAGGGAAAAACTGATCTAAAAAAAGAAATGCAGCATAACATTCAGGCTTTATTCCTGAGCGCAGAGCCGAATCAGTCCGTCCGCTGTAAGTTTCCTGCACGCAGCAGCTGGTTAATGCAGCAATTGAATATTTCCGAGCAACAATTGCCTGCGGTCAGTTGCCCGGATTTGGATAAATGGATTGGCGAGGTCAAGCCTTATGAGGCAACCCTGATCTATGCCACGGATTTTATGGGTAATCCCAGCTCGATGTTTGGTCATACCTTGTTGCGTCTGGACCCTAAAGACCAGCAACAACTCAATCTGATTTCTTATGCGGTCAACTATGCTGCGACGGTCGATGGCAATGACAACTGGTCCTTTGCCTGGAAAGGGCTGACTGGACAATATCCGGGTGAATATTCACTGATGCCGTATTACCGCAAGGTCAAAGAGTATGGTGACTTTGAAAGCCGGGATTTGTGGGAATATGAATTAAACTTAAGTCCGCAAGAAACCAGGTTTTTGGTACAGCATCTCTGGGAAATGCAAAATGTAAGTTTCCCTTATTATTTTATCAGTGATAATTGCGCTTATCGCCTACTGGGACTGTTTGATCTGGTACGTCCCGAGCTAAATCTACAGAAACAGTTTAATTCGACTGCGATTCCGATTGAAACACTAAAAGTAGTAGAACAGCAGGGCTTGATCAAACAGAAAGTTTACCGTCCGGCGCTTGAAACTCAATTGCTGGCACAGTCCAGACAGCATGGCAAAGCGCTGGCAAAAACTGCGCATCAGCTGGCTTATGCAGAAACAGGTGCAATGCCTTCAATCTTGCAGCCCTATCCGGCAGAAGATCAGGCCAAAATTCTGGAAATGGCCTATGATCATTTATATCTGGACTTTCTCCGACAAACAGTCGATAAATCATTTTCCCAGCCACGTTTTCGCAAGTTATTAGGCTTAAGAAGTCAGCTGAATATCGAGAAGCAGCGTAAAGCGCCTGAACGTCCAAAAATAGACCCGGTACAAAGCCATCATGCACGGAATATCAGTCTTCAGGCCGGACAGGTTCAGGGTGAATCCTTTGTCCAGCTAGGGCATCGGCAGGCTTATCATGATCTCATCGACCCGCAAGGCGGTTTTCGAACCGGCACACAATTGCTGTTTCTGGATGGGGCTTTGCAATATCGTGACAGTGAGCTCAAGCTGGAACATCTGGATCTATTTACTGTCAATTCCTATAACCCGGTCAATCCGTTTAATACGCCATTATCTTGGGGTTTTAATTTGGGCTGGAAACAGGAGGCACTGGATGCGCATGGCCAGTTTAGTGACGATGAACAGCATGGCGTCGCCAGCTTAAAAACTCAGGGTGGTTATAGCTGGGCAAATGCCAGCCGTGAACATCTATGTTATGCACAAATGCAAACTCAGCTACAGGCAGGCAAGGCACTGGATCAGGGCTGGCGCGTAGGTGCAGGCCCTACTGTGGGGTGCCAGAATATCTGGAGCGATCAGATCAACAGTCTGGTGCAGGTGGAACTGCCTTATTGGGAAGATTCGCATCGCTGGCAGCTGAAACTGAATACTGAAATCCAATATGCATTCAATCCACAACATGCACTTCGGCTGTCTTGGGAATATCAGCAACAGCAGTCCAAAGACTGGGATCAATGGAGTCTTGGTTTGATTCGGTATTTTTAAGATTTATTTAAAACTATTGATAAAGTGCTGTGTATCCATGAGGCTACTGTTTAGTTTTCCCTTGTATAAAAAGATTGGCTTGATTTGGTACAAATAATCTGGTCGATATTTTAGGAAAAATACCTGATATTTGTTATATTTATCACATAATGTGAGTACAAATTGCAAGGTTTTGGGGAACAGACAGTATGAATAATGAATGCATGGCAAGACTGGCCGAGCAATGGGAACAGATCTGTCAAAATTATTCATCTGATGACTTATTGCATGCCTTTCATTTTATTCAAGATCATTCCCTGATTCTGGTGGAAGAATTCTATAAAAACATGCTCATTGAAAAGGAATCTGCAGAATTCTTTTCCGATGACTTGATTCAACAGCGCTTGCGCGACACTTTAAATGCCTGGCTACTTGAAAGCTTTGGTGTAGGGATTAATAAACGCTATGCCGATGCCGTGCAGAAACAGGCGATGGTGGGGCATGTGCATGCGCGTGTCGGAATTCCATCCTGGCTGATCATGCGCGGTGTACGTGAAATTGAGCGTAAAATGTTTGAACTGCTGGATGAGAATCCTCATCACAGTATGTTGACTACCTGCAGTTATATTGTCCAGATCATGGGGTTTGCCACAGAAGTCATGTGCCGATCTTATGAAGCCAAAACAGCCATGAATCAGGAAATTAAACACAGTTATCGTGTTTTTTCAGCGATGCAGGATGTGGCCGTACAAAAAGATAAACAGCGCAGTTCATTGCTAGACTGGGAAAATGAGCTCATGTTCAAGGTCTTTTCTGAGCATGAAAAATTGAATCATCCGATGTTGTCCAAGTCGGAGTTTGGTTTATGGTTTATTCATAAAGCCTCTTATGCTTTTACCGGCTCTGACCAGGTCGATTTAATCATTGAACGAATTTATCAAGTCGATGAACTTAATCAAGATATTATGGACTGTACGGACAAAAACAATATGCTGGGACTGATCCAACGAATCCGTGACTTGAACCGTGAGATTCAGTTGTTAGTAGATCAGTTATTTCAGGTGGCCGAATATATTGAATCAGGTAATGATTCATTGACCCAGTTATTGAATCGTCGTTATTTGAATACCATTATTTCACGTGAAATCACTTTTTCCCGTAAGAATCATACGCCTTTGTCTTTACTTGCCATTGATGCTGATTATTTCAAAAGTATTAATGACAAATTTGGACATGCAGCAGGTGATCTGGCCTTGAAATTTCTGGCCGAAGCATTGCAAAAATACAGTCAGGGCAGTGATTATGCTTTCCGGGTCGGCGGTGAAGAGTTTTTGCTATTACTGGTGGATACTGATGAGAAACGTGCCCTGAATATTGCCGAAAGTATTCGTAAATATATTGAAAATGGCATGATTAATTCGGCACAAGGCCAGCAGTTTAAATTTACGGTCAGTATTGGTTGTGTGCTTTATGATGGACATCCGGATTATCAGCGCTTCCTGAATGCGGCAGATTCTGCCTTGTATATGGCGAAGAACAACGGGCGTAACAGAGTTTATATGGCTCATCAGTCCTTGAACCCTGTCGCACAGCCACTCTCAGTTTAAATGAAAGGTTTTTAGCCAGTTGCAGACTGCTGCTCTATAAATTCCTGAAATTTCTGTTTTTGCTGGAGATATTCGGGATGATTTTTAGCTTCATCCCATTTCTGTTTAAAGATTTTGGCAGCAGCGGCTTTAACCGGATCTTCATGATTACGTGGCAGCTCGGAACGGCCATGCGCACCACTCAAGCCTTTTTTATCCTCCGGAACCGGGCCATCGTATTTTTTGCCACCTTTATGATTGGCATAACGTCGGGCACGGGTGAAACCCATCTGTAAAAACTTGCGTGCCATGTCCGCACCGATAAAATCTTCTTGCTTTAAATAGTCCAAGAAAAGCTGATAGATTTTCTCGCTACTCGCTTGGGCTTTTGCTTCATCTGCAAAGCGCCAGTGTGGCAGGATTTCCGATTTATAAGGCTCAACCAGTAATACACCTTGTTCACCACGGCCAATCCGGTAGAGCTGGGGTCGTTTACGAAAATTAATCTTTGCAAAGTCCAGAAAATAATCAAAACTATTCGAAACTACACGTGACGGACGTTTTGGTGGGGTTACTTTGGCAGATGACTTCATATTCGGCCTTTTCTGAAATTTAAAATGACTCAATATTTCAGCTAATACAAATTATAAAAACGAAAGGACAAGATACAGAAAAGCCCCTGTCATTTAGAGCTAGGGGCTTTCATTTTACTTCGATTTTTTTGAACTGGTCTTCGAGGTTTTAGCCTTGGTTGACTTGCTCTTAGAGGAGCTACTCGACTGCTTTTTAGCAGGCGCCGATTTTTTTGAAGAAGACTTTTTCACTTTAGTGTCGTCTTTACTCTTGTTGCTGCTTTTCGCTTTAGCCGGTTTTTTCGCGGAAGAGGTCTTTTGGTCTTTCGCTTTATCACTGGCTTTTGAGCTCGAATTTTTCTTCGCCTTCACTTTTTCATCTTTGCTGGCATTGTCTTTCTTAGAAGATGCCGCTTTAGATTTACTGCTCGCCGCTTTTTTAGTGACTTTGCGATCACTGTCTTTGTCACTACTCTTATTCGACTTTTTCAGTTTCTCATCTTGGGTCTTTTTAGCAGTTTTTGCTGATTTTTTGCTGTCTTTCGCCTGGTTATTTTTACTATTCGCCATGGTTACTTTCCTTATCATTAAAAATCAATCAGAAAGATATAAAGCGCTTTGCTGTATATCAACTTCAAATTACTTTAATGGGAGAGCGGCAGGATTAAAACTTTATCGTGTATCCAAGTGTAGGCTTGTTGCAAACACAAGCAGGAATTGTTTGAGTTCTAGACTGAAACATAGCAAGTTTTGGGACAGGTCTTTAAACCCTGTTACCAGGTGTTATTTATAGCAAGTGAGCTTTTGAATTAAGTATTGATATCCTCTTCCTTTAAAAGCAAAAAACCCCGAATGATCGAGGCTTTGAGTAACTTATTTTTAAGCTTTAATAATTAATAGCTTTCTGGAACCGCACTTAAAAATTCACGACGTGTTTCTTTGTCGGTTTTAAAATCACCAATAAATGATACCGTACGTGTGGTTGATTCCTGCTTGCCTACACCGCGCATCATCATGCACATGTGCGCAGAATCAATCATTACTGCAACACCGCGTGCTTTGGTGACTTCAGCCACTGCTTCTGCAATTTGCTGAGTCAGATTTTCCTGAATCTGCAAACGGCGTGCAAACATTTCAGTAATACGGGCAAATTTAGACAGGCCTAAAACATGACCTTCTGGCAAATAGGCGATATGTACGCGGCCATAAAATGGCAATAAGTGATGCTCACATAGCGAATAAAATTCGATGTTTTTAACCAGTACCATTTCACGGTTATCGGAAGGGAAGACCGCCTTGTTGGTCACTTCTTCAAGTGTCTGGCTATAACCCGAGGTTAAATATGAAAATGCTTTCGCAGCGCGCACAGGCGTAT
Organism: Acinetobacter sp. CIP 101966; assembly: GCF_000369725.1. Taxonomy (NCBI): domain Bacteria; kingdom Pseudomonadati; phylum Pseudomonadota; class Gammaproteobacteria; order Moraxellales; family Moraxellaceae; genus Acinetobacter; species Acinetobacter sp. CIP 101966. The sequence goes on along the minus strand of NZ_KB850159.1, from coordinate 246,668 downwards.
CTTTGAGACCAGGGCGATTTAGATCTTCGCCAACGGCAGTAAGAATGTTTGCGTAGGATTGCTGCATAGTCATATGACGTATTCACTTAAACTGAGAATGAACAAGGACGGCATTGTAGCAGAAAACTTTTACAATGCCTTGTTTTGAGGCTAAAACCGTTTACTGTTTGAACTTTGGATTCTTTTCTGCACGTTTGAGCAGAACCAATACCGCACCGGTACCACCTTGCTTTTCAGGTGCACTGACAAAAGCCAAAACATCGCGATGCTGACGCAGCCAGCCGTTGACATAGGTTTTTAAAATCGCTTCCGGACCTTTGCCATGTATGATTTTAATCACGTTCTGGTTTTCATCTTTGGCGATCTGGATAATCTGCAGCACGGCTTGACGCGCTTCTTCCACGGTACAGCCATGCAGATCCACAGCTTCAAACCAGCGCAAGTTACCGGCTTTCAAGTCTTCAAACACTTTATGCTGCAAGGTGGCGATGCGATAGCTCAAGTTGGCCTGACTGCCGACAGGATTGAGCATGGCCTGAGTATCTGATAAAGCCATTGCCTCTGTTTCCAGCGGGCCAGTAGCCGCTGCACGCTTTGCCAAGATTTGTGCATCCGGCTTTTTCTTGCGTGGTTTGTCCAGTTGAACCGTATTTCCCGATTCAATTTTTTGTACGCCCTGCATTTGCTTGCGGAATAATTCCAGTTCTTCTAACGCTTCTTGCTCGACAGTCTTTTCAACAGGTGCAGCAACGACCGCAGGTGTTTGCGGCTGTGTAATTTGCTTCTTAAAAGATTTCAGCAGGTTGTACTGATCTTTAGATAATGAAGAATCGTGTTTACTCATAATGTAAAAACAAGGGAGATGCGGAATTTACAAGAATTATAGTCTGAAAATAGACAAAGGAGAACTGAATTGCGTTCATGACATTGCTGAGGATTTTAAATACGCTCGAGAATCTATGATCTACTTTTCAATATTGAAAATAAAAAAGCCCAATCCTGAGATTGGGCTTTTTTAATGCTTAGGTGAGCATTTACATTTTAAACCGCTTCAGGCTCACCAAACAGATCGCGGAAAGCATGATCCGGACGTGGTTGTTTCATGAAGCTTTCGCCGACCAGAAAGGCGTGAATATCATTTTTCTGCATCATCGCAACATCCGCAGGTGTGGCAATACCACTTTCAGTCACCAGCAGGCGTGAAGGGTCCAGTAATTTTTTCAAACGTAATGATGTGTTTAAATCCACATCAAAGGTTTTTAAATTACGGTTATTTACACCGAGCAGACAACGATCAGAAAGTTTTAAAGCACGGGATAGTTCTTCTTCATCGTGAACTTCAACCAGTACATCCAGATGATGTTCAAATGCAGTTTTAGACATTTCTTCTAACTGCTGGTCAGACAGGCAAGCCACAATTAGCAAGATACAGTCTGCATGCAGGGCACGTGCTTCGATAACTCCATAAGGATCGATCAGAAAGTCTTTGCGCAGTGCAGGCAGGTCGCAATGTGAACGGGCAATCTGAATGTTGTCATCGTGACCCTGGAAAAAGTCTACATCGGTCAGCACCGATAAACAGGCTGCACCTGCCTCCTGATACTGTGCTGCAATTTCCGCAGGGTTAAAGTTCTCGCGAATAATGCCCTTGGATGGCGAAGCTTTCTTAATTTCAGCAATGACACCCGGACGTTTCGACACTAAAGACTGGGCAAAACCACGCACAGGTGATGCACCTTGTGCCAGTTCTTCCAGATCTTTATAGCTTTTCTGCTTTAAACGTAGGGCAAATTCTTCTTTTTTACGGTCAACAATTTTGCCTAAAATTGTATTTGCGATATCCACCATGATCAAAATCCCTGACCGAATTAAGCTTCGTAATGTTTAATAGTTTTGGTAAATTCAGACAGTACACTCATTTTCTCAAGTGCCTGACCGCCATAGATAATGTCATGTGCCAGCGCAACACCTTGCTTATAGCTGCTGGTCAAACCGGAGACATAAATACCTGCGCCGGCATTCAGCGCGATCATATTGGCGGCTTTATCGCCGATGTCTGATTTTTTCTTGCCCAGTGCATCTTTGATTAAAGCCAGACTTTGCGCAGAATCTTCCACAATCAGTCCGGTCAGAGTTTGCGATTCAATATCGACCGATTCAGGAATAATTTCCCATTCGGTGACTTCGCCATTTTTCAGTTCAGCAACATGAGTTGAAGAGGCTATACTGATTTCATCCAGACCATCACGTGAATGTACTACCATCACATGTTCAGCACCGAGCTGTTTCATAACTTCCGCAATCGGACGGCAGAGTTCATTGGAAAATACGCCAATGACCAGACGTTGTACGCCAGCCGGATTGGTTAAAGGACCGAGTAGGTTGAAAATACTGCGAATCCCCAATTCTTTACGTGGGCCGATTGCATATTTCATGGCTTGATGATGATTCGGTGCAAACAGGAAGCCGACACCGACATCACGGATACAGCGTTCAGTCTGCTGCATATTCAGGTCCAGGTTAATCCCGGCCTGTTCCAGTAAATCCGACGAACCTGATTTGGTCGAAACGCCGCGGTTACCATGTTTGGCAATGGTTGCGCCCGCTGCTGCAATTACAAATGCAGAAGCAGTAGAAACATTAAACAGGTTCTGGCCATCACCACCTGTACCCACGATGTCCACTAAATATGGAATATCACTGACATCAATTTTGGTAGCCAGTTCACGCATAACACGTGCAGCTGCAGTAATCTCATCAATGCTTTCGCCTTTTAGGCGTAAGCCCATCAGCAGGGCACCAATCTGGGCATCGGTCGCTTCACCTGACATGATGGCACGCATCACGTCTTGCATTTGATCCTGAGTCAGGTGAATGTTTTTAGTAATATTGCTTAAAGCTTGTTGAATATTCATAAGATGTTCTTAGGCATAAATTTCGAGAAAGTTTTTAAAGATTTGATGACCATGCTGGCTCAGAATCGATTCAGGATGGAACTGCACGCCTTCGACCGGCAATGTCTTATGTTTCACACCCATAATTTCTTCCATAGAGCCATCCGCTTCATTGGTCCAGCAGGTGACTTCCAGACATTCGGGCAAGGTAGCTTGATCAATCACCAGTGAATGATAGCGCGTTGCAGGAAATGGAGAAGGAAGATTGCTGAAAATCCCGGTATCACTGTGGTACATATCAGACAGACGGCCATGCATGACACGTTTGGCACGCACGATATCACCGCCAAATGCCTGCCCCATACTTTGATGACCAAGACAAACGCCCAGTAAAGGAATTTTGCCAGCAAAATGCTGAATGGCAGGAATAGAAATTCCTGCCTCACTTGGCGAGCACGGGCCGGGGCCAATCACTAAATACTTAGGTTGCCATCGCTCTATATCTTCCAATGTCACGGCATCATTACGGACTACTTTTACTTCTTGATTCAGTTCGCCAAAATATTGGACGATGTTATAAGTAAAGGAGTCATAGTTGTCGACCATGAGAAGCATATCGCACGTAACCTCTTGAGAATTATGAAAATGAGTATCTTTATTTCTAATCGTTACTCACTATGTTACTCACTTTTAGAAAAGTGACTGATTTTGCAGGCATTAAAAAGCCGCTAATCAAGCGGCTACTTTACCAGTTTTTGAATGCCTTGTGACAACTTCGTTCACATAACTATTTAGGTAGTAACTTCGTGGACCATCTTTGCTTGGCTGGTCAATTTCTCCTTTTTTGATCCTGTCATATAAAGTCGGCTCACTCATATTCATCCGCTTCGCAAATTCCTTGATACTCACTCGGCGCTCATCTTGATTTGCCATTGCTCTTTTAAGCTCCTGCATTTCATCAAAAATGGCTTGGAGTAGATTATGCTCAGATTCAGTTCCCATCTAAGACACCTCCTTTAAGCTTTGAACTACTGATTCCGGCAACCCAAAAAAATCATTTAGAGTTTTATCAAATTCACCGCTTTCAATGAATTGATCCATCAGATTTACTTGCTTATCAATAGTATTCTTAGGTTTAGCCCACCAAGCTACTGGACCATCCTCTGTGTCGTTAATAGATACCAAGAACCAGTCACCATCTCCTTTAGGTTTACTTGGATTCCAGTAAGCGACTGCTTCAAGCTCCTCCTGATCCCAGTAGCGCTCAGCAACATCTTCCGGAGCATCGAACTCCATCTCAACTTTTGAGAAATCTACATTAAAGTGAAGCTTTAATTCTTCAAATTGCTCACTGGTCATTCCTTCCGAATCACCAATTACACACTCCAGATATTTACTGAATACCGGGTGAGTCCAGAAGCCATATTGATCACGAATAATTTCTGCCGGTTCTAATTGCTTAATCATCCCTTTCTCTCCTTGGCTTCATGAGCCTTCAAGTATTCAAATTTTGCATCTGCCCAGTTCTTAGAATCATATGGGCTTAATCCTTTTTTCTTGCACCAATCAGCGCACCAGAGCCATTGCGCATCGTCATATGGGGTGGGTTCAATTATTTGGTTATTGCTATCCATCACGCCACCTCATAGAAGCGCTTAGCCTCATCAAAATCAGAAGTAATTAACTCAGCACTATCTTTGTAGCAGTGCACGATTTCACCGTACTTAAAAACTTGTTCGGCTTGCTGCATGTTTTTGCATTGATACATCGGCTCTTTAAACCAGTCTTTTGTATAAAACATTTGTTCCTGGTGTTCTTCAGCTGTGCCTTCCCATTCTTGAACCTGAAAGTATTCATCAAATGATTCGATCATGAACTGATTACCTTCAGCTTTAGTCATAGCTCTGTAGCGAGCCAAAGCACGTTCAGCAATTTCCTTGGATGCAGCAGGTGATTGCTCATGAGGACTATCATCTTCAGGACAAATACCTACGCACCACAATTTGTTATCTTCCATCACGCCACCTTTACATCTAAATAATCAGGGTTATCCAGGTGCTCTTCATATTCACCAAATAGCACCTGGCATGCTGCATTGCCTGTTAAATCTTTCTTTAAAAGCACATAACTTAGTGTCTTGCGTGTGCCTTTTCCGCTAAATGTCGAGCTACCATCCGCAAGTTCATTTTTGGTATAACCCAATTTTTCTAGCCAAAGCTTAAAGCCAACTTCATGCTTCTTTTTAATTCTGAAGATCATCTGTACCCCCAGGTGTTCGCAAAATTTCGAAGGCAATCATCAATACCGAATAGGTTGATGTTGCGGTAAGTTCTAACCCGACCTTTGTGCTGCACAAGCAGCACGCGGGTCATAGAAGAGTAGGAATAACTCATGAAGCCTCCCCAGTTTCAGCAGCTTGAATCAAGGCATCTTTGCGCTGTGCATACAGGCTAAGTAGTTCCTGATGATCAGCTGGAAGTAATTTAGCTGCAGGTATTGCTGGTGCCAGTCGTTCTAAAGTTTCAACTGAATCCATGTCATAGATTCGATTGATCAAAACCTGCTTCTTCTTTTTGTCGAACAGATCGATAGAGGCACTACCATGCTCAGCACTTTCCACTGCTGCTTGTTTGCGTGCAGTGTTTTCAATTTGATCAATCAAACTAGGTTGCACGACTTCAATGACTTCATCTGCGATTGGTTCAGGTTCAACCTTCGGCGTGTATTGCTCTGGATCCAGCTCAAGCAATTTATCTTCCGTAAGCTTGCACAAGTGCTGTTGATCTTTTTGATCTAAGTGTCCATTGGCCAGAAATACGTGACGGAATGAAAGAACGTCATCCTCCTTAGTAAACTGATCAATTTGTGCAGTGAACTTTTCAACAAGCTTTACCCGGTCGGTTTCAACTGAATCCGCTTCAATTTCTGTAACTGGAGTTTCAGTATTAATAGTGGCTTCTTGCTCTATGGCTTCAATAGGCTGAATCAGCTCTGGCTCAGGCTGTTTTTCAATATCTGGTACAGCATCACCTGGGCTAGCTGGAATGCTAGCCTGTTCAGTCTCATTCTTAGCTTTGGTTGAGCGTCTCTTTTTAGGTTTGCCTGTATTGTCTATAGTTGGGGGATAGACAATAATTCGACCAAATAGCTCACCCATTGCCACTAATTGTAATTCGGCATTTTCTTTATCCGCCTGAGCAAAACCATTGTCGACAGCTTTGAAATACTCCATGCACTGTTTGCTGTATTTAACCTGTGAGATATGGTCAGGATGAATAATAAAGATTTCCTGATCTTCCACGACATCATCAAGAGTTAAAGGCTTGGTGAAGGTAATACCAGCCAGCTCCATTGTTTCAACCTTGATGCAGAACTCATAGCCTGGCATAGCGAAAATCGTAGCCGGGAATTGAGACAGGTCATCAAAATCCATTAACTCACCAGCTGCACGACACATGATATTTCGGCCAGCCATCATTGCTTCAAAAGCTTCTTTGCTATTTAAAATTTTCATGCTGTCATTGCTCCCTTCGCTACTTGTTCTATTTCATTTTTTACAGCTTCAAATTTAGAAGCTTCTATTTGGTTGAGAGCATCAAGCCCTAAGTGTTCACATACTGTTTTTGCATCAAGGCCACAGGTGTCGATGAAATCCTGTAGATCAGCCAACTGCTCATCAGAAATACCTTTGAATTGAGGTGGATTGAACCAGCGCTTTTTCTCTTTTTCGTAGGTGCATTGCATTTCAGCGCCACGTGCCTTAATAGCAGCCCACATTTCTTTTACATACTTATGCTCAGGCATAAGTGACTCAGTAAGCTGATTTAGATCACCGGCATGACTGGCTTCTTCGCAGACTTGCTTACAATGATTAAGGTCAGTGATATTTTTTAACTCTTCAGCTTGTACTGGAGTAAGAGTATTGATGTGGTCCTTGGCTTGTTTAAGCAGATCTGCAAGGAAAGTAGGGGAATGAGCCAGATCTGGAACAGTAACTTGGCCAGAGCAAACTTCCACACCATTCCCATTTGTATGTATTCGACCTAAGCGACCTGAGTTTTTGCCATGGTGTGACTCAGATGGGTTGAAATAGATCGTACGGAGATCATCTCCGTTCTCATCGGTAGAAGCGTGTAGATAGCCCATAATGTCTGACATGCGATAAAGCATCGCGCTATTTTTGCCAGCCAGATCTGGACGCACAATTTTGATCTTATTCTTACCAGCTTCCTGCTCTACAGCATGAGCAATAAAAACAATATCTTTACCTAGGTTTTCCCACTTACGAACCATTTTCATAAATAGGTTTCCAGCTAGACCCTGCGCCTTTAATGTCAGTGATTTATCACGTTGCAGGTTGTCACTATTCTTGGAAAGATGATCTTTAATTGCATCCAGCATTGCACCTACAGTATCTGAAACAATAGTTTTATAGGGTGCATAGAAGTCATCCTTAAGATTCTCAAGGTCAAGCCAGCTATCAATACGAACAATTGCGCCACGACGCAGCTCAGCAGATACACGATGCTGACCTTTATCAAAGTCAAAAATTAAAGGCTTTTCTGCGGTATGAGCAATGGTACTTTTACCCATACCAGGATCGGTATACAGGTAGCACTTAATACTTTCTACAAGCAGGGTGTTTTCTGGTGTAAATACTTGAATAGCCATCTCAACGTGCTCCTGCAGGACGGTTATTACGCTTAAAGTTCTTATAGTCTTCCGATGCAAAGAAGCCGGTACTTTCTAAAACTTGATGACGCTTGTTTTTGCGCATAGCAACACGCGCATTTTCCAGTCCATCTAAAATCCATTTCGGAGTAAGGGATTTATCCATCTTCCTCAATGAGCCGTCCGGCTGAATGGAATAGATAGTTGTGTTGCAGAAATAGTCAGCAATAGTTCCTGAGCTTTTTACACGTAGGGCAAAATAGCTCACCCGGGTTTTACCCACTCGATAGATTTCAAGTCCTTCAAAGGTCTTGATGTATTCAGAGAAATAACGATGAGTTGAGTTGAACTCAATCGGCATTGGCACTACAGGTAGCTCATCTGCTTTGAATTGCAGGAAACCAGTGTAAAGGTCCACAAAATTAATTTGAGTTCGATCATTTAAAGGAGACCAGTCATCAGAGCCGCATTCACACCAGTAGACCGATTGGCCATTCAAGAGTGCTTCAAAAATTTGATCAGCAGAATTTAAAATCATGACTGAACCTCCACCAAGCGGTGCTTCATGATGTAGCCGGCGATCATTGAATTAATTTCGCGGTGATCCTGGTAGTCTGTGAAGTCTTTATACGGATTGCCATTAGCATCGAATACCTTGATTTCACCTAGTTCAACGACTTCTATATTTGTGAATTCGGAACCTGGTACACCGTAATCATCCGGGTATGCTTCAACTTCAAACGAAGTTATTTCCAAACGGAAACCATCCAGATTTACGACTGCTTCACCGCGCATATCGTCGAGCATCTTTAAAGAGACGATTCCATATTCAGATTGAATATTTTGAGTTGGTGCCACCTGGTCAGTACCAAAGTCAGCAAGATGAGCAAACGCTAAGGCGCTTACAGTTAAGGCAGCGGTAAACAGAGTTACCTTGAAGCTATTGTGTGGAGTTAATTTTGTGTTCATAATTACTTTACTCACAGAGAGAGTGTGGGTCATGCCCCAGGTAGTTACCGCTACGTTGGGGCTTTTCTTTGTTTGTGAGATAAAATATACCTGTGAGGTAAAATAAAGTAAATACCTGTTAGGTAAAAATGGTAAAAATATTTTTACTCTTCAGGTGAAATAAGATTTAATAGACAAAAGAAAACCCATCACAGGGATGGGTTGTTTGGAGTTTGTTAAAATGAGCAAGAAGAAATTTCGAGCTGAATTATATAAAGCTTATGTTGCCTCAGGCATACATGACCATGCCCTTATACAGGAATATATTAAAGTTGCCGAAGCTTTTGTGCTTGATAACCAAGAGATTACTGTTAGCGGTTTTCGTGCACTTACTGAAAAAATTAGCACCAATAACGGCCACTCTAATGGCTCTCGTGCTCTTGGTAGAGAGTAGTTATTTTTTACTCTTTTTTAATGAGCTTACAGACTGCATAGTTAAGCCAATTCCGGCCTCCAGATCATCTAATCGCTTAACAATATGATCTAGTTTAATACCAATATGGTTATGTTCCATTACCGCAATAGGAACCCCGCAATTGGAGCATTGTACAAACCAAAACAAAAGATCTGACTTGCCCAAGTTTTGGCTTGAAAGCTCAAAGCTGTGCGATCCACAGCTACCGCATTTTGTTTCTGCCATATTTTTCTCCACCCGATCCAAGAGCCGCTCGGGTATGCGGCAAGGTATTTTTATGAAATTAGAAACGCTTGTTTTAATAGAAGATCGGCTTCATCCCGGCTCAACCCAGATTTACCTGGAGCACATAAAAGAAGATGTGCCTGAATTTTTTGTGCCAGTAGGCGATTACAATAAGCCGATTGGTTATTTGAAATTTAAAAATATCGCTAAAAAAGGCTGCTTTGAATTAAGCTCATTAGAGAGCCTAGATTATCCCAACCCGCATCCACAATTTTCGTTGACAGGTGTTTTATATTCTCGGCAGGCAGCTCTTGAAGCGCACCACGCAATTTCTGCTTATCAACAGGCGATAAATCAGATTGATCCACCTTAAGTTGAAGTATTGTGCGTATGGTGTCAGCCTCAAATCTTACAGTTACCACACCTAAAATAGCTGAAAGACCACCATCATCTTTTAGAAAATCCAAGCCTTTTTCTGTGATTTCCGGCTTCATGATAAGAATGGAGCCACCACCATCTCCAGATTTACTATGCACCACTTTGGTGGAGTTCTCGGTAAGAAGGCCATGACCCTTGAGATAGTTCAAATTGATAGCAATTTTATGATACTCAGCACTATCTGGCTTTCGCTCATAATCAGTCCATACAAATGGGTAGCACTCTGCGATCTTACTTAACAACTCAAGCTGTAATTCTCGATCCAATATCATATAGCTTCCTGCTTATTGAGCCGCGTCGGGTTCGCGTTTTTTATTAATTAGTCTCAGGTGATTTGCTTAGGGCTTTATCCTGATACATTTTTTCATCTGCCTCTATGATAGCTGCTGATAGACCGTATGCTGGATTTCGCATTGCAAAACCAATTGCAGCACTAATGCCAGCTTTTGCAATAGCAGTTTGAATTCTGGTTGCAAGTTTATCCGCATTTTCTCGGTTGGTTTCAATACTGAGTACAGCAAACTCATCACCACCTAGACGAGCGACAATATCATTATTGCGTACAGTGTTTTTGAGGGTTAAAGCCATTTTTTGAATGAGTTCATCACCTGCAGCATGCCCCAAAGTATCATTGGTGATTTTGAGGTCATTAAGATCAATCATGAGAATAGCAACAGGGTGACCATATCGCTTGCAGCGCTTTTCTTCTAATACAATTAACTGGTCCCAAGCACGACGGTTAAAAAGGCCAGTCATCGGATCGGACAATGCCTCCATTTCAAACCGTTCAGCTTTACGTATGTACTCAGCGGCTTTTAATTCAGCTTGAATATTATAGCTAAGCACTTGTGCTAGCAGCTCAAATAATGGAGCTTCCTCGACCAGATTTTTAGATTGAGGTTCAGGATCGATTGCACAGAGAGTGCCAAAAAGGGACCCATCTTCTTTATACAGAGGTTGGCCGATATAGGCTTTAATTGGGACTAAGTGATTTATAGGTGCGTCTACGTAAACTTGAATATCAGGTGAATAGGGGGCAATGCGGGGCGCATTATTTTGTACCATGTGTGAGCAGAACGAATCTGCCCATCGAAATACTTGTCCTGGCTTAACGTTATAGCCATTATCTTCACTTAGTAAGACAATCCAGTCATCACCTTCAGTACGGGTAATCATCCATAACTTAAATCCAAATCGTTGAGATAAGAATTTTAAAATAGCTTGGCCAGCCTCTTCGAAATTCTTAAAGTTAATATTATTCATTAAGTTAGTCCGTATTTGTGCTAAGAGAGATATGAAAAAACAATTTTTAGACTACAGCGTCATATATTATAATTTTAAACTGATAGGAATATTACTTCATATAATAAAAAGACAACCCACCACTGGGGTAGGTTGTCCTAGAACAATAATCTTATTTTTTGTATTCAGTAATACTGATAGGTTTGTCTTTCATAAACTCTACAATACCTTCACCAGCTTTGAAGTGAATTGAAACACCATCATTATTGGCTAAACGCATACCACTTCCTGAAATAGCTCGCTTAAGGTGATAAACCTTGCCAGAATTATCTGTCATTTCTGCAGTTTCAAAATTATCCGAAGATTTCAATTCAACTGTAAGATCCATTGGACCAGTAAAGTTAATTACCTGAGTTTCAGCCGGAGTATTGCTCACAACTTTTTCTTGTACCACTTCGTTTTTTGGATTTGAAGTACAGCCAGTAATTGCTAATCCTAACAATGCTGCACCTAACAAATATTTCATTGATACTTACCTTTCTATTTATGAATCATAGGTATCTTTATATTAATTGTTATAATGTAACATTTAAAGACAAGGTTACACTTACCTTACATAAAGAAAACCCGCGGATAGCGGGTTAGTGATGCTTTACTTAGTTATTACAGACCTGGTCATGAGAGGTCTTAAGTCCAATATAAAGATTTAATATTTCAGAAGTAAGAAAGCTTTAGCACTGAATAGCATCTTTCTCTTTGTAGTGATCCAAAACCAAATCCATATCAGCCAAAAGTGCAACTTCAGAGTATTCACCGGGTGATAGCTTCAACAAGTTAGGCATATAGTTCTTTTTATACTCACGCGGGTAATCCCTGCATAAAATTTTTATTCGTACATCTTGTGTGGTGAACTCTGAGTCTAACTTTTCTATGTATTTACTAAGAATATTATCTGAGTTTTCAAGAGCTGTTGCAGTTGTGATTGGATCTATATCTTCACTAAGTTGCTTCTCACAACCAGTGAAAGCCAAAGACAAAAGTAGGGTGATAAGCGCAATGTGTTTCATAGTTATAGTTTTATTGTTATTGGAGTTTGAATTATAAGCAAGTTTGTAAAAAAGAAAACCCACCGATAGGTGGGTTGTTTGGAGTTTGTTATGGATAAGAATCAAGAATTAGAACGTGGCATCATTCCTGCCGGAACACGCATCAGACTATATGAAGGCTCAATCACACTCTTGGAGGATGCTGTGGTGGAAGCAAACCAGGAGTGGATTGATAAAGCTATTCAGGATCAGAATGATTTTTATAGTGGAACGGGTCGCACTGGCAATTCACCTCTTACTTCAAGCGATTAACAGCATCAGCAATATTGGTTGGTAAATTTTGAGAGGCTTTATTGTTTAAATTAATCTCGGTGATAAACAACACATCATCATTATCAACATGTTTTGCTAAAAAATCCCTAATTTGAATCGCACTATATTTTGACTTAATAATGAATTGAGAGAGAGTCACCTTAACCCAGACGGTCTCTGATATTTTATCAATCCCCTCATTTAAAAGAGCGTAGTTTTTTACTTGATGTAAATCATAAGTGATTGAGTAGGTCTTCATTTTTTCTCCACCCGATCCAAGAGCCGCTCGGGTATGCAGCATTTGATTAACTGTTATTAATGTTTTATAATCTATACATGGACCGGGGATTCCCAGTCGGCGAAAGGCTCTAGCGTTATGTTAGGGCCTTTTGTTTATTTGTTATCTAGGAAATACTTTTAATCCATAACCGTGGTATCCAATTCCAGCCCCCTTACGGCCATTCGCGCTATAAAATTTATACTTCAACACATCAAATGCTCTATTAACTTGTTCAGGCTTTAGGACATGATTGCCTATAGGGCGTGCAACCAAATCAGCAATTTGTAGTCCTGATGAATTTACTTTTTTTGAAGCCATTTTGATTTCAAACGGGAGGCAAATTTTTTCGTAATTATTCCCGTCACAAACTCTCCTAAACTCAAGCTCTAAATCCCTGTCTTCCTGCAATCCACGCTGCTCAAAAACAATGAAAGTCTTCTTATCTTGTTGATTTTTCTCCACTAAAAACTTATAGATTCTTTCCAAGCCGAACTCTAAAGCAATAAAATATGGATTTTTGGGAACAGTATATCTTTGAATTAGAATATCTTTTCTAACAACACAAGAGATTAGAATAAAATTTGTTTCTTGCATCAGTTCAGTAAGGTCGCTTAAGAGAGCTTCTTTTTGGTCTTTGGATGAATAATTCTTAAAATCCCCCGTACCTTTGAGGATATCCCTTTCATGCATCACAATAATATCGTGACCAAAATGCTTAAATTTAAGTTGCTCTAATTTCTTGATTACAGTTTCTGTGTAATATCTTTTATGAAAAATACAAAAGGCTAGAACAAAGACAGGGTACTTTGTGTTGTAGCCATTTACGGTATGGTCACCACTTTCATCAACATAAACAATATAATCGCTAAACTCCATACCCCACTCCAATACCAACTAAGCCGCATATAGCGGCTTTTTTATTCATACAGCCAACAAAAATTGAGTTGGGATTTAGAGCGCAGAATACTTTTCTAAAAACTCATCTATCCATCCTTGTGCCACTTCAAGATTGGTTATGTCCGCCAACTTTAGATTAGTCTCTTCTGCTTCGTTAAAGCCCTCAATAATAGCTTCAAAGATATTTGCCTCACTAATGACCTCACGTGCTATTTCAGCAGCGTCATAGCTTTGCTTGGCCTTCTTAAGCGAAGCTATTTGCTTATCAACCCCTTCACCGATTTTACCTAATGCCAATTTAAATTCTTGACGATTAATTGTTAGCGCAGTTTTGGATTTATTAAGTGTTGCGATCATTGTGGTTTCCTTCTTAGAGATATTTTATTAAATATTTTCAATCAAAGAGCGGTGTCGGTTCGCATTTTAAAAAGCCATTGAGAACCATGCTATGGCTACTCCTGTAAAGAGTAACCCTAGTCATATTTATTCATCTTTCTTATTAACCATCTTTTGACCCAGTTTTCCTTCCTTGCAAAGTTGAACGATCTGATCATTGGTATACACAGGAATAAAACGGCCTTTCCCAAGTCCTTTAATTAGAACCTGAACATCGAAGGCGGAGAGGGTCACACCTTCATTGTTTTGCGCAGCTTCTTTAAGTCGGTCTACAACTTGATTAATAGGTAGTTGTGAATGATCCATTGTATTATCTCCTTAAGGTTTAACTAGAGCTGATTCCAGGCGACCAATAAAATCAATTTCATTAAGCTGCTCATTGGTAATAAATTCATCTGGATAGCGAATCTTGTCAGGATTATCGCTTGCAAGCCTTACAGTTGTGCTACCTGCATAACTGATGAAAATCCTTTTCATTCTTAGCTCGTAGTTATGTTTAAAAACATATACCGATCCACTTTTAAGCATGCTTGGATCTTTATCAGCCACATCAATAAAGAGAGGGCTATCTGGTGCCACAGTAGGCCACATGCTGTATTCGTCAGAATAAATTACCCGCAAGTTTTCAGGCTTGGCCTGAATACCTAAAATTCTTAATAGTGATGGGTCAATATCTAAATATTCACTTGGATCTTCTAAATAATTCTCTATCCCACTTCCACAAGAGGCCTTTACATCCCTATACACCGGTATTCTCACATTGTTTTTTTTAATCCCTTCAGCACCACGAAATTCAATGGGCGCAATTTGGATCCCGCTTTTATTTGAAATATCACTTAAAGGCATGGTGATGGCATTTGCCTGATCCAAAAAACCTTTAGGCTTACCAAAAGCTTCCTCTATTTTGGTTGCAGTCTCATCGCCAATATTTTTGGTCGGGTTTTTCCCGATGTATTGGCTAACCAAATTATAAGAAATCCCCACCTTTTCAGCAAAATCAGTACGACTCAACCCAGATTCCTTCATTAAGTCTCGAGCATTCTTAAGCCGTATTTCATGAATTTGCATCAAACCAGACATGCCAAACCCCATTATTAAATCCATTACTAAATTTACCTGTTAGGTAGAAAAAATAAATACCCTGACAGGTTGAATAAATTTTACCTAAAAGGTATATTTAATATTAATTTACCTATCAGGTGTATTTTCATGCGAAACCTATATGATTACTGGAAATCCTTAAGCGAGGATGAGAAGCATATTTTTTGTTCTCGTGTAGGGGTGTCTTACGGCTATATGGAATCACATTTGATTCATGGTCGTAAAAAACCCCGCATGGAAACTATCCAAGCAATTGTTGATGCTAGCAATAACAAGCTATCCCACAAAAATCTTTTTGACTTCTTCCTAAAGAAGACCCCAATAGCTGCTTAAACCAATTATCAATCAGTAATCGTTTTAAAGAAACGTGAACAAAAACAGGGATTCACATGATTCTAAAGAAAGAAACAAGAATAGCGATTCATCAGATGATTAATCAGTCCGAAGGATTTGATCCAAAGGATATTGCTCAAGTCACTGGTGATGCGCACAAGACGATTTGCAACTATGGCAATCCAAATATGGAGAACCATGATCCAAGTCTAAAGAAGTTTGAGGCGATCATGCTTTTGACCCAAAACCCGGTAGTTCTGAAAGTTTGGGCGCACATGCTAGGTTTTGTTCTTATGCCGGCAGGTGGAGAAGGCACACATCGTCAGATGACTATCGTAGAGGCATTACTTCAAATGAATTCTGAAACTGGAAAAGCCAATCAAAAGGTTTATGAGGTTTTAGAAGATGGCATGGTGACGCCACAAGAATATGCGGAAGCGAGCGAAATTCTTAATCGCATTATTGAAAACGCTAAAGCGGCGGATATGGCTTTAAGCAAGCAAATGCATAAATTCACACAAAAAGAAAAAGCCTGATTTCTGAGATCAGGCTTTTTAATTCGAATTCGATCGGAGAAAAGAATTGAACATGAAGTCAAATCTAGCACATGAACCACCGCTACCTCAAGGGCAAGTAGTTCATTTCCCAAAAAATGAGCGCAAAGCTATGTCGAATAAAGAAGAGCGCTACACCAAGATGCCTAACACGTTAATTGATAGCCAGATTATGGCTCAACTGAACGATAAGGCATTTAAGTGTTTAATGTTTGTCATGCGTCAAACCATTGGATTTGACCGCGTATCTCACCCAATCGCCATCACTCAATTTCAAAAATATTGCGGTATCAAAAAACGCGATACGGTTATGTCATGTATTCGTGATCTGGAAGAACTCGGCTTAATCAAAGTTGAGAGAACAACAGGCTGTCTAAGCGAATATCAATTTACTCCTGACCAGTACCGCGAAAAGGGACTAGTACCAAATGAAGGTAGTACCCTTAAAGGTGACGGGACTAGTACCACCAAACGGGACGGGACTAGTACCGCGAAAGGTGACGGGACTAGTACCGTTGAACGGGACCCTATTAAAGAAACACTTAAAGAAACATTTAAAGAAAACTTTAAAGAGAAAAACACGCAAGAAAATTCAGTTGATCAGGTTCTAAAACTTTGGACGCCAGATTTACATTCTTTGAATTCCTGGTTACAGCGATCAGGTGAAACTCCGATGACCCAAGAACTGGTGAATCAGATTTTACTTGAAGTGAATGCCCATTACGAACCACGTTTGAATGCAGGTCAGATTACAGACACCCAGATGTATTCAAACTTCGTGAAGTGGATCAAACGTAAATACACTCAAAAACAAAATTCACACTCTGCAGCACCCGCCCAAAACAACCGCAACGTAAATCAAAACTGGGGCCAGGTTCAACAGTACGCACCCGCAACCGATGACATCGACTTGGAGGGCTTAGTATGAATGCAGCAGCTCTACTTGGTTCAAAAATTCAGATCAGCTCTGAATACTGTGACCGCCACCAGATGCAAAAAGTTCAACTGGGTAACCAGTCAATTTGCAAACAGTGTGCATCTGAAATCTTAAATCAGGCCCATCAGGATCATGCAGCCTCTGTCAATCAGATGGTTCGTGAAAAGCATTTTGAAGGCGCGAAGTTACCAGGTCGTCATGCAAACAGTGGTTTTAAGGAATACATCACCACTAACGACGGCCAGAAACATGCCAAAGCTCAGTGTGTGAAATTCACTAAAGACTTTCTGGAAGGCATCACTCGCAATCTGATTATGGTGGGTCGTACTGGTACTGGAAAAACCCATTTGGCATGCGCAGTCGCTCGCAACGTTCTGGAGGCGCGTAAATACGCCCGCTACGTCACTTCTGAAGATATGGCTAATGAGATTGCCAACGCTTGGAAAAAAGCCGATGACAACGAAGCCAACGCAATCTGGCGCTATACCGATTATGACCTTCTGATTCTGGATGAATATGGATTGCATGATCGCCATGAAAACCGCCTGCAACTGGTTCACAAGGTTTTATATGCGCGTTATGACGCAGGTAAGCCGACCATGCTGATTTCAAATATGACCAAGGATGATTTGGCGACTGATTTGGGTGATCGACTATGGTCCCGGTTCCAGCATGACGGATTGGCTGTGGTTGAGTGCAATTGGATGGATCGGCGTGTAGGGGGTGGAGTGTGAATACAACAATTGAAGAATTTTTGAAAAATGGTGGCGAGATTAAGCAAATTGATTCTGATGATCAGTCAAAAATCCATAGGAAAGTTAGCTTTGAAGATCAGATAAGTTTGATGCTTTTTGCTTGTTATGCCACTACGCCATTTTCAGTGAAGGACGTGCAAGAAGCTGTTTTTGATTTCCATAGAACCACTATTTACAGCCTGCTTCAGGAGCATGTCAAAGGTGGTTATTTGGAGCGTGTATCAGAGAGTCATTACCGTGCAACTGCATATGCCAAAGACATTATGAATGTAAAGGGTGAAATTGCCGTATGAAGGATCTAAACAAAACATTGATGTTTATTTTCATGGCAATTGGCGCCGTCGTTTTGAGGATGTGGTGTGAATGACCAGCTACTCAATCGCTGAATACAAGAAGATGGTTAAAGCTACCAAGCCGAAAGGGCGCTCCAAACGCCCTAAGGTGAAAGGCGAAAAAGTACAAAGCGAAGGTGAAGTAAAACTGGCCACTGCGTTAAAAGCTTTAAAAATAGATTTTGAGCAGGAATTTAAATTTCACCCTGATCGTAAGTGGAAAGCAGATTTTCACTTAGTAGACAAAAAGATATTGGTTGAGGTTGAAGGTGGGATCTGGAGTGGTGGAAGACATACCAGAGGCAAGGGGTATATCGGGGACATGGAAAAATATAACGCCGCAACAATGATGGGTTTTCAGGTAATACGGTTTAGTACAGATCAAGTGAAGTCAGGTCACGCGATCCAGCAAATTGAGAAGATGGTAGGGGATTTGGGATGAATGCGATGGTTGAAAAATTTGAACAGTTTGAATGGTTGATTCGGGGTACTACAGCAAAGTCACCTAACTTTGAGCCTGTGGTGCATGGGACTAATGAGAAGCCTTTAACGTATCAGGATAAGTTGGGTGCCATTGCATCAATGGATACCGATCTGGCGAAGGCAATTGCTTCAGTCATCGTATTTGGCCCAGCAGCTAAAGCTGATTTTGATCATGTACAGGAACACCTGGCAAATATCATGATTTTAAATGCGGTCCAAGATAAACGTCGTGAACCAGATGGAATCAAGATTAAGGATTTAGCTAAACGTGTGGCCTTTATGGTGATTCAGTTTACTCTAGATCCGACGTTTGAAGAAAACTTCACAGCTAAAGGCCGTTTATACGCAGCTGGTATTGGTGCTCATCAGATGACACTAAAAGCCTATGATTGCACATGGAAACAGTATGAAAAGTTGATGGCACTAGCGATTGACTCTGCAATAGATGAGGCAGCTAAAGCTATTAGAAAGTACAAGAAAAATACCTACAAAGAATTTGAAGCATAAAGCTAGTAATATTTTTCTGATTCAGGTATTCTTTTTCTATACTGGTCGTATTACGGTTCAACCGAGACCAAGTGTTATCTGATAAAATGTTGACTGCTAGGAAAGACTAGTAAAGGCTCATCGAAAGGTGGGCTTTTTTGACATTATTTATTCATAAAATTAAGTGATAATGCCTTTTTGTTTTTGAGCTCTAATTGAAATGGCGATTTTAACTGTTAAAAAACTAGAAGATACTCTCGGTAAATTAGTGGCTGAAGGCAAAAAGCCTGAAAAGATTTTATTAGGCTATAAAGCGTATGGCGAGCTAATGAATGATCGTAGCTTTTTTGAGGAAGTGGCTGGCTCGGCAATGGATCCAAACAAACGAAAATATAAAAATATTAAAATTAAGGTCACTCAAGACGAATACCAGTTTAACGTGAAATGTCAAAAATAGGTTTAAGCATCAAGGAAAGCTCGCCAAATGGTGGGCTTTTTTAATATTTTCTTAATCAACAAGATGTCATACTTGGAACTATATTCAGAGCAAGTGAGTATAGTTGTGGAACGTAAAAATCTTATGTTTGTAGGCGGAATATTGTTCGCGTCCATATTTTTATTATTTTTCTGCTTCTATCAGTATAAGTCTGATAAAAAAAGACAGATTGAAAATCTTGAGAAGATAGTTGAAAAGATAGAGGCCTCCAAATAGATTTCTTGAGGCTAAACTGAAAGCTCATTTCAATATGGGCTTTTTTTGATGCTTAGAATTTATTACCTGAAAAGAAAATTAACTTAAGTTCAACATTTGAAAACAGTTTCTTAATATTCTCTATACTTTCTGATCAAAGCCTTAGTGCTATATTGTTTTTGCGATAAGAAGAAGACGTAATACGAAGAAAGTGACTACAGCACTGGCCCACTTATTTTGACGAGTAAGTGGGCTTTTTATTGCCTGTAAAAAGGCGACCCAAGCCTACTGGAGTGCTGACCAGCGGAACATGCCTTCGAGTAAACTTCCTTCGGGAATCTAGACTAGGGAGTAGCGTCCCGACCTAAAGAGGATTGAAAGCAAGTAAAGCAGACCGTGCATGTTAGGTGTGTGTGATTGTGAGTAGCGTCTGGCCCTGCGAAAAGGGCTTTTTTATTGCCCTGAGAAATACTAGTGTAATCACACCAAGTTAAAATGCTTGATTAACCAGGAAGGAATCTTGCTTAGTTCGACACAGTTAATGACATTATTTCAGCAATGAATATTATAAATTTATGTTTTATAAGTAAAAATAACTGACATTTCTTGCGACATGATTGCTTGATTGTCCAGGAGTAAAATCATGCTTAGATTACTGATGTGTTTATTCGGCCTACACGGTGCGACTGAGATCGACTACACGATTGATGATGAAGAAATCAAAGTGTGTCGGGATTGTTTGAAAGAAATAAAGTGACTTAATTCAATTTAATCGTTAAAATCACTTAGTAATTAATAGTTTATTTTTAAAACGAGTTAGATCTCAAATATAATACATATTATCTTACCGATTATTCAAAATCTCCACATTTTGGATTTCAAGTTTCGCCCACATCGACCCCAATGATGTGGGTTTTTTTTGACTAAAAATTGCCGAACGTATTACGGCGTATAAAAGCCCCTCGCATTCTAGATGTTGAGGGGTTTTTCTTTTCTTATTGGTGGTACCCATGACAGATAAAGTACAAGCTAAACAAGACTTAGAATTTTGCAGTGCTGAGCTGTCTAAGTATCAGAATCTTAGTCGATCAGGATTGACACTAAATGAGATGCGAACCATTGACGGCATCATGATTAAGTTGAAAGAGCGTATTAAGAATTTGCGTGAAGCGTTGTATGCGTGATGCTAGATGATTTGAAGTGGTGTTGTGTAGAATAGATATTTCAAATTTCAAAAAGCCCATCAGGTAGATAGGCTTTTCTTACTAATCAAAAGATTGAGCGATGATTTACTTTTTATCTGTATTTTCTTTTTGATCATCTTGCTCTTTAGTGGAGGTTGTATCATTTTGATTGGGTTTATCTTGTGTAGGCTTCTGTGTATGGTTTTCTGATTTAGGCTTGTTTTCAGTAGCATTATTTGAAAATTGATTGAAAGAAGCTTTTTGAGCGGTATTTGTATTAACTAACATAGTTTTCTCAATTTTTGTTGCCGAAGATTCGACCTATTCAGAGTGACATACTAGTAGCACTTACAATGGGATGATTTGGAGGGGTAAGTGTAGATATATGTAGGATTTAAATGTTTATATCTTATTTATATTTCAAAGGTTTTTATAATAAACCGGTCGCCAGATTGATCTGTATCACTATTTAAATAGTCAAGGTATTTAATTTATATCTTCTCGATACATTGCTGATACAAGGGGTGTATATGGATGAAAAAGAATATTTCTGGAAAACCAAGAAGCGTCCAATCAAAACCAAACCCCGCAATAAGCCACTACCGAAAGCCAAAGAAAAATACTTAGAAGCAGAAGAAACCCTATTTCAAGAATTAGAAGAACATGCCATTGGTTATCGTCGAAAGTTTCAATTTGAATCAACCAAAAATTGGCGGTTTGATTTTTATATTGTGAAGCTGAACCTTCTTATAGAAATTGTGGGCAGTCCATGGGCGGTTGGTCGTGGTGGGAAAAAGATAGCGAATTCATTTAATAAGTATGATCTTGCTGAAGATCAAGGTTATACATTTGTGCGCCTTGAACCTCATCAGATTGAATCGGGTTATGCAATTAACTGGATTCGAAGTCAGTTAGAGAGATTAGAAGATGGAGCAGTTCAGACCATTCCCGCCGCCGGATCTGATTGATCAGGCTGAGGAAGAAGAAGCCATACGTTTGGCACCGGCACCCGAGCTTAAAGAATGGGTCGTGAATAACTGGTTAACTTTAGGCGGTGAACTGCATAACCCGGATCATGATCATATTGCCGAGCTGCTGCACGACAATGAAGAGTTCCTTGCATTCGCATGGGCTTCATCTGCCGCCGTAGCGAAAAAACGTATGGTGCTGGGCCAATGTGAAAAGGTCATGTTTAACCAAGGTGGCTGGAAGAAAGCACGTCAAGAACAGCAAATGCGTGATTGGTACGGCTTTGTACCTCAGTACCTGATCACTGTGGATGCTGCATTCTGTGAACAGGCTTCAGATCGTGAATTCTGCCGACTGATTGAGCATGAGCTGTATCACATCGGCGTTGAACGTGATGAAGATGGTGAGATCATTTATAGCGACCATACTGGCTTACCTAAGCATTACCTGGCTGGCCATGATGTTGAAGTGTTCTTTGGTGAAACTAAACGTTGGGGAGCAGATGAGTCTGTAAAACGGCTTTTGGAAATTGCCAAGAATGCACCGTTTGTATCTGAAACGAATATTGCTGCGTGTTGCGGGAACTGTGTTATTGGCTAATTTTTTTGCCCATTTAGGTTGACGTAGGTTGACAGGATTAAGGATATGGCAGTTCTTAAAAAAGAGATAAAACTCTTTATAGTTCGATCACTTGCCAGATTTAACACACCTACCGAAACAGCGGAACTCGTCAACCAAGATTACGGGGTGCAGGTTACAAAGCAGCAATGTGAAAAATATGATCCAACAAAGCGTGCAGGTGAAAATCTAAGCGATGAATTGAAAGCTGAGTTTGAAGTAACCAGAAAAGACTTTTTGGAAAAACCTCAAAATATTCCTATTGCAAACTTGACTGTTAGACTTCAGCGTTTAGAAAATCAATATCAAAAGCATGGCAAGAATCGAGTAGCCGCTTTGAATATTTTGAAGCAGGCTGCCGAAGATATGGGTGGTAAATATACCAACCGACAGGAAATCACTGGTAAAGACGGTAAGCCAATAGAAACCATCAATCAGAATGTACCTACGGATAGCTACCTGAAAGCAAGGGAGCAGGTCTTAGATGAATACTGACCCAGCACGTGAACTGGCAATACAGATTGAAGCTCAAGAGGATCTGTATTTCTTTTCACGTTTTATGTTTAAGGAACGGCGCAAGTACAAGTGGCTACATAACTGGCACCACCGTGTGGTATGTGATGCATTAATGAAGGTGTATCGGGGCGAAACTAAAAGACTGATTATCAATATTCCACCCCGATATTCTAAAACTGAGCTCGCAGTGATTAATTTCATGGCCTGGTGTTTTGGCAAAGCGCCTGACAGTGAGTTTATTCATGTCAGCTACTCAGCCACACTTGCAGCCAATAATGCCTTCCAGACGCGAAACCTAGTACAGGAAGAAGCATACAAACGTGTATTTCCTGATTTTGCATTACGTGATGATAGTAAAGCTAAAGATGACTGGCGCACTGCAAAAGGTGGTGTCTGCTATTCACAAGGTACTGGCGGTACCATTACTGGTTTTGGTGCTGGTAAATTTCGAGATTCATTTGGCGGTGCAATCATTATCGATGACCCACATAAAGCCAGTGAAGCACGTTCAGATACGATCCGTAAGGGTGTAATTGAGTGGTTTCAGAATACGCTTGAATCTCGTACCAACTCACCAGACACACCCATTATTGTCATTATGCAGCGTTTGCATGAGGAAGATTTGGCAGGCTGGCTACTTGACGGCGGTAATGGTGAAGAATGGGAGCATCTTGAGCTTTCAGCCATTCAGCCTGATGGATCAGCGCTATGGCCAGAGAAACACAGCATTGAAACGCTTGAACGAATGGAGCTGGCAGCGCCGTATGTTTTTGCTGGCCAATATCGTCAACGACCATCACCACCAGCAGGTGGTTTTTTTAAACCTGACAATATTGAAATTGTGGATGCGCTACCTGCGGATATCACTCATCAAGTACGTGCATGGGACTTGGCTTCTTCTGAAAATGAAGGTGACTTTACAGCAGGTGTACGTGAGGCGAAAAGCCGAGATGGGTATATCTATATCGTCGATGTGCAGCATGCACAGTTAGGCCCTGATGGCGTTGAAAAGCGTATTAAGCAAACTGCGGAGTTGGATGGTAAGTCAGTTGCTATTCGATTACCTCAGGATCCAGGTCAGGCAGGTAAAGCTCAAGCAAAGAACTTTATTACCAAGTTATCTGGTTTCAATGTAAAAGCTGAAACAGTCTCGGGGGATAAGATTACACGGGCTCAGCCTTTTGCAGCCCAAGTCAACGTAGGAAATGTGAAAATGCTGCGCGGCGACTGGAACAAGGCATTCATTGAGGAATTACGCAACTTTCCCAATGGTAAGCATGATGACCAGGTGGATGCTGGTAGTGATGCATTTAATGAATTAAATGAACCTCCACGAGTAAGACCGGGCGGGGGTGGCTCACGCAGTTTTTAATCAAGGTTTTTAATATGGCAAAATCCAAAAACAAGCAGAAAGAGACCAAGCCAAAATCAGCCGGTTTGTTGACCGAAGTTGCTGTTGAAAAACTGGCATTCAGTATGGGGCGTGCGGCTGATGTTGATGAGGTCTTGCGCAAGGCTGGGGTTACCCGACAGCGCTTAAGTGTGCTCATGGCAGATGATGAAATATCCCAGGCTATGGAAACCCGGCTTGATTCGGTGATTAATGCGCCATGGCGATTGAAAGAGGATCATGGGGAGCAAACCGAGTTTTTAAAGGAGCAGGTTGCTTATTGGCACAATGAAATTATCACCGGTGCATGGGAAGCATGCCCATTTGGCTACTCAGTCATGGAGGCCAATTACCAGGTTCTTGAGGATGGCAGGTTTACACTTAATGGCATTCAAGTGAAGCCACTTGAGTGGTTTGAGCCAAAGAATAACGGTGAACTAATTTATCGTGAGCCACAGGCCAATACAGAAATCAATGTATTTCAGAAGTGGCCATTAAAGTTCTTTTTAACTCGACGCAAGCCTTCATTCAAACAACCCTATGGCGATCCACTACTATCAAAGCTGTATTGGTTATGGTTCTTTAGAACAAACTCCACTAAGTTTTGGGTTAAGTTCTTAGAGCGATTTGGATCTCCGTTACTTGTGGGTAAGGTGGGTGGCGGCAGTCGAACCCAAGATGATATTGATGCCATGACCTCGGCATTACTAAATGCTCATTCACAATCAGTTATCTCGATTGGATCTGAAGATGATGTAAATACAGTAGGTACAAACTTCTCGGGTGCAGGTAGCTCAGCATTTGAGGCATTTGATACTGTTTTAACGCGCCGTATTCAGAAGGTTGTATTAGGCCAGACCCTCACATCGGGAACTGATGGCACAGGGAGTCGTGCGCTGGGTGAAGTACATGAAAATGTACGGATGGATAAGCGTAACTCCGACTTACGCATGATCACCCCGACCTTTCAGGATATTGTTGATGCAATTTGCTTCCTAAATGGATTTGAAAAGCACACGATTATTTTGGGTGGTGAGCAGGATTTAAATGTCAAAGTAGTTGAGCGTGACCTAAAGCTTAAAAACTTAGGTGTTGAGTTTACTGATCAGTATGTAATTGAGACGTATGGCATCAAGCCTGAGCACTTCAAAATGCGTTCTGAGCAGCTACCGGCGAATACTCAATTCTCTGCATTACCTCGCCAAGCATTCAACTTTAAAGCATCAGCAAACAAACTATCACCTGAACAGCAAGAAGTTGAAGAATTGACTGACGGCCAGGATGAATTACAGCTACTGAAACCGGATCAGGTCAAGGAGTTGGTATTCAAGTCTGATAGCCCTGAAAGCTTGGCTTATAACTTGATGCAGTTAATACCTGATGCAACTCAGACTCAGTTCACGGCCAATCTGGATCAGGCTTTGTATGCTGCGGATGTACTGGGATATGTGACGGCTCAAAACGGGAAGTAAGTTATGCAACCAGTCACATTCCTTGAGGCGCTTCGATTTGCTCACAATAAAAAGATCGTGCTACCTGATGAGTTCTATTCAATGGACTTAAAGACCCGACAGATGGCAACTACGGTTAGCTTTTTATCGAGTCTTGAGCAGATTGAGACGGTTATTAAGGCCGTGAATAAATCAATTGCCGACGGCGGTACTTTTAAAGATTTTCAGAAGCTGATTGAAGAATCTGAAATCATTCTGCCAAAGCACTACCTGGATAATGTATTTCGTACCAATATCCAAAATGCTTATGGTCATGGTCGGTGGCAACAACAGCAACGAAATAAGGCCAAGCGACAATATCTGATGTACTCGGCAATCAATGATAGCCGGGTACGTCCTAGTCATTTGGCTCTGAACCGGATTGTATTACCGATTGATCATCCATTTTGGCTGACACATTATCCACCTTTAGGCTTTCGTTGCCGGTGCACCGTGATTGCCTTAACTGAGAAACAGGCACTGAAATACGGTATTACACCTGATGATCTGTTGCCAGAAATTGCCGAGGCTTTGGATTGGAGTTCTCACCCATTGCAGTTTGGTGAACTTGAATCACTGGTGGATAAGAAAATCAGTGCTTCAAGTTTGGATAAGGAATATCTCCTCGAGCAGAAAGAAGTTATTAAGGCTGAATGGACGGTGAGTAAAAAGCTCACCAGTCTGTTTGCTCCGATGGATGAAAAGACTAGGGACTTATTCGATACTGTGGCCAATACAGTAATACCACTTGATCCAAGCATTCGACCAAGTGCGATTCGCACCTTCTTGGACTATGTGCAGGGAAATGATGCCGCACTGACTGGCTATTTAAACTCTGCTACAGGCTCACTAGCTGATGATGTACTTAAGCGCTGGCTGAGTGCAGACATGGCAGCGATTCAAACTGTGGCAAGCAATACGGCTTCAACCGTAGTGGGTGCTGCGACACTTAATCAAGTAGCGGCTTATCAGGTGGGGCAGACAGTTCAATTGAATGCGCCGTTGCTGATGGCTGATACAGCTTCAGATATCGTGATTAAGATTGAGAATGCTAAAGGGCTGGGCATTGATCTGGATATGTTAAATGCTGGTAATGGTGTTCTCATGCCGATGGGGCTATCTTTTGAGGTTGTTTCGATTGAGACGGTTGAAGGGCAAATGGTTTATACACTAAAGCCTTTATTAAACTAATTTAAAAATGAATATGACCGCCTTCTGGGCGGTTTTTTTATGGAGCATGAAAAATGCCAGATCCAAATGAAGAACGGCTGAAGTATTTATTCAATGCCTCAGCAATCGAAGTACCGAAAGCCGAAGAAG
The DNA here is from genome assembly GCF_000369725.1 of Acinetobacter sp. CIP 101966. Lineage (NCBI taxonomy): Bacteria > Pseudomonadati > Pseudomonadota > Gammaproteobacteria > Moraxellales > Moraxellaceae > Acinetobacter > Acinetobacter sp. CIP 101966. The sequence continues at coordinate 219,685 of NZ_KB850159.1, read as the reverse complement.
GGCAAAAACGAAAATTCAAAGGCACTGCCTATGCCGGTGGTCGTGTAGATGGTCACTGGTATTGGGGACGCTCTGGCGTGGTCTTTGATCTTGATGGTATCGAGATTGATAAGCCGACAGCCTTATTAGAAGAACACTTTGGCTCAAGTCGAATCGGTGTTGTTCAAACGGTAGATACAAACGGAAAGATTGATGTATCTGGTGATTTCCTCACTAATGCCAAAGCACAGGAAATTGTCCAGGACTCTGATGATGGTTTCCCGTTCCAGATGTCGATGATGATTGATCCGGGATCGATTGAAGAAGTGTCTCAAGGCAAGACAGTCACTGTGAATGGTCAATCCTTTGAAGGCCCGCTCACAATCTTCCGTCAAAACCGTATTCGTGAATTTACGATCTGCTCGACCGGTGCTGATCGCAACACATCAATCAAAGCCTTCTCGGGCAAAGCAAACCCAAACCCAACCAAAGAGGACACAGACGTGACCGAATTAGAAAAAACACAACAGGCCAAAGAGCAGGCAGAGCGTGAACGTGATAATGCCCTAGCTGAACTTAAGCAATTCAAAGCACAAAAGCGTGCTGATGAAATTGCAGCTTTAGAAACTGAGCTGAAAACACAGTTTAGTGCTGAAGATAAAACAGCTTATACCAATATGGACGATTCAGTTTTTGCCTTCACGGCTAAGCAACTTCGTCAGTTCTCGGCAGGTAGCCAACAGCCGCCAGCTACACCACAGGCACAACAAACACCAAGTGTGAATCCAGCATTTGCTCACTTGTTCACTCATCAAGCCAATCCGGGGCAGGGTGGCCAGTCGAATAATACCGACACTCACAAATTCACTTCTGGTGCACAAGCATTTGCAGAACAAAAGGGGAAATAATTCATGGCTATTCACTATGTACCGCCTATTTCGGTCACTTCAAAACGACTGATCCTGGACAATGAAAAATTACGTCGTGCTAATGCCAAGGTGCCAACCGCTACAGCATTTAAATACGGTGATCTATTAACGCTGTCAGATACTAATGTGCTGGCCCATGCTACTGATGAAAAAACATGGGATGTAATCTGCGGTCAGGATGTGTCGGCTGCAGAAGCCACAATCAAGGCCGCTGATGGAATCGAAATTCCAGTGTATTACGGCGGAGTGTTCAGTATTGAAGCTGTATCTGTAAATGGAACCTTGCTGACTACTGCTCAATATGACGCAGCGCGTGCACAGGCAACTAAAAACAAAATCGAACTTTCTAAGGTGTAATTAACATGCCACAGTCTTTTAATCTTGAGGGCACTCCCCTCGAACTTCTTGATGTGGGTGAACTCGCACTGATTCACTCGAATTACCGTCCGATGGATACCTGGCTTTTAGACAAGCTTTTCCCAAATCGCCCGTTATTCACCCGTGATGATGTACCTTTGGCTGAAGTATCTGCCGAACATGATCTGGCACCACTGGTATCTCCGCAACAGCCTGGTAAGCCATTTGATACTACTCAATCTGGTGAAGTACGCCATGTTAAACCGGCTTACTACAAGCCAAAGAACCAAGTCACTCCGGCTGAAACTTTTGAAATTGCCTTGCTGGAACGTTTACGTACCGCAGGCATCATCTCTACTGGCAACCAGCGACTGTCTGAGCAAGAGCAAATGATCATTGCTCAGATCTCGGTAATGAAGCGTAACCATGATGCGATTGATAACTCGGTCCTCATGATGGCAATTGATTTACTGAAAAATGGTAAATACGCGCTTCACTCCGATGATTATGAATACAACCTGGTGGATTACCGTCGTGATGCTTCTTTGACATATACGCCGTTGGTCAAATGGAATGAAGCGGGTGCCAAGCCAGTAACGGATATTCGCACCATGCTTGAACGTCAATTGGCTGCTGATGGTGGTGAAGCTAAGCTGTCTGTTATGTCTGGCTTGGTTTGGGCGGCTCTCTGGAACAATGAAGAGTTCAAAAAAGAATTCATCACGCCGTATGCCGGTATTTCTGTTCCAGTGAATCCAAGTTTTGGTGTTAAGGAATCGGCGACCTTCAAAGGTACTTTTGATGGAATCGAATTCTGGGTATATGACGCAACTTACCGCAACAAGGGCAAGGTGAATCGTTTTATTCCTAAGGATTACTTCTCTTTGATCTCTGATACCAATGGTTCAGTTGCTCACTGTAAGATTAAAAACATGCTGGCCAACGGCGTTGCTCAGCAATACTTTGATCGTCAGTGGTACTGCGAAGATCCAAGCGGCATCATGCTGATGACTGAATCTGCTCCACTGGTTGTGCCGTCTAATAAGAACGGTGTAGTTGGTGGTACTGGCTTTATCACTCTATAAGGAGCAAGACATGCCGAAGTACACAGCAAAACAATCCATCGGGCACTTTATGCCAGGTGATGAAATCAAAGGGCTTGAAGCTAAACAACTTCAGGCCCTTTTAGCATCTGGGGCTATTGAAGAATATCAGGAGCCGGAAGAGCCAGAAGCAGACAATACCGCTGCACGTTTGGCTGAGCTTGAAAAGGCCAATGCTGAACTGACAGCTGCGAATAAAACCTTAACCGAAGCCAATCAGACAGCAGCTGCTGACAAGGCAAAGGTAGATCAAGAAGTTACCGAGCTAAAAGCTAAAGTGGCTGAACTTGAAAAGGCAAAGTCTGCTGCAAAACCTAAAGCAGATCCAAAGCCTGCTGACGAAACCAAATAGGTGATTTATGTATGCGACTAAAGCTGATTTAGTCGCTCGATTTGGTGAAAACGTACTTAACCTTGCACTCATGTTTCCTGCTGATGCTCCAGATCCATTAGAGACAGCATTGCAAGATGCTTGTGAGGAAGTGGACGGATATCTAGCAGTACGCTACCCATTACCCTTGCCAAATGTGCCTAACAATTTAAAGCGAATAGTGTGTGAAATTGCTCGCTATAAACTTTATTTCGAGGAAGCACCTGAAGCTACCGAAGTCCGTTACAGGATGGCGATAGATTTCTTAAAGGGTGTACGGGATGGCAAAAACTCACTGGCAATTTTAGATACCAGTAACCAAATTAGCGACGACCAACCCAAAGGCAGACCTTCAACAGCACCGGTCGGTACTTCATATACCGGTGGCGTATTTGGGGATTCTATCCTGGATCAAATGCCCAGCATGAAGTGAGGTGCTTATGGCTTTTGCAATAACCATTCAGGCAGATAGTTCACCGATTGAAGCAATCCTTGCTCGCTTAAACCAGTTCGATGTCGATAAGTCAAAGATGTTTAACGACATTGGCGATGCCATGCTTTATGCGACAAGAAAGCGATTTCAATATCAACATGATGTTGACGGTAATCCATGGAAGGTTTCATGGCGTGCTCGCTTGCAAGGCGGGGAGACAGGACGTAATGATGGGCATTTACTCAATGGTATGAGCTACAACGTTCTGAGCAATGGCGTAGAGTGGGGTGCTAATCAAACCTATGCGCATGTTTTTCATTATGGTGCTCATATCACCCCTAAGAACGGTCAATACATTACGTTTGCGGTGGCAGGGCAATATCGAAAAGTAAAAGAGGTGAACATTCCATCCCGTACTTTTCTTGGTATTAATTCGGAAGATGAGGCGAAAGTCTTAGACATTGTCGGGAGTTTTATAGATGAGCACCTTCTTCGCGGTGCGTGATGAGATTGCAGAAAAACTGAAAGAGATTCCAGAATTTCTAAAGATCTATACGCCGTTGAATTCAGTCAGCGTAACAGAGATGTCGCAAGTCACGCCGTCGGCACACGTCAATTTTGTTCGTATAGATAAAAAGGCAAGTGCAGGTCGTGGAAGTATCAACCAGATCGGTCAGCAATGGGCGGTTACGGTGGCATGTCGCAATGCTCAATCTCAAATGACCGATGGACGTGCTGTAAGTGATGAAGCGGGGTTTTTGACTGAGAAGGTGATTCAACTGCTTTCCGGCTGGCAGCCTCAGGCATCACGAACGGCACTAGAAATGATTTCGGTTCGGGATGGGTATAGTCCAGGCTTTGCATACATCACCATAATTTTTGAATCACAAAAATTCATTTAGGAGCCAGTCATGGCAAAACAATACAAGGCAACGCAGCCTGTCGGTCGCTTTAAAAAGGGCGATGTCGTTGGCGGACTGGACGATGCTCAAATTAAAAAATTAGTGGCAGATGGTGTGATTCAGGAAGTACCTGAACCTAAATCTGCTCCAGCCAAGAAAACCACAGGGGATGAAAAGTAATGGTTAAATCAGATTTAATCTCGCTTCAAGGTGAGCTTCATTTGGCGAAGATGGTTAATAGTGTGCCATCTGCCTTATTGCCCGTTGGTAATACACCGGAATTACAGATTGCAATCTCTAGTGAATCCACGGATCACTATGAAAGTAAAACCGGCCTCCGTGCTAAGGATGCGGTACTACGCAAACAAACTGCAGTGGCTATCTCTGGTACGCTTGAAGAAGTAACAAAGCAAAACTTAGCAATGGTCCTAAGTGGCAAATCAATCGAAATCCCTGAAACTCAGCTGACTGATATTACTCTGGGTGCTGTAGAAGCTGGCGCCATGATTGATTTAGGTCACCGCAATTTAAGTGAAGTGGATTTTAAAGACAGCTCGGATGTTGCCATTACTTCAGATAAATATGTACTGGATGCAGTTTACGGCACAGTCATTTTTAATGAAGCTATTGTTGGTTCAGTTAAGTTTTCTGCCAAAGCCGGTGCTAAGACACGTACTACAATTGCAACTAACCTAGGTAATGAATATCGCTTGCTGTTTAAAGGCATTGATACTGTTACAGGCGATAAGGTGATCTTAACTTTATGGCGCGTCGAATTTTCGCCAGATACCGAGTTTGATCTAATTCATGAGGACTTCGGATCTTATTCAATTGAAGGTGAAGCACTGGCAGATATCTCTAAAGCTAATGATGAAGAGCTAAGTGTATTTGGTCATATTGAGCGTTTTAGCGTAGCTGCATAAACCCATAAACCATACAGGCACAAAGAACTCCACGGCGCTATGCGTCTTTTTTTGTGCCTGCCTTATAGTAATAAGTCTTAAAACATTTAAGATGAAACTTAATAAATAGTAAAAAATAAAGATTATGTAATCTTTTGTTATTCTAATTTTCATCTGATGGGGATATAAAAGATATTCAGTTCATGTTAAGAATAAAACTGCTATGACTAAAATAGAAATATTTGTCTCCATCCTAGCCGTAATAATTATTTCTACTTTTATTTATCTTGTATGTCAGTAAGTTAGTAAGCTAAGAACCGCCTTTGGGGCGGTTTTTTGATAAGTGGAAGTTTCACCTGGCTATATAGGGTCAATTTTAAAAAGACTTAAAATAGTAAAACATAACTTTACAAATCCACTCTCCCGAGGCTTTAAATAAGATTGAAAATTAATGTAAAGTGTCGCCCTTAATACATGGGGATATTATGAAAAATTTAAGCTTATTCTTTTTTATTATGATTTTAGCTGGGTGTGGACACGGGGAATCTATTGGTCAGCATCTTGATTTAGAAACAATCAAAAAGGAACAGCTCGAATTTGCAAAAGAAGCTACAAAAGAATTCATTCCCAATCCTGATTCAGCTAAGTTCCGCAATCAAATAGGAGAGTGTGGAGAGGTAAGCTATAAAGAAGCAGACGGCACAGATATTGGTTTTCAACGTTTCATTGTGCTTCAGAAAAATATAGTGCTTGTAGAAAATCAGACGGATCAAAAGCAATTTGAGTTGTCATGGAAGAGTGCTTGTACGCCAAGTTGGAATAAATAATTATAAGGCCCTCATTTGAGGGCCTTACTTTATTCACCAGATGATTCAGATTTTTGATCTTTTTCATTTCCATACTCTAAAGCAACCTGTTGCGCTTCAGCTGCAGCAGTGGCTTCTATTGGAATCGAGTCAGCTGCGATAGCAACGGTACCGGTAAATCCCATTAAAGCTAAGATTAGAATTTTCGAATACTTTTTCATTTGAATTTCCTCTACGTTTCTAAGACTTAATTTCAGTGTAGAGAATGATTTAAATCGTGGATGTAGCAGCTATGTCGGGATATGTAAGATATTCAGGTCTAAAGTTATAGGTTTCTAGGTTTGCGTAAGAATGCTTTTCGGTTGAAACTTTTTGTTGAGTTGCTTAACGAAATGTTTGAATGCTTCAGTAGGTAGCTACACTCTAAAGAAACTTCCCTAACTTCTAAATCTTTGTAACATCCAATAATTTTTTTGTAATCTTTATGTTATAAATTGTTTGCTTTGCTTATCATATGAATAATGAAAAGTGGAGCACCGAAAATGCTAACAAAAACAGAAATCATTGTTGTCATTCTAATGGTAGTAGCCTTAATTTTCATCGTGTATGAGATGGGACAAGGTGGTAGTTGGACTTTATAGAATTTAGCCTTTATCAACGGTAAAAGAAAAGCACCTCCGGGTGCTTTTTTAATGCCTAAAATTTAAATCGAGACATCATCATGAATGATTTTTTCCTAGCAACAAATCGAAGCATCAAAATCAATGACATTGAAGTGCGTCAGATCCAGATGAAAGACTTCGACACCTGGGCAATGCATGCTGAGTCGTTAAAGAACTTCATCAAAGACCAAAATCATTCAGATGAGATTTTGACAGAGCTGTTCAAAGCTCATGGCGTGCAGGTGATTTCGACCATGGCGTGCGTTACCGATCTGGACAGTGAATCACTGGTAGAACTTGCCGCTGATGAGCAAGGATTTAAAGAGCTACTTAAAGCAGTGCTTCTGATCAACCAGGCTTACTTCAAATACGAAAAGCCAAAACGCGGCATCAAAAAGAAAGATGACTCCACCTGGTTTGATTCATTCCAGTTTCTAGTATCAATGGGCCATCAGCATAGCGAAATCATGGAAATGACCTATGGTGCATTCCAAGGCTACGTTAAGGCTGCAAATAAGCTGTATAAGCAGGGAGTCTTCAATAACGCCGTTGCAGCGCGTGTAGCCCAGTCTGATAAGAAAGGTTTTGAGTCATTTAAGAAAGAAATGGTTTCTGATTGATAAAGAAATAAGCAAACAGTAGTATGGCCATATTAAATCAATACTTATAAGGGGTCATATGGGAAGTTATATTGAAGAGAACTTGGCTAGAGATGAGAAAATCATTATCAAAGCACAAGTGACATGGTTATCTCAATTCTGGTATTTGTTGTTCGGGGGGCTATTTATTTTATCTGCGCTGGGATCAAAGAGCGGAGTTTCTTTGTTTATCGGACTAATTTTAATTGGGATAGCTGCTATACATGTTCTAACAACAGAGCTAGCTCTAACAAATAGACGTATCATTGCTAAGTCTGGATTAATTCGAAGAAATACAATTGAATTAAAAGTAAATCGTGTTGAAAGTTTAGGGGTCGATCAAGGCATCTTGGGGCGAATTCTTAATTTTGGGTCTATTGTAGTTAAAGGGGTGGGTGGCTCACATGCACCAATTCCATATATTTCACGACCAATGGAATTCAGACAGCAAGTAAATAATTTTCTCGATGAATTAGATGATGCTGATAAAAAAGTATCGTAAATCAAAAGCACCCTAGGGTGCTTTTTTGATGCTTCTCATATTTGAGAATCGCTTTTAGATTCTCAAGCCCTTCATAACAACTTGCGTGTAATTATGGTTAAGGATTAGAACTAACCTGAAAATTGATTATATAGTACAAAAGGCGAAAAGATTTCTCTATCACATGAAGAGAAATTGCAGCAAGGTTTAAAAAATTATAGGGATAAATATGAAAAACGGTTTATTAAGAGTGCTTGTTGTTAATGCAAATGATTCTATCGTTGTAGAAAAGAAGCAAACACTACCTATTACTTTAAGTGTAAATGGCCAGTTGATTAGTGGTGAATTAATATCAAGAAGTGAGTTTTTCACTCTCGAACAGAATGTAATCTTAAAACATCATATAGATATTATTGATGCACAGATAGTCGAAGAAAAAGGCGAAATTCCAGAAACGCCAATGGATGAACTTCAATATCTTCATCTAAAAAATGCTGCGTATTGGGTGAATGGGGTTAAAGTTCCTTCAAGCCAAACAAGTATAATAGTCAACATAGACTCGGTAGATGCATTTAATCTCGGAATGCTGCAATCTAGCCAATAGACTCTTTTAATTATTGCATAAGCTCACTTCGGTGGGCTTTTTTTATACCCAAAAAAAGCAAAAAGCCCATGATTACGAGTCACGGGCTTTTTTGTGTTCACAACCTTATGGCAGAAGGAAGCAAACCATAGATGAATTTTAACCTAGATTTAAAGGTTGATAAAGCAATGAATCAATTATCAGAAAGTAAAGCATTAAGGCGCTGGACCTACATTGTCTGTTTCTTGGTGATTGTAGGTGTAGGGACATGGCAATTAGCACCCATACTACAAGCCATAGCAAAATTAATAGAAGTTCTTAAGTAAGCCGACCCAATAAGAGGTCGGTTTTTTATATCTGCTGCGCCTCAAGGCGCTTTTTTAATGCCTAAAATTTAGAGGTCAGCATGTCTGGTAAGAATTTAACATTCAAATTAATCATGGATGCCGACACCAAAGGATTTGTTGGCAATATCAAGCAGTCCGAAGATGCGGCAAAGTCTGTTTTTAGCGCAATAAAGCAAGAATCAGAGCGTTTAAAACAAGCAACCACTGATGCTTCCAAAGAGATGGGAAATATTATTCCTAAAGGCACCAGTGAGTTAGCAGACAAGCTTACCCAGTCCCTAAATGCTGCTACAGGCATTATCAAAGATGCTGGTGACAACGCAAAATCTACAGCAGGGAATTTTACTGATTTTGGTAATAGAACCGAAAAAGCTTTGGGCCAACTTAAAGGGGATTTAGCTCAAGCCAAGCAAAACCTTGAAGCGTTTTCAAAAACTAAAGCTTCACCTGCAGATATTGAAAAAGCACAAGTCCAGGTTGACCAACTAGAAAAAGAAGTACAGCAAGCAGATCAGGCTTTTGATGGATTTCAGGCAGAAGTGGGCAAAGCCAATACAAGCCTAAAAGAAACGGATACAGCTGCTCAGACGGCACAGAAGGGAATAGGGGTACTAAAAACCGGATTTACCGCCCTTATTGGGGTTATGGGCGGTATTGGTATTGGTTTGGGCCTTCGTGAATTAGCAGAGGCCGCGGATTCCTATACCAACCTTTCAGCTCGAATCAACATTGCAACCAGTGATGGTGGAAACTTCACCCAAGCCATGGCTGGGGTGCACCAAGTTGCGTTGATGACCAACTCAAGTCTGGATGCCACCGCGGGTCTATTTACGAAAGTGAATGATACCGGTAAGCAGATGGGGATGACCCAACAGCAAAGTCTTGATCTGGTCAAAACAATTAATATGGCCATTCAGACTGGTGGTGGATCGGCAGCTGCAGCTGATGCAGCAATTACCCAGTTCACGCAAGCATTGCAATCAGGTGTGTTACGTGGTGATGAGTTTAACTCAATCATGGAGCAGGCTCCGGGCATCTCTAAGGCCTTAGCTCAGTCATTAGGTGTAACCACCAGTGAACTGCGTAAAATGGCTGAGAATGGTGAACTATCGGCCGAGAAAGTTATTAAGGCCCTGCAAAGCCAATCAGCAGCAATTGAGGCTGATTATGCAAAATTTCCTACCACCATCGGCAATGCTTTACAGAGAATCGCTACACAGTGGCAAATCCTAATCGGTGAGATGGACCAGGTAAACGGCGCATCAGCAACGGTAGCACAGTGGCTGGTAACTCTTGCTGACAATATGAGTGTGGTGGAGACCATACTCGAAGATATTGGTGAAGGCTTTATCTGGGTAGGGGATCAGCTTAAAAAAATCGATCCAGCCACAATTGAGGCACTTAAAGAGGCATTAAGCACTACCTACGAGACTATTCAGTCCATGGCTGGTTCTTTAGGCAATGGAATTGGAATCGCCGTAGACCAGCTTGATACGTTGCTTGGAGCAATATTTAATTTTGAAAGCGGCATAGATACAGCAACAGATAAGACTAATGGCTTCACCAAAGCCTTGCAGGCTCTCAATGTAGTATTTGGATTCATTGGTGATGGTTTTGAAGCAATTAGTATAGTTGCCAACCTGCTTGCTGGCGTGTTTTATGATGTTGGTGCTGCATGGATAGGGTTTAAAGCCAATTTCAAATGGGGCGATGCCAAGGATCAGGCTATTGCAGATATGGATGCAATGGCCAAGAAAGCACAGGACTATTATGACCGTGCAACTGCTGGTGCAATGGGCTTTAAATCTGCAGGTATTGCTGCTATTGAAGACATTGGAAAGACCCAAGATCAGAAAAACCAAGAATCCCTGCAGAGCAACAATGCCACCTTTGCAGAACTAGCAAAGCAGAATCAAGAATTTACCCAAAAGTCTAAAGATTTGGCAGCAGAACGTTCTGCCATCGATGCGCAATTAAATCAAGCGCGCAAGGATGGCAACCAGTCGACCATTGATGCAATCATTCAGAAATCTAATGAACTGGAGGGCCGCGAAAAGGAGCATGCAGCCAATAAAGCCGCATTAGATAAGGATATGCTGGCTTCTGCTCAGGCTTATGCCGAGGCAGCTATCAAAGCCAATGGCGGTGTTATGGACGGCGTGATGCAGGCCGATCTATTAACCAAAGGCTATATCGTCACTATTGATGAGGCTGGAAAGGTTAGTGTTCAGGCAAGCCATAGTGCAGAGCAGGCTGCCGAAAGTGCTGCTAAAAAGGAAGAAGCTCTCAAGCTGGCCAAGGAGAATGTTAAGAAAGCCGATGAGGAATATCTGGCTTATCAGAAACAGGCTGCAGCTGAACGTGCACTCCTGGAACAACAGATTGAGCAAGCCAAGAAGACTGGTGATCTAAATGCCTTAGCCTCCGCTCAAGCTTCAATTAATGCCATTAATACCAAAGAAGCTGAGCTAGCCCAAAACCGTGATTTACGTATAGCTGAACTCAATAAGGCTAATACTGGATCCGGTCAGGTGGCTGAAACAGCGTATTCAAGAGCATCTGCTGCTGCTAAGCTGTTTGGTGTGGATCTGGATGTTTCGCTAAATAAAGTTTCTAAGTCTTTTTCTAGTTCCGGAAATGAACTGGATGGACTTAAGACCAAGTTGGGTGAGGCAGGGTATACCGGCAAACAGGCTGGTGATGTTCTTTACCAGGCATGGGAGGATTGGCTTAGCAAGGCCAAAAGCCAGGCGGAGATTGATGCAGCAAATGCAAAAATGCGTGAGTTTGAGGCCCAAGGGGTATTCTCAACCAAGCAGGTTGAATTAGGTATTGTTGCAATAAAGAGAGCTACTTCTAAGCTACCTGATACCTTGGATGAAACAGGGAAGGCCTTTGAGCGTCTCGGTATTAAAACCAAAGAGCAACTTCGATTGTCAGCTCAAATGGCATTGGCTGATTTTGAAACAGTACGCCAGAGTGGCCAGGCTACCCAAGCGGATCTTCAAAAGGCCTATGAAAAAACAATTCAACTAGCTTATGCCTCGGGTGATGCTCAAAGTATTGCTGCAGCAAATGCCAAAGCCGCTTCACTAGGTCTATCGATCCAGGTAAGTGAAACCGGCCAAGTTTCAGTGAAAGCCAACAATGCTGTGGAAGAAAGCTTACACCGTGTTCGTAATGCCACAGGTAATGCGGGTGATGGCTTCGATGATCTAGGCCGTAGAGGCGTTAGAGCAGGTAACGATACTACTGAAGCGTGGGAAGAAGCTCGCAAAGCAACGGAAGCAGCCATGGCTTCTCAGGGCAAGATGAAGGCATCCAAAACCGGAACGACCGCTAAACACGGGCTTTCTGTTGAAGAAATTGAACAGAGACTTAAGGATATTGGTTATGAAGGTGATACCAAGCAAAAAGCCAAAGAGCTCTTCCAAGATGCCGAACCAGTGGCGGGTGGTTATTACAAATCTGCTTCCAATGAGTGGGTCAAGAGAAAGTATGGGACCACTGCCTATGACAACCAGAAGGCTCTTGGTAATGCCATGTATGTTATGGAGCAGATTGAACGGCTGGAGCAGTATGTTGGCAAGAATGGTAGATCAATCGGATCTAGTAGCCTAAATGACTATGCGCCGTCTATTCCTTCCGTACCATCAACTAAAGACTATGGTAAGGGTGGTGATAGTGTGAATTACAACATTCAATTCGGAGGTCAAACCCTATCCCTTACAGGCGATGCAAGCCAAAAGGATGTGATGACCAGCCTGGTAAACCAATTAAAAGGTATAGCGAAATCAACATGAAACTCATTCGCTTAAGCACATCAGAAACCGTCCCATTAGAGGACGGTTTTTTATGGCCTGATGAATTCTCCTGGAAGGCTATTGAGCAGAATCAAGCCTATGCCATGGATGGCACTTTGCATATTCAGGAAGGCAAAAAGAAGTCGGGCCGGCCAATCACTTTACAGCCGGCAGATCCGCAAATGGGCTGGATCAAGTTACGTGAACTACGGACTGTTTTGGAATGGTCCAAGCTGCAGAATGAAAATTTCAGACTGCAGTTTGAGCAACCACATGATAGCCGGCAATTCACCGTCAAATTTAACCACCAGGATGGGGCTTTAGAGGCCGCACCGGTAAAAGGAATTCCAGCGGTATCACTGGATGATTATTTTAATGTGACTTTACGCTTTACGGAGTTAGACGATGGCGATTGAAACTAAAGATTTAGTGATCTACAAGTCTGAACGCTTGACTGATAACTCTGATGGCGGTGGTAAGTATTCCGGTGTTGTGGTCCAGGATGGTATCAGTAATAACCTATTCAATGATGTGTCGGAAATGGATCGCACCATGGGCGATGTGTCCATGCGCAAGGTCTTTCCGGCAGTCACGACTGAAGATATTGATTTACTCATGGGAGCAACAGTATTTGTCTCTGAACTGCCAGAAGATCCAAACGTATCGGCATTGCTTTTCAGTACCAAGAACTGGACGGATGAGCGCCAGTCAGCACAGAACCGGGTGGAAAACTACCTGGCTAAAGGCGGTCAGATTGCTGGCACACCACTGGATACGCACTGGAAAGGCATGTCATCACTTCAGGTGGCTATGTTTCCACAAGAAACCGAATCATCAGTGGGCGATACGATTGTCCTGATCAGTGATGAAGGTAAGGCTTTGGAGCGTGAACAGTATGTTCGCATCACAAAAGTTGAGACTCGCACTGCCATTATGGTAGTGGATGGCAAAAACGTGGAATACAAGATTGCCACTTACTCATTAAATGATGCTTTGGAAATTGATTTTGTTGGTTTGTCTGCTCGGCAGTGGTACAACGGTGAGAAATCCAAGACCATTATTCGTGACACACTTGTGGCTGATACCGGCCTGTATTACTCATCGACAGCGCTGGCATCTGATGCAAACGTGGGTGAGTTCACAGTCAATGCTAAAAGTATCTTTGCTCAACTCATTCCATCCGCCCAGACCGAAACCCCGATTATTGATGTGAATGCTGCTGGCGAAAGCGTGGTGCTGGTAGCGGGTAATGAAGGCACGATTACAGTCAATTATCCGAATATGGTGATTGGTGTCAGTCAGAACCTGTATATCGGTTCAGCAGCGATTCCGTCGAGTATGTCTTTCACCTTGCAGGGTCAGCAGATTACCGACCAAGGCGGATTGCTTAAAAACACTCAAGGCACTCAGGTTGGAACGATTGATTATCAGCGTGGTTTGATTCAATGGACTGCAGCAGCACCAGCTGGAACTATAAGCCTGAATATTACATTTAAGCCGGCAGCTGCACCAAATCAGTATTACCAAAGTCACGCCATTCCAGTGACTCAGAATAATCAGAGTACCAACTGGACCGGAGTATTGATTCCAATTCCAGCACCAGGCGCTTTGTCAATCTCGTATATGTCACAAGGCAAGTTCTATGAACTCAAAGATGATGGCTCGGGGCAGTTAAAGGCTGCGAGTTCGTCATTTGGTTCGGGCATGATCAATTATGAAACCGGCTCATGGCTATTAACGACTGGCGCACTGCCTGATGTGGATACGCCGATCCTGCTGAACTGGGGTACACCGATTGTCACTTTTGTGCGCTCGAATTTAACTGTTGAAAAAGCTGCGTTTGATTTTGATTTAGGACGACCAGGTGTGTTGCCGGGCATAACTATTAACTGGATGCTTGAAGGTGAAGAGAAAACGGCAACCTCTAATGCGCAGGGTAAGTTTACTGGTGATGCTACAGGTGAAATCAACTATGCAACCGGTATTGGCAAGATCATTCCAAACAAGTTGCCTCAAAAAGGAACAGCTTTCTCCGTGATCTATAACTATGGATCCTCACTTGAACAAACCAAGATGGATGTTACGCCTGCAAATCAAAAGCTGACCTTTACCATTGGTACCGGACCAGCAATTCAGCCAAATAGTGTTGAGTTAAAAATTCCACTTCAAAGCAGTGAGGGGATTGCAGGGTCTGTAACCCTGACAGATGTGCCGGTGAATGCCACCATGGGGAATTTAGTGAATAGCCGTGGTCAAGTGCAAGGCACCATTATCTATGCTACTGGCGCAGTTGAAGTCACACCAAAAAGTTCAGCGAGCAGATTTGTGCAAACCTTTACACCTATGGCTACCTATGCGGCTGCCTAGCGAGGAAATATGTCTTTTTATTCTCCACAAACGTCAGATATTCAAGGCGAACAGGTTGAGCTGAAGGCCTTTAATGCTGTTGATGTTCAAGTGAAATACCGAGATACATCTGGATCTAACTCGGCAACGCATACAGTGACGGCAAACAAGCTCAAATTGGATTTATCCTCCGGTTTTGATGAGCAGATCCTCACGGGTTCAGCCCGCTTTAAAGTGGGTGTCGATACCTTTTTGGACCGTACTGGCTTGCTGTATCGTAATGTAAATCCAGCCAATAATAGCGGGATTCAGTCGGGTGTCATTCAATACGGTACCGGGATCGTTGAAATTGACTCCTGGACACCGAATGCAGATAACACGATTACTCTGGAATCCTTAACCACCACAACCGACCTACTACCGGTCAATAAAATCAGCTTTAGAACGCCGATCATGCCGATCCGGCCACAATCTTTAACTGTGGTGGTTGGCACCATTGAATTTGGCCAACTCACACTGACCGCCGATGAAAATGGCGTAATTGAAACCAGTCGGGCGCATGGTCAGGTCAATTGGGAAAATGGCTTTGTCACGATTTACTTTTACAGCAAAACCAAAATCACCGAAGCCAATCGGGCGGAAATTGAAGCGAATGACTGGTATGACCCATTGCTGGAATATCAGGAGGGAGTCGATACTTATATCAATGTGCCAGTTTGGGTAGATGCTTCATCAGTACGCTATAACGCAGTAGCTTATACCTATATCCCACTAGACTCTGAAATTCTAGGTCTGTCTGCTACACGTTTGCCGATTGATGGCCGTGTACCGATTTTCCGTGTCGGTGGTATCGGGATTGTCAGCTCAAGCAAAGCTCAGGAATTACCAAGCGCGATTGCAGGGACTACATACGATCTCAATGATCAGCGCATTTCATGGGCCGAACTTGAAGATGCTAATGGAGCGAAAGCCGCTTTCGATTTGTACACAGTTGATTATGATTATGGCCGTGTGACGTTGGGCGGTGACTTCGCACTGGGTAATCTGGTTGCACCACTGACAGTTAAATACCGCTATCAGGACATGGGCCTGATTCGTGACGTACAGATCAATGGCCAACTGACATTTACTAAACCACTGACACATAACTATGATGCAGTGGATACCATTGTTGGGTCTGCATTAGTGATTGGTGATATGCAGGCGCGTTATACACGGAAATTTGTACAGGGTTCGTGGAGTAATGCCTGGGCAGATGAGCCAAGCTCAAGCATTTTAGCGAACTACAATGACTCGCTCTATCCACTTCAGGTTAGCAATAAGGGTGCGATTCAGGAACGCTGGGCTTTGATTTTCACGGATAACACGAATTTCCGTTGTGTTGGTGAATACTCAGGTCAGATCGGTACAGGAAGTGTGAATGCTGATTTTGCACCAATTAACCCTGTGACTGGCTTGCCATATTTCACAGTGAAAAAAGAAGGTTGGGGTGCAGGTTGGGCGAATGGTAACGTCTTGCGCTTCAATACAGTGGCAGCAAACTTTCCGGTCTGGGTGATTCGTACAGTGAAACAGTCAGAGCCAGCAGTACTGTCAGACCAGTTCCAGATCATGTTGCGTGGTGATATTGATCGGGTTGTTTAAAATTTAAATCAAATATGACCGCTTTGTGCGGTCTTTTTTATGAGTGAAGAAAAATGGTCGGATTAGTAAAACATTACGCAAATACAATGAAGGGAATTCCTCAGTTGACGAACAATTGGGGTGCAATGATTACGTTATTAGATGCAGTCTTAGTGAATGGTTTCAACCATGTGCCAGTGATTAGCGTGAGCAAGTCAACACCCACAGCTATTACCGCAACAATTAACCTGGGTAGTGGTCATGGTTTTATTGACCGTCAAGTGGTGCGCATTGCAGGCTCAATAAACGGATGGGATGGGGATTATAAAGTTTTAAGTGTAGATGGTGCGTCAATTACAGTTGAATGTACCTCAGATCACCCAATTGTGATTTTAGGCACAGCAACATGTTTCACCGCGCCTCTCGATTTTGAAATTGTGTATCAAACACATGCAATATCAACTGAGCCAAAACGTGCATATCGATCAACCGATCCTGAATCGCTCGGCTTGATTTTGCTTGTACATGATTTTTGTGTAAGCGGTGCGTTAGTAACGGGTGCTAAATTTGCAAAAGTTGGTATTACTGAAAATGTGGACAGCAATGGCAATGCGGTTGGTAATTTTATGCCGTTTAGCGCTGAAAACATCAATGAAAATTGGGAATGGGATGGCACACACCATGGTCGTGCAAAATGGTACTATGCGGCAGCTGATTACTTAAGTACAAGCTACTCATACACAGACAGAGATAACTCATCCAACACGAATCGTGGTTTTACTATTGTTGGTGATGGTAGCTCTTTTGCAATTACAATTGTGAATAACAATACACCTTATCTCTACGGTGTTTTTGAGTTCTTTGATTGTGAGATTCAGGGTCGCAATCTGCTGTTTTCGGCAGCAAATATAAATAGCAGGATTGCTCAAAATACAAGCGTTTCAATCACCTCGCGGTGCGGATTGTGTGCTGGATTTTTTGAAGGTGATGCATCCCAAAGAGGTCTACTATGGTATGACGAGCAGGCGATTAGACAAGACAAAACACTCACAAGAGCTGTAATGCTGGGATTTATGAGTGCCAGTGTTCAGCCAGCAGCAATCACCACGAATAGTCCTGTTTTTATGCAAATGCCAATTGTTGATTCAAGTTTTAAGCTGCGCGGTGTTGTGCCGTTTGTGCGTTTGCAGTTCGGGCAAATTACTGGCGATAGGTACACGGATGACGGTTTAGTGCGGTCATATAATCACAGCGCAGGGGCAAACGGCTATGTTAATTTTGGATTAAGTTTGGAGATGCAATAGTGCTATTTAGAATACTAAATACAGGTTTATCGAGCAGTAAGATTGCAGTTATTGCTGGTCAAACACGTGAAATGGGGGTAGTAAAATCAAAAACTATTCGCATTTACAATCGCAGCAATGGCGCACTGTTAAAGCAAATAAAAAGTGATGCGGATGGTTATTATAAAGCTTATCTGCCATACGATTTATCATACTTGATTGTGGGTATTGATGAAAATAAAATATTTAACGCGACAGTGCAAGATAACGTGAGACCGAAATGAGTAAAACTTCAGTCAAAGCCCGGCTTGGTATGATTCAAGCCTTTGCCAATTTTATGGATAACGGTAGCCAAAGTGCTACCGTTATTTTTTATGAGGGTATGCAGCCCGCCAGTCCTGCTATTGCAGCAGATTCAAACAATGCCCTAGTGACACTGACATTTCCCGAGCCGTGCATCAAAGAAACTACGGCCACTTATGTAGAGCTTCATCCGACCGACACAGCAACGGTCATCAAAACCGGCACTGCAACCTGGGCGCGTATTTTTAATGGTGCAGGTGAAGTCGCTGCTGATCTGACAGTGGGTACTGATATATCGTTGGCTAATACCAATTTAGCTTTGGGTGGCACATTGTCGGTTACCTCAATAAAACTCAGACCTTAAATTAAAAGGGTGCTCATGTGGATTTTAAAAATAAGCTCGGCACCGTTGATGCGCACAACCTAAACTTAAACTTTAAGCCTGAAAATACCGACAGTCACAACATCATTCTCAATTTTGAGCATCTAGCCGATGGCTCGACTAATCTCAACTTTGGGGATGATGTATCTGCAATTATTGATACGGTTTTAGAGACTGGTTTTAGCTTTGAAGTCACTGCGATCTATGCGGATAGTGGCGCAAATACTGCAGTTATAGACACGGTACTGGACACTGAATTTAGCTTTGAAGTCGTTGCGGTCTTTAAGGAAAATACTGATGTAATTGGCGAGATAGATACCGTCCTAGACACCAGTTTTAGCTTTGAAATTGTTGCAGAATTCGCTGAAAACCTATGCACGATTGATACTGTTTTAGATACCGCATTTCAATTTAAAGTTGAGGCTGTATTCGACATCAATCACTTGCCGGGTATATCCCTAGGTTTAGGTTTGCGGTACAGGAGAGCTATTACAGCTTTAAGTAGCATAGAAATACCATGGGCCAAGCCAATATTAAGAGTCTCAAATGAGGCTCTTTTTTATGATGAGGGTTTGGCGATTTCTAATCAGGCAAATATTCAGTATGAGCAGGCAGGATCATTAACCCGGGCGGTTAGATCCATACATGAGCAAACGACCGGTTTAAGTTTGGATGCGTATGTAATCTGGGAGAAAGGCGATAAGCGCTTTATTCACCAGCGCTACCTGCATGAAGAAACCATTAAGCTGCGTCATAACCGGGAAACGGTCTGGCAGGAAATGATCCGCAGGCGTAAAACTTTTACCTATTCGCATGACGTGGCTCAATCTTTTGAGCACCGCTTTTCATTCGAGTGGGATAAAAGCCTAGAGATTATCACTAGGTCAGATTTGCCCTGGGATAAAGCTAAAGCAATTCATTATCGCAAGCACTCGGTTCAACCTTGGCCAAAGCCTGAAATACCCAAATACGAAGGCACAGGTGATTTAAATTTTGTCTGCCTCTGTCATGGTGTTGATTCACACAATGTTGTTTTAAATTTTGGTGCAGATGACTGTATTCCAGCACTGCCAAAAAGGAACTGGTGGTATATCGTGAATGTATTAATAGCCGAGCGATTGGATACCGGCGAGAAGATTAAAGTCATGGATGGTACCTACAGTACCAGTCGGTCTCAATGGTGCTGGACCTATTCCATCACTGTTGCTCACACGGAAAAAGATAAGCTGCAGCCTATTGATGGGCAGCCGGTAATACTGAAAGTCATGATCAATGGTTTTGAGCATCATATTCTGCTGGAAGATCCAGAAGAAACCCGACGTTTTGCCAGTGTTCTTTACACTTACCCAGGGCGAAGTGTCACAGCGCTGAACTCTGATAAATATGCGCCTTCACGCTCATTTATTCAGGATAACGAGCGAACCTCTGTGCAACTGGTGCAGGCTGAACTAGATCGAGCAAATGCAGGCACAGGTCTGGATTGGAAACTGATTGATGAATTGGGTTGGATTGTACCTACTGAAAGCCTGAGTTATGCAGAACTAGCACCGATCGATGCAATAAAGCAGGTTGTTGATGCAGGCGGCGGCTTTATCTATAGCCAGAAAGCAGGTAATACTTTGACCATTTTGCCTCGCTACCAGAAAGGCTACTGGGATGCGATGACAGTTGATGATTACGACATTCTGTTATCTGAAAGCCTAGTGATGCAGCAGAACATCAAACAGAATGATGAGTATATCGCCGACTTTAATGCCATCACTGTGGTGAATAGTCGAAGTGGTGAGAGCTTGAAAGTACAGCAGCGGGGCACTTCTGGTGATGTGCCTTTAGAAACAGTCACTGGTCCATTATTTAATGTAGTGTCAGGTGCGAGTTACGGTAAAAATGAACTAGTGAAAGCCAATATTCAGGAATTACATACTTTCTCAGATATTCCGGTCAGTCAGGAAATTGGCGAGATGCTACCGGGTAAAACGATTGCCTTTAATAGTCAGTGGTGGGGTGTAATTGATGGAGTGAGTGGCAGCTTCTCACATGAAAAGGTCAATGAAACCATTACTGTGGAGCGTATCAGTCGTGACCAATCCTTTATTTGAACTGCGTAAGTTGCTTAATCCAACTCATGCCGAATACATTGGCACCATCACCTCAGTGAAGCATCCAGAGTATCGGGTACAGATTGATGGGGGATCTGGTCCAGTGCTTTGCACATCTGGCACAGCTTATAATTTAGGCGCAAGGGTATTTGTCGCCAATCAGGTAATTTTAAGGCCAGCACCAACTGGTCAGCACTCAGAAATAGAAGTTTAAGTAAAAAATACCAATCGCACCCAACCGGGTGCTTTTTTATTGCCAAAAAATAGGGGTATGTATGACTAAAGGGGATGTATATGGACTTTCTTAGTCAAGTATTGGAAAGCATAAAGAGTCATTCACACATCCTTTTTACAGGTGTGCTGGGTGCAACTTTTGGCTTTCTATTAAGCAAGGAGCCGACCCGGGATCGCTGGATAGGATTCTTTGCCGGCTTCATTTTATGTGTGGTCTTTGCTAAACCGGCAAGTTTATTTCTTGCTAGCGGTAACTACCCAGAACTATTTGGTTTCATTCTGGGCGCTGCTGGTAAAAGTACAGCTGAAGCATTGCTGAGTTTGGCTCGATCAAGAGTTCTTGGTTTAGTCAAAAAGGAGAATGAAGATGCTGCTAATCATAAGTAAGACGGCATTGGTATTGTTTATATTTTCGTTTGCAATCATGGCATTTCATCCAAAAATCCAGCTCCCAAAACACATCGATTTTCTATTGGTGTTGTCGATCCTTTTTGGAGCCGCACTTTTTGTTAAAGATGAGTATTCGCCAAGTCCGGCCGGAACCCTTTTTTACACTACAGTAAGTATTTTATTCGCACTATTTACCCGACAACTCTATATTTGGGGTAAGGGTGGTGCACGTCCTAAATTTTTTAATACGGATAAAGATGGTGACAACCCATGAAACATATTTTTGATTTCTTGCGAAAGATTAGCGGCGGCAAACTCACCCAGAAACAGGTTGATGCTGCTGACAAACTGATTGCAACTGCTTACGATGATGTCACCAGTATGCTGGGTATCGCTACGGATGAAATGAGCATCAGCCCAAGTGGTATTGATCTGATCCGTAATTTTGAAAGCCTACGGCTCAATGCCTACGATGATGGCGTGGGGGTATGGACCATTGGTTATGGCACCACAAAATACCTAAATGGTATTCGTGTCAAAAAAGGGGATACCTGCACACTGGAACAAGCCAAAAGCTACATGCAACATGACTTGAAAAAATTCGAGCAAACCGTCAATAGCGCAGTCAATGTTCCGATCAATCAGAATCAGTTTGATGCCTTGGTTTCATTGGCCTATAACATTGGACCTACCGCATTTGAAGAATCCACTTTGGTCAAAAGGCTGAATGAGAAAAATTATAAGGCGGCAGCTGATCAATTTGGCTTATGGGTAAATGCTCGTGGCAAACGCCTGCAAGGTCTGGTGAATCGCAGGAAAATTGAAATGGAGTTATTTTTAAAATGACTCTAAATCTATTATGGAAATATAAACACTGGATCGCAATTGCGGTCTTTTTCTTTTTATGGCTAGGGCAAGTTGCTTACACCAATCACTTAAGCGGAAAGCTGCGCAAGGCTGGTGAGCAGTGCACGATAAAAATTCAGAAAATAGAGCAAAACCATCTCAAAGCTCTAACCCATAAACAAAATCAAATTAACCAGATGAGTGCGGATTATGAAGCAGCAAAATCAGAGCAGCACGTGCAAGTCGAAACAGTTACGCGTGAAGTGCAAAAGATCATTGATCGTCCTGTGTATCTCAACCATTGCTTTGATGATGATGGCCTGCAGCAACTCAACTCACTTATCACCAGTGGTGCCAGTAAACCTCCTTGAGTCTTGCCCTGATTTGCAAAAACTGGAATCAGGGCAGGGTAAGGTTGTTTTGGTCTGGTCTATTGATACAGTAGCTAAATATAGCGACTGCAAAGCGCGTCATGCTGCTATTGTGAAAGTTCTTAAATAAGACTGAATAACTCACTAGAGAACAATATTCTAATAAAATAGATAAATGCCCTCAAATGAGGGCTTTGTTTTTTACTTTAATAAATAATTCCTCAATAATAAAAATAAGGGTCTTGATTATTTCTAGCCACTTTATTGCACTCTTTACACCTAATACTCTCTATAGAATAGAGTCCACGAGTTTGCTTACCTTCGGCAGCAGCAATAAGATAAAAGTGCTGAGTATCGTTAAAACTATAGTCATCCCATGCTCCACAAACAGAACACTTAATAATTTTTCTATCGCAGTAAATGTGCGGCTTTTCCATTATATTTCCTCATTATTAAAAAATTTCTAAATTCTTCTATAAATATAAAGCTCACAGTTAAGGGTATCGACTTTAACTTAGTCGGAATTTTGATATAAAAACCTTAACTTCAATTTACTCCCTCCATCCATCCACAATATCAGCCCAGTCCTGCATCATTTTTCTACGATCTGCTAAATACTTGGCATGGTTATACGATGCACGTGTTTTATTCTCATCAGCGTGAGCCAGTTGAGTCTCGATCCACTTTTCATCATAACCAAGCTCATTCAATAGGGTGGATGCCGTAGCGCGGAAATCATGTGCCGTAACGTTCTGCATGATGTATTGCAGTGCACGATTGATTGTAGTGGCTGGCATCATCCCGCCCTTATAGACACCTTCAAAAACATACTTCTTGCGGCCAGTGAGCTTCTTCTGCTTAAGTAAAAGTTGATAAACCTGTTCAGACATTGGCACTACATGCGTCCTATTCTTCTTAGTTAGTCGCATGCCTTTTTTAAGCTGCTCCCGGGTTTGTTTTTCAAAAGTAATAGTTCTTTCTTCGAAGTCAATAAATGACCACTGCAGTCGACGCACCTCAATTGTGCGAAGCATGGTATAGAACAAAAATAAAATAGAATTGACCGTTGACTCAGCACCACCATAACTATCGATCCGCGCTCTAAACACCTTTCGTTCAGCCAAACTTAATGGTCTTGCATGTTCAACATCAGGCCGTGCAATGACTTCACGCACCGCATAAGTTGGATCATTCTCAGCTCTTAATGTCGCAATGGCATATCTCATCACAGAGCCAATTTTCTTCCTATTTTCAATTGCAGTAACTTCACCAGTGCCGCGATTATCCTGACTCTTAACACGCTTTACTGTATTTTGCATAATCTTCAGAACGTCAGCAGAGGTCACATCTTTAATATTTTTGTGGCCAATAACTTTATAGATATCCTTTTCCATCGCCCGATGAAAAGCATCAACATAGGTTTGAGATTTGTCCTTCAGTCGATCCGCAGCATATTCTTTTGCAATCGCCTCAAAACTATTTTCATCACAAAGCATGGCGGCTTTTTCTTGCTGACGATGCACAGCTGGATCAATATTGTTTGCAAGCAGTGATTTGATTTCATCTTGCTTTTGACGAGCCTCGGCTAAGCTTACAATAGGGTATTCACCCAGACTGATCATTGAGGCTTTTCCTGCATACCGATAACGCACACGCCACAGTTTTGTACCGGTCGAACGAACCTCAATACACAGCCCACCCTGATCAGCAATACGGTATGCTTTTTCCATTGGTTTTAGTTTTTTTAGCTTGGTATCGTTAAGCATGTGAGTAACGCAAAAGATTAAATATTGTTACTCACTATATTACTCACAAAAGTGATTAATACAATTTAATTCTATTTTATGGTATTTAAGCCGAAACGATTGATAATAAAGACATGTAGATTTTAGTTTAATGGTATTTTACAGTATTTAATTATTATGATAATTCTCGACCATTAAAAGCATGAGCTTAACCTATTGAAATTAATGCACTTAAATGTGCTAATGTTGTCCAGATCGTACTTTATTTATACGTGTTGCAAGCACTTGCCTGACACAACTAAATCATTGATTTCATTGTGTGAAAATAAAGCACGCTTCATCATAGCAAAAAATAGCCCCATTCGGCGCGACAATTTCGCTCAATTTATTGGCTTTAAAAACCTGTAGAAAATTAAATAAAATTTTATAATGATTTAAAGTAATAGGCTTACTCATAGAAAGATTTAAAAGGCTATTTTTTAGAGTAAAACTTAAAAATGAAAAAATTAAGGTCAAAGAGAGGTAAAATGCTTGATGAAAAAAACATCACTTGAATAATTAAGCTTTATATAAACTTTTCTATTGAAAGTAGATTTAAAGAAAATGCCTCATAATAGGCATACAATCCCAAATGAATCGCAAAATTTTCTTTACTGATATCTACTAAAAAAAGCTCAATTTTTATCCAAAAACAAGTAAAAATATAACAAAAGTAAGAAAAAGCAGCATATTTGCTATAAAAAGCTATGTTTCTTATACATTTTTATAGATACATGCACTATTTAGGTGCGCTAAAAAATAAAGCTGAAATAAAATAAATGAAGAATGCTTGAATATAGTGCATTTAGTTTTGCAGCTAGTATAATAGCCGCAAAGTATTTTTGTCACTTCATGATTTCTTATAAAGATTTCAAGATTTTATCTATACTTTTAAAAGTTGGTACGGTAATTGCTTAATAACTATCAACTGCTAACACGCACTTCACGGGTGCAACAAAAACATCGGAGCAAAATGAGCATGGCGAACAAGGTCCTTCAACTCATACAAGAAAGTGGCGCAAAATGGGTCGATTTTCGCTTTACTGATACCAAGGGTAAAGAGCAACACGTCACTTACCCAGCAGACAGTATTGATGAAGATACATTTGAAGACGGCAAAATGTTTGACGGTTCTTCAATTGCAGGTTGGAAAGGCATCGAAGCATCGGACATGATTTTACGTCCGGATGCGGCAACAGGTTTTATCGACCCGTTCTTTGCAGAGCCAACAGTTGTTGTAACTTGTGACGTCATCGAGCCATCAACTGGTCAAGGTTATGATCGTGACCCACGTTCGATTGCGCGCCGTGCAGAAGAATATTTGAAATCTACCGGTATCGGTGATACTGCATTCTTTGGTCCAGAACCAGAATTCTTCGTATTTGACGAAGTAAAATGGGAAATCGACATGTCTGGCGCGCGCCATACATTGATCGCTGAAGAAGCTGCTTGGTCAACTAACAAAGACTACGAAGGCGGTAACTCTGGTCACCGTCCACGCGTAAAAGGCGGTTACTTCCCAGTTCCTCCTGTAGATTCTTCACATGACATGCGTGCAGACATGTGTGCGCGTATCGAAGACATCATGGGTCCAGGTCGTGTAGAAGTACATCACCACGAAGTTGCTTCTTGCCAGTTAGAAATTGGTGTGAGCTTCAACACTATGGTGCGTAAAGCAGACGAAGTTCAACAGTTCAAATATGCGGTTTGGAACGTTGCGCATCAATATGCAAAAACAGCAACCTTTATGCCTAAACCAATGGTTGGCGATAACGGTTCTGGTATGCACGTGCATATGTCGATCTCTAAAGACGGCAAAAACCTGTTTGCTGGTGATGAATATGCAGGCCTTTCAGAAATGGCGTTGTACTTCATCGGTGGTGTAATTAAACATGCCCGTTCTTTGAATGCGATCACTAACCCTTCTACAAACTCGTATAAGCGTTTGGTTCCACATTTCGAAGCACCGATTATGCTTGCTTACTCAGCGCGTAACCGTTCTGCATCTATCCGTATTCCTTACGTGTCTAGCCCGAAAGGGAAGCGTATTGAAGCGCGTTTTCCAGATCCAATGATGAACCCGTACCTAGGTTTCGCGGCATTGTTGATGGCTGGTCTTGACGGTATTCAAAACAAGATCCACCCAGGTGAAGCTGCTGACAAGAACTTGTACGATCTTCCACCGGAAGAAGAAGCAAAAATCCCTACAGTGGCGCATAGCCTGGATATGGCGCTTGAAGCACTTCAAGCGGATCATGATTACCTGTTAAAAGGTGGCGTGTTCACGAAAGAAATGCTTGATGCTTATATCGAGCTTAAAACTGAAGAAGTTCGTCGTCTAAACACGACTACTCACCCAGTTGAATTTGATATGTACTACAGCTTGTAATTCATCACGAATTAAAGCGAAGAAAACCCGCGCATGTCGCGGGTTTTTTTGTATCATCTATTTATAATTTTAAATGATTGATGGGCTTAAATGGCACAACGTAAAAAGCACACCAGCTTTTATCCATGGATTGATCCAAAAGATCATAACAAAGGTTTTAAGTTGAACTTCTCTGAAGTGACTTATCTTGAAGTGGGGCGGACTCCCGAGGGTTATAAGCAGGCTCAATTTGTGGCGCTGAAAAATCCTGAAATAGCGCTGGATTATGCTTATCCAGAATCATTTTATTTGAGTGCTGAAGGTTTTATTTTAATTAAAACCCCACAAGGCAAATATGAAATCATTGCAAAAACAGATAACTGTTAACAATGAATAGTCGTTCTAGAAATCAAAATCAGCGTGTGCTGCTGTCAACTCTGCCTGTTGAGTTAAAACCGTGGCTGTATGCATCGGGTTCACTCACGCAACAACTGACCGATTTGGCGCAAGGACAATTCCATGTCGAGCCAATTCAAGAGCATTTTCAGCGTTTAAGCTTTGCCAATGCCAAATGGATGCAGATGTCACATCAGCATACTTCCTGGGTGCGTGAAAGTTATCTCTACGGCTCGGAACAGTCTCCTTGGGTGAAAGCCAAAAGCATCTTTCCGATTTTAAGCCTGCAAAAAAAAGCCCGAATTTTTCAGCATATTGGCACCAAACCGATTGGCTGGTTTCTGTTTCAGCGCACTAATCCACTGTGCCAGCGCCGGGTGGTACTTTTAGATGAGGGCTGGACCCGTCAGAGCTGCTATACTTGGCACGGCTGTAAATTTATCGTACAAGAAACATTTTTACCGGCATTTGAACACTTTATACAAAATTCACGGGCTTGATTTTTATGGCAACCGCACAAGCAATCACCTGGCGTGAGCGTCTTAGCGCCTATTATTATCTTTGTCGTTTTGATAAACCGATTGGGACTGAACTGGTTTTTTGGCCTACCATGTGGGCGCTGTGGATTGCAGCTCAGGGCATGCCACGTATTGAAATTTTAATTCCCATGATTTTGGGTGTGATTTTTATGCGGGCGGCAGGCTGTGCCATTAATGATTTTGCTGACCGTAAAGTCGATGCACATGTGGAGCGTACTAAAAACCGCCCATTAGCGACCGGGATTATCAGTGCCAAAGAGGCCGTAATGGTATTTCTGGTTTTGGTGGCTGCCAGTGCCTGCTTGCTATTTTTTCTGCCAATCGAAACTTTTTACTGGTCATTTGGGGCTTTATTTTTAGCGTTTATTTATCCTTTTATGAAGCGCTATACCCATTTACCTCAAGTCTTTTTGGGTGCAGCATTTTCCTGGTCGATTCCGATGGCTTATACCGCAGTTGGACAAACGCCGGATTTAACCTGCTGGCTTCTATATTTTGGTAATCTGGCCTGGACCGTAGCCTATGATACCCAATATGCAATTGCAGATCGTGAATACGATTTAAAGATTGGGGTGAAATCAACCGCGATCTTATTTGGTCGATATGATATTCAGATCATTAGCGCTTTGCAGGCCATTAGTATTCTTTTGATTGCTGTAGCACTTTGGCTAGAAAATTTACTGATTCCATTTGGTTTGGCTGCATTAATTGTTGTCACTCTCGATTTTATTTACCAATGGTTTAAAACTCGAGATAAAAATCCACATTTGTGTTTCTGGGCGTTTAGGCATAACCGCTGGATTGGACTGATTATTTTTGCAGGAATACTACTGGCTTTGAGGTAGTGACTGTCTATCGACTGAGAAAAAAGCGTCCTATAAGGATGCTTTTGTTATTGCCTAATCTATAAGGCTTGAGCTATGACTTTATTTTGTTATATTGGGCAGTGTAATTAAATGACGAAATTAAAGCAGGTTTGTTATGTCCGAGCAGCCACAGCCCCGCAGTGTCAAAAAGCTATTGATCTTCGGTACGCTTGCACTTTGTATTCCGGTATTTTTAATTAGTATGGCATTTCTTGCAGTGAATAGTGATGCTAAAAATCAGGAAAAATACAAGCAGCAGCAGACAGATATGATTGCGCGTATTGAAGCACGAGAAGCTGCGGAAAAGCTCAAAGCAGAGCAGGATGTTAAGGCAGATTCAACTCAAGCTGCGTCTGAAAGTAGTGCAACAGCACCTTAATCTATCTAAAATCCCTTTGCACTTGTCTAATACTGCAAATGTCTGTGTAGTAGATAGTTGCATGGGTTTCTGCAAACGATGATTTGACTGTAGATATTCGATACTTAGTAATTAGGCAAGCTGTATTCTAGAATGGAAAAATATAGCCACCCATCATCCGATCGGTGGCTATATTTAAATCATCTTAAAGCAATTCTTTGCGCAATTGTTCTGAAGATTTAATTGAAAGTAGGGCAGGTGCTACATCTAGGGCTGTTTTGGCACCATATTGCTGAGTTTGATTCAGACGGTAGCAGGCACGGGCATAAGCCACTAGAACACTTGCAGTAAACTCTGGATTGCTATTCAGCTTTAAAGAAAACTCAATCACCTGTTTTTGTGCATCACTGGTATTACCACTACGAATGACAAAACCGCCATGTGGCATATCTTGGTGATCTTTCAGTAAAGTTTCCTCACTGATAAAATTCACAGTCGTATTATAATCTGCAAAATAATCAGGCATGCTGACGATGGTTTGTTCAACTGTTGCTGCATCAGCTCCTTGTTCCAAGACCACATAACAGTCACGATGATGTTTATCTTTGGTGCTTAACTCAGGTCGTGCGCCACTGCGGACTTGTTCAATAGCATCAGTGGATGGAATGGTATATTGAACACCAGCTTTCACCCCAGGTACACGGCGGATCGCATCCGAATGGCCTTGGCTTAAGCCTTTACCCCAAAAAGTATAAGTTTCGCCATCTGGTAATAGCGCTTCACCAAATAAACGGTTAATCGAGAACATGCCAGGATCCCAGCCAATAGAAATCATGGCTGTTTTTTTGTTAGCAAGGGCGGGTGCATCGACTGCAGCATAGTATTCCGGAATACGTGCATGCGTATCAAAACTATCTACAGTATTGAATTTACTTGCAAAGATAGGCGCCTGTTGTGGCAAGTCATCTTTAGAGCCGCCACAAAGAATCAGCACATCAATTTTATCGCTAAACTCATTTAATAGTGCATCCATGCTATACACTTGAGTTTCTGCAAAGCAAGGAGAGACGCTGCTTGGTGAGCGGCGAGTAAAAATACCGACAAGCTGCATATCAGGATTTTTCTGGATGGCAGTTTCAACACCGCGGCCAAGATTACCGTAACCCGCGATACCAATACGAATAGAATTTTGCATAAATAAACGATCACTGAATAAAAAAACAACGCCAAAAATAAGCAAGGTGATGATGGCCAGAAATGGAACAGGCCAATCAGGTCATCTGACTTATATTTTGTTTTCGAAAGGATTATAGAGCGATAATTTAAACTTTATCACCCTAATCCTGCAGAAAGGCAGGTTTAACTGAGAATGCTTGTGATGAGACGCTAAATTGGACGAGGATAGGTTAGTTTTGAAGCATGAAAAGCTGCCGAGAAATTAAAAGCGGAGCAGGAGGCTTTGATTAATCCAATTCAAGCTGCAGCGAGAAATATCGAAATTGCAGCTTAATTTATTTTAAATCCCTTTGCAGTTGTCTGATAGTCGGAATCTGGGTGTATCGAATCACGGTATAGCCTGCTGCAATCAGCATGGCATCGCGTTCAGCATCTTCCTGCTCTTTGCCAATATGGCTCGGATCATCCAGTTCGACAATCGCCACTACATTATATTCACGATCAAGTACCACGAAGTCTGTGACTTTGCGATTAAATTGATTGCGCATTTTCATCTGATCGTGCGTGATCAAAGCGCTAAACGCGACTTGTGCCAGAATGTGATGATGAGGAAAGGCATCTTTCAGACGTGTAAACATCCTGCTTTCAAAAGCAGTAATGACGCGCTTCGGATAGAATTTCTTTTGACGGGTGAAGAGATGTGGGAAGAGCAGGCAAACTAATGCAAAAGTTGCCAGGCAGCCAATCACAAAAAATATAAACTGACTCAAATTAAACACAGATCACAAAAGGGGAGAATAAAAAAACCCACTTCGCAATGAGTGGGTTTCTTCAGAATCTTGGCTCTCCCACCTGGGCTCGAACCAGGGACCTGCGGATTAACAGTCCGTCGCTCTACCGACTGAGCTATGGGAGAATAGATTGGCTCTCCAACCTGGGCTCGAACCAGGGACCTGCGGATTAACAGTCCGTCGCTCTACCGACTGAGCTATTGGAGAATCTGACAGCGATTATAGAGAGATTTGAAAAGGGGTCAAGGCACTTTTAGAAAAAAGCTGAAGAAATTGAATCAAGTGTTTTAAAAATAGTCGAAAAGGTTTGTAGTTTAAACTGTTATGTTTATGTAAACCGGTCCTAACAGCAAAATCGCGATCAGCCTGAATTTTGATAAGTGATCTGGATCATAAGAAATGAGCGGTTGATCGCGCATATAAATCAATATGATCTCAATTTAAAAAATACAGCTATAAAAAAACCCACTTCGCAATGAGTGGGTTTCTTCAGAATCTTGGCTCTTCCACCTGGGCTCGAACCAGGGACCTGCGGATTAACAGTCCGTCGCTCTACCGACTGAGCTATGGAAGAATATATGGCTCTCCAACCTGGGCTCGAACCAGGGACCTGCGGATTAACAGTCCGTCGCTCTACCGACTGAGCTATTGGAGAATCTGATCGGCATTTTAGGGATGAATAACCAGGTCGTCAATCAATTAATGTAAAGAAATGAATTGATTGCTTCATAAATATTCATTTAGAGCCTAAAAATAAAAAAATCACCCGAAGTGGGTGATTTTTTTAGCAAAGAAATAAAAAATTATTTCTCAACACCTGCAGGCTGACCTGCATATTTCGCATTTGCATAATCCCAGTTTACTAGGCTTTCTAGGAAAGTAGAGATGTACTTAGGACGAGCATTACGGAAATCGATGTAGTAAGCGTGTTCCCAAACGTCAATCGTCAACACTGCAATTTTACCGTGCGCCATTGGCGTATCAGCATTTGAAGTTTTCATGATAGAAAGCTGACCGTTTACTTCGTCAGCCACTAACCAAGCCCAACCTGAACCAAACTGACTAGTTGCAGCAGCAGCAAATTCTTCAGCAAATTTTTCATAAGAACCGAAAGCTTCGTCAATTTTTGCAGCCAAAGTACCAGTTGCTTTACCGCCACCGTTTTTAGCCATACAGTTCCAGTAGAACGTGTGGTTCCAAACTTGAGCCGCGTTATTGAAAACACCTGCTTTAGAAGCATCACCAGCAGTTGCTGTAATAATTTCTTCTAGAGTTTTGCCTTCAAGCTCAGTACCAGCGATCAGGTTATTCAGGTTAACCACATACGTATTGTGGTGTTTGTCGTGATGGTATTCTAAAGTTTCCTTGCTGATGTGTGGAGCAAGATCTTCGTAGCCGTAAGGTAATGCTGGTAAAGTAATGGTTGTCATGTTCTCAATTCCTTGCATTTTGCTGGGTTTTAACAATAAGTGGCTTTATTGTAATAGATAATCGGGCAGAAATGGGCATCGTGTATAAATAACAATACAGAATAAAGCCTGAAAATATATGAATAAAGCCACTGATCATAACCGTCAGTCGAATTAAATCGGATTGTTTAATTCGAAATAATCATACTCAATATTAAACTGTTCTGAAATAGCCTTGCCAAGGCGTTGCACACCGTATTTTTCAGTCGCATGATGGCCACAAGCATAATAATGCACATTCAGTTCCTGAGCTTCATAAAAGGTGCGTTCGCTCACTTCACCTGAAATATAGGCATCACAATCTTGTAGTGCCGCTTTTTGAATATAATCCTGCGCACCACCGGTACAGAAACCGACTTTATGGATTTGAGTTTTTTCAGCAGGAAGATGAATCGCATCAAAGCCCAGCTTTTCTGAAACATAATTTTTAAAATCTTCCGGACTCATTGGCTGTTTTAAATAGCCAATATTGCCAATTGGACGTTTCTCACTCGGATCAAGCTGTTCGATATTTTCGAGTTCTAATAAATCCGCAATGGCGGCATTATTTCCCAGTGTTGGATGACTGTCTAAAGGCAGATGATAGCCAACCAGTGAGATATCATGTTGAATCAGGGTTTTAATGCGTTTACCACGCATTCCCGTAATCGGATAGGCTTCTCCTTTCCAGAAATAGCCATGATGAACCAGCAATAAATCTGCGCCTTGCTCAATTGCAGCTTCAATTGCACTCTGGGAGGCGGTCACGGCACAGAGGATTTTATTCACTTCGGATTTGCCTTCAATCTGCAAGCCATTCGGTGCATAGTCCTTAAATTCACGTGCTGCCAAAGTCTGGTCACACCATTGAATAATATCGTTCAAATTCGCCATAAAATTCCTGTAAGTTTAAAAACTTGCCCATATTTATCTATAGGTCTAATTGTAACTAAAGCTGCACAAATCTCTGTGGAATTTTTTGTGTTTAGTTATGTATTTAGCATTACAATAGGACACAAATTACTTAGTCATCAACGAATTAAAATATTTTAGAGGATAGCAACGTGCGCCGCACCTTTACATGGTTACCCTGGGTGTTACTGATTTTAGTCATTATCGGTTTTTTGGGGTGGCAACAACTACAAAAACCAAAGGCACCAGTTGCGCCAGATGGCGTCAAAATGCCTGCTGAAAAAGTAGAGCCGTTGATTGATACGTCGCGCTCAGGAGGCGTGGTCTCCTACAGTGCTGCTGTAAAAGTGGCAGCCCCGGCTGTCGTGAATATTTTTACTACCCAAAAAGTCAAGCAACAGGCGCATCCTTTACTGACCGATCCGGTATTTCGTGAATTCTTTGGCGATCAGTTGCCTGACCAGTATGGACAAAGCCCGAATGAAAACAGTTTAGGTTCGGGTGTAATTGTACGTCCAGACGGTTATATCCTGACCAATAACCACGTGATTGCGCAGGCCGATCAGATTGTAGTGGCTTTGCAGGATGGACGTCGTGCCGAAGCTAAAGTGGTCGGAACTGACCCGGATACCGATCTGGCCGTGATCAAGATTGAACTGACGCAATTGCCAGTTTTGCCATTTAAACTCAGTGGCAATGAAGTCGGTGATGTGGTTCTGGCCATTGGTAATCCTTTTGGTGTTGGGCAAACCGTGACGCAGGGGATTATCTCGGCAACGGGCCGTTCAGATTTGGGTATCAATACCTATGAAGACTTTGTACAGACCGATGCTGCAATTAACCCGGGTAACTCGGGCGGTGCACTTATTGATGTCGCCGGTAATTTAATTGGTGTGAATACTGCAATTTTCTCGCAGTCTGGTGGTTCGCTGGGGATTGGTTTTGCCATTCCGGCCAAAATTTGTCAGCAGGTGATGAATGCCATTTTGAAAGATGGCCGTGTGGTTCGTGGCTGGTTAGGGATCAGCTTATTACCTGCAGAGCGTGATGATGTCCTGCAACCCAAAGAAAAAGGTGTGACGGTCGCAGAAGTGCTACCGAATGGACCTGCTGCCAAGGCTGGAATCCAGCGTGGCGATAAGATTATGAAAGTAAATGAGGAAGAGATTAGTTCTGCCTCACATCTGATTAATTTTGTGGCCTTGCAAAAGCCAAACAGTACCATTCAGATTGAAATTGAGCGGGCAGGAAAAACCATGATCCTAGAGGTTGTGGTGACTGAACGTAAGGCACAAGACAGTGCTTCACAATATATTCCTCTGCCAGGCCAATAAGTTTGATTAAAAAAAATCCCTCATGATGAGGGATTTTTTTTATACTTTCTTTCAGCATGTTCTGATACAAAAGTGAAATATTAAGCGTTTTATAAATCATTTAGCTTAGTGAAATAACATTAAAAGAGAAAATAAAAATGAATTTTATGACGGCAGATCAGGCCAAAATTTTATCTAATGTTGCTAACCTGAATATTGAAATGTATAAGCCACGTCTGGCGCAACTGATTGAAGATAATGCCCGGCAAGGCAATACAGCGGTACTGACAGTTTTTCCCAAACATCTGCCTTTGGAAGATATCCGTGCCTTGTCTGCCGAGTTAACAGATCTGGGTTATAACGTACGTTTTGAAGTACAAGAATTTTATTACAGCTTTAATGTCTACTGGCTGTAATTTTAACAGTTGTTCAAAAAAGGTCCTGTTTAGGCATATATTTTGCTGCGTTCATCTCATATTTAAACTATGAGAAATTTATGTCTTTATTTATTCATCATGCAGCACAGGCAGATGCACCTTATGTGGTGCTTTCGTCCGGACTGGGCGGACATGCCAGTTTCTGGAATCCTCAAATTAGAGTTTTACAGCAGCATTTTCATGTGGTTACTTATGACCAGGAAGGCTGTCATTCAGATTCTGAACTCTTGCCCACGCCTTATTCGATCGACCATATGGCCGGCCAGATTCTGGATTTATTGATCAATGATGGCATTCGAGAGTTTCATTTTATCGGGCATGCGTTGGGCGGACATATCGGCATGCAACTGGCGACCTATCAGGCTGAAAGAAAGTTTAAGCTGCTCAGTTTGACCATGTTAAATGCTTGGGGAGAGCTGGATGCTCATACTCAGAAGTGTTTCGAAGCCCGGACTTCGTTATTGCTCAATAGCAAGGCAGAGGCATATGTGAGAGCACAGGCTTTATTTCTTTATCCGCCGCAGTGGATTTCAACCCATATTGATCAGTTAACCGAAGCAGAAAATAAGCAGCTCCTTGACTTTCCACCGATCAAAAATGTTCTGGCACGCCTACAAGCCGTGCAGACTTTTAAACTAAACACAGAACATCAACAGGCACTCAAAGATATTCCTATACATCTGCTTGCCAATCAGAATGATTTCCTGGTGCCTTATCAACGGTCACAGCAATTACAGCAATGCTTGCCGCATAGTCAGCTAAGTTTGCTTGCTACAGGTGCACATGCATCTACTGTGACCGAGACAGATCAGGTGAATCAACTGATCCTTTCATTCCTGATTTCCCCTTAGTTTGAAGATTTTTTTAAAGCCAGACCTCGTGTCTGGTTTTTTATTTTTTCTAATCAATCATTTTTGTAGCATCAGCATGGTTTTTACTTCGAATTGATGCATGAACTGCAAATGCAAAAATTGCTACGAGTGCACTTGAATGAAACAATATGTTCAAAATTGACTCATAGGTAAAAATGGTTATTTTACTAAAAATTCAAAAAATAAAATATTAAGTAATTGATAATTATAAATTAAATATAGTTGGCACACGCTTTGCAATGTTTATCTTGTAAATAAAATTCCCGAAGTGGAATCAGAATTTTGAATAAGTGTTAAAAATAATGAGGTGTGAAAATGAAAATAGGTGTCTTCTGTCCAATTGGAAATAACGGCTGGTTAATCTCTGAAAATGCACCACAGTACATGCCGACTTTTGAGTTAAACAAACAAATCGTACAACGTGCTGAACACTATGGTTTCGATTTCGCACTCTCCATGATCAAGCTGCGTGGCTTTGGTGGCAAGACCGAATTCTGGGAACATAACCTGGAAACTTTCACCCTGATGGCGGGTCTCGCAGCCGTGACCAGCAAAATTCAAATTTATGCAACGGCAGCCACTTTGGTCATGCCACCGGCAATTGTGGCACGTATGGCGTCTACCATTGATTCTATTTCTAATGGCCGTTTTGGTCTAAATGTGGTGACTGGCTGGCAACCACCTGAATATACCCAAATGGGTATGTGGCCAGGTAATGACTATTTTGGTAAACGCTATGAATATCTGTCTGAATATGTACAAATTCTGCGTGAACTTTGGGCGACTGGTAAGTCAGACTTTAAGGGCGAACATTTCCAGATGGAAGATTGCCGTGTCAGCCCACGTCCACAAGCGGATATGAAAATTATCTGCGCAGGTCAGTCTGATGCAGGTTTAGAGTTTTCTGCACAATATGCCGATTATAACTTCGTGTTTGGTAAAGGCTTGAATACTCCAACAGCTTATGCAGAAATTAATGACCGCCTAAAAGAAAAAACAGATGTAACTGGCCGTGATGTACAGACTTATGTGCTGTTTATGGTGATTGCTGCAGAAACTGATGAAGAAGCTCAAGCCAAATGGCAGCACTATAACGATGGTGCCGACATGGAAGCGATTAACTGGCTGATGAATCAAGGCGGTAAAGATACGACTTCTGGTACAGATACCAATATCCGTCAAATGGCTTCGAGTGTATCTCCAGTGAATATCAATATGGGTACGCTGGTGGGTTCCTATGGAAATGTGGCACGAATGTTGGATGAAATTGGCGAGATCAAGGGTACCGAAGGTGTGCTACTGACTTTTGATGATTTTATTCAAGGCGTTGAAAATTTCGGTCAGAAAATCCAGCCACTGATGAAATGTCGTGATCATATTGTCATTGAAGATGCAGCACCGGTTATGGAGAAAAGCGCATGAGTGAATCAGTCGTAACAGCCGGTTTTACTGAAAAACTCGGCACAGGAAAAACCCTTAAAGCTGAACCCGAAGCGATTTGTCTTGCACCAGAACAAACAGCTTTGATCGTCATTGATATGCAGAATGCTTATACCTCGCAAGGCGGCTATCTGGATCTGGCGGGCTTTGATGTCTCAAAGACCAAGCCAGTAGTGGAAAATATTAAAAAGGCTGTTGATGCTGCACATGCAGCTGGTATTCAGGTGATTTATTTCAAAAATGGCTGGGATGCGGAATATAAGGAAGCGGGTGGTAAGGACTCTCCAAATTTCCATAAATCCAATGCCTT
Source organism: Acinetobacter sp. CIP 101966 (assembly GCF_000369725.1). Lineage (NCBI taxonomy): Bacteria > Pseudomonadati > Pseudomonadota > Gammaproteobacteria > Moraxellales > Moraxellaceae > Acinetobacter > Acinetobacter sp. CIP 101966. Next base: position 182,503 of record NZ_KB850159.1, on the reverse strand, counting down.
AAAGACCATGCGTAAACATCCTGAATTACAGGGACAGTTATTGGCCAAAGGTAGTTGGGATTTTGAACTGATTGATGAGTTAAAGCCATTGCCACAAGACTTGGTGATCGAAAAGCCACGTTATAGCGGTTTCTTTAATACCGCGTTGGACAGCATGTTGCGTGTGCGAGGAATCCGTAATCTGGTCTTTGTCGGAATTGCCACCAACGTTTGTGTGGAATCGACGCTACGTGATGGCTTCTTCCTGGAGTATTTCGGTGTCGCACTTGCTGATGCCTGCTATCAGGCAGGTCCAGCCGAAGCTCATGAAGCCAGTCTGTATAACATCAAGACCTTCTTTGGTTGGGTGTCAGATACTGCAAATTTTGTCGAGACCTTTCAAAAAGAAAGTGAGTAACTAAAAGAAACTAAATCAGCTGTAAGCGCATAAAGAATTAAAGATCAGAATTAAGGAAAAAATAGTATGCCTAAAGAAATCATTATTCCAGCAGGAACATCGAAACCATTAGCACCTTATGTACCGGCAACCAAGGCAGACAATATTGTGTATGTATCCGGTACATTAGCTTTTGATGAAAATAATAATGTGGTGCATGTCGGTGATGCCGCAGCACAGACCCGTCATATTCTGGAAACTATCAAGCGTGTGATTGAAGAAGCCGGTGGCAGCATGGATGACGTAACGTTTAACCATGTCTTTGTCAAAGACTGGGCAGATTATGCTGCGATTAATACAGTTTATGCTGAGTATTTCCCGGGAGATAAACCGGCACGTTATTGCGTACAGACAGGTTTGGCCAAACCTGATGCGCTGGTCGAAATTGCTTCGATTGCCCATGTATAAGCCGATCCACCTGATTCAATCTCATTACTAGATGCCCCAGGTCTGAAACTGAATATTGACTTGGGGGAGGGAGAACAGCATGAATGCCAAACTATCTAAAATCATCACAGAAACAGTTGTAGAAAATAACGCATTAAATAAGGTTTTGGCGACTAACGCATCAGATGACATCTTTACCCAGGTCGATCAGCAGATTTTCCGTCAGGGCATGTCTAATCTAGGTGCTGCAGTGAATGTCATTACCACGCAAGGCGATGCAGGAATGGCTGGATTTACCGCTTCGGCCGTATGTAGCGTGACGGATACACCACCAACGTTACTGGTGTGCCTGAACCGTTCTGCGTCAGTCTATGAAACCTTTAAAAAGAATCAGGTGTTGTGTGTGAATACCCTGGCATCACATCAACAAAATCTTTCCAATCTGTTTGGTGGAAAAACACCAATGGCAGAGCGTTTCAGTCAGGGGAACTGGAAAACTTTGGTGACCCAGTCGCCTGTACTTGAAGATGCCTTAGTCAGTTTTGACTGCGAGGTGGTCCAATGTTTATCCGTAGGCAGTCATGACGTGCTGTTCTGTGAGGTGAAAGCCATGTGCCAGAGTCAAGGCAATGCGCTGATGTACTTTAACCGTTCTTACTGTGAGCCACACAAAATGTGCTAAATCAATTCAGTCCTAATCAAGGAGGGGAAGCCGATGCAAGAAAAAGAAACGTGGTTTCCAAAATTTAAGCCTTACCAAGGCAATCTCGATACCACACCCGTGCAAACAGATGAATATCTGCCTGCTGGGAAAAGTATTATTCTCGGGTTACAGCATGTGTTTGCGATGTTTGGGGCAACCGTGCTGGCGCCACTTTTAATGGGGTTTGATCCCAATCTCACGATTTTTATTACCGGGATTGGCACCATTTTATTTTTCCTGATCACTGGCGGTCGATTGCCAAGTTATCTGGGGTCTAGTTTTGCCTTTATTGGCGCCGTGGTGGCGGTCACAGGCTACTCCGGAGCAGGGGCGAATCCCAATATCGGGCTGGCGCTTGGCGGTACCATTGCTTGCGGTATTGTCTATGCCTTGATTGGTCTGCTGGTCATGAAAACCGGTACCAACTGGATTGAAAAACTGATGCCGCCAGTAGTGACAGGCGTGATTGTGATGATCATTGGTTTGAACCTGGCGCCAGTCGCAATTAAGAGTGTTTCAGCGAACCAGTTTGATTCCTGGATGGCATTAATCACCATTATCTGTATCAGTGTGATTGCTGTGTTTACCCGAGGAATGGTACGCCGTCTGTTGCTGTTATTGGGCTTATTGTCTTCCTATCTGATTTACTTCCTTTTCACAAACGTCATGGGCTTCGGATCTGCGATTGATTTTACCAAAGTCAGTGAAGCAGCATGGTTTGGTTTGCCGAATTTCCAGAGTCCGGTCTTTGAAATGAATGCCATGCTGATGATTGCACCAGTGGCCATTATTCTGGTTGCAGAAAATCTTGGGCACTTTAAAGCGGTATCCGCAATGACTGGTAAAAATCTGTCGCCGTATATGGGACGCGGTTTCTTTGCAGATGGGGTTTGTACTTCATTATCCGCTTCTGTCGGCGGTACCGGGATGACCACTTATGCTGAAAATATCGGTGTGATGGCAGTGACCAAAGTGTACGCCACCACCGTATTTATTTTTGCCGGGATCTTCGCTATTTTGCTGGGACTTTCACCTAAATTTGGTGCGGTGATCAGTACCATTCCAGTAGCTTTATTGGGTGGCGCATCGATTGTGGTCTTCGGGTTGATTACTGTGGCGGGTGCCAAAATCTGGGTGGATAACCATGTTGATTTTACCAAGAACAGTACCCTGATTATTGGTGCGGTGTGTCTGATTATGGGGACAGGTAATTATAGCTTGCAGATTGGTGGTTTCGATTTGGGTGGTATCGGTACTGCGACTTTGGCTGCGATTTTGTTGAACCTGTTCCTAAATCGTGGTGAAGATAAAGAATTGCCAGCATCTGAACCAGCTGAAACCGTAACTGAGGTTGAGGCTAAGCCAGTCGCTTAATATGAGGAGCATTTTTTGAGTCATTCAATTGCATTTTTAGGACTCGGGGCAATGGGCTGGCATATGGCCTCCCATTTGCCAAAACTCGGGCATCAGGTTTGGGTCTGGAATCGAACTGAACAGAAAGCTGTAACGCATGCTGAAATTTTTGCAACTCAAGCAGTGAGTATTAAGCAGGCGGTTCAGGCAGATTTTATCTTTTCCTGTTTGCCGACCAGTCAGGATGTGGAAGCATTGATTGCAGCCCATCCACCCAAACAAGGTGCAATCTGGATTGACTGTACCAGCGGTGTACCGGAATCTGCCCAAAAACTGGCGAAGCTCTTGGAGCAACAAGGCAGTTTTTATCTGGATGCTCCAGTATCCGGTCAGACTGTTGGGGCAGAAAAAGGCACTTTAACTGTGATGGTGGGTGGCAATGAACAAGCCTTTGAACGAGCCAAACCGATCATTGATGCCTTTGCTGGCCTGATTGAATATGTGGGAGAAAGCGGTTCTGGCTTTGCGGTAAAAGCTGTGAATAATACCTTAATGGCGACTCACTTATGGGCATTGGCTGAAGGGCTGACTGTGCTGAAAGGGCAGGGTGTTGATTTAAGCAGTGCACTAAACTGTATTAATCATTCCAGTGGTAAAAGCAGCATGTCGGAAAATATCATGGCACAGCGTGTACTAAGCCGTGAATTTAATAAGACCTTTGCACTGGATCTATTACAGAAAGATATTGGCATTGCCTTGGAGTTGGTACAGCAACAGCAACTGGATTTATCAGTAATGTCTTTGGTTCAGCAAGAGTTTCAGCAGATTGCCAAACCACAGGCCAGTCAGCTGGATTTCTCCGCTGCGGTGCAAGGACTGGAACAGCGGACTCAAATTAAATTAAGAGGATAATCTTTTCAAACAATATTAAAGACAGTGTTAAAGACGTTATAGCTATAGATATATCAGTTTAAAATTTAAAAAGCCGGGAATTTTAATTCCCGGCTTTATTATTGATAAGCCAGTTAAATAGCCTAGGCAGTTCTTAATTCTGTTGATTTGTCTGATATTCCTGAATCACTTCAAGCGCTGCACGGAAGGCTTCCTGAGTAGCTGGGGCACCGCAGTAAGGCAGGCTATGCAGTAGTACTTCCTGAATTTCTTCAACTGTTGCACCATTATTCAAAGCGCCACGAACATGGCCTTTCAATTCAGTTGGGCTTTTTTGCGCGGTAAGAAAAGCAATAGTAATTAAAGAACGATATTTACGTGGTAAAACCCCTTCACGTTGCCAGGTCGAACCCCAGGCATGTTCATTAATCCAGTCCTGCAAAGGCTGAGTAAAAGGAACCGTATTGTCCTGAGCGCGCTTTACAAAGCTTGAACCCATCACTTCAGTACGGACTTTCAAGCCATTTTCATAATCTTGTTGTGACATCATTGACCCTCAATTTTATTATGAGTCTAGCTTAACGTTTTATCTCTTAAATACCATCGTGCAATAGTCGTAAAAAAGTGGCTTAATAGCCACTTGAGATATCCAAAGTGAAATCAGGAAATAACTTCACTTTGTAATCAAGGTCTGATTTAGATAAAAGTTCTATCTAAGGACTGGTTGAATGTGAAGGTGCACTTTGAACTGAAGTATCAGTACCTGTTGCATCTGCTTTCGAAATATGAGGATTTTCCAGCTCCAATACTTCCTGTAAATGCAAATCGAAGACATCAGTCAACATGCTGTCATAGCGACGCGCATTATAGTGCAGTAACTTATTGGCTTCTTCTTCATTAATAAAGCCTTGTTCATGCACATCAGCCACATGATCAGCAAAACTGAGTCCCTTGAATTGACCTTTGTTTTCAGCTTTTTTAAAGCGATCCCAAAGCTGCTCAATTTCCAATAACATGGTGAAGGTTGATTCCATACGACCATTTACATCATCTTCCGCTGTGCTATAGAAAACATGCTTTTTCAGTACTTTCCGGAAAGCATTGTCTTCCATCATACTGTTGGCTACCTGCTGTTTTAGCTGGTCTGACGGTTTTTTCAATGGGCGGCCAAGTGGGAAACATAACAGTTTGACCATACCTGCTGCTGCACCTGATGGAAAGTTGGCAAACAGATCGAAAAAAGCTTCTTGCGCTGTATACAGAGACTTTTCTACCGCAAGCTGTGCATGTAAACGCTCATCTTCAGTCTTTTTGCTATGCTCAAAATATTTCAGAATTGAGGAAGCAATAAACAGATGTGCATGAATATCGGCCAGACGACCCGAAAGCATTTCCTTACGTTTGATATCCCCTGCGAGTAAACCTAGGCACATATCCGCAGTTAAAGCAAAGTTGGCACTCAGCCGATTAATGATCTTATAATAAGGCTGGGTGAAATCAACCGCACTTTGCGGCGCAGCACTTGAGCCACCTGTAAAGGCATAGGCAAAGGAGCGAGCAGTCCGGTTAAAGGTGTAACCCAAATGCTTAAACAGCAAGTTATCAAAAGGATTTAGAGCCGCTGCCGAGTCTTCTGCCTGTAAGAGCTGTAATTCTTCATATAGATAAGGATGGCAGCGCATTGAACCCTGTCCAAAAATCATCAAGGAACGACTGAGAATATTGGCGCCTTCGACGGTAATGGAGACTGGAATTGCCTGATAGTAAGGTGCCAGAAAGTTACGCGGCCCCATCTGAATGGCACGACCACCGACCACATCCATGCCGTGATTGACCACTTTACGCATGCCTTCAGTTGCATAGTATTTGGCAATCGCCGTCATTACGGCAGGCTTGCCACCCTGATTCAGACCACAGGTGACCAGATAACGGAAGGCTTCCAGCATATAGGTGTCACTGGCGATTTCACTATTGGCTTCCTGAACACCCTCAAACTTGCCAACTGAAATCTTGAATTGCTGACGAATACGAGAGAAAGCACCCACATTTAAATAAGTCATTTCTGAAGTAGAAGTAGACAGCGCTGGTAGGGAAATGCCACGACCGACTGCCAAACATTCCATCAGCATGCGCCATCCTTTACCGGCATTTTTTACGCCACCAATAATCCAGTCCAGTGGAATAAAGACATCTTTACCTTCCACTGTTCCATTCATGAATGGCGGTCCCGGGTTATGCCGTGGTCCCACTATTACGCCTTCATGACTGGCAGGAAGCAGGGCACAGGTAATGCCATATTCAGTCTGTTCACCCAAAAGATGATCCGGATCATACATTTTAAAGGCCAGACCCACCACTGTCGCAATTGGTGCCAAAGTAATCCAGCGTTTGGAAAAATTCATTCTCAGACCGAGTACTTCCTGACCTTCAAACTGGCCATAGCAGACTACACCGGTATCAGGAATCGCACCAGCATCGGAACCGGCCTCCGGACTGGTCAAACCGAAACAGGGAATTTCTTCGCCTCGCGCCAGACCCGGCAGATAACGGTCTTTCTGTTCTTCGGTACCATAATGCAGTAACAGCTCGCCTGGTCCGAGTGAGTTCGGTACCATACAACTCACGGCTGTGGTCAGAGATCGCGAAGCAATCTTGCTCATCACCCGACTTTGGGCAAAGGAGCTAAAGGCACGACCGCCGTATTCTTTGGGAATAATCAGGCCTAAGAAACCATGTTCCTTAATATATTGCCAGACATGATCAGGCAGCGCTTTCTGCTCATGGATTTCCCATTCATCCAGCATGCTGCACAAGGTCTCAACCTCATTGTCCAGAAAAGCTTGTTCTTCTAGCGATAATTTGGGATAGGGATAACTGTTAAAGGTTTCCCAGTTCGGTGCACCCATAAACAGTTCTTTTTCCCACCAGCTGGTTCCGGAGTCCAGTGCTTCACGTTCTGTCGGGCTGATACTCGGCATGGCATTGGCCAGTGCTTTATAGGCCGGTTTAGAAATGAACGACATACGTAAAGGGTCGATCATCACCACAAGGCTAATCAGGATCAGCGGAATGCCGAGAATAAGTGACCATGGGCTAATAAAGGCACAGACTACTGACATGACAATTAGTGCAATTGCACCCGCGCTACGGGAGAGCTGAAAATAGAAAACCGCCCATAAACTAAGTAATAGCAGTAGTACAGCAAATATAAATAGCATTGTTATAGTTCTCCAGATTTATACAACGCTGCCTGTGCCGAGATCTCATAGAATTTTTGTCACAGTTCATTCATTTTTTTTGTCGCTTGAGGATCGGACAGGTTCAGCATTGCACGTGTGAGAATGATCGTTTTCAAGTCTTGCAACGATATTTTTAAATCTTTCATCTATTTTTGAGATTGTTTGAAAAATGCTCAGTCTTCAAGTGAGAACGCGCAAAGAAATGTGAAGATAAGTAATGACTTAATCTTATCTAAAATAAAAAATGGCGTTTAACGCTGAGTAGAATTTCAATTATGGATATTAAAAAGCCCTCTACAAGAGAGGGCTTTTATTTCATTTGTTTAAACAGGACTAAGCTTCAATGGCCTGGACTGCAATTTTTTTTGCAGGATCCACTTTACGACGCACTGCTGGTACAGGTTCGCCGTAGTATTGGCGGTCGGCAAAGTAGCTTGAACGAACCATTGGTGCTGCCCAGATATTGCGGAAGCCGAGTTTTTGACCATGTTCGGTATAACGCTCGAATTCTTCAGGTGTCACAAAGCGGTCAATCGCTGCATGTTCTTTTGAAGGCTGCAAATACTGACCAATCGTCACATAATCTACGCCATGCGCATATAAATCATCAAGCAGGGCAAGCACTTCTTCTTCAGTTTCACCAATACCGACCATCAGACCACATTTGGTTGGTACGTCCGGGCAGTATTCTTTAAACATTTTCAGCAGGTTTAAAGAGTGTTGATAGTCAGAACCTGGACGCATGGCTTTATATAAACGCGGTACAGTTTCGATATTGTGGTTAAACACATCTGGTGGGCATTCAGTCATGATGCGCAGCGCGATATCCATACGACCACGGAAATCTGGCACCAGAATTTCCAGCAGGGTATTCGGGCTTAGAGCACGCGCTTCTTTAATACAATCTACAAAATGCTGTGCACCGCCATCCAGTAAATCATCACGGTCTACCGAAGTGATCACTGCATATTTCAAACCCAGATTGGCAATAGTTTCTGCCATATGACGCGGTTCATCTGCATCGAGTGCATTTGGACGGCCATGAGCCACATCACAGAACGGACAACGACGGGTACAGATATCGCCCATAATCATGAAAGTCGCAGTACCGCCACCAAAACATTCAGGCAGGTTTGGACAGGCGGCTTCTTCGCACACCGTATGTAATTTTTGCTGACGTAGTGTGGTTTTAATACGTTGAACTTCTTCAGGTGCCGCCATTTTCACCCGGATCCAGTCCGGCTTGCGTGGCGTTTCAACCGTAGGAACAACTTTTACAGGAATGCGGGCAACTTTTTCCGCACCGCGAAGTTTGACGCCCTGTTCAGGTTTACGGTTTTCAGACATATTCAACTTTTCCACTGTTTTTGAAGGGGGAGATACTCAAAGATAGCGCAGTTATTATAACGGACTTCGTTCTAAATAGGGCAAAAAGGGGTATTCATTTAAAAAATGTTCTTATCAAGCAATATATGTGAGTTAAATACACCAAATCAACAGGATTTACGTCATAATAAGAGTGTAGATTAAAGTGAATTTTTTAATTTTGAGGAGCGTTGAATGCCACGTAAAAAAGAGGTCGTTAGTGGGACTTTCGTTAAATATGATGCGGTAGTTCTAGGTTCGGGCCCTGCGGGCGAAGGCGCGGCAATGAAACTTGCCAAATCTGGTAAGCGTGTTGCAATCGTTGAGATGCGTGAACAGCTGGGTGGTAACTGTACCCATGTCGGTACGATTCCAAGTAAAGCATTGCGTCAAACAGTATCCAGTATTATCCGTTATCAACGTGATCCACTGTTTCAAAAAGTCGGGGACTGGAAGCAGTTCACCATGAAGCAAGTGTTGCGTCATGCACATAAAGTTATTCAACAACAAGTAGATACACATTCACGTTTCTACGACCGCAATAAAATTGATATTTATCATGGTCGTGCCTATATTCAGGATCAAAATACCATTTTTGTATTTAACCCAGATGGCATTAAAGAAACGCTGATGTTCAAGCAACTGGTCATTGCCAGCGGCTCGCGTCCATATCGTCCAGACATTCTTGATTTTAATCATCCACGTGTATTTGATTCAGACAAAATTCTGGATCTGGACTATTCCATCCAGAAAATCATTATTTATGGTGCAGGTGTAATCGGTTGTGAATATGCCTCGATCTTTATTGGTCTAGGACATAAAGTCGACTTGATCAACACCCAACACAAACTTTTAAGCTATCTGGATGATGAAATTTCTGATGCACTGTCTTATCACTTGCGTGAACAGGGTGTATTGATTCGTCATAATGAACAGATCGACTTTTTAGAAACATTTGACGACCATGTGGTGATGCACACGCAAAGCGGCAAGAAAATTAAAGCCGACGCGATTTTGTGGTGTAATGGCCGTTCAGGCAATACCGATGGTCTAGGCCTTGAAAATGTCGGCCTGAAACCGAACAGCCGTGGTCAATTGACTGTGAATGATCAATATCAGACTGAAGTAGAAAATATCTACGCTGCCGGTGATGTAATCGGTTGGCCTTCGCTAGCCTCTGCTGCCTATGACCAAGGTCGTTGCGCAGGTGCCAATATGAGCGGCGAGAAAGACGTTGCGCCGGTGACTGATATTCCAACCGGGATTTATACCATTCCTGAAATTTCTTCGATTGGTAAGACTGAACAGCAGCTGACTGAAGAAAAAATTCCGTATGAAGTCGGTCAGGCATCATTCCGTCATTTGGCACGTGCACAGATTACCGGTGATACTATGGGTGAATTAAAGATTCTGTTCCATCGCGAAACATTGGAAGTTTTGGGTGTACATTGCTTCGGTAATAATGCCTCTGAAATTATCCATATTGGTCAGGCAGTCATGAACAGCCCGAACAATACCATCAAGTACTTCGTAGAAACCACGTTTAACTATCCGACTATGGCGGAAGCGTATCGTGTAGCCACACTGAATGGTATGAACCGTTTATTCTAAGTGAGATATTTGACTTAGACAGAAAAACCGCAAGTCTTCACTTGCGGTTTTTTTATTGGAAGTGATTAAGTCAGTCAAGTTGATCAAATCGAATTTTTAAGCCGCCATTTTTCGGCATTCTTCAGCACAGCGGCGGCATGCTTCGGCACATTGCTGACAATGTTCATCTTCATGATGACCACATTCTTCTACACAGTAGTCACAGGCTTTCGCACAAAGTTCACATATTTCATGCATGAATGGAGATTGCTTTTGTTCCATACGGGCGCAAAGCTGACAGATATCTGCACAGTCCAGACAGCGCTGGATACACTCCCGCATCATCTCCAGATCTTCTTCTTTAAGACAGGCACTGGCACAGTTGGCACATGCCAGGGAACAGTTCATACAGGTTTGCACACAATCTGAAAATTGAAGCTGATTCATTATCGTTTCCTCTTTCCATAGGTTTATTGCTGATTTTCTAATACGCTAAGCAGAAAAAGGAAAATACACTAGGCAGATTAGGTGAGGAAAAGTAAACAGGCGCTTTGTTTTGTTAAGGAATTTACTATCTATACTTATATTCAGAGTTAGATAGTTTTATTATTCGAGAAAATAAAAAACCATTGGGCCGGTCAAAGTCTCAATGGTAGAGGATTTACATGTGAGTCATTATTATCGAAGGTTGTAATGACCTTTCTTGTTATTCTGATTTTCTCATTTCTAAAACGGACGGCTACCCGCCAGACTGATGCGTTTTAATAAACGGCGCTGATCAGCCGGGAATGGACGGCGTGAGTGCAAAGTCACCTGATTATCCCAGAACACGATATCGCCAATTTCCCAGTGATGTTCATAAGCGAACTCAGGTTTTGAAATATGCTCACGTAATTTTGCGATCAGTTGACTGCCAGCCTGATCATCATAATTGACCAGTTCGACTTCGGTATGCGTATTCAGCCAAAGTGCTTTACGACCGGATTCAGGATGAGTGCGCACCAGTGGATGTGGATAGGCATGACTTAATATGGGCTGATCTTTAAAGCGATACAGCGGGCTATTGCCATAACCTTGATCATCAGCCTGATCTCTGGTTTTTTGACGGCGCACGAAAGGGTTATAAGTAATCAGTTGCAGCTGATCAATCTGTGCTTTGGTTTCTTTATTGAGTGCATCATAGGCTTTAATGGTATTGATCCAGCTGGTCTGTCCACCGTTCTGAGGCAGTTCAATCGCATACAATAAGGAAGCAAAAGAGGGTAAAGGTGTCCATTGATGATCGGTATGTGGAGTCAGTTCACCATGCCCGGTATAGTCTCCCTGACCGACGGCATTGGAAACCGGCACGACATCTGGTGGAACACCGCTATCGGACTGCGCAGCCAATACCGGGGTATCTGCACCTGGGCGGAAAATGGAACCGAAATAAGTTGAAAATGCCAAGTATTGTAAATCATCCAGACTTTGCTGCTTAAAGATCAAAATCAGATGCTCGGCCAGAGCCTGTTTTAACTGTAAAATGGTTTCAGATGACTGGGCTTTACGGGCATCCAGACCAAAGACCACTGCGCCTAAGGCCTGATCTGTTTGCGGTACAATCTTGATTTCAGCCGGATGTTGAAATTGATCTTGCTGATGCCAGCGTGGAGCATCATGAATGGCTTGTGAAAGTTGGGTTAAGCTGGTCATTATAAAGTCTCAGAATTTTCTTGTTGATGAGAATCTAAGAAAATTCCGGACTGAAATAAAATCAAAAGAAATGATAAGTTTATGAATAATCTGATATTTTTAATATTTAGTTGATTTTGAAACATTTAACTTATTGTGCGATGGATTGCGCATTTTCTGCTGAGGATATTTCAGCAGTTTAGTGTGCGCAAAAAGCCTGATTAAAATATTCAAATAACTGAGGTGTTTGAAACCACAGTCCAATCGACAAAGCCAGTAAAAGCAGGATTGCCACAGCAATCAAGAGTTTGAGTTTCAATAGAGAATCAGTCATGGACGATTTGCTCCTCATTGACCCAGAAATGCACCAGTACGCCAAAAATGCTGAGGACAATGGATAGCATCCACACCGCATTATAATTGCCACTCAAATCATGGTTAACTCCACCGAGCCAGCCACCAAAAAATGAGCCAACCTGATGGGTAAAGAACACGATGCCACTGAGCATGGTCAGATATTTCACCCCGAACATATTCGCCACAATGCCATTGGTCAGCGGAACGGTCGATAACCAGAGTAACCCCATAATGACACCAAAGCTATAGACTGTCCATGTGCTGAGAGGCAGCATGAGAAAGGCAATAATCGCAATTCCACGCAATGCATATAATCCCATCAGTAGATGCGGTTTGAAGTATTTGCCACCCAGCCAGCCGGCCGTATAGGTGCCTACCACATTAAACAGACCCACTAAGGCTAAGAAGATCGTACCGGTTGTGGCATTAAACCCATGATCAATCAGATAGCCAGGCAGGTGAATGCCAATAAAAACTACCTGAAAACCACAAACAAAAAAGCCCATAGCCAGAAACCAGAAGGGTTTATGATTTTTCACCACCACCAGAATCTGTTTAAAATTGAGTGAGACTTTATTGGGGGTAGCGGCCGCGTTGGGATGAACATACATCGGTGCTTTCAGCATCCAGGCCAATGGCACAATCAATGCAATTAAAATGGCACTGACCACCAGCGCCGCTGACCAGCCGACATTCTGTAATAGCAACAGGGTTGAAGGCAGCATGATAAACTGACCAAAAGATCCGGCCGCACTAGCAATTCCCATCGCCAAACTGCGCTTTTCTGGTGGGGCAGCACGTCCAACTGCAGACAATAACACCGGAAATGACGTAGCTGACAGGGCGAGACCCAGAATCAGGCCGACACTCAGATTAAGCAATAATCCGGTCGAGCTAACTGCCATCAAGAGTAGACCAATTGCATATAAGGCTCCGCCTACAGCTACCACAATCTTGCTGCCATATTTATCGGCAAATGCCCCGGTAATCGGCTGAACTGCACCCCAGATCAGGTTTTGCATGGCAATAGCCAGGCTAAAAACATTATGACCCCAACCGAATTCTTCGCTCATCGGTACCAGATACAGGCCAAAGGCATGACGTACACCCAGTGACAGTGCCAAAATGATGGCGGAGCCAATCAGCATAAAAATAAGAGCTTTGGAAAATTGACTGTCAGCCATACGTCATTCATGCCTATAAATTTGATATGTATAGTATTCGATTCAAGCAATAGAGGCGATTAAATAAATATTGATCAAAAGATAAATTTTTTTTATTAATATATTAAGCCTAAAAAAACGGCCGAAGCCGTTTTAATTAAAAATCGGATATTGAGCTTAGAAACGCATACCGATCCCGGCATAGGCCAGAATCGGATTGACTTCAATATCGGCTTTAGAGCGAATCAGTTCACCTAAATTTGCATCTGTCACCGTAATTGTCGTGTCATTTTTTAGATGTGCATAAGATACTGAACCGACTGCAAACCAAGTGTCATTAAAGTCATAGCTAAAGCCGACCGTGGCCACAGGCGCGAAAGCATCGGATGCTTCAAGCTTTACTTTTGGATCGGCTTCACTTAGCTTGCCTTCAAGGGAAGCACCAGCATTGCCTTGTTTAATATTGGCAATCATATGTCCTGCAGCAATCAGGTCCTGCTCGGTACGTGAGTTAATTTCCAGTTCATTGAAATAGGCATACATCACACCTAAGCCGACATAAGGCCGGAATTTATTCACTCCGGTTTTACCAAAGTGATACTGGAATTCAAAGGCAGGTGTCCAGGCGCGGGCAGAGGCAGCCGGACCATAGGCTTCCAGATCAGTAATCTCGATATCTTTCTTCAGTATAATATCGATAGGAAGTTCAATATTGCCCAGAGTAGGGGTTGCTGTTCCCGAGAACGGTGCATAGATTTTACCTTTACCTTGCAGATCAACCTTGGGTGGAATGCCGGCTTTCATTTCAAAAGAAATATTATCGGTAAAATAGTAATTGGTCATAATGCCTAAAGTGGTGACATCATCCGCTGTCAGACCGGTACCTGGATTATCCCATTCAGACAGACCATTGATTTGAGTGGTTCCACTGATATTCGCTGGTAATGTACCTCCAGTGAAGAAACCAATCCCTTCTAATAATCCTTTCACTGTTATCTGATCGACAGAAGGATCAAGATTATTGACGACCGTATCAACATTGATAGCGCCGTTTCTATAACTTTTACCGTTTTCGACAGCAGTATTCACTTTGAACCGTACCGGGTTTGTCGGAGACTTTTTTATTTAAGTTAGGCCACCTGACCTAACGGGTTAATCTTATCATAGTACATTGCTTCAAACTCAAAAGGCGATACATAACCCAGTGCACTGTGTACACGCTTTTTATTGAACCAATCTACCCAGTTTAGTGTCGCAAGTTGTACATCTGCTAAACCTTGCCAATCTGCTTTTAAATATTCAATCACCTCTGTTTTGTATAAGCCATTCACCGTTTCAGCCAGAGCATTATCGTATGAATCACCAGTTGTACCGACTGATGCTCGTAAATTTGCAGCTTCTAAACGATTGGTATAGCGAATAGAAAGATATTGAACACCTCTATCGGAATGATGAATCACATTCTTTGGCATGCCTCGATCGTGCAATGCTTGCTCAAGTGCATCGAGTACCATATCTGTATTCATGCGTGTCGATACCTTCCATCCAACAATTGCTCGTGAGAACACATCAATAATAAAGGCGGTATAGACCCAGCCTGAATGAGTTTGAATATACGTAAAGTCACTGACCCATAATTGGTCAGGTCGATCAGCACTAAAATTACGTTTCACTAAATCATCTGCTCGTTTTTGGTCATCTCGGCTACGGGTGGTTTGTTTGTTCTTACCTCGCCAAACACCTTGTATACCTAGCTTTTTCATTAATCGAGCAACAGTACAGCGTGCAATAATATAGCCTTCACGTTTCAGTTTTTGCCAGACTTTACGTACACCATATCGACCTGAACTTTCCTTCCAAATTCGTTTAATTTGTTCAGCATGATGCTCATCATGTAAATCTCGCTTTGCTCGATGTTCTGGATTTTCGCAGAGATCTAGAGTCCGGTAATAGGTTGAAGCTGCGATCGGTAAAATCCTACAAATCGCATCAACACCATATAAGTCTTTATTGTTATGGATGAAATCCACCATTATTTGTGTGGGCGGTCGAGCTCCGCCTGGGCGAAAAAAGCGGCTGCTTTACGTAGAATTTCATTGGCACGCTTTAATTCTTTAATTTCACGTTCCATTTGCTTCATTTTTTCTTGATCAGATATCTGTTGTACTTTAATAGGATTTTGCTGATCTAAATGCTTTTGATGCCAGGCACGAAGTGTTTCAGGAGTACAACCAATCTTAGGCGCAATTGCTGTGATTGCAGCCCAAGTAGAAGGATAATCTTTTTCAGATTCAATCAATAATTGAACCGCTCTTTCTCTGATTTCAGGGGTATATTTTAATTTTGTCATCGGGATAGTCTCTCAGAATATTGACTCTCCGACAAACCCGGTACGGTTCACTTTAAATGGTTGGGCCTTGCCTTGCGGCATCACATGCAATGCACCGACTGATACCGAAAAGCGCTTAAAGCCATCTCCATCTTGCAAGCTAAAATAAGGGGAATCTGCATGTGCGACCATAGGTAAAGTGGCTAGGCCTGCCATACATGCCAGCAATGTTTTCATTGATTTGGAACTCCATGTCCAGTTTGTTTATTCGTTTTTCTAGTTCATTAATTATGTGAATTACATTAAAAAATTCAGTTATAGAACAACAGGTCAAAAGTTAATCGATGGTTGATATTGGTAAATTCTATATATTTTTTGTTTATATCTCTTGAATTTTAAGAAATGTATAGCGTGTAAATATAATTACTTTTACCTTAATAGCTTAAGTATAAAAGTGAAGGAAATTTGCTCTTGAAAGCATTAAAATTTCAATCCTATGAATTTTTATCGTAGAAGATATAGAGGAGAGTTTAGGTAAATTTTAGGCTGCATTGATTCAAGCATTTATCATCATGGGATGATTTTTTATTTTTCCAAAACAAGAGCATATGAATTTATCCAAGATCCTGCTACCCAGTCGACTGAGTTTTTTTGTACAATAGCTGCATATATTATTGAGTGAATCACATGAGCACCCAAACTCCTCCCAAAAAAAAGCCCCTGGTTAATTTACCTTTCCCGATCAAGCAAGCAGAGCAAAATGCTGCAGAAGAAGTTCTGGAAGATTTAAGACCAAGACCACAGCGTTATGCTGACCGTACCTGGATGCCACCACGTGGTACGCGCCGTTCAATGGGCAAGCGCTAATTGATCAGACTCAAAAAGCTATGATAAATCATGGCTTTTTTTGTGGAAATTTTTAGGGAGTTGATGAGTAATATTTGATTCATCTTTCGCGCAAAGAGAAAATGGTGCTCTAATTTATCCAAATCTCTTTCAATTTTATTCTTAATAAAGCAAACGAAATATTTAAGCTCTCTAAATGCCGACCAAAATAAAATCCACACCTGGTTGATTTCATATTCGACATTTTAGCCGCCCAGAAAAAAAAGCCAATTCAAACATTGGCTTTTTTTGAAAGATATTTTGATAGCACTAACGAATGCTTTTACGCGCTTTATTTTCCGGCTTCGGTGGCGCGATTTCTCTCTCGCCTTGCCAGACATCGATAAAATCTTTCTCGTTAATATTATAAAGTTCCAGTAGCGCTAAAATCACGCCTCCAAACAGCATGGCACCTTCTGAATGGCTTTGAAAATCGACCAGCTTGGTATTCAGATTATGCAGGATATCTTCAATTTCAAAGACACGTTCCCGTCCATTGCTGTCGGTCGGATAGATCTGGGTATTTAAAATAATTCTTGCCAGGCTTTTTTCATTTTCGCTCAAAGGCAGTTCTTCAATCAACTCATCGCTGGCCGGAGTTAAAATCACGGAATCGCGGAATATGGTATGTAAGAAATTTGCGCTTAATTTTGGCAGCGGCTTTTCGACAAAAGGACGGAAAGATTGCGGGAAAATGACATTGCGTGAGATGCCTTTAAACATCGGTGCAATTTCCTCGACCTTATAACCTGCGATCCCACAACCCAAGGAAGTAATAAAATATTTATTTTTAGGATGATTTTTGGTGTAAATCTTAAAGTCATCAATATAGTGCTGGATTTGTGAGAGCGGCATTTGTTGCAAATGCTCGTTCATGGTGGGAATGGCATAGCTCTGACCCGCCCAGCCACGACCCACGCCCATGACTGCACCAAAATGCTCAAGTGCCGTTCTGGCTGCTCCACCACCGTGTTGTCCAGCCAAGTTGCTGCCAAAAACAAAAACCGTATTTTCCGGAAGGGATTTAACAATACTTTCATCGTGATAGTGGTAAGTCATAATTGTCGATTCTAGGCCATCCTGATCTTCATGTTGCCCGTGAAATGAAAAGGGGTCAAGGCAAAATTGTGCCGGACTAGCCAAACAGATAGAGTATTTCACCCATAAGCCAAAACAGGATACCGAGTACGCCCAAATAAAGCTGCTGGCTGAAAATGATTAGTTTGTTCTGTATTTATTCCCTTTGTAACTGTATATTTTATTGATGATTTTTCAAACTAGAGAATGAGTCAAGCGCTAACAAATAATGAATACTAATATTGTTTTATTTTACCAAACAGAAACCTAAGCAGGGATTGAGTAATTCCAATTTACCCTCATAATAAATCAAATCTATATCCGCAGCGAAGTCAGCGAAAGCTATGAGTGATAAAAAACCCTTTGAATTAGTGACCAGTTATCAACCAGCAGGCGATCAGCCACAGGCCATTGAAAAACTTGTCAAAGGCATTGAACAGGGTTTTCATGATCAGCTTTTACTGGGGGTTACTGGGTCTGGTAAAACCTATACTATGGCCAATGTCATTGCACAGACACAGCGTCCGACCATTGTCATGGCACATAACAAAACTTTGGCTGCGCAGCTCTACGGCGAATTTAAAGCATTTTTCCCCAATAATGCCGTCGAATATTTTGTCAGTTATTATGATTATTATCAGCCGGAAGCCTATGTGCCATCTTCAGATACTTTTATCGAGAAAGATGCTGCAATTAATGACCATATTGACCAGATGCGCCTTTCTGCAACCCGTTCACTCCTAGAGCGACGTGATGCGATTATTGTCGCATCGGTATCTGCGATTTATGGTTTGGGTGATCCAAATGCCTATATGAGCATGTTGCTGCATGTGGTGGAGGGTGACCGCATTGGCCGTGATGATATTATTCGCCGTCTGGTCGAGATGCAGTATTCGCGTAACGAACTGGAATTTCTGCGTGGTACTTATCGTATTCGCGGTGAAATTATTGATATTTTTCCGGCTGAATCGGATCAGGATGCCATCCGGATTGAACTGTTTGATGATGAAGTTGACTCTATTCGCTGGTTTGATCCGCTGACAGGGAAAATGGTTCGTAAAGTACCTCGCGTAACCATTTATCCTAAAAGCCATTATGTTACGCCGAAAGACAATTTGTCCCGTGCCATCGAAACCATTCGGGAAGAACTTAAAGAGCGCCTGGTGTTCTTCCGGGAAAATGACAAACTGCTGGAAGCCCAGCGCATCGAGCAGCGTACACGCTATGATCTGGAAATGATGCAGCAGTTGGGTTATACCAACGGCATTGAAAACTATTCACGGCATTTGTCGGGCCGTCCTGCGGGTGAAGCGCCACCGACCTTGTTCGATTATATTCCTGATGATGCCTTGCTGATTATTGATGAGTCACATGTGACGGTGCCGCAGATTGGCGCCATGTATAAGGGCGACCGTTCGCGTAAAGAAAATCTGGTGAATTACGGGTTCCGTTTGCCAAGCGCGCTGGATAACCGGCCGATGAAATTTGAGGAATGGGAACGGATTGTGCCGACGACTGTTTATGTCAGCGCAACGCCCGCACGTTACGAGCTGGAAAAATCCCAACAGATTGTCGAGCAGGTGGTACGTCCAACTGGTCTGATTGATCCAGAAATTGAAATCCGTCCAGTTCTGACGCAAGTCGATGATGTGCTTTCAGAAATTAATTTGCGTAAAGATATTAATGAGCGGGTGCTGGTTACAACCTTGACCAAGCGTATGGCTGAAGATTTAACCTCTTATTTGAAAGAATACGGGATTAAGGTCGCTTATTTACACTCGGATATCGATACTGTTGAACGTGTCAAAATCATTCATGAACTGCGTACTGGGGTGCATGATGTACTGGTTGGGATTAACCTACTGCGTGAAGGGCTGGATATGCCGGAAGTGTCACTGGTTGCCATTCTGGATGCAGATAAAGAGGGATTTCTGCGTTCCGAGCGCTCTCTCATTCAGACCATTGGCCGCGCTGCACGTAACTTGAAAGGTAAGGCGATTCTGTATGCAGACCGAATCACTGATTCGATGCAGAAAGCCATTGATGAGACAGACCGTCGTCGTGCCAAGCAGATTCAGTTTAATGAAGAACATGGCATTACCCCGCGCAGTGCAGTGCGTCAGGTGATCAAGGAAATTGATACCGGTGAAGTATTGGATGATGATTCAATTGAATTGAAAGCCTCGGATCAGGCACGTGCGATCAGTGCAGATGAGCGGCATATCATGGCAGATCCAAAAATGTTTGCGAAACACATTAACAAGCTTGAAAAGGAAATGCTGAAAGCTTCCAAAGAGCTTCAGTTTGAGCAGGCTGCGCGTATGCGTGATGAAATTGTGCGTTTAAAAGCCCAGATATTTGATTGATTGTTGTTGCATTAAATCTTATTTAAATGACGTAAAATCAATCACAAAGAAAACATAATGTAACAAATTTAGGAATTGGATAAAGCTATTGTATGAACAGAAATTTTTAAATAAATATTTTGTGAACATGCAATAGGTAAGTTGACAAAAATAACTAATGATGCGAAAAGGTTTTTTTAGTTAACAGATGTTCACACATGCCTAGAATTGTTTCTGTACCACTTAGTTTAGAACAGCGAGAACGACTCATTTTTCTGGTCAAGCATGCAAAACATTGGCGTGAAAGGCAACGTGCCCAAACTATTCTCTGGCTTTCCGAAGGTAAAAGTGTTGCGGAAGTTGCCACTCTACAAGAACGTATCCCAGAAACCATAAGGCTACAACGCCGACGTTGGGAATTGTATGAGTTTGAATCGATTAAAGAAGGTCATCGCTCAGGTCGACCCAATACATTGATCTCAGACTATCAGGCGAAAATCCTAGATTGGGTCAATACAAGTCCACTCAATGCAGAACAAATCCGAGTCAAACTACATGAAGAATACGAAGTGTCCGTGTCTGTTGAAACCATTCGTAAGTTTTTACGGGATTCAGGTATGGTCTTCAAGCGTACCCGTCATAGCTTGAAAAAAAAGAGATCCGATTGCATTTGAACAAGCAACACAGCAGATTGAAGAATTACGAGAGCAAGCGGCACGTGGTGAAATTATATTAGGTTATGTTGATGAAACAGGATTTTCATCTACACCTGATAACCGCTATGCGTGGACAAAGATAGGTGATGTTCATGCGGTTGATGCAATAAGATTAAAACGAGTTAATGTCATGGGGTGTTTGCTTTCAACGGGGAAACTGGTGACTAGTTGTTTACAAGAGTCAGTGACAAGCACTTGGTTTTATGCCTATTTAACTGGAATAGCTCAACAAGTAAAACAGACGTATAACCTTCCATTGGTTCTTATTGTTGATAATGCCTCGATTCATAGAAGTAAAAAGATGGCTGATTACAGAGAGCTACTTAAAACTAACTTTTCGACGAATCTGTATTTTATTCCAGCTTATAGCCCTGAGTTAAATCGAATCGAGATGGTATGGAAGCAGATGAAATATTATTGGCGAGATTTTCAAGTCATGACAGCTGACAAAATAGAGCAATGGGTGGAGAAAGTATCAAACCAATTCGGAAAAGAATACATGTTTACTTTTTAATGACAACTTATCTTTATGACAACTCAAAAATTTTCACGTACTGGATTAAAGCTGGCAAAAATTGCGGTGGGTAGTGCGGTTCTTCTTGGTTTGGGCGCCGCTACCATGGCTTATGCGAAAGACGAGCCATTACCGACCATTGAGAAAGTTGAACTGGACCGTTATCTGGGAACATGGTACGAAGTAGCACGCAAACCTTTGTATTTTCAAAACAAGTGTGATCGCGATGTCACAGCGACCTATACTTTAAATGAAAATGGCAATATCGTGGTGGATAACCGCTGCATTAAAAAAGATGGTGGACAAACCCAGTCATTGGGCGAGGCATTTGTGCAAAATCCACCGCAGAATACCAAGTTAAAAGTCAGTTTCTTACCAGACTTTATTCGTTGGATTCCGGTCGCTCGTGGCGATTATTGGGTCTTAAAACTGGATGAAAATTATCAAACTGTTCTGGTCGGTGAGCCAAAACGTAAATATATGTGGATACTCTCACGTGATCCTCAATTGGATAAAAATGTGGTAAATGAATATTTACAATATGCACAGTCTGTCGGTTATGACCTGAGTGATGTAATTCATACTAAACAAACTCAAAGATAAAAAGATCGTCTTAATGGGAACCATGCTATGGCATGGTTTTTTATTTTATGAGTCGAAAGACAATCTAAAATCGAGAGATAACTACATTTTAAATAGATGAAGCATCAAGCTTTCTATTGTACTAATCGTTATAATGCCGGCGAATGAAAGTAGAGTTTAACTATGTATAAAGGCATCGCGTTATCTGTCTTGGCCTCTGTGGTTTTTGGAGTGCTGTATGTATTTACGCCTTTTTTACAGCCTTTAGATAGTGAACAGACTTTTGCTTGGCGTATGCTGGCGACTTTACCATTCCTCACAGCCTTTATGTGGTGGTCGGGTGATCTGAAACATATTAGCAATATCTTTAAGCGGGTGTTGCAACAGCCTTCATTCTTGATCTGGTTGCTGATCAGTTCACTGTTGTGTACCACGCAATTGTGGTTATTTCTATGGGGACCTATCAATGGCCGTGGCCTCGAAGTCTCGCTCGGTTATTTTCTGCTACCTCTGGTGATGGTGTTGGTCGGCTGTGTGCTTTATAAAGAAAAATTGTCATCTTTCCAGATGGTCGCCGTTGCTCTGGCAATGTTGGGGGTAGGGCATGAAATCTGGCGGATCGGTTCAATCGCATGGGAAACGGTCTATGTCGCTTTAGCTTATCCACTTTATTTCTTTATGCGGCGTAAATTCGCGACCGATCATCTTGGTGGATTCTGGTGGGATCTATTTCTGATTTTGCCTGTGGCATTTTATTTGGGCTTTATCTATAGCGATTCTATGTCGCTTATGTTGAGTCATTCTCATTTGATCCTGGCAGTTCTTGGATTGGGCTTTTTAAGTGCGCTCGGTTTAGGTAGCTATATTTTGGCTAGCCGATATTTACCCTTTGTCATCTTTGGGCTGTTGAGTTATCTGGAGCCGGTACTGCTTGCTTTTGCCTCGATGGCACTGGGTGAGCGTGTGGAATCAGGTGAATGGCTGACCTATATTCCAATCTGGTTGGCTGTTTTACTGTTGATTGTGGAAGGAATATTGCATTTAAAACAGCAGCAGCTGAAAAAAAATGAGCTGGCAAATAAAGCTGCACAGCTAGAAAAAATCAGAAAAAATAATGAATAATGTGGTTTGCATAAGCATTATATTCGTCAGACAATATTGACCTGATTATTTTTAAAATCATCTACCATTTTGTTTAAAATAATGTTTTCGATATATTAAGGGGATAAACATGTCACAGATTGCGATTCCATATCAGTTACGTGCACGTTTATCACAACTGGAACCAAGTCTGGATTTAAATTGGGAGCGAGAGCTTCGTACTATTCTGGCAGAAGTTTCACCCGAATTAAAAGAAAGGGCGAATTCAAACATGAGGTGCGACAGTTTGAAAAGTCTTATGATAATCAACAAGCTGAGCAAATTTCTCTAATGGTGTAAGCCAATCTAACGCTTTTCTAGGACGAGTATTCAGTGACATGGCAACTTGATTTAAATAATGCTGATCTGCCTGATTTAAATCAATCCCTTTAGGTAAATATTGCCTAATTAAACCATTCATATTTTCGCATGTGCCTTTTTGCCAGGGTGAATGTGGGTCACAGAAATATACATCTATGCCTAAATCTTCTTCAAGTATTTTATGTTCTGCCATCTCGCGTCCACGGTCATAGGTCAACGTTTTACGCAGTTCTGCAGGTAAATATTTCAGAGCTTCAGTTAAAGCCTTGCGCACTGATTCTGCCTTTGCATCAGGTAATGTTGCCAAGATACAGAGCCGTGTATTTCGTTCAATAAGTGTTGCTATCGAACTTTTATTGTCTTTACCTTTAATTAAATCAGCTTCCCAATGACCCGGTATTTTTCTTTCTTGAACTTCGGCTGGGCGCTCATGAATAGTTTTAATATCCTGTAATATAGAATCTTTTTTAGGTTCACCGTTAGCTTTTCGCTTTTTATTTTCATGACGCAGACAGGATAATAAGTCTTTTTTCAACTCACCCTTTGGTAATGCTCGTATCGTTGAATAAATCGTTGTATGGCTTACATTCATTGTTTGATCCAAATCAGGAAATGTCTTTAAACGCTTTGCTATTTGCTGAGGAGACCATAAACAACGGATCGCTTCAACAATAAATTTCCAGAGGATTGAATCGATTTTGAGTTTTCTGTGACCACGTCTACGTCTAGCGAAGGTGTTATCAGAAGCATATTGAGCTTGATAAACGTCATTGATGCTATTTCTTTTAAGCTCACGATAGATCGTACTAGGATGTCTTTTAATGAGTTCAGCAAATTTTCTGGCTGAAAAGCCTTCTTTTCTTGACTCAAGCATTAATGCAGTACGATCTTCAAAGTTAAGATGATGGTATGACAATTTTATATACTCCATAAACCCTTTAAATTAATTAGGTGGTTTATGTCGCACTTCAAGTTTTACTCTGCCAAGTATTGATTTTCAAATTTTAAAGCCCAAGAAAATTCTTTGGGATCAGGAAATGGATCAATACCGCTATCAGGCTCAACATTCGGTAGAACGTCTTAGCCAAAAATTTCTCAATGACCGGATGCGTTACTATGCCAGTACCTTTGGCTTGTCACTGAAAAGTTTGCAGGGTTTGAATGATAGCTTGCAAATTGCGGACTACTTAGAAAACGTACTTGAACAAATCGATAAAATTGACGTCAATGAAAATTTTCAGATGCAGCGTGAAAAGCTGGAACTGCGTCGTACATTTTTATTAAATGCTGCTGAGATTATTCGTGGTCTCCGCTTACAGCCGGTTGAAGGAGTGCGTCAGCTTACCGAACAGCAAATCAAATGCTTCATTATTGAAGTTTTTATCAAGCAGCAATTGTTGAGTTATTGGTATAAGCCGCTATTAAAAAAACAGACGGCAGAAATGACGCATCCACTTTTCCGTTATTTCCTGATTAAAGAGCAGCAGATTCGTCATTTTGATATTGTCCGTACCTCGCAATTTCTATTTATTGTTGCGCCGGTGATGGATGTGCAGCAAAACCCGTATTCTATTCGTCGTTTCCTGATTGAAGAAAAAGGTGCACTTGAAGATCAGGTCTACCTGAATATCCTGATTTTGGACCTCCAGGATGATATGGATGAAGCGGTGGTAGAAACCCTGAAATCGCAGATGCAGCGGATGGTAACTTTACAGAGTCAGATTCATTTGGATGTAATCGATATCGTGCATACGCTGGAACAGGTGTCTGAACAGAAGTTATTGCCTTTACTGGTTGAGCCTATTCAAGTCGTAGAGAAAAATGCCGATGTGGTGGCACAACGTCACTTGAAACAGTTTGAAGAAATTATGACGCGTGAATTGCTTTTACCGATGCGGGATGCCATTCGTGATCATTTGTCGCATATTGAAGAGTTTGATTATCTGTATCTGCATGTCTATAAAATATTTACAGAAATTCTGGCCTATTACCGCGATTTCAAGTCCCAGCCGGGTTTCATGTTTAATCAGTACATCCAGAATTTTGAATATAAACTGCTGGCTTTTATCCGTTTACTGGAAAAGCGTAAATCGGAAACCTTTATTCCTACACACCGCAATGAATGGCAAGTCATGCATCAGCGTTCACAGCAGGCTGTTCTGGATATTCAAAATACGATTTCTGAAAATGTACAGCAATACCGGGATCTGAAAAAATATATTAATACACTGCAGCGGCAAAAAGCAGATGAAGAGAAAAAATCCTTATTTAAAAAGTTATGGCGTAAGAATAATTTCGATGAGGCGATTGATACCGCACTCAATCAATTGCAGCAGTTAAAGCGCAGTATGTTTCTGGAAATTATTCAGGTGCCAAGAACATATGAAAACTGTAGCGTATTTCTGGAGTTTGAAAGTTTGCAGCTTTTACAGCAGGTTGATCGCCACTATGCTTTTCCCTCTGGAGACAATGGTCTGACCCGTTTACCTTTGCTCATTCATTTGCCCGAAACCTATGATGATTTTGATGTAGAAAACTTCAATGCCTCAATGAGTCTGGACATGAATTTTTCAGCAGGGAGTAGAATCCAGCCTGAACAGGGTGGGACGCTAAATTTTGAACTTTAGATTTGTTTGAATAAACAACATTTAACAAATTTATACTAGGTATTGAAAAATAGTGGTCTTTAGCATTTTCGGATGCAAAATCATTCAGCTAATTACAACTATTTTTGAAATTTATAGTGAATATACGTTAAAAACTACCCGTCTCAACGAGCTTTTGATTCAAACTTGCGACCAATTCCATTACAATTGTCGGGTTTAGAAATTTATGCTTAGATTTACAATTAATTAGAGGACGTATCTGTGAGCAAAGACACTATTGTTGCCCTCCATGCAGAACACCAAGGTCGCTGGAAAAACCGTGAAGAACTTGCGGAACGTATGATTGCCCTTGTTGGCCAGTTATATCGTGAAAAAAATATTGTAGCTACAGTTTATGGTCGCTCTTTAATTAACCGTTCTGTGATTCAGATTTTGAAAGCACACCGCCGTACTCGCGTACTGGACGTTGAACTTTCTGTAGTTGATACTTTCCCAATTCTTGAAGCATTGGTTAAAGTAGACAATATCGGTTCTGCTGAAGTTGATCTGGGTAAACTTGCTGTTGAATTTAAAGAAAAAGGCGGCGACATCGATGCATTTGTTGCAGACGCTGTTAAATCGATCGAAGGCAATGCTGCTGCTGTAGAACATAAAGATGTGGTTCTTTATGGTTTCGGTCGTATCGGTCGTATCCTGGCGCGTTTGATGATTGGTCAATCAGGTCTGGGTCGTGGTCTTAGCCTAAAAGCAATCGTTGTTCGTAAATCATCGGATGGTGATTTGGAAAAACGTGCTTCTTTACTTCGTCGTGACTCTATTCACGGTCCATTTGCAGGCACAATTTCTGTAGATGAAGAAAACGAAGCAATCATTGCCAATGGTAACTTCATCAAAGTGATTTATGCTTCTAATCCTTCTGAAGTAGATTACACTGCATACGGTATCAACAATGCACTTGTGATCGACAACACAGGTAAATGGCGTGATGCTGAAGGTCTTGCTCAACATCTTAAATGCCCGGGCGCTGCTCGTGTGATTCTGACTGCACCTGGTAAAGGTGACATGAAGAACGTAGTTTACGGTGTAAACCAAGCGGACATCCTTGATGAAGATACAATCATCTCTGCTGCAAGCTGTACGACTAACGCCATTACACCTACGTTGAAAGTATTGCATGACAAATACACAGTGTTGAATGGTCATGTTGAAACAGTTCACTCGTTCACGAACGACCAGAACTTGATCGACAACTACCATAAAGCTGACCGTCGTGGTCGTGCTGCAACATTGAACATGGTCATTACTGAAACTGGTGCAGCGAAAGCAGTAGCGAAAGCGCTTCCAGCTCTTCAAGGTAAATTGACAGGTAACTCTGTACGTGTACCTACACCAAACGTATCTCTTGCGATTCTTAACCTGACTTTAGGTCAAGATGTTGATCGTGATGAAGTGAACGAATACATTCGTCAGATTTCAATCGGTTCTAGCCTGCAAGGTCAAATCGGTTATACCAACTCGACTGAAGTGGTATCTTCTGACTTTATCGGTTCACGCACTGCAGGTGTATTTGACGCGCAAGCAACGATCACTTCAGGCAACCGTTTAACTGCTTATGTTTGGTACGATAACGAAGTAGGTTATAGCTGCCAGGTATTGCGTATTGCTGAACAGATGGGCGGCGTAAGCTATCCAAAAGTTCCTGCTGAAACTAATGCATAATTAGTATTTAGCTAAAAAAAGAGCCTCACTTGAGGCTCTTTTTTTTATGATTTTTTTATTTAAAGTGAACTTTCTTAATCTAATAAGAATCAAAAAATCTGCTTGCTGGCGAAATATGAATCTGATAACTTACAAAGAGTAAGTATATTAAAATGAGTAAGTAATAAAAATATGGTGAGAATAGTATGACAAATTATGCAATTAGCCCGTTATTGGGGCAGGTTTTATCAACTGAATGTCCATCACGTGAAATATTGGAACACCTTGCCAATAAATGGTCGGTCTTGGTTTTGCGTTGCTTAAGTGAAGGTGTGCATCGTTTCAGTGAACTGAAACAACGCATTGAGGGGGTAAGTGAAAAAATGCTCTCCCAGACTTTAAAAATGCTTGAACAGGATGGTTTTATTTTGAGAACGGTTTATCCGGTGGTGCCGCCAAAAGTGGAATATCAATTGACGATTACCGGTTCACAAGCGGCTGAAAAAATCATGTATTTAATTGGCTGGATTGAAAAAAGCCTGCCAGATATTGTAGAGAATAAAGCGCGCGTAGCAAAATAGGGTGAATTGCTTTTGGGGCGGAGCAATGACATGAAAAATTCAGAAAATCTGGTTGCTACTCTATTAGCAGTGTACGCAATTATTTTAGTTTTATGCATAGCAATATATGCAATCTTTAAACTTTTAGAAGTTGATATTACTTTAGCAACCAATCTCTTGCTTTGGTCAGCAGCGATCTTTGCACCTGTTGCAGTATTGATGACATATAACAGTTGGCGAGAGCAGAAAGGGAGTGAGGTTGTAGCGATCTTAGCTAAAGATATAACCACTAACATATTAGAATTAAGAACACTTAATAATGAAATATTTAGCGGTTTTTGTGTAAGCAATATCAGCTTCGAAAAGAGTCAGAAAAATATTAATGAATTTCATGATTTAAGAATACAAATTAAGAAATCTACTATTCTTTTAAATGAATATTTGAAAAATGAGAATTTGTATAAAATCACTAAAAGTTTTAATCAGCAGACGCAAGAACGTAATGTTGAATATTGGAATATTTTAAAAAATAATTCTGATGAATATGCTAGAGAAACAATTAGAACATCTCAGATAGAATTTGATCCTATACTAGAGCAACTTATTAATTACACCTTATATAAATAAGTAAAAAATTATATGATTTTTAATTTTTAAAACAAAGCAATCAGGCTTGTTGAATCAAATTCAGAGCAAGGTGAACGATCTTCATTGATTGTGTCATAAATATAGTCGAGAAATTCTTTAAAATATGGCAGAATATGGGGTTTTAAAGTTTTTAGAGGATTGGCAATATGCGCTTTGTTGATGAAGCAGTCATTACCGTAGAGGCTGGCGACGGTGGCAATGGCGTAGCCAGTTTTCGCCGTGAAAAATTCGTGCCATTTGGTGGTCCAGATGGTGGTGATGGTGGTCGTGGCGGCAGCATTTATATTCAGGCTGACGACGACACCAGTACGCTAGTTGATTATCGTTATACACGTAAATATCGTGCAGAACGAGCAAAAAATGGCCGTGGGGCGAACTGTGCTGGTCGTGGCGGTGAAGATACCGTATTAAAAGTTCCGGTAGGAACAACAATTGTAGATGTAGAGTCTGGTGACATTATTGGCGACTTGATCGAAGACGGTCAACGCGTGAAAGTTGCAGCAGGCGGTGATGGTGGTTTAGGTAATACCCACTTTAAATCATCGACCAACCGTTCACCACGTAAATGTACGCATGGTCAAAAAGGTGAATTCCGTGAAATCCGTCTAGAGCTTAAAGTTCTGGCAGATGTCGGCTTGCTGGGTATGCCAAATGCGGGTAAATCAACCTTCATTCGTGCAGTATCGGCTGCAAAACCAAAAGTTGCAGATTATCCATTTACCACCATGGTGCCAAACCTGGGTGTGGTCGATGCTGACAGTCACCGTTCATTCGTGATGGCGGATATTCCCGGCCTGATCGAAGGTGCATCTGAAGGTGCAGGTCTTGGGATTCGCTTCCTGAAGCACTTGGCGCGTACCCGTATCTTGTTGCATATCGTTGACGTACAACCGATTGATGGCTCAGATCCGGCACATAATGCCAAAGCAATTATGAAAGAGTTAGAAAACTTCTCCCCAACGCTTTCAAAACTGCCGATCGTATTGGTACTGAACAAAGTCGATCAGTTGGCTGAAGAAACACGTGAAGAATGGTGTACCCATATTCTTGAAGAATTGCAGTGGGAAGGCCCGGTTTTTGAAACTTCTGGCTTAACTGCTGAAGGCACCAAAGACGTAGTTTACTACCTGATGGATCAGATCGAAGAGCAGCGTGAACGCGAAGCTGAAGATCAAGAATATGCAGCAGAAATGAAAGCATTCCGTGATCAGCTTGAAGCTGAAACACGTGAACAAACCATCGCTGCAAAAGAAGCGTATCGTGAGATGCGTCGTCAGCAACGTCTTGCCGGTATTCTGGGTGATGACGAAGATGATGAAGATGGCGATGATGATAGTGATGTGGAAGTGTACTACGTACGCTAATCTCTGAGAGAAGAGTCTGAGGACAAGATGATAGAAGTGGTAGATGGGCAACGTCAGCTCAAGGGTTGTAAACGAATCGTTGTTAAAATCGGATCATCTTTACTCACAGCAAACGGACAAGGTTTAGATTTAGATGCTATCTCGCATTGGGCGGGACAAATCGCAGATCTACACAATGCAGGACACGAGATTATTCTGGTGTCTTCCGGTGCTGTGGCTGAAGGTATGGTTCGAATGAAACTTGAGAATCGACCCACCGATCTACCCAGTCTTCAGGCTTGTGCTGCCATCGGTCAGATGGGCCTGATTCATACTTGGTCAAGCGTACTTGAGAAGCATCAGATTCGAACTGCGCAAGTATTGTTAACCCATGATGATCTGGCAGATCGTCGTCGCTACCTCAACTCATGTGATGCCTTGCAGAACCTGATTGATTGGCGCGTGATTCCGGTGATCAATGAAAATGACACGGTTTCGACTGACGAAATTCGCTTTGGTGACAACGACACGCTTGCGGCCATGGTCGCAGGTCAGGTTCATGCGGACCTTCTGATTATCTTAACGGATCAGGAAGGGATGTTTGACTCAGACCCACGGTCTAATCCAGATGCCAAACTGTTCCATACCGTACGTGCGATGGATGAAAGTCTGTTTGATATGGCCGGTGGAGGCGGTAAATTTGGTCGTGGTGGCATGCTGACCAAAGTTCGTGCAGCCCGTCTGGCGGCAAAGTCGGGCTGTCCGACCTTAATTGCAAGTGGTGATAGTGATGGTGTTCTATCACGTCTAATGTCTGGCGAATTGTTAGGTACCTTGTTTGTCACTGACAAAGACCGGATGACAGCGCATCAGCAATGGTTGGCTGCTCACTTGCAAACCGCAGGTCGTTTAGTGATTGATGATGGTGCAGTAAAAGCCATTAAAGACAATCATCGCAGTTTATTGCCTGTAGGGGTGAAAGCGGTTGAGGGTCATTTCGAACGCGGTGATGTGGTGGAATGTGTCGATACACAAGGTCACCGTATTGCAGTTGGTCGTGTCAACTTTAGTTCTCGTTCAGCAGATATCGTTCGTGGTCTGGCATCGGATAAAGTTCATCAGGTTTTGGGTGAAGCACGTTCTTTAGAGATGATTCATCGCAATCATATGGCGATTTACTAAATTATTCAGATTCAAGTTTAGAGATTCAAAAGTCCCGCTCTCGAGCGGGATTTTTTATGGCATTTTAATTAGATTTATTTAATCCAGCCCATTCGAATTAAAGGCGAAAATAACCAATAATGAATACCCAAAATAAAGTTTATGATTTGATTCTCATATTTCCACCACAGCGGCAAGCCAGCTAAATTTACTATTATTGCCATCAGGAATGCGCCCAGCATATCAATTGGAAAATGCACACCGACATAAACACGCGACCACGCTACCAGCCAAGCTGTCCAGATTAGAATTCGTCCCAAGTCTCGCTGCGGTGAAAAATAATAGGCGAAGGCAATCCCGCTAAAAATACTCATATGGTTGCTGGGAAAAGAACCAGTCGGTGCATGTTCAATCAGAGTGCGACCAACATCTATCACAAACGGGCGTGGGGTATTAAGGATCGCAGACAATACTTCACTCATCAATAAGGTAATAGCTGTAAAGATGAAGGCTTTTATAATCCCTGTTTTTACTTCGTAACTACCACGGAACCAGGCAATAGCAAAAATCAGCAAAAAAAGATACACCAGATCATGCGCAATCAGGGAGGCATAGTTGATCATCCAGATTGAGGTTTGGTCGGGTACATTTAAGATATGAAACAGGTAAAGATTCAGTTGGTCAAGGGACATGAGCAGAGAGGACTGGAACAAATGTCCGTTACTCTAAACCGGTCAAACCTCAATTCCTACCTGAGTTTGTATGAATTTGTAGCCTCGCTTTTTAAAGAATATTCACATGATAAAAAACCACTCAAAAGAGTGGTTCTTAAAAGTGCGAATAATATAATGAAGTCTTATTTAAACTGAATCGCCCCATTCGCGCTGACCGTCATTTGCGATTCACCCGCCGCAACTTCCTGCTCAGGAACCGCCATATCAGCCGATGCAGATTTCATCATGGCCATACGCGGTACTGGCTGTGGTGAATAATTGTTAGTATTCAGGTTTAAGTTCACCAGTTGATAACTCGGTTTGTTCCAGGTCTGGGTGAGTGCCTGTGCGCGTTGCTGGAAGTTTTTGGTAGCTTCAATCATCAGCTCGCTTTCAACTTTTTTACGCTTTTCGTCTGATACTTTAAAGTTAATCGACTGGGTCTGGAAGTGCTGTTGTAATTCGGCAATCAGTTGAGATGTCGCTTTAAAATCTTTCGATTCCAGACGAATTTGGGCACGACCACGCCATTCTTTCAATTTACGGTTGTCATTGTCATAAATAGGATAAGTGCTTTGTGCACCTGTCTCGATTTTCACAGTAGGATATTTGCGTGCTGTGGCGATCGCCTGATTCATCAGCTGGTTAATTTGAGTGGCCAGTTCAGCCGGCTGTTTGTTGGATTTTTCAATATAAAGCACAGCATACATTTCATCATTTGAGATTTCACGGCTAGCCTCTGCTGAAAGATTAACAACATTATAATTCAGAGATTCAGCAGGAGCTGCAAATGCGCCTGTGGCGAGGGTGCTGGCAAGGATCAAACTGGTAAGTGCTAAGAGACGCATGAAATTGTCCTGTTTTTCTTAAAATTGGCCATCTAAGCCGTTGTTAAAATATTAAATCTCAATTGTGATCTTTTTACGAAATATTTGTCGTAAGAGTGTTAAATTTTCTTTAATTTTATCTCATTATTTAATTTATATTTATTTTTAATAATTAAATACTTAATGAATAATTTTGAGACTGATTACCTGAATGTCGCCTGCGCTACAAAAAACCATAAAAGAACACGCTTTTCTTTCTGCTGTCACACTGTAAGATGATGATTTAGGGGATGGATTAGCATGATGTTTTTTTTCGATAAAGATTAGGACAAAATGTGACTGAAAGTTGTTTATTTTCCTGAAAAATTCGGTATCATCCGCCTCCTAGTTATTCGAATACAAAACTGCTAGCTAGAACCTTTTATAAAGCGCCGAGTCAAAGGACCAAACGTCACCAGACTTATTTCTTTCACCCATATCAGAGATGGTAATTCGATATGAGCGTTACTTCTGTAAACCCTGCCACCAATTCCACAAACGAATACTACTTGACTCGCCAAAGTCAGATGGAATCGAATGTGCGTAGTTATCCACGTAAATTACCGTTAGCGATAGCGAAAGCACAAGGTTGCTGGGTTACCGATGTTGAAGGTACTGAGTACCTTGATTGTTTAGCTGGGGCAGGGACGTTGGCTTTAGGCCATAATCATCCTGCAGTCATTCAAAGTATCCAGGATACGATTGCAAGTGGTTTACCATTGCATACCCTGGATCTTACTACTCCTTTAAAAGATGCTTTTACTGAAGCACTTCTTTCTTATCTTCCAGGTGGCCAGGAAGAATACTGCTTGCAGTTCTGTGGTCCATCTGGTGCAGATGCAACTGAAGCCGCGATTAAACTGGCGAAAACCTTTACCGGTCGTAGCTCAGTGATCAGCTTCTCTGGCGGTTATCACGGTATGACTCACGGTGCATTGGCAATGACAGGTAACCTGTCTGCGAAAAATGCAGTGAACGGCTTGATGCCGGGTGTACAGTTCATGCCATACCCGCATGAATACCGTTGCCCATTGGGTCTTGGTGGTGAAGCCGGTGTTGATGCCCTGACTTACTACTTTGAAAACTTCATTGAAGATGTAGAAAGTGGTGTGACCAAACCTGCAGCTGTAATTCTTGAAGCGATTCAAGGTGAAGGCGGTGTGGTAACGGCGCCAGTAAAATGGTTGCAAAAAATCCGGGAAGTGACTGAAAAACACAACATCGTATTGATTCTTGATGAAGTTCAGGCTGGTTTTGCACGTTCAGGCAAAATGTTTGCATTCGAACACGCAGGGATTGAACCTGATGTTGTAGTGATGTCTAAAGCCGTAGGTGGTAGCTTGCCGCTTGCCGTACTGGGTATTAAACGTAAGTTTGATGCTTGGCAACCTGCTGGTCATACCGGTACTTTCCGTGGTAACCAATTGGCGATGGGTACAGGTCTTGCAACGATCAATACCATTAAAGAACAGAACCTGGCGCAAAATGCACAAGAGCGTGGTGATTTCCTGCAAGCTGAATTGAAAAAACTGGCTGCTGAATTCCCATGTATCGGTAACGTGCGTGGCCGTGGTCTGATGATCGGCGTTGAAATCGTAGACGAGCGCAAAGATGCGGATCATATGGGTTCTTTGCCTGCTGATGGTCAATTGGCTGCAGCGATCCAAACCGCTTGTTTCAACAATAAATTATTGCTTGAGAAAGGTGGTCGTAACGGTACAGTGATTCGTTTACTTTGTCCGTTGATTATTACTCAAGACGAATGTGTTGAAGTGATTGCTCGTTTCAAAAAATCGGTTGCTGAAGCACTAGTTGCAGTTCGAGGCGCATAATTCATGGTAGATTTCGCAGAACATCGTAAAGCGTTACTCTGCAATGATGCTGCATCCATTGCTGACTATCAGGCTGGCATGGACCAAGCGACCAAAGCGGTTGCGGCATGGTTGCAAAACGACAAAATGTACACGGGCGGCAGTATTAAAGAGCTGCGCAGTGCAATTGCATTTCATCCTTCAAAAGAAGGTTTGGGTGTAGAAAAATCTCTTGAGCGTATGGTTGAGCTATTCCTTAACAAGAGCTTAAAAGTGCATCATCCGCATTCACTTGCGCATCTTCACTGTCCAACGATGGTGACTAGCCAGATCGCGGAAGTGCTGATTAATGCAACCAACCAGTCAATGGACTCATGGGATCAAAGCCCGGCCGGTTCGTTGATGGAAGTTCAGCTGATTGACTGGTTACGTCAAAAAGTCGGCTATGGTGCGGGTCAGGCCGGTGTGTTCACTTCTGGTGGTACGCAGTCTAACTTGATGGGCGTATTGCTTGCGCGTGATGCTTGCATCGCGAAAAACTGGAAAGACGAAAATGGTAATCCGTGGTCGGTTCAGCGCGATGGTATTCCTGCGGATGCGATGCGTAATGTCAAAGTCATCTGTTCTGAAAATGCACATTTCTCTGTGCAAAAGAACATGGCGATGATGGGCATGGGCTTCCAGTCAGTGGTCACTGTTCCTGTGAATGAAAATGCACAGATGGACGTAGATGCACTGGAAAAAACCATGGCGCATCTTCAGTCTGAAGGCAAGATCGTGGCATGTGTGGTGGCAACAGCGGGTACAACGGATGCTGGTGCGATTGATCCATTGAAAGCAATTCGTGAAATCACCAATAAATATGGCGCGTGGATGCACATCGATGCGGCATGGGGTGGTGCACTGATTCTATCCAATGACTATCGTTCTATGCTGGACGGGATTGAGCTGTCGGATTCGATCACGCTTGATTTCCATAAGCATTATTTCCAAACCATTTCTTGTGGCGCGTTCCTGCTGAAAGATGAAGCGAATTACCGTTTCATGCATTATGAAGCAGAGTATCTGAACTCCGCTTATGATGAAGAGCATGGCGTTCCTAACCTGGTATCGAAGTCACTACAAACGACGCGTCGTTTTGATGCATTGAAATTGTGGATGACAGTTGAAGCACTGGGCGAAGAGCTTTATGGTTCGATGATCGATCATGGCGTGAAATTAACCCGTGATGTGGCAGACTACATTAAAGCGACTGATGGTCTGGAGCTTCTGCTTGAGCCTCAATTCGCGTCTGTCTTGTTCCGTGTGGTTCCAGCGGGCTATCCGGTTGAATTACTCGATACGCTCAATCAAAACGTAGCAGACGAACTGTTTGCGCGTGGTGAAGCGAACATTGGTGTGACGAAAGTCGGTCAGGTTCAGTCTCTGAAAATGACTACTTTAAGCCCGGTTGCAACGCTTGATAACGTGAAGAACTTGCTGGCATTAGTGCTTGCAGAAGCGGATCGTATCAAAGATTCAATCGCTGACGGTACTTATACGCCACCCATTGCATAAGTGATGGTGGTGTGAAAAAAAGGAGATCGAAATGATCTCCTTTTTTGTGCGCTTAAAAATAAAAAAAGGTCCTTTCCCAGATCGAAATTCCTCACAAAAACACGGAAGGTCTGAATCCCGTTTGGCCTGTTATTTATTTGTCATAGGCTTATGTAAAACTGGGGAGCAGGATTTATCCTGAGTTCAGGTTTATAAAAATTGTTACATGTCATTGGTCTAAAATTTTTTATTGAAGTGAATGACATAAAGAACTTAATCATTGAAATCCATAAAAATTTAATCAAGAAAAAGCCGCTAGATTAAAAATCACTAAATCGTAATAAAGCTGTAACTTATCTGTCATATTCTAAAATCAAAATGCAGGTATCGAAAGAAGTACAAAACTGAATAAAAAGTGGTGTACTCCAAATTTGCATAAATGAGAGAGATACTAGAATGCGCTTTACAAATATAGCTTTAGCATTAGCAGTAACCGGGGCAACTGCTGTAACGACTGCACACGCAGCACGTGACACCATTCAAATTGCAGGTTCTTCAACTGTACTTCCATATGCCAGTATCGTGGCAGAAGAATTCGGTAATACTTTTCCACAGTTTAAAACACCAGTTGTCGGTTCTGGCGGTTCTTCAGGTGGTTTAAAGCAGTTCTGTAATGGCGTGGGTGATAACACGATTGATATCGCAAACTCTTCTCGTCAAATCAAGAGTACAGAGCTGGCAGAATGTAAAAAGAATGGCGTTAACCAAGTCCTAGAAATCAAAATTGGTTATGACGGTATTGTGTTTGCATCGAATGCAAACAAAGCGGCTTATAAACTGCGTCCACAACATGTCTTCGCTGCACTTGCTGCACAACTTCCATCAAATGGAAAAATGGTCGCTAACCCGTACACGCGTTGGAACCAAATTGACAAAGCACTTCCGAATGAACCTATCACCCTGGTAATTCCTGCGTCGAATCATGGTACGCGCGAAGTCTTCCAGGAGAAAATGGTGGATGCAGGTTGTGAAACGTATGCTGCAATTAAGTCTCTAGACAAAGATGCTAAGAAAAAAGCTTGTACAACATTCCGTAAAGATGGCCGTGTGGTTGAGATTGCCGGTGACTATACCGAAACATTGGCACGTTTAAAAACTTCTCCAAGTGCGGTAGGTGTGTTTGGCCTAGGTTTCTATGACCAGAACCGTGACCGTCTACGTGTTGCTACGGTGAACAATGTAGCGCCTTCTGAAAAGACCATCTTGAATGGTGCTTATCCGGTATCACGCCCATTGTTCTTCTACGTAAAAGGCGAGCACTTGAAATCGATCAAAGGCTTACCGCAGTTCACAGAATACTTCCTGAACAAGAAAGTATCTGGCAAAGGCTCTAAGCTGGAAAAAGCAGGTCTGATTTCAATGTCTGATAAAGAACGTGCGGCAGTCCTGGCAAATTTCAAGGCTGGTAAAGCGGTTGTAGTGAAGTAATAAATGATTTTGAAAACGCTGGTGGTAGGGTCAACCTACCATCGGCTTTTTGCGATAAACAAGTTTTTTCAAACCATGAAAATTGGAAAAACAGTGGAGAATACATGAATCTGCTACTTATAGGTGTGTTATTGGCCATCATGGCCATAGCCTATCAAATCGGATTAAGTAAAAGCCGTAGCTTAGCAGGTAAGGGAAGCAATTCTGCAAACTTACACTCGCGTCCCGGATATTATGGTGCCCTGGTTGCACTATGGTGTGGTATCCCTGCGTTTTTAATTTTGATTGTTTGGAATATGGTGGAACCCACTTTTCTGGAACAGGTGGTACTCAACCATTTGCCAGAAAATGTTTCGGCTAGTCTGGATCCGGCAAGTTTGAGCGTTGTGATTGATCGCGTTCAGGCACTTGCCTCAGGTTTCGGGGTTAGTGATACACCGGCAGCCTATGAAGTTGCAGCCGCGGAGCAGTTGGCTAAATTCTCGACCATTGGTACCTTTGCCAAATTGGCAGTCGTGATTTCGGCTGCACTGGCCGGTCTGGTCTGGGCCAAGAAACATATTAGCCAGGAATTCCGTGCGCGTAACCAAGTCGAAAAAATGATTAATATCGGCCTGGCATTGTGTTCTGGTGTGGCGATTCTGACCACCCTCGGGATTGTGATGTCGATGTTTGGCGAGGCGATGCGCTTCTTCAGCTTCGTCAGCCCACTGGATTTCTTCTTTGGTACCCAATGGAACCCGGGGTTTAGCACCTCTGGCAGTGCTGAAGGCAGTTATGGTTTATTGCCACTGTTATGGGGCACGCTCATGGTCAGCGGGATCGCACTCTTAGTTGCAGTTCCGGTTGGCCTGATGATTGCGATCTATCTGGCAGAATACGCTTCACCGCGGTTCCGCTCTTGGGCAAAACCCACGATTGAAGTGCTGGCGGGTATTCCTACGATTGTCTATGGTGTTTTTGCCTTGATGATCATCGGTCCATTCCTTAAAAGTATGGGTGCTCTGGTCGGACTCGAAATTAATGCCACCAGCGCGCTGACCGCCGGTCTGGTCATGGGCATCATGATTATTCCGTTCGTATCTTCTCTGTCAGATGACATCATTACTCAGGTGCCGCGTGCCTTACGTGATGGTTCTTTGGGATTGGGTGCGACTAAATCTGAAACGATCCGTCAGGTGGTTTTACCGGCAGCCTTGCCGGGTATTATCGGTGCATTCCTCTTGGCTGCGTCGCGTGCAATTGGTGAAACCATGATCGTGGTTCTTGCAGCCGGGAACAGCCCGCAGTTGCATGCCAATCCGCTTGAAGCCGTATCTACGGTCACGATTACCATCGTGAATCAGTTAACTGGCGATACTGATTTTGCTAGTCCGCAAGCATTGGTGGCTTTTGCACTAGGATTGACGCTATTCGTCATTACCTTAGGTTTGAACATTGTTGCACTGATCATCGTGCGTAAATATCGTGAGCAATACGACTAATGAGTACTTCAAATACAACGCCTGTGGATCAGCGTATTGATCCATCCATCGCCGCCGAGCTGCGTAAAAAGCGTAAGAAGACCATTCAAAGCTCTTTGGCACGACGTCATCGTAAAGAAAAAACCTTCCGTTTATTTGGTTTCTCTGCGGTACTGGCAGGTCTGTTCTTTGTGGTATTGCTGTTCGGGAGTATTTTATCCAAAGGTTTGCCTGCATTCTGGCAAAGCAGCATGAGTTTGCCGATTCATTTCGATCCAGCCATTGTGGATATTGGTCCAAAACCGAAGCCAGCAGCAGGAGAATCTCCAGCACAGTTTGAAGATCGCTTTATCGCGTGGCAGACCGAAGTCGGAATGGTGGATTGGGATGCCCTGATTATCAATGGCATGATCGCCAAAGACAGCAAGCTGGAAAGCCAGCGTGATGAACTGGGTTCTTTATATACCAGTTCTGAGGCGTACCGCTTGCGAGACATGGTCATGAATGATCCGAGTCTGGTCGGTCAAAGCAAGGAAGTGAAAATTCTGGCTGATGCCAATGTCGATGTCTGGCTGGCAGGAAATATTGACCGTGATCTTCCAGATGAACAGCAGCAGCTCAGTCCTGAAGTACGTCAGGTGGCGGACGAGATGAAAGCCTCTGGTGTGATTGAAAATAGTTTCAATACCAATATTTTCACCAGTCCTGACTCGCGCAGCTCACCAGCAACTTCTGGCTTGGCAGGTGCCTTCATGGGCTCGCTGTTCATGATGATGATTGTGATCTTTATCTCGATTCCAATCGGGGTGGCCTCTGCGATCTATCTGGAAGAGTTTGCACCGAAAAACTGGATTACCGATGTGGTCGAAGTCAATATCAACAACCTGGCAGCCGTTCCCTCAATTGTCTTCGGTCTATTGGGTGCAGCGATCTTCATTGGCTGGATGCATTTGCCACTGTCAGCACCATTGGTGGGTGGTCTGGTGCTGAGTCTGATGACCTTACCGACTGTGATCATCACCACACGCGCATCACTTAAAGCGGTTCCACCTTCGATTCGTCAGGCAGCTTTAGGACTCGGTGCTTCCCGCATCCAGACAGTATTTCATCACGTCTTGCCTTTGGCTTTACCGGGTATTTTGACAGGCGCAATTATCGGGGTTGCACAAGCTTTAGGTGAAACCGCACCATTGTTATTAATCGGGATGAGTGCTTTTGTTGCCAGCGTTCCAGCCACACCATTTGATCAGTCAACGGCTTTACCTGTACAGATTTTCTTATGGCAAGGCAATGAGTTGCGTAACTTCTTTGAAGGGCGTACCGCAGCAGCAATTATTGTACTTCTGGCCATGATGATCAGCTTGAACAGTCTGGCCATCTGGTTACGTAAGAAATTTGAAGTCCGTTGGTAATAGGGGCAGAATCATGAACACAACTGTTATTCAAAATTCCTTAAAAAAGGATCAAATCGTGAATCCACAACAGACACAATTCACCTCGGATGAGGCGACTCAAAAGCCGGCAACTCCGTTTGTTTCCCAGTTCGATACGCAAAGCAGCAGCAAAAAAGATGCGAAGTCGACGAATGTGAAACTTAGTACTTCTAATGTGCATGTGTACTATGGTGAAGCGGAAGCGATTAAAGGCATTGACCTGAACATTTATGAAAATGAAGTGATTGCTTTTATTGGGCCATCAGGCTGTGGTAAATCAACCTTTTTGCGTACCTTAAACCGCATGAACGATACCATTGATAGCTGCCGTGTAACCGGTAAAGTGATGTTGGATAACCAAGATATTTATGATCCAAATCTTGATGTGGTCTTGCTACGTGCACAGGTTGGTATGGTGTTCCAGAAGCCGAACCCATTTCCAAAATCAATCTTCGATAATGTCTCCTATGGCCCAAAACTGCATGGTTTGGCGCGTGACAAGTACGATCTTGAAGAAATTGTCGAAGGCAGCTTGCGCAAAGCCGGTCTGTGGGAAGAAGTGAAAGATCGTTTGAACCAGCCGGGAACAGGTTTGTCAGGTGGTCAGCAGCAACGTCTGTGTATCGCGCGTACGATTGCAGTCAGTCCAGAAGTCATTTTGATGGATGAACCGTGTTCGGCACTTGATCCCATTGCAACCGCCAAAGTGGAAGAGCTGATTTCTGAGCTATCTACGCAATATACCATCGCGATCGTAACGCACTCTATGCAACAGGCAGCACGTGTATCGGATCGTACTGCGTATTTCCATTTGGGGGATCTGATTGAAGTCAACTCGACCGAAAAAGTCTTTACCCAGCCAGATCATCAGTTGACTGAAGCCTATATTACCGGGCGTTTCGGTTAATCCCATATCTAGAATAAGAGCCGCAAGGCTCTTTTTTTATAGGTGAAATAGATGGTGATAATCGTAATAATTCTCGAAATAAAGTTGAAAAAAACCGAAATTGACCTAATCTAAAGGAATAAATCCGAATTAAATAGAGAATAGATTTTTTATGTTATTTCATACTCCGAAACTGTCCGCTGAAATCCGTATTAGTCATCTCAATGCGCGTATCAATGAACAACGAAAAAAAATAGCGCAAACTACTGGCTCTAAACTGGAACTTTTACAGTTATCACAACAACTGTCAAAAGAAGCGCGTGCGCGTAAGAAAACCAATCAAAAAATCTATGTACTCGATTTTAAAGGCGATATGGCGGCTTCTGCGGTAGAAGGCTTGCGTGAAGAAATTACCTTGATTCTGGCCACAGCCAAAGCCGGTCGTGACCGTGTGGTAGTGCGTCTGGAAAGTCCGGGCGGCATGGTTCATGGTTATGGACTTGCAGCAGCTCAACTGGTACGTTTACGCGAGGCAGGTTTTCATCTGACCATCTGTGTCGATAAAGTGGCGGCCAGTGGCGGTTATATGATGGCGTGTATCGCCAATGAAATTATTTCTGCACCATTCGCGATTGTCGGTTCAATTGGTGTGGTTGCTCAAGTCCCCAACTTTAACCGCCTGCTGAAAGACAATAAAATCGACTTTGAACTCTATACCGCAGGACAGTACAAACGTACCGTGACTATGTTTGGTGAAAATACCGAAGAGGGTAAGGCCAAGTTTGAAGAAGAATTACAGCAAACACATGCTTTATTCAAACATTTCGTTGAAAAGTATCGCCCACAGCTGAATATTGAAAAAGTGGCCACTGGTGAGCATTGGTATGGTCGGGATGCGCTAGATCTAAATCTGGTGGATAAACTGCAAACCTCAGATGAATACCTGCTCAACTTGTTGCCCCAACATGATATCTATTCCATCCAGACCCGCAAGAAACCAACTTTGGGTGAAAAGCTGGGCCTGCAAGCAGCGCAAATTGCTGATTCACTGGTACCCACTGTCATGAATAAAGTCATGGAAAGCTTAAGCAAAGCCAATGCAAACTTGGTACAAATGCGTGATCCAAAACTTTAATTCAGTTGATCTTGAATGAATTTTAAAGCTCACTTCGGTGAGCTTTTTTATTTTTTGAAATCATATTGTTATGATATAAGTGGAGTACTCTGATTGAGTCTAGGCTCATATGCTCACGTTTATTTTGTTGCTTGGTTTTTTTAGTATCGTATTTATTCCGATGTTATGTATGCTTTATTCTGAAGCAAAATTAACTCAGGATAATTCTAAGAAGGTTTTGTTTTGGCTGAGTTTTCTACCCGGCGTTTGTATCTTTCTGCTGTATAGCTTTCTAAAGCCCAATGATCCACCTGTTATTCCATCGAAGGAATGTGGTGTTGTGCAGTTTTATCAGATGCATAAAGTTCGAGGTGGTAATGAATTTGAACGTGTGAGTATTCGCTTTGATGGCGCTCAATATAGTCGGCATTTATTTTTCGATAAGCATCTGGATAAAATTCCTCAAGGCCAAAAGGCCTGTTTTGAATATCTAGATAAGTTCAAATATCCACATTTGTCAGAATCTAAGTTTGTTCAATGGATTGAACCGAATGAAATGTAAACCATCATTGAAACTAATCAGATAATATAAAGCATATTTCATTGTTAGAGCAGAAACATGGCTATAGCTGAAGCATTTCTTGCGACGCAAAATTGTTATTTTAATTATGAATTTGAAGAACTTTATTTAGAGGATGATTTTCCTGAGGAGTTATCTGTGTCACTGCGTGGCATGATGTTCCGTCATGAGATTCAATATCCTGATGCAACCTATTTCATTTATTACAGTGAGATGTTGACGGGGAATGAACTGCAAAAAATGAAAGATGATTGGATGCGATATTGCCCACATTCATAATTGAAAAATATGAATGTAATTAAATGCGTGATCCAAAACTTTAATTCAGCTATTAGATTGTGATTTTAAAAGCTCACTTCGATGAGCTTTTTTGATTTTTCGGTATCAATTGCAGCCCGCCTGTTATCGCCGCGCCAATCGTAGCAAGCAAGATGTCTTTGTGTGCATCCCACATATCACCTTGTTGTCCATTATAGTTTTCCGCTTCCTCAGGAGATAAACCAATGGCAATCAGCCATTCCAGCCATTCATAGAGCATGCTGCTGGCCACCACAAACTGAATCACCAGTAGGAAAATGACCACGGGTTTTTGCTGCGGCAACCAGACCTGAAACAGGCGATGGAAAACTGGATAAAGTAATAATCCGTAGGCCAGATGGACAAATCGGTCGAACATATTGCGTGACCAGTGCATGGCTTCATTCAGATTAAAGCCAAAAATCTGTTCGATCCACTGGTTATAGGGCACATAAGAATACAGATAGTGCGCAGCAATCACATGAACAATCAGAAAAAGAATATATAAATTAAAATTTAAAAAATTCAGCCCGATTTTATACAGGCAGATGAGCAGCATGATGAT
Organism: Acinetobacter sp. CIP 101966; assembly: GCF_000369725.1. Taxonomy (NCBI): domain Bacteria; kingdom Pseudomonadati; phylum Pseudomonadota; class Gammaproteobacteria; order Moraxellales; family Moraxellaceae; genus Acinetobacter; species Acinetobacter sp. CIP 101966. The sequence continues at coordinate 138,671 of NZ_KB850159.1, read as the reverse complement.
CATGAAAACTGTGCCTGCTTGATGCAAGAGATAAGCTTCCAGTTCTAAAGGACGAATACTGGCAAGCAAACTCGCCAGAATTAAAATGCCCAGGCTCGCGTAATGTTTGGCAGAAAGTCGATGTTCAATCATGTCGTTATTATGAAATATCTTTTTTAAAATAAAATACATTATAAATAAAAAGGCGAAGCCTGAGCTTCGCCTTTTCGTCTTATTGCAAATTAGATTTTTGCAATCAGCTCAGCTACCTGTTTAGCTTGATCAGCAGCATTACCTGTATATGATGCAGGTGTCATTTCCGCTAAACGCGCACGGTCAGCAGCAGGAACAGCTTCTAACTCGTTACCGTTTACGAAATCTACCATCATGTCGCGAGTCATGGCTTGACCACGAGTCAGGGCTTTTAGTTTTTCGTATGGTTTTTCAACGTTGTAACGACGCATTACAGTTTGAATTGGTTCAGCCAATACTTCTTGGGCATTATCCAAATCTTCATTGATACGCGCAGCATTCAATTCCAGTTTACCAATACCTTTAGAGCAAGCTTCAAAAGCAATTAAGCTTTGCGCAAAACCAACACCCATGTTACGAAGCACCGTAGAGTCAGTCAGGTCACGCTGCCAGCGAGAAATAGGCAGTTTTTCGCCAAGGTGTGCAAGTACAGCATTGGCAATACCCAAGTTACCTTCAGAGTTTTCAAAGTCAATTGGGTTAACTTTGTGTGGCATGGTTGAAGAACCAACTTCGCCTTCTTTTAGTTTTTGCTTGAAGAAACCAAGAGAGATATAGCCCCAAATGTCACGGTTAAAATCGATCAGAATAGTGTTGAAACGACGTAGCGCATCAAACAGTTCAGCCATATAGTCATGTGGCTCGATTTGAGTGGTGTACGGGTTGAAGTCTAGACCCAAAGACTCTACAAATGCTTGTGAGTGCGCAGGCCAGTTGATGTCTGGGTAAGCAGAGTAGTGCGCATTGTAGTTACCTACTGCACCATTGATTTTGCCCAGTAGCTCAACATTTTTGAACTGTTTGATTTGGCGTGCGAGGCGGTAAGCCACGTTCGCCATTTCTTTACCCAAAGTTGTCGGGCTTGCAGTTTGACCATGAGTACGAGACAACATTGGCTGGTCTGCATGCTTTTCAGAAAGCGCAACGATTGAATCGATGATTTGCTGCATAGATGCAACCAGTACATCACGACCGCTTTTCAGCATCAAGGCATGTGACAGGTTGTTAATATCTTCAGACGTACATGCAAAGTGAATGAATTCACCGGCATTTTTAAGTTCTTCGATACCAGCGATTTTTTCTTTCAGGAAATACTCAACCGCTTTAACGTCGTGGTTAGTGGTGCGTTCGATCTCTTTGATGCGATTGGCATCATCTTCAGAAAAATCGCTCACAATCGCATCAAGCGCTGCATTAGTTTCGCCTGAAAACGCCGGTACTTCAGTAATTTCCGGGTGGTTTGCAAGCGCTTGTAACCAACGCACTTCAACAGTCACACGAGCATGGATTAAACCAAACTCAGAAAGAAAAGGACGTAGAGCATCACATTTGCTCGCGTAACGTCCATCTAATGGAGAAAGTGCAGTTAAAGCGTTCATATCGATTCCTTAGATTTTGGAATTAAACGTAAAACGAAACACGTGCAGCATCAGTTAAACCACCTGAAACTGTAAACGCGCTAGATTCTGAATATCTTGTAGCAACTTGCGCTTGCCAAATACCATGCCCCAAGAGCTGCCACCGAGCTGACGCCACAAGTGCGCCATTTGCAAACCGGTAAATAAGGACGCACGAATACGGTTGGTGTGTCCGGCATCTTTAAAGGCTTCAGCATTACCACGTACCATAATGCGCGGATTAATCTGTCCGGCCGTATCGACATAGGTTTGAGCGAGATTGGCAATGATGCTGGGGTGCAGGTAATTATTATCAAAGAAAGAAAGCTGTCTGAGAATTTTCTGTTGGGACTGTTCAATAATTTCAACAAATTTGGGATTGCTATAGACCTTCTTTTCTAACTGAAGAAGTGCCATTGCATAGCTCATGGGAAGTTTGGTGCTGGAAAGTTTTGGAATTCTGGATTTTGGAGAAGTATTGAAGGGTTGAATAATGCTGCTTTCTAATGTTTTTAAACCTAAGGAAATATCAGCCAGTTGATTAAAAAAGTCTAGGGTCTGGGCATTTTGATTACTGCCGGGACGGATATTAAGACTGGCTCTAATCAACTGTTCAAAATAAAAGTTACCACTTTCACCAATGCTTTGCTGACCTGTCAATGCTGTCATATGGGTCAGCTGGGTGGCCTGAAACACACCCGCTAATGCCAAAGCACGATTTTGACGAGTATTCAACGTTGTGGCTGGTTGAAATGGTAACTCCGTCATGCCGAATTCATCCTTTTATAAAATCAGGTTTAGGTGCATTGGTATGATGAATCACACCACCCCCTAAACAAACTTCACCTGAATAGAACACCACGCTTTGACCCGGGGTCACTGCACGTTGAGGTTCATCAAACTCAACACGAACACCATTCGGTGATTCTGAATCTTGATACACAGTACATGCTTGATCAGTCTGACGGTAACGGGTTTTGGCCGTACAGCGGAAGCCTGTTTCAGGAATATCCTGCTCACCTGCGACCCAGTCAATCGCTTCACTCCAAAGTGTAGTACTTTGCATGAGTGGGTGTTCATGGCCTTGACCGACCACCAGACGATTGCCTTCGATATCTTTATGCAATACGAACCAGGCACCTTCAGCAACGCCCTTCATACCGCCAATACCAATACCACCGCGTTGACCGAGCGTATAGTACATTAAGCCGTGATGATCACCAACCTCTTTACCGTCTTCCAGCACGATTTTTCCGGGTTGAGCGGGTAAATATTGCTTCAAGAAGTCATTAAAACGACGTTCACCAATGAAACAGATCCCGGTCGAGTCTTTTTTCTTGGCAGTAACCAGATCTAATTCTTCTGCAATTTTACGGACTTGTGGCTTTTCAATTTCACCAACAGGGAACAGGGTCTTATTAATTTCACGACCATGGACAGCATGCAGGAAATAAGTCTGGTCTTTGTTATTGTCCACACCACGCAATAAAGGTGCATATTCTTCACCACGTGAGTTGGTCATGGTTTCACCACGACGGCAGTAATGGCCTGTGGCAATAAAGTCTGCACCCAAGTTAATCGCGTGATCTAAGAAGGCACGGAATTTAATTTCTTTATTACATAAAATGTCTGGGTTTGGCGTACGGCCAGCCGCATATTCCGCCAGGAAATGCTCGAATACGCGATCCCAATATTCCATGGCAAAGTTTGCGGTATGCAGTTTAATCCCGATTTTGTCGCAAACGGCTTGTGCATCGGCAAGGTCATCCATCGCCGTGCAATATTCTGTGCCGTCATCTTCTTCCCAGTTTTTCATGAAAAGACCTTCAACCTGATAACCTTGTTGAAGTAAAAGGGCAGCAGAAACAGATGAATCTACACCACCTGACATACCGACGATGACACGTTGTTGCATAGGATTAGGCATCCAAATTTGAAATTAAGGGAGAATTTTGGTGCTCGTAAATGAGCGATAAAGGATATTTTTGACCTGAAAGCGCATCTTGCACGGCTTTAATCACCAATGGACTACGCGCGCGAGCAGATTCAATCAGTTCATCAAGCGTCATCCAGACTGCGCCGATAATATCTGTATCTAAAGTGGCATTTGGGTCATAGTCAATGGATTTGGCCAAGAAACAGAAACGGTAATAAGTACGATCCGGGAACATCGGTGGAGTATAGGTATATATACCTAATAAGTGTTTTACTTCCACCCTATGACCTGTTTCTTCCATGGTTTCACGAATTGCGGCTTCAATAATGGTTTCACCGCATTCAACATGACCTGCTGGCTGATTAAATACCGTGTGTGTCACACCTTCTGTATGTTCTTCTACAAACAGGAATTTTCCGTCTTTTTCAACGACAGTTGCGACAGTGACATGAGCAGTCCAAGCGGTCATAAAGCAGCACCATGGAAAAGGATGCACTATTGTATAAAATTTTAGGGTGTGTGGCTATGATGAAATTTTCCGAAAACTATAGTTTTAAACTTTCCTTCAAATTCATTGTTATGATTATATAGAAAGTCAATTTGACTTTCAGGAATTGGATGTTGGCATATTTCTAGACATGAGTAATATTTGATTGTATTCAGGGAAAGTTCACGTCTTTTTTGTCTAATTTCAACTTTATTTTCATCATAATGTGAAATAAGTGTTTCGAAGTTTTTTACGGGTACTTCTTGTATTTGTAAATATAAGTTACCCCAATCTCAACTTTTTAAGTGATTGAAATAAAAAGGACATAACCCTATTTTAGTTTCCACCAAGAAATTAAAGCAAAGTTATGTCCATTGA
>NZ_KB850159.1:132212-134212 GCF_000369725.1 Acinetobacter sp. CIP 101966 | reverse complement strand
GTCTCTAAGTACTTTTTAAAGGGAACATCATCGACTCAAATCTCTATTTGCAACAGTGCCATTAAACTCGCCTCGGCTCAAGGGAAGTACAAAGGCCGGGTACATAAATTGAAGCCTGATCAAGCTGACGCTTTGCGACAAGCATGGAAGGAAGGGAAGTATCCTTCAAAAATGGCATTAGGCCAGGCATTTGGAATTAGTCGCCAAGCGGTATACCGTTATTTAAAAGCCGATGAATAACTCAATTGAAATTTACGACTATATTTAGTTTAGCTTATGTAAGCCCAAAATATAAATGTCCGGTTTCTCCAAAGTAAAAATGTCCGCTTTTAGAATACCAAATTTACACTAAGTATTTGATTTTTTATTTTTATAAATTAAAAGATCAACAAGCTAAAAGACGAATACGAGTTCGGATTGACTATGTAGAAGATAGAAATTTCGGAGATACTGAACCTGTTAGTGAAGGGATATCTGAGTTACGTTTACTATTCTTGGTATATAGCCGGTTGCTATAAGATTCCTTTGAAAAATAAGAAATTGCTTTGAAGTTTAAAATGCTTTAATTACTAATACCCCAATCTCAACTTTTTAAGTGATTGAAATAAAAAGGACATAACCCTATTTTAGTTTCCACCAAGAAATTAAAGCAAAGTTATGTCCATTGAAGAATTTATCATTTTTGTCTATGTAATCATAGAAGAACTTTATCCCATTGTTGTTACTCAGCCCCTGAGAACTCGTGGTTTTCCGCCTGCTGTTACTGATGCAGAAATCATCACTATGCAAATAGTAGGTGAATTTCTTGGTTTAGATACAGACAAAAATATTTGGATGTATTTCAAAAACAATTGGTTAGAATGTTTTCCAAAATTAGGATCTTATCCCAATTTCTGTAAACATTGTGCAAACCTGTGGCATGTCAGTCAATCCATTATGGCACAGCTCATTCAGCGTTATGGTTCAGATAACATTCACTTTATTGATGGCTTCCCACTCCCTGTCTGTAGTTATACCAGAGCTAGAAAGCATAAAAACTTTAAAGAATACGCAGGTTTTAGTTATTGTGCTGCAAAACAAGAAAAATATTATGGTTTCAAAGCTCATATCGTCATTAATCTTTCAGGCATGATTTCGGGTTATACCTTTGCACCTGCTCATTGTGATGAGCGAGATGTTGCACCTGAAATTACGAATGATATTTACGGTTTACTGGGAGCAGATAAGGGCTATTTAAGACCAGAATTGAAACGATATTATGAATATCAGGGTATTGATTTACAAACACCCTTTAGAAAAAACATGATAGATTTCAGACCTAAAGAGACACTGCAAATACTGATGAAAGCCAGAAGAAAGATTGAAACAGTGATTGGTCAATTAACAGATCGCTTTCACATTCAGAAAGTGAGGGCAAAAGATCTATGGCATTTAACCCACCGCATAACTCGTAAAATTCTGTCGCATACAATTTGTGTGGTGCTAAATAAAAAGCTTGGTCATTCACCAATTCAATTCGAAAATCTTATTTTAAGTTGAGATTGGCGTTACTAATAATAATTTCTTTGGAATATTTACTGATTATGTCTCATTCTCATATCCACGGGACAGTCAATTATGGAACTGCTTTTGCAATAGGTATTGTATTAAATTTAGGATTCGTGGCAATTGAAGCAATTTATGGCTGGCATACGGGCTCTATGGCCTTACTGGCAGATGCAGGGCATAACTTAACTGATGTCGGGGGGTTACTTTGGCACTGTTGCAAATAGGCTGACATGATAAGCTAAATATCTTATTTATTTCGAGATACAGCAGATGAATCCCTTCCACGGTCGGCACTTTCAAGGTGAAATCATTCTTTGGGCTGTTCGTTGGTATTGTAAATATGGCATCAGCTATCGTGAACTTCAAGAAATGCTCGCTGAACGAGGCATAAATGTGGATCACAGTACAATTTATCGTTGGGTTCAGCGTTATGCTCCAGAAATGGAAAAACG
>NZ_KB850159.1:0-132177 GCF_000369725.1 Acinetobacter sp. CIP 101966 | reverse complement strand
GAAAGATTGAAACAGTGATTGGTCAATTAACAGATCGCTTTCACATTCAGAAAGTGAGGGCAAAAGATCTATGGCATTTAACCCACCGCATAACTCGTAAAATTCTGTCGCATACAATTTGTGTGGTGCTAAATAAAAAGCTTGGTCATTCACCAATTCAATTCGAAAATCTTATTTTAAGTTGAGATTGGCGTATAAGTTATTTAAATGTACTTCAAAATAATTTATATTTTCCTTGAGTATGACGGCAGCCTCTAAAGCATTTCTGAGATCATTTTTTTCGAGTTGAATGTTATATTGTACCTTCCAAGAAATAAAACCAATGATGGCAACTATAGGTGTTATTACATAAGCAGTGGTTGTAATAATTGTGTTAATTCCAGTCATACTGAAGCTACAAGATAAAGATTGTCCTTGACACACTGCTATGTACTGAAAAAATCCACATATGAATAAAATTATTATGTAGGTGAGTAGATAAAATCCCACATATTTTTCAATTTCTTTAAACATAAATATTCATATAGAGATAGATTTAATTTATTGTATCTAACGATCAAAAAATTTGGCAATTAAAACAGTTATTTATAATTCTCAGAAACTTTTACATAATTATGTGCAGAATACGGCAAGAACGCCATTTCTTTTTCAGTGAGCGGACGTGCTTTTTTTGCCGGGCTACCAACATAGAGCCAGCCACTTTCCAAAACTTTACCCGGTGGAACTAGCGTACCTGCACCAATCATCACATCATTCGGAATGATGACATCATCCAGAATAATGCTGTTAATCCCAATTAGTACACGATTACCAATCGTACAACCATGCAATGTCACATGATGGCCAATCGTGACATCTTCACCAATGATCAAAGGCGAACCATTCGGTTTATCGGCTTTTTTATGACTGACATGCAACATGGCATGATCCTGAACATTCGAATTTTTACCAATCCGGATTGAATTAACATCACCACGAATCACGGCAAAAGGCCAGACAGAAACATTTTCAGCCAAGACCACATCGCCGACCACGATTCCCATCGGATCGATATAACACGATTTATCAATTTCTGGAGTCGTGTCTAAATAAGAACGAATGTTTTGGCTCATGGTGATCTGCTCATTAAAAGTTTAAGGATCATGTGCATAGTATAAAATAAAAAGCACCCATCTGAATGAGTGCTTTGGTCTTAGTCCGGGACTAAAACAGTTTATTTAAACTTAGAACAAGTTTGAGAAGAACTGTTTAATGTGGTCGAGCATACGTGCGAAGAAACCAGCTTCTTCAACCGCGTTTAAAGCCACCAATGGTTTTTCTGAAATTACTTTACCATCCAGAGTCGCTACGTATTTACCTACGACCTGACCAGGCTGTAAAGGTGCAGTCAGTTTAGGTTGAACCACCAGCTGGGTTTTAATCGCATTAGCCTGACCTTTTGGCATGGTCACGTTAAAGTTTTCAGCAAGACCGATCTGAACTTCATCTTCCTTACCAAACCAGACTTTGGCTTTGGCAAGTACCTGTTTAGCAGGTTGAACATTTTTGGTTTCGAAGTTTGCATAACCCCAAGCCAGCAATTCACGTGTTTGTGTCGCACGTTCCTGCATGGTTGGTGCACCAAAAATCACTGAAATCAGACGCGTAGGACCGCGTTTTGATGAGGTGGTCAGACAATAACCAGCTTCATCAGTGTGGCCAGTTTTTAAACCATCTACACTCGGATCAGTATATAGCAGGGCATTACGGTTACCTTGCTTGATGCCATTAAAGGTAAATTCTTTTTCCGCATAAATCGGATAATACTTAGAACTGTCTTTAATGATGTGTTGTGCCAGCGTTGCCATATCTTTGGCAGTTGAATAATGACCTTCAGCTGGCATACCGGTTGAATTGATAAAGCTGGTATTGGTCATGCCAATACGTTTAGCTTCCTGGTTCATCATATGTGCAAAGGTACCCTCGTTCCCTGCAATATGTTCAGCCATGGCTTTCGATGCATCATTCCCTGATTGAATAATAATCCCGCGAAGCATTTCAAGTGCAGTTGCCGTACCATTTAAAGGTACATACATACATGATTCCGCGCTACTGCCGCGACACCATGCTGACTCGTTCATGCGCACTTGTTCATCTTCAGTGAGTTCACCGCTCAATAGTTTTTGTTCGATGATGTAGCTGGTCATCATCTTGGTCATTGAAGCAGGGGCTAATTTTTCATTTTCATTTTTTGAAGCGAGAAGTTGCCCTGTCTCGTAGTCCATTAGCACATAGGATTTATTATTCAATTCTGGTGGTGCAGATAGGACAGTTGCTGCAAAGCTAAAACTAGGAACTAATAATAATGCAGCAAGGGCAGTTTTTTGGGTCATTTCTAGTGGGTTCCTATATCTTGATGTAAGCACGAAGAGCCTAGCATTTTAGGACAAAGCTAGGCTGACTTCTATGGGAAACCCGGTCTTATTTCAAAAGTATTGTAAGTTATCGGCAGAAAAGCAGCTTAATTGTTATAGGTGGTTAATTCATTACAAATCACCTGATTTTTTTTCTTGCCGGCTTTCTTGGCATCCGATTGTGCTTCGGACAGAATATTGCGGAAATCGTTCTGTTTAGCCATCTGGTTTAAGCTTTCAACCGGATTACGCTGGCCCGGCATATACTCAGTCACCAGCTTGGTATAACCCTGATTAAACTGTGACTTGTCTTTGACCATGCTTGGACAGATTTCTGAAAGAACATAAATGGCTGCCAGTTCCTGTTTGGTCACTTGCTGAGTTGGGGTAACATTAATGTTTTCATCGGCTGCAAATGCAGAAGTTCCCAAAAGAGTGGCGGCAGAAATTGCGCAGAATGTTAAAGCTTGGAATATTGGATTTTTCATTGAAAACTCAAAAAATGGATTTAGAACAATAATTTGCCTAGCTTAAACTTATTTTTGAAATTGAAAAGTGGGAAAATGTAGCGAAGCTGTAGAATTATGAATAAATCTGTAAGAGAAAATAAGACGATGTTTACACCGTCTTATTTGAAAATTTAGCTGGCTTAGCCTTGGTAGTTCAGCATTTCTTCACAGACAGTTTTCTGCTCGTCTGAGCTGGTTTGCTTTGCACCCTGACGTGCTTCTTCAAGTAAAGATTTATATTCACTGTCTGCCTGTAGCTTTTGATAGCTCATGCCTTTATCTGAGTAGTCTGCAAGATAAGACTGGATCAATTGTTCAACGGTGCTGTTAAATTTTGGATTTTGACCAATGATTGCCGGGCAAACTTCAGCCATAACCTGTGCTGATGCAATATCTTCTTTTACAATGGTATTGTTTTCTTCAACAGTCAGATCGTTTGCCATGACTGAAGGGGAAATAAATGCTGCCAAGCTTAAAGTGAGAGCGCTAAGTAAAGAGAATTTTTTAATCATCTTGAGCCACATATTATAAAGATGGATGTCGAGCAATAAATATATATAATTCCTGCACTAATACAATGAAATGTCCTAGTCAGTCATTTTTTAGCGTAACGAGATTTTTTAGTGAATATTTTAGTTTCAAATGATGATGGGGTGTTTGCACCCGGTATTCAGGCTTTGGCGCAAGCGCTAAAGCCTTTGGGGCGAGTGGTGATTGTGGCACCGGAAAGTGAACGCAGTGGCTTTTCTAGTGCCTTAACTTTGGACCGCCCTTTACGCCCAATCCAGATTTCTCCTGATGTCTGGGCGGTTAATGGGACGCCGGCAGATTGCGTTTACTTGGCTATGAACGGGCTATTTGATTTTGAATTTGACCTAGTGGTTAGCGGGATAAATAGCGGCGCAAATCTGGGAGATGATATCTTGTATTCCGGTACAGTCGGGGCGGCCTTTGAAGGTCGTTTAACTAAACATCCTGCGATTGCCGTATCACTGAGTGGGCCGAATGTACGTGGCTATCAGCAGCCTCAGGATTATCAGTTGGCCGCCGAATGGGTGCATGATTTTATTGCTCGTGGTTTGCCTGTTCTGCCTGAGCGACATATTTTTAATATCAATATTCCAGATGTAACTGAATTGCAGGGTGAAAAAGTGACATATCAAAGTCGCCGCCGTCAGTCTAAACCGGTGACGAGTCATGTAGATCCGCGTGGTCGTCAGGTATTTTGGATTGGACTCTCGGGAGAAGCAGTCGCAGAACCTAAGCCGGGATTTAGCGAGATTGATTCAGACTTCTCTGCGGTCGCCAATGGCTATGTCAGTATTACCCCGATTCAGATGGATGCCACCAATTATGAGAGTTTGCGGAATTTGCAAACACAATTGGAAGAAAATGCGTCCTTAGTGTTATAACTTTGTGAAAAACTCGCGATTGCAAGTATATTGCCGTAAAACTTTGCTAATCTTAACGAAATTTTGCAACCGTATAGCATTAGAGAGGAAGATAATGTTCTTGGTGTTACCGAAATGTGTCGTAGCTTCGCCTGCAACCCTGATTAAAACCCTTGTTTTATCGACCGTTGTTATTTCTACAGGAGTAATTACCGGTTGTGCCACCAAACCCCAGGTGAATAATGCAACGCGTTATGCAACAGCTCCTGATTTCTATACGGTGCGTTCAGGAGATACATTGAGCGGGATTGCAGCACGTTATGGGCTGAACTATATCAGTGTCGCGGAGATGAATGATATCAGTGCGCCTTACCGGATTTATGTCGGACAATCAATCCGCCTGAAAAGCAATACTGCGCGCCGTAGCACCAGTACTCAGGCTATGACTCAGGCAGCGCCAATCCAGCGTCAAACAATTGCAGTGCCTACACCGGCACCGGTGACACCAGCAACCACAGTACAAACCACACCACGCGTCAATACATCTGCACCGGTTACGCCAGTATCTACGGCTGCAGGTTTACGTTGGGTAAAACCATCGAATGGTGCGATTCTTCAGCAATACAATTTAGCTTCTAATATCAAGGGCACCCGCTATAGTGGCAATGTCGGCGATCCGGTATTTGCAGCAGCAGACGGGCAGGTGGTGTATGCCGCTGATGGCCTGAAAGAATATGGCAATCTGGTGTTGGTGAAGCATATCAATGGCTATATCACCGCTTATGCACATAACAGTAAATTGAATGTGAAAAGTGGCCAAAATGTAACGGCTGGTCAAAAAATTGCAGAAATGGGATCGACTGGTACAAACCGTACCATGCTTGAGTTTCAGGTGCGCTTAGACGGCAAACCTATTAATCCTACTGCAGTTTTACCAAACAATTAAATAAATAATGCAAAGTGTAAATTTCGCCGTATAATACAATAAGTTGCTTTTATCAAATGATGAAGCACCTCATAAGTTTAGAGGGAAATTTATGTTAGATCAACTTCGAGCAATGGGTGTCTTTGCTTGCGTTGTGGAGAAGAACTCGTTTAGCGGTGCTGCCCGTGAATTAGGGATTACGACCAGCGCCGTCAGTCAACAAATTCGCTCATTAGAACACGATATGGAAGTCGTACTTCTAAATCGTTCGACGAGAAAATTAAGTCTGACCGAAGCGGGACAAGCTTTTTTCCATAGCTGTCAAGAAATGTTATCTGCTGCTGAGCGCGGTAAAGTCCGGATCAATGAGTTACGTGATGATCTCGTGGGTGAGCTGCGTATCGTTTCTTTGCCAGAATTATGCGCGAATCATGTGATTCCTGCACTTTCTCATTGGATAGCTGCACATCGCGGCTTGGCAGTACATTTAGAAACAAACAATCATGAGGTTGATTTGTTGGATGGGCGAGTTGATATCGCCCTAAGATTTGAACAGAAAAATGATGAGCATAATCTTCAGGTTGTGCCATTGATGCAGATTGAGCAAATTCTGGTGGCGACACCGAGTTATATTAATCAAAGCACCATTATTTCGAAACCTGATGATCTTAAAAATCATGAGGTCTTGCCTTTAACGCATCTTAAAAACCATCAGTATTATCATTTCCAACATGTGAATACTGCAGAAAAAGCCGAGTTTGAACTGAAATCCCGTTTCAGTACCAATAACGGTTTGGTTGCAAAATCGATGTGCTTGCAGGGTAATGGGATTGCCAAGGTTTTATATCTTGATGCTAAAAAGGATTTGCTTAACGGTACTTTAGTTGAAGTTCTGCCTGAATGGAGACTGCCATCGATTACACTGTATGCGGTTATTCCGAAACGTGAACAACAACCGACAAAAATTCTTCGTTGTCTTGATACCCTGAAACAATATTTTAGCCAGATCTCTGGCGGACGTATGTTACAAAACGCATCATAGAGTGCAGAATAATAAAAAAGCCGCTTTAGAGCGGCTTTTTTAATTTTTAGGCTAGGGCTTTATGCCAAATAAGCTTTGATCATTTTTACCAGACGTTCGATCAACTGGTCTGCCTGCTCCTGGGTAATATTCAGGGTAGGCAACAGACGAACGACATTGCCTGCAGTGACATTGATAATCATCTTGTATTCATTGCGTGCAATCGCAACCAGATCACCACATTCTTTTGGTAATTCAATCCCGATCATCAGACCGAAACCACGTACGATGACATTTTGATCTGCCAGTTTGTTGAGTAGCTGGTCAACGATATAAGCACCTTTTTCAGCCGCATTCGCGACGATATTTTCTTTTCGCATAATATCGAGAATGGTATAGACCACACGCGAACCCAGTGCTGTACCGCTATAGGTAGAACCGTGATTTCCAGCAGTTAATACACCGACGCCACGACCTTGGGTCATGACTGCACCAATCGGGAAGCCATTTCCTAAGCCTTTGGCTGTGGTCAGTACATCCGGAATAATATTGGTGTGCTGATAAGCAAAGTATTTACCGGTACGGCCATTACCAGTTTGCACTTCGTCCAGCATCATCAGCCAGTTATGCTGGTTGCAGATTTGGCGAATTTCTTCTAAATAGCTGAAACCTTGAGGTGCGGTATTCACACCGCCTTCACCCTGAATAGGCTCAATCAAAATCGCTACGATATCCGGATGATTGATTGCAGCTTCTTCAATTGCTTCGATATCACCAAAAGGTACACGAATAAAACCTTCAACCAGCGGGCCAAAACCTTCTTGCACTTTTTTATTGCCTGTAGCAGACAGGGTGGCCATGGTACGACCATGGAAAGACTGGTCAGCAACAATAATTTTTGGTGAAGCAATGCCTTGCATATGACCGAATTTACGTGCAATCTTGATTGCACCTTCATTTGATTCTGCGCCACTGTTGGAGAAAAATACTTCTTCCATACCTGCAACTTCAGCCAGTTTCTGTGCGGCAGCGGTTTGCCAAGGCACTTCAAACAGGTTGCTGGTATGAATCAGGGTCGCTGCCTGTTCAGCAATCGCTTCGGCAATGACTGGATGCGCATGGCCCAAACCGCATACCGCAATTCCGGTTAATGCATCTAAATACTCTGTACCATCTTCGGTATAAAGATATGCACCTCGTCCTCGGACAAAGCTGATCGGTTGACGGCCAAAAACAGGCATCAAATGAGACGGTTGATCAGTTTGTACCGGTGCGAGGGTAATATTATTCATGACTAACTCTTAACTGTTAGGTGGAAAGAAAAACTTATATAAGCAAAAACCCACTCAGATTTAAAGGGTAATTGTAAATAAAATTGGAATTATTGCTTTAGACATACTGTTTTGCCTGGATTTGGGTATAATGCGAGACAGATGAGTTGAGGATTTATCAATGACTGAACAAGCACGCGATACCGAAGCGTTAATTCGTGACCAAATTGCAAAACACGCAGTACTTCTTTACATGAAAGGCACACCGCAATTTCCACAATGTGGTTTTTCTGCACGTGCAGTAGAAGCACTCAGTCAAATTGGTCGTCCGTTTGCTTATGTAAACATTCTGGAAAACCAGGACATTCGCGCGATGTTACCACAAATCGCCAACTGGCCGACATTTCCACAGCTTTGGATCAATGGTGAGTTGATCGGTGGTAGTGATATCATGCTCGACATGTTCCAAAAAGGTGAATTAAAGCCTTTAGTTGAACAGTATAGCCCGGCAGCTGATGCTTAATTTTGTATTAAATTAAGTTCAGATGTGAAAAAGCGCTTCATTGAGAAGCGCTTTTTTTTATCTCTACTTTTGCTTAGGTCAAGGTTAGAGTTAATCCTCTGTCGCTGCATCCGGCTTTTCAACTGTCGAAGCATCAGCATCAACTTCAGTTTGTGGCTCGACGATTTGCTTCTTGTCTTTTTTCTTCTTCTTTTTTTTCTTTTTCTTCGGCACTTCGACCAGTTCGGCACCATCTTCAATCGCTTGCCAATAATCCAGCTGTGCCATCACTGCGGCATAGATTGAATTTTTGCTATAACGACCTTTTTTATCCAAGGTGCCGACAGGACGCGCCATCAGAATTTCCAGCGCCTGATCAATGGTATCAATCGCGTGAATATGGAACTGACCTTCTTCCACAGCAATGGTGACATCTTTACGCAGCATTAGATGTTGCATATTTTGACGTGGAATAATCACACCTTGTTTTCCGGTCAGACCTTGTAACTTGCAAGCATCAAAGAAACCTTCAATTTTGGCATTCACACCACCTACCGGTTGTACTTGTCCCAGCTGGTTCATGGAACCGGTAATGGCCCAGGATTGATCAATCGGTAACTGACTTATGGCAGACAGTAAGGCAGACAGTTCCGCGACTGTGGCACTGTCACCATCGACCTGGCCATAACTTTGTTCAAAGGCCAGTGCAGCAGAGAAATGCAAGGTCTGTTCACGACCAAAATGTGCTTTCAGGAAAGACGACATCAGCAACACGCCTTTAGCATGTAAAGAGCCACCGAGTTCGACACTGCGTTCGATATCCAGAATATCACCACCACCTTGATAAACCGAAGCAGTCAGTCGTGAAGGCAGACCAAATTCAACATCAGCATAATGAATGACGGACAGGGCATTGATTTGGCCCAGACGATGGCCGCGGGTTTCGATCAGTTGAGTACCACGAGTCAGATCTTGCCAATACAGTTCACGTAAATAGCCGAGACGATATTTGCGATGATCCAGGGCAGTATTGATATGTTTTTCTGACACCATCTTGTCGCCAGCCTGGAAGGCATGATGATGTGCTTCACGGATCAGATCACCCAGCGTCAGGGCATGTAATGACAATGAACTTTGATCTTCGGCCTGACGGCTGGAATCTGTGAGCAATGCCGCCAAAGCAGAACGGTCAAAAGGTAATAATTTATCCGATTGCACATAGTCGGCAATCAGCTGCATATAGGCCTGCTCGTTGTCGTCATTACGTTGTAATGTATCGGTAAAATCAGCACGGATTTTAAAGATGCTGCCCAGCTCTGGTTCAAGCTCTAAAATTTCATAATAAATTTCAGGCTCAGCCAGCAAGATGACCTTGATATTCAATGGAATCGAAGCAGGTTCAATCGAAATGCTGCCGGTTAACGTGATCATATGCTCAAGCGAGGACAATTTTAAATGCCCCGATTTAAGCGCGCGCTTCAAGCCTTGCCATGCATAGGGCTGTTCCAGCAATTGTTCCGCTTCCAGCATCAGGAAGCCACCGTTAGCCTTGTGCAAGGTACCTGAACGAATCAGGGTGAAGTCGGTGGTAATCGTGCCATTTTGGGTCAGTTGTTCCACATGACCCAAAAGGTTGTAATGCGTTGGAAAATCTTCAAAGATCACCGGTGCACCACTGTTCGGCTTATGGGTAATAATTACATTTGCCTGATAACGTGCCGGAACGCGGCTGAATAGTGCCGGAGTGAAGTCATCTTCTTCCTGTTCCAGCACGATTTCGACATTATTGATAATGTCTTCGGCATAATATTTCAGATAATGTTCCAGACCTTCCACATGTTTGAATTTCGCTAGAATCTGTTCGACTCGCGGCAAGACGACCTGCTTGGCGATATCGCGGTTCAGGATCTGTACGCGATCGCGTGCATCATCTTCCAGATCACCTAGGTGTAAACCCAAACGTTCCAGTTTCTTGTCCATATAGCGCATGTTAGAGGCTAGTTCGGCACGATCTTTGTTGCTTAATGCATTCAGATCTTCCTGAGACATTTCCTGCAATTTGTCATCAATCAGATGCACAGGGACAAAACAGTGCTCATCATGTCGCGAGATCAGCTTCAGATCCAGTTCTGCGCCTTCTTTGGTCAGTTCGATCAGTGCCTGCTGCTGTTCATCACCCGTTTCCTGGCGAATCATTTCAATGCGGTTATGATAGGTCTCTGCAGTAAAACGGCGCTCAAGCTGCTTGAGGATCGTTTGCCAGCTTTGATTCAACATGGCCTGGAATTTCGGCCCTTGACCTGAGGGCAGTTCTAGCGCAATCGGCTGACGCTGGTTCTGAAAGTTATTGACGAACACCCAGTCATTCGGGGTTTCCATAGTTTTGGCGTGCTGTTGCAGCAAACGCTTCACCATGGTGCGTTTTCCGAGTCCTGCGGTACCCACAGCAAAAATGTTATAGCCGGAATAAGGCAGGGCAATCCCGGCCTCAACTGAGGCGCGTGCGCGATCTTGGCCCAAAAAGTTATTCAGGGGCTTGATCCGTTTGGTTGACGCAGGAATTTTTTCTAGGTTTGGAATATGCGTCAGCTGGGTGGATGTTAACCGGGTATGGTCCAGAGTATTTTTAATTTCGCTTTGTTCAAATGCAGAGATAAGTAAATCTGAGCGGATTTTTTGTGGAGTTGTGCTGGTGTTGCTGGCAATAGAAGAATTAATTTGATCGAGTCTCTGGGTCACTGTTGAAAATCCAAAACGAAATATTACGTTGATGAGAGTTAAGGTATACAGATTTACTTGAAAAATTCAAGCCAACATGTCGCTTTTGCCAGAAAATAAAAAACCGGAAATGTGATAAATATATAAATCTTGTTGAAAGATACGCTATTACAGGATTGAATAGCAGCAATTGGTTTTTCTGCGGAAAATAATAAAGCAATGACAACACAAACGACGGGTTGGAAATCCGCATTTACAGCATTTTTAGATCGACGTGCATTGATCATGCTGTTCTTGGGATTTTCGGCTGGTGTGCCGATTCTTCTGATTTTTTCCAGTCTGTCTTTATGGTTAGGTGAGGCCGGAATCAGCAAAAGTGCAGTAACTTTCTTTAGCTGGGCCGCATTGGGCTATTCGTTTAAATTCGTCTGGGCACCGCTCATTGATGAACTTCCTGTCCCTTTTCTGACCAAGGCTCTGGGACGTCGTCGTGCCTGGTTGCTGATTGCGCAGATTCTGATTGTCTGTGCCATTTCCATTATGGCCTTTTCTGATCCGGCTTTGGGTGCAACACATTTACAGCAAATGGCGCTCGGTGCAGTCCTGCTTGGTTTCTCCGCAGCAACGCAGGATATTGTGATTGATGCCTACCGGATTGAACTGGCGGAAACCCAGATGCAGACCGTATTGGCCGCCACCTATAATGCCGGTTACCGGATCGGGATGATTGTCGCTGGTGCTGGTGCCTTGTTTCTGGCGGCCTATTTGGGAACTGCGAAAGGCAACTATATCTATGATGCCTGGAAATGGACCTATCTGGCGATGGCTGCTGTCATGCTGGTCGGTATTATCACCACACTGTCCATTCGGGAGCCGCAGGTTGACCGTGTGCGAAAACACTATGTGCGCAGTGATTATTTCCGTTTAGTCGCCGTATTTTTTGTTGCGGTGATCAGTTTTGTACTGAGCTATATCTATTCAGGCAATCTGGTGGACAGTATCAAGCAACAGTTTGCTATTGAAGATACCTTTGCCTTGTTCTGTTTTGAGGCCTTACGCTTTATTGGCTCAGGTGCTGTCGCATTTGCGATTGGTGCAAGCTTGGTAAAAATGGGTGCGGTTAACAGGCAGATGGCCTATGAAACCTGGGTCAATCCGGTTGCAGACTTCTTTAAACGTTATGGCTTGAAACTGGCATTGGTGTTGTTATTGCTGATCGGTTTTTATCGGGTCTCCGATATTATTGCCGGCGTCATTTCTAATGTGTTCTATCAGGACCTGAATTTCAGTAAAGAACAGATTGCCGAGGCAGTTAAAGTCTATGGAGTCATTTTCTCTTTAGTCGGTGGATTCCTTGGCGGGCTCTTGGCCCAGAAGATGAACATCATGAAACTGATGTTTGTTGGTGCTGTGCTGGCCTGTTCCACCAACCTGATTTTTATCGGCCTGGTCAAGTCTGGTGAAAAACTAGCAGCTGTCGAAGTCACGGTCGGTAATCAGGTTTATCAGGCAGAGACCGATGAAGTTGGTTACTGGAAGCTGGATATACCGAGTGCTGTGCTGGCGCAGAGCAAACAGCTACAAGTATCGGCTGCTTATCTGGATGGAGATGTTACTGATCAAGCCCCGGTACAGGTCAATATGCCGTATTTGACCACAGAACAGGGCAGCACCCAGTTACAGATCTTGCCGATCACCAGTGACAATAGCCTCACTGTAGCTGAACAGGACAAGACCATTGTAGTGCGCGGCCAGTATGTCGGTGAAGCACTGCAAGAAAATCAAAAGATTGTTTTACAAATCAATGATCAAAATATTGAGGCAAAACTGGAAAGTGAAGGCGTATTTACTGCCGCGCTTCCTGCACAACAACTGATTCAGTCACCTGCACATATTATCAGTGCCGTCTTGATGCAAGATGATCAGGCACTGCAGCAAACAACGCATGTTTATCAGGTCAATGATCAGCTGAGCAATACCCAGAATCTGGATGTCGATATTCAGCCCTTGGCAGTGGTGGATAGCAACAGTTCAGATACGGTCGAAGTCAGTGGCAAGGTGATTAAACCTTATAGCGACAAGTGGCTTTATTTTGCCATTATTGTCGATAATCTGGCCGCCGGGCTGGCTGGTGCTGCGTTTATTGCATTCTTGTCGAGCTTGACCAGTGTGTCATTTACCGCTGTTCAATATGCGATTTTTAGCTCACTCATGACCCTGACGCCTAAGATTTTAGGTGGATATTCGGGTACTATAGTCACCAATATCGGTTATCCGAATTTCTTCCTGATGACTACTCTGATTGGGATTCCGATCCTGATTCTGGTGGTCTGGGTCGCAAAACTGCTCGGTGAACACCAACAACAATCTGTACAGAAGGATGATTAATATGCGCATGCTACATACCATGTTACGTGTAGGCAATTTAGAACAATCTCTCAAGTTCTATACTGAAGTACTTGGCATGACTTTGCTTCGTAAGCGTGATTACGAAGAGGGCCGTTTTACCCTGGCTTTTGTCGGTTATGGCGATGAAGAGAATCACACCGTACTGGAATTGACCCATAACTGGGATACAGACAGCTATGAACTGGGCAATGCTTATGGTCATATCGCGATTGCAGTTGATGATGCTTACAAGGCTTGCGAAGAGATTAAAGCGCGTGGCGGTAATGTGGTGCGTGAAGCTGGCCCAATGAAAGGTGGCGTGACTGTAATTGCATTTGTAGAAGATCCAGATGGCTACAAGATCGAGCTGATCCAGCAAGACAACAATGCACGTAATAACTAAGTGTGACGTAGCGAGATATATGAAATGCATTCATGTATAGATGAAAATATTACATCAATCTGAGTGCATAGCATGGGCCCGGCATCTGTTAAGATAGCCGGGCATTTTTATATCAAACAATAAAATCTGAGGGATTATAGGGATATGCTTAAGTTCTTGGCATTGGATTGGTTTACGATACTGTTGTTTGTGATGGTTTTGCTGGCCAGTGTGCTGCCAGTTTCGGGGCAGGCGGCTGAAGTCTTTGGCTGGGTGACGACAGGAGCGATTGCCATCCTGTTTTTCCTGCACGGCGCCAAACTGTCTCGTGAAGCTGTGGTGCAAGGCATTATGCACTGGAAATTGCATACTTTAGTTTTTGCGCTAACTTTTGCCCTGTTTCCGATTCTCGGGCTTTTGGCCAAGCCGATTTTATTACCCATGCTCGGACAGGAACTATATTGGGGTTTCCTGTTTATGTGTTTCCTGCCATCCACCGTGCAGTCCTCGATCGCCTTTACTTCAGTGGCTCATGGCAATGTCGCCGGGGCGGTATGTAGTGCCTCTTTTTCCAATCTGATCGGTATGTTTATTACTCCATTATTGGTCGCATTTTTTATTCTCGGTCAATCTGATCATGGTTTTGATCCGACTTCATCGATTATCCAGATTACACTGCTGCTCTTGGTGCCGTTTATTTCAGGACAGATTCTGCGTCCCTGGATCTATCCGCAAATGATGAAAATGCCAAAAATCGTCAAGGTCTTCGATCAAGGCTCGATTTTACTGGTGGTGTATGGCGCTTTTAGTAGCGCCGTAGTGGCCGGGCTGTGGAATGAAGTGAGCCTGAGTACCTTGTTGCTGCTATTGCTGGCTTGCTCGGTGTTACTCACCATTGTGATGCTGTTATCACTTTATATTCCACGCTGGCTGGGCTTTAGCCGCGCTGACCAGAAAACGGCATTCTTTTGTGGTTCCAAGAAAACCCTGGCCAGTGGAGTGCCGATGGCGCAAATTTTATTTATTGGCCAGCCGCTGGGCATGATTGTCCTGCCGATCATGATTTTTCATCAGATTCAATTAATGGTCTGCGGGATTATTGCCAATCTGTGGGCCAAAGAGACTGGGTCAGAAGCTGAAGAATAATTCGCATATTAAATTCGTTTCACGTATAATAATGCCCACTTGTTGTGCTTAGCTCTGACGGTATCCGTCTCGGTGGGCCAAAAGAATGGTCTGTTGTGGTGTTGATCTGCATGAACGATGTTCCTGCTTCCTCAGTTGAGAGTGATCAATAGCGATGACAGCTAAACCTTCTTGAATCTAATGGAGTAATCGACGATGCGCGCCGATATTCACCCAAAATATGAAACTTTAGTTGCTACTTGTTCATGTGGTAACGTAATCGAAACTCGTTCAGCTCTTGGTAAAGAAACTCTTTATCTAGACGTATGTTCAGCTTGCCACCCATTCTACACTGGTAAGCAAAAGAACGTTGACACTGGCGGTCGTATCGACAAGTTCAAACAACGTTTTGCTGGTATGTCACGTTCTGTTAAACGTTAATATCCAAAATGAAAAAACGGGCTTTAAGCCCGTTTTTTTGTGCCTGCAATTCAGAAGATGATCATGCCACTTTCTAAGTTGCAGGTTTGTAGCAGCACTTAATGCTCTTGCACATCAATCAAATGATCGAGTTTTTTCTGGAAATAATTCCCCTGAATAAAGCGGGCATCCACGTTCCAGGCATTGGCGAACAATGTCATATCATTTAATTCACGGATCAGAATATTGAGTGGCTTGATTTCATTATAGCTGGTGATTTTTTCCTGTAACTGCTCAATCTCGGTATCTTTATTGAGCATATTGGTTAAGCTCGAATGTAAGCTGACACCATCCAGTTCCAGTTCGCGCAGTAAATTTTGACTGTACATGGATTGACCAAAATCACGCAGTGCAATCAGTGCGCCATGTTCATACAGCACGCGTAGATATTTTTGTGCATCTTGTTGATTCAGTAAAATATCTTCTTCTGAGAATTGCAAGATTAGCGGATGCTTCACTTTACTGCGAATAATCGTAATCAGCTTGGAAATAAATTCCGGGAAGGTGCGGTCTTTAAATAGTACGGCACGGTTCAAATTGACAATTAAGCTTGCATCAGGATACTGGGTAATAAAGTTGTGTAGCTGTTTACTGGCTTCAACCAGAATCCAGCGATCCAGTTTAATGGACAGTTCATCATCTTCATGAAGTTCTAAAAGGCTAGAAATATCCTGCCATTTATTCTCAAAAATAAAGCCACTGGTCACTTCATAGGTATATAAACGCGTATCTTCTTTATCATAGAGTTGTTGATATTTTAAATGAATCTCACCACGTTCTAGACATTCACTTAAGGCTTTCAAAATAGAAGGTGTAGCGCTAGGAATAGACGTGACTGCTGGACTGACGGCTGCCAATGTTGGGCTGGCAACTGGTGTTTCAGCAACACTGAAATCTATACTCGGCATTTCTACCGCAACCGGACTGCTCAGTGACGCAGGAATATCGAGTTTAAATTCAGCTACAGCTTCTGCTTGAGGTAAAGATGTAGAGAATGCCTGTCCAATCAGCGTATTGCAGTGCATTTCATCCTGCAGGCCCTGTTCAAGCATGACATAGCCCAAGCGCAAATTTAGAGGGAAGGTTTTTTGTCCCACTGTAATGAGTTGCGGTTTGCTTAAGGCATTTAAACTGATCAGTTTGGATTCAAGAATTGCTTTGGAATCTGCCTGTAACATACCTACAACAACATCATATTCCAGTTTAAACAGGGAAATATGGGTCTGTTCCATGAGGAACTCTTTGACTGCTTCAAAGTAGCCACTAAAAGTAGTCCAGTCAGACTGCAGAAGCTCAGGATCATAAGCGCTAAGAGAGAAAGTCACCAAGGCATTTACTGGTGCAGGCTGCTTATTGAGTTCACGCTTAAGTGAATGAAAAACGCTTGGTTTTCCAGGAGTCTTATTGGAGGAAACCGTTTGAGATTGGGTATCAATGCTAATTTGTACCGCATCTTCTTCAGCAGTGGAAGGCAAGAATTCCAGTTTTAATGGGTTAGATGCGGATACATGCGGATTCAGAGACTGAATCTCGACTCGACCTAAATCAAACTGACCCTGAGAAATCTTTTTGAAACGGGTTTTAAAATCATTCAAATCTGAAGGCTGGAGCAGATCCAGAAGCGGTAGGCCAATGATTTCGTCTTCATTTTGCAAGCCAAACAGTTTCAGGTAGTCCGCATTGGCCTGAATATGAATCCCTTCCTGAATGGTGGCAACAGCACGGTTGCTGTCGTCTACTAAAGATTGTGCCTGAATTTGTGCTGTTTCCAGCTCAGTCATTAAATGTTGCTGAGATTGTGACAAACGGCTAAATGACAATGCTCGGACCAGTCCCACATAAAAGCGTTCCAAGTAGTCGAAGTTGAGAATGTCATATACCCCTTTACGGATATATTGCGCATACTGTTCAGCCTGATAATTATCCGGTTTAAGCAAAATCATCGGAAGGTCAGGTTGCTGCGAAAGACGCACGATCCCTAAGGCCTGTTCGTATTTCAGATCGTAGGCACGCCCAAAAATAAGCAGATCCCATTTGAAATTCAGCTGTTTTTCAAAAGACTGCAGATCATCCAGCAGCACAGCATCGACCTGATAATCATGACTGGTCAGAAGATCACGGATTTGGTTATATCTAATTTGATTATCATCAATAATCAGTAAACGTGTTTCAGTACGTTTTAACTTTTTAGACAATAATGGATTTCTCACTTCAATGCTTCCCATAAATCATGATTTCTGCTTTCATTCATGTGCTGATCGATAAAGTTTTCGATCATCTCTTCTTCCTGATCATTGAGTAATTCATAATCAAAACGGATGAAACTCTGCGTAATCAGTTGTGCTTTGGTCAGATAGATTTTGATTTCTTCCTGACCAAGACGTAAATGAATGGTTTGTTTTTCCCTAAACATCTGTGAACCAGAGACAATCAGGCTGGTCGAGACCTGATTCAGTTGCGTCATTTTCACCAACAGGGCAGGCTGATAGTTGACATGATGACGTTCGGTACGGGTATAAGCTGCACAAGGAAAGAGCTCTTGTGCCAAAATTTCCAGCCCGATTTCTAGGCTCTTATCCGTTGACTGCTTGATCCAGCGAATCACACCGCCACGCCACTGACTCTGGGTTTTTTCCTGAACCAGAATGAATTCACCGGTTTTCAGGTTAGCCGGGGTAATACCAGTCCATTTAATCCGGTAACCATTGACACTGATATCCAGAACTTCAGCGCTATGGATCTGTTTGGTTTCTCGATCGAGCGCCTTGATGCTGCTAAAACTACTTGGAATGGCGTTTTCCATCGAGCTGACAAAACTGCTTTCGCTCTGGAAATTATAATTGGCATCGAGTTCCAGGGTTTCATTGAAGTTTTTACCTTTAGACAGGTAAAAATGCGCCACGCTCAAGCCAAAGCAGATATTGATCTGTGCTGAATATTCATAACGTTCATGACGACGCTCGACATTGTTCGAGAGCAGATTGTAGATATGAAAATGCAGTGCAGGGGTCAGGAACAGTTTTTCATTCCGCGACAGATACTGGGCATTTTTGCTTTGAGTACCTGTTAAATGATCCATCAGGTTCTGAGTGGAAATATAGAAGCTCGGCTGAAACTGTGGCTCTTGATGGGAATTAAAGATTGGCGGATGATCTTTGCTGGCATCGACCACATAACGGGACAGCGTGGTTTCCTTCGGCAGGATCTGTACCAGTTTGGCCCAGTCAAAACTGCATAGATACAGGCCCTGAATTTCTGCAGGCCGGATCTGATGAGTATTGAAGATATCCAGTAAAATCAGCTGTGCATAGGCATGTGCAATGTTCTGGATATCATGCTGGGTGCCTAATACCTGATTGATATTGCTTTGATAGAAATTGTTGTCTATTGCACATTCAAGCAGTTGATGGGCAGCCAGCCATTGTCCCAGACCCGGCGTGCTATACAGCATATGTTGTTGATATAACAGAAGTGTGAGTTGTTGCAGGGCATAATAAATCGATACCATCCGGGCAGTTTGAATGCTCTTCTTTTTGCCTAGAGAAAATAGCGAAAACTTCTGATGCGTCAGCTGATGATTACAGCGTTTGACGATATCGATATAAATTTTGGCAAAATGACTGCGCAGCAGCATGGCCAGTTCAATGATCTGGTCATTCCGGTCGGAAGTGATCAGGCCCTGATTGACGAAATGCTTTTCCAGACTGGTCAGGACATTTTCAAGGGTGGGATGCAAGACCTGAATCAGGTCAAAGCGCAGGGTTTCTGGACATTTCAGCTCGGAAACTTCCAATAAGGCATTAAACAGGGATTTGGAGGAATTCCCCAGCTGTAGAATCGAAATCCCCGCAACCCATTCCTGCAAAGCCTTGGCAGTGGTTGGACAAAAGCTCAACTGCTCTCGTTTAAGTTCCGTCGGTGTCTGAAAAATGTCTGAAGTATGCGTGCTCATCTTTATTATTTAACTCAAAAATGTTGAAACCCCAAAAAGCGGTGTCTTATTCTTCTCGCCCGCTATTTCTCGAACCAGTTTAGGAACCAAATACCCCGGAAGGTTCGCTAAAACTTCTGTATAAATCTCATTAATATGGTCAGGCGCTAAATCAAAATGATGCGCACCTTTTACTTTATCAAGTACATGTAAATAATAAGGCATGACCCCGGCATCAAACAAGCGATAGCTTAAATCCACTAAAACCTGAGCAGAATCATTTACCCCGTTTAATAAAACCGCCTGATTCAGAACAGTGATCTGCTGTTGAACCAGTTGGTTTAAACGCTTGCAAGTGAAGTCATCCAGCTCCGATGCATGGTTTGAGTGTACCACCAGAATAATACGTAGCCTACTGTTTTTTAACATGCTAAGTAGCTCTTCGTCGACTCGGTTGGGGATCACAATAGGAACTCGTGAATGTATTCTTAAGAATTTGAGATGTGGTACTGATTCTAGTCGTTCAATCCAGGTTTTTAATTTCCGGTTCGATAAGGTCAGTGGATCACCGCCGCTCAGAATCACTTCATTAATATCGGGTTGGCTTTCCAGATATTGCTTGATATTTATCCAGTCTTCATTTTTAGGCAGATTTTCCTGATAGGGGAAATGCCGGCGGAAACAATAACGGCAATGTACAGCACAGGCACCAGTCAGTGTCAGCAAGAAACGGGATTTATATTTGTGCAGTACGCCGGGTTGCTGATTGGCCTGTTCTTCGCCCAAGGGGTCGGTAACAAATCCTGGATGTTCTTCCAGTTCCAGATGATGGGGCAGCACTTGTAAAAGCAATGGGTCTAAAGGGTTTCCGGTCTGCATTTTGCCCACAAAAGCACGTGGTACCCGCAGTTTAAACTGTTCAGAAGCTAAAATGGCGCCTGAGAGCAGTTGCTCTGGTGCAAGTTGCAGTACTTCAAGCAATTCGCGTGGATCAGTGATCAGGTCGCTGAGCTGTGATTGCCAGTTTTGTTCTTGATATAAATAGTTCGTCATGCCGGAAGATTAACAATAATAAGTGAGAGGACAAAGCCTGATGGGCGCAGTTTAACAGTTTGTGCGGAAGCGCAATAATCCACTGCGCTATAAAATAAAGAGTGATTAAGCTATGCTGATCTTCGTGCTCGCCTGATGGTATTTTAACGTTGAGCAAGACATGAATAAACAAAGGATTTTCATGTCTGATTGTAACTTAAACAGCCTGAGTGGGTGAAAGCGGATTTTTTCATTGCGGCAAAGTGTATTGCTCATTTAGAATACGCAACATCAAATGAATGTGCATGTGGCAACTCAATGTTCGTGTCAGACTTGCTAAATGACATCGCAACAGCCCATAGCATCAATAGATTAAAGTTAGTAAGTTTGGAGTGCGCCAGTCATGGCCTATTATTCTACGAATGATTTCAAGTCAGGCCTTAAGGTTATGCTTGATGGCAACCCATGTTCAATCATGGAAAACGAATACGTAAAACCAGGTAAAGGCCAAGCTTTTAACCGCGTAAAATTACGTAACCTTAAATCAGGTAAAGTTCTGGAAAAAACTTTCAAATCAGGCGAGAACCTAGAAGCGGCTGATATCGTTGAAGTAGAAATGGAATACTTGTACAACGATGGCGAAATGTGGAACTTCATGGATCCTGTTACCTTTGAACAGATCGCAGCTGATAAAACAGCAATGAGCGATGCTGCAAAATGGTTAAAAGACGATTCAAATGAAAAATGTACTATCATGTTGTTCAATGGCGTGCCTTTAAACGTGACTCCACCGAACTTCGTCGTACTTAAAATCGTTGAAACTGATCCAGGTGTTCGTGGTGATACTTCTGGCGGTGGCGGTAAGCCAGCGAAACTTGAAACAGGTGCTGTAGTACGTGTTCCATTATTCGTACAGCAAGAAGAAAGCGTTCGTGTAGATACCCGTACTGGTGACTATTTAGAACGTGCATAATGGTTTGAAAATAGACTATTATCGAGAGGGATGATTTAAATCATCCCTTTTTTTATGCCAAAGTCGTAGAGGAAAAGCAAAAGAACAGGCGTAAAGTCGCAAGGGAAAACAGCAGTACCTCGAACAACAACAATCACGCTGATTTGTATGCATCACAATATGAGGGATTGAATGGAAACTTTACAAAAGAAGTCGACGCTGACTTCGAAAATGATTTGGCTTTTGGTAGCCATTGTGGGTGCAGTCTCTTTCGGAGTTCTGGCACTGAGTCGGGGTGAGCATGTCAATGCAGTCTGGCTGGTACTTGCCGCCGCCTGTGTCTATAGCATTGCTTACCGTTTCTACAGTTTATTTATTGCCACCAAAGTATTTGAGCTGAATGAACGCCGTTTAACGCCTGCGCATCGTCTGGCCGATGGTCTGGACTATGTGCCGACCAATAAAAGCGTTCTATTTGGCCATCACTTTGCAGCGATTGCCGGTGCAGGTCCTTTAGTCGGTCCGATCCTGGCAGCGCAGATGGGCTATTTACCTGGGACGATCTGGCTACTGGTCGGTGTGGTGCTGGCAGGTGCGGTACAAGACTTCCTGGTACTGTTTATTTCCACCCGTCGTGACGGTCGATCACTTGGTGAGATGGCTAAGCAGGAACTCGGAACCTTTGCCGGTATTATCGTGATGCTCGGTGCCTTGGGCGTGATGATCATCATTCTGGCAGTATTGGCGCTAGTCGTTGTTAAAGCACTGACTAACAGTCCATGGGGTGTATTCAGTATTGCAGCCACCATTCCGATTGCGATCTTTATGGGCATCTACATGCGTTTTATCCGCCCGGGTAAAATTGCTGAAGTCTCGATTATTGGTTTTGTCTTGATGATGCTGGGCATTATCTACGGTGAAAACATCGCACAACATCCATATTGGGGGCCATTCTTTACACTTTCTGGCACTGAACTGACTTGGGCGCTGATCATTTATGGCTTCATTGCGTCGGTATTGCCAGTCTGGCTATTGCTTGCTCCACGTGATTATCTGTCGACCTTCCTGAAAATTGGCGTGATTGCAGGTTTGGCCGTGGGTATCCTGTTTGCCATGCCTGAAATGAAACTGCCAGCGATTACCAAATTCATTGATGGGACTGGTCCTGTATTCGCAGGTTCTATGTTCCCATTCCTGTTCATTACTATTGCGTGTGGTGCGATTTCCGGTTTCCATGCCTTGGTATCTTCGGGGACGACACCGAAACTGGTCAACAATGAACGCGATATCCGCATGATCGGTTACGGCGGTATGTTGATGGAATCTTTTGTGGCGATCATGGCCTTGATCTGTGCTGCAATTCTGGATCCAGGAATTTACTTTGCCATTAACTCACCAGCCGCATTACTCGGTACTACAGCCGAAAGTGCAGCAGAAGCAGTACGAACCCTTGGTTTTGTGGTAACGCCTGAAGCCTTGACCTTACTGGCACAAGAAGTCGGTGAAAACTCGATTTTGTCACGTACTGGTGGTGCGCCTACCTTTGCAATTGGTATGGCACATATCATCACTGAAATTTTCAACAGTCGTGAAATGATGGCATTCTGGTATCACTTTGCGATTCTGTTTGAAGCATTGTTTATCCTGACTGCTGTAGATGCTGGTACCCGTGCCTGTCGTTTCATGGTGCAGGATACCGTGGGTATCGTGATTCCTGCGGTGAAACAGTCGCATAACTTCTTCGGAAACCTATTGGGTACTGCGGTTGCAGTGGCAGGCTGGGGCTTCTTTGTGTATCAGGGCGTAGTCGATCCACTGGGCGGGATTAACAGCTTATGGCCACTGTTTGGTATTGGTAACCAGATTCTGGCTGCGATGGCACTCATTCTTGGTACCGTCATTCTGTTCAAGATGAAAAAACAGAAATATGTCTGGGTAACAATTATCCCAACAGTATTCCTGTTCATTACTTCCATGACAGCAGGCTGGCAGAAGATTTTCCATGAAAATCCAAAGATTGGTTTCCTTGCTCAAGCTGACCGTTTCAACACGGCAATTGCCAATAATGAAATCCTGGCGCCAGCGAAAACTATGGCTGAAATGCAGACGGTAGCGATGTCGAACCAGATCAATGCTGCACTTTGTGCTTTCTTCATGATTGTGGCTTTTGTGATGTTGTTCGCTGCGATTGGTGTGATTCGCCGTGCCTTGGCAAGTCCGGTACCGACCGTGCATGAGGCAGAAGCGATTTATCGTGATCCAGAAGAGATTCAGCCAGCGAAAGGTCATTAAGGAGAATATTATGAATCTGAAGTTTGCCAAAAGCGGGAAAACGATGATTTATAAAATCATCAAAATGACCGTGATGTCGCAGAAGGATTTGATCCTGAACCCGAAAAACTGGTCACGGATTGCAACCCTGTGGCAACGTTTGCAGCAAAGTTTCCGTTTGATGGTCGGTGTGCCAGATTATCAGACCTATGTGGAGCATATGCGCAAGCATCACCCGGATCTGGAACCCATGGATCCTAAGACTTTCTATCGCCATTGTGTAGATTCGCGTTATCCATCCGCGGGTAGTGGTATGAAGAAATGTCCATGTTAATGGTTAAGTAACAGCAAGCGCCTTTCGGGGCGCTTTTTTTCTCTAAAAGAATAGGCCATCTAATAACCCTGATTGCATGAGTTGAGCTATTTCCAAAAAAAATTATAAAAATCGAAAAAATGATCTGGGTTTATATACCTTTTAAGTATGAATTTTTATTTATAAGTCTTTTCAAGAGACGGCAAAGTCCTATAAGTATTTTGATATTTGATTCAAAAACATCTTTTTCTGTAGCGGTCATTTTTATTTTCTAGATCTCATTTCTGTGTGTTCTATCTATTCCGGTATTTTCTAGTGAGTGTATTTATTCAGTTACACAGACAGATGATTGATCTTTTGGGAAAATTTAAATTTCAGTGTATGTTAATCTTAGGCCATGTTTTATTAAGGAAATTATTGTGATCTGGGGCATGAAACAAAAGGAAAATAACGACATTGCACACATCAATACTGTGCTTGAACAAAAAATTGCAAGTTATGCACCCAAGATCCAGCGTTTTTTTGAAGAAGTTAATGCCATTGTGTTGGATAAGCAGGCCCAGACCACACTGGCACTCTGTTGTTTGATTGCAGGCGGACATGTCTTATTTGAAGATTTACCCGGATTGGGTAAAACTACATTAGCCAGCAGTCTGGCACATCTGGCTGGGTTAAAGTTCCAGCGGATCCAATTTACCAATGACATGCTGGCCAGTGATGTCATCGGTATTAACATGTTTAACCAGAAAGAACATCAGTTCGAGTTTAAACAAGGCCCGATTTTTACTCAGATTTTACTGGCAGATGAAATCAACCGTTGTAGTCCCAAAACCCAAAGTGCCTTACTCGAAGCCATGGAAGAAGGCTATGCCACCATTGATGGCGTACGCTATGCCTTACCGAAACCTTTCTGGGTGATTGCGACACAAAACCCGCTATTCCAAAGTGGTACTTACGCTTTGCCGGAATCCCAGCTAGACCGTTTCCTGATGCGTTTATCTTTGGGGTATCCATCACGCCATGCAGAAAAACTGTTATTACAGCAGGAATCCCGTTTTGCCCTGATTGCAAGTCTGGCGCATATTTTTACCGAAGATGAAATTCTGGATCTGCAAAGTCTGACGCATCAGATATTTATCAGTGAAGCGATTCAGGAATATTTGCTTGATCTGGCAGAAGAAACCCGTAAAAGCCGTCATGGACTTTCTACGCGTGGCCTTCTGGCCTTGAAGCGCGCAGCACAAGCGTATGCTTTGATTCAGCAACGTGCTTTTGTCACACCAGATGATGTGCAGGCTGTATTTGTCGCGGTGACTTCGCATCGTCTGGGGTTGAGTGAAGCTGAAACTTTTAATGTCATACAACAGGTTGCGGTCAGCTAAAGGAGTCCTCTCTTGGATAAAACCTGGCAAAAATGGCTGGCCAAACGCTTTCAATTTTCACAGCAGAAACAGCTCTCGCAGAAAGATGTCTTGGTATTTATTTATCAACAGGGCTATCTGTATCTGGTCTTGATCTTCATCACCTTTGTGGCTGGGGTGAACTATGCCAATAACCTGATTTTAGGTTTCTGCTTTTTAATCAGTGCGGTGCTGTGTATCAGTTTTTATCTGACTTTTAAGCAATTGCATGACCTGAAAATTGAGTTGATCGCAGATGATGTGGGGCAGGTCGGTCATAGCCTGAATCTGCATCTTTATTTTCAACAACAGCAACTTCGCCCCCGTTATTTGTATATCAAAGCAGGGAATCAGCTAGCGAAAGTTTATCTGAATGCAGCAAAGCAGCAATTTATTCTGCCATTTTATGCAGAGCAACGTGGCAAGTTTGATTACCCGGTGATTCAGATTTATTCGGTTTATCCCTTTGGTTTAGTTCGAGCCTGGACCTATCTTTATCATCAGCATTCGGCTTGGATCGCGCCTAAAGCTGAGGTTTTTAGCACAGAAAATAAATATCATTTCAACCGTTTTGAACCGGATATGGATGAGTTTCGTGAATTGCGCAATTACCAGTCAGGCGATTCCTTGCAGGCGGTGTCCTGGAAGCAGTTTGCGCGTGGACAAGGCTTGTATATCAAAGTCTTTGAGCAATATCAGGATGAACACAGTATCGAGATTCATTATGCACATATGCCGAGTCAGTCACATGAAGAAAAACTTGAATTTGTGATGGGTCTGGTCGAGCAATGCGAACAGCAGCAATGTGCGTATAGTCTGCATTTGCCACAGGCCGAATTGCCTCAGGGCGCAGGTGAAGAACAACTGCGGAAAGCCAAACAATTGTTGGCGCAGGCCTAAGGCGGGTAAATTCATGATCAATGCAAAAATCCGGACCTCGATTGTGCTGACTTTGGGCCTGATTCTCATCGCTCAGATGGCATTTATTCCAGTTCTACTCAGTATTATTTTTGCGATTAGTATTGTGTGTATCTGGATTTTTCTGAAACGTCAGCAGCCATTTCCAAAAACGGGCACTTTTCTGCTGACGGCGTTGGCACTCGGCAGTATTTATTTGAGCCATCATAGTTTTATCGGTGTTGAGGCTGGGGTAGCAGTTTTATCTACTTTTTTATTTGCTAAATCACTGGAAAGTAAAAATAAACGTGACCTGATTATTCTGTTTAATTTTGCCCTGTTTGTTGCTGCCAGCTCATTCCTATATAGCCAATCTTTTGGGATGGCGATCGTGATTGTGCTGTGTTTAATCAGCTGTCTGATTGGCCTGTACCGGATTCAAACCAGTGAGTTTGAACAGGAGCAGATCACTCAGCGCGCAGCATTGCAACAGGATGCCAAGCATGTGGGCAAGTTTATCTTGTACGCCGTTCCATTTTTCATTTTGCTATTTATTTTCTTTCCGCGCTTGCCGCCACTTTGGCATATTCCCATTCCTGAAAATAAAGGCGTGACCGGCATTGGCGACAGTATGTCACCTGGGGATATTGCCGAATTATCCCAATCTAGTTCACTGGCTTTCCGGATTATTGGTGATGTCAGCAAGCTTCCGCCGCGCTCAGAACTCTATTGGCGAGCCTTGGTGCTAGATGAATATGACGGGCAACGCTGGACCAGCAGTTTCGTCAATCAGCAGCCTTTAATGCGACAACCGATGGATACCTCACCCGTACCTACAGGCTGGAACTACCAATATCTGGCTGCGGATCCTTCGGTGTTCTGGATCATGGGGTTGGAAAAATCGATACCTGTGGAACGCCGTTATTATAACCGTCAGGATTGGAGCATTGTACCGAGACGGCTCACGCAACGTGTTGAACCGATTTCGTTACAGTGGGTCGGGACAGCATATGATCCTCAGGCTTTGCCAACGCAATATATCGAGCGAACGAATACTCAGGTGCAGCGCCGACTTGACCCGCGAGCGCAACAATTAGCACAACGTCTCTATACGCAAAGTGCAGAAGATCCTCGGCGTTATGTACAGAAAGTCTTGAACTGGTATCAGCAGAATAATTTTGTTTATACCTTAAAGCCGGGCCAATTAGGACAAAACCGGATTGATGAGTTCCTGTTTAATTCCCGGCAAGGCTTTTGTGAACACTATGCCTCGAGTTTCGTGATGTTGATGCGTTATGTCGGGATTCCTGCACGGGTGGTCACCGGCTATCAGGGGGGGGAGTTGGCACCAGATCGCATGAGCTGGGAAGTCCGGCAGCTCGATGCGCACGCCTGGACAGAAGTCTGGATTGACCAGAAATGGCAACGCTTTGATCCAACCGCAATGATCACTCCACAGCGTATAGATGATGGTATGCAAAATCTGCTTTCTCAGGATGCATGGGTATCGGCAAATCAGTCGATCTGGAACTCGCAGCATAATCTATGGATCACCAAACTACGTGTTTGGAGCGATTATGCCAGCTACCAATGGCAAAGTAAGGTGGTGGGTTATAATGCAGAATCACAACAGAGCTGGTTATCAAAATTAGGACTCGGTTCAGTTTATTCGAGTGTCATAATTTTACTGGGCAGTATTGCACTATTGATTTTGGCCTATATCTTCAGAATTTATCTAAAAGCCCGACAGGCGCAATCTCCATTTGATCGTGCGATTCAACAGCTGAATCAATCTCTAACTGATCATCTCAAAAAACAGCCTGCAGAAACTTTTCATCACTGGATGCAGCGTTTATCTCAACAGGTTCAGATTGAAAACCAGACTGCCTTTATTCAAGCTATACAGGTTTTTGAAAAAAATCTTTATTCGGGAACCCCAATAACTGAACAAGAATTGAAAAAATTCAAGGATTTGCTTAAAACTTGCGCGGACGTTTTAAAAACTAAATGAAAAGGCTTGTTTTCGGTCGGAAAAATTTATAATATGCCAAGCATTCTAGGTGTATAGCTCAGTTGGTTAGAGCGCTACGTTGACATCGTAGAGGTCAGCAGTTCGAGTCTGCTTATACCTACCAAGATTCGATTATAGATGTATTTATATGTACATATATAGTCACTAAAAGCCCCTAAATTCAATAATTTAGGGGCTTTTTTTATGTTCTATGCATTTATATGGATCTGTATAGTACAGCCCTATTTGTATCACCACGTGTATCACTGTTTAATAATCTAACTCGGTGATACAAGGTGTAATACATGTTACGGAAAGATATAAAGAAAAGACCGCTTAGTGAAAAAACCTTAGCATCCTTAGAATCTGAAGAAAAAGACTATCGTGAACTGGACGGTGCGGGCTTATATTTTTTAGTCAAAAAATCAGGTGTTAAAAATTGGCAGTATCGTTACAAGAATTCTGAAGGTAAATGGGCTTGGATGGGCTTAGGTGCTTATCCTCAAGTGAGTGCTCAACTTGCTCGTCAAAAAGCACGAGAATTTACTTCAACTCTTTCTAAAGGTGAAAGTCTGAAGTCGAAGAAAGTACTGCTCGAGGAACGAAAAGAGCTTGAAAGCTTTTACTTTGAAAACCTAATGAGAGAGTGGCTGGACACTAAATCAAGTAAGTGGGGTGAGGCAACATACACGAAAGCTCAAAAATCTATTGAGAAGCACATTATTCCAGTGTTTGGTCAAGGTAATTACAAAGAGATTACACCAAAAGAGTGGTTTGATTTTTTCCAAGGACTACAACGTACTTTAGGTATTCATACTCAGATTGAGAAATTGGTTTCATACGTACGTGGTTGCTATGACTGGGCAAAGTTTAAAGGCAAGATAAATTCAAATCCAATAGCAGGCATGAGCAAACATCTAGATGCCTACGAGTCAGGGAACATGAATTTCGTGACTGTTGATGAATTACCAGCTTTACTTAAGAAAATTCGTAATAATAAAAAGCGCGCCATCGGCATTGGTCTTGAGTTGCTTATTATACTATTCCCACGTCCAGGTGAGTTAAGGATGGCAAAGTGGGAGCAATTCGATTTTAAAAAAGCCTTATGGACCAAACCTGCAGAAATGACCAAAACACGTCAGGAACATCAAGTTCCACTATCTAAGCAAGTAGTTACATTACTCACAGAGTTAAGATCGGCAGAGTAAAACTTGAAGTGCGACATAAACCACCTAATTAATTTAAAGGGTTTATGGAGTATATAAAATTGTCATACCATCATCTTAACTTTGAAGATCGTACTGCATTAATGCTTGAGTCAAGAAAAGAAGGCTTTTCAGCCAGAAAATTTGCTGAACTCATTAAAAGACATCCTAGTACGATCTATCGTGAGCTTAAAAGAAATAGCATCAATGACGTTTATCAAGCTCAATATGCTTCTGATAACACCTTCGCTAGACGTAGACGTGGTCACAGAAAACTCAAAATCGATTCAATCCTCTGGAAATTTATTGTTGAAGCGATCCGTTGTTTATGGTCTCCTCAGCAAATAGCAAAGCGTTTAAAGACATTTCCTGATTTGGATCAAACAATGAATGTAAGCCATACAACGATTTATTCAACGATACGAGCATTACCAAAGGGTGAGTTGAAAAAAGACTTATTATCCTGTCTGCGTCATGAAAATAAAAAGCGAAAAGCTAACGGTGAACCTAAAAAAGATTCTATATTACAGGATATTAAAACTATTCATGAGCGCCCAGCCGAAGTTCAAGAAAGAAAAATACCGGGTCATTGGGAAGCTGATTTAATTAAAGGTAAAGACAATAAAAGTTCGATAGCAACACTTATTGAACGAAATACACGGCTCTGTATCTTGGCAACATTACCTGATGCAAAGGCAGAATCAGTGCGCAAGGCTTTAACTGAAGCTCTGAAATATTTACCTGCAGAACTGCGTAAAACGTTGACCTATGACCGTGGACGCGAGATGGCAGAACATAAAATACTTGAAGAAGATTTAGGCATAGATGTATATTTCTGTGACCCACATTCACCCTGGCAAAAAGGCACATGCGAAAATATGAATGGTTTAATTAGGCAATATTTACCTAAAGGGATTGATTTAAATCAGGCAGATCAGCATTATTTAAATCAAGTTGCCATGTCACTGAATACTCGTCCTAGAAAAGCGTTAGATTGGCTTACACCATTAGAGAAATTTGCTCAGCTTGTTGATTATCATAAGACTTTTCAAACTGTCGCACCTCATGTTTGAATTCGCCCTTTATGTTGAATTACTTTGATCTCGAGGAAAAAAATATAGATTCATTATTAAATGCTGTTGGATGCTTAGAATATTCTTCACCTACTGATGCGCATCAAATATTAGATAAAATAAATGATTTAATAGACAAAAATCAGTTAAATAGCACTCAATTTTCCAAAATTATAGAAATTATTACTTCCATTTTTTTGCAACACAACACTCTAGAAAATCATGTCATTCCTATAATAGAGCTAATTCTTAGTAAGGTTAGTCCTATTGATATTGCAGAAAAAGTTGCCAATTTATTATTTATTGAAGGAACTAGAGTATCAAAAAGCTTAAAACAATATTTTTATCAAATTATCATCAATGCAGAAAATATTTCTCATCAAATCTGCGATAATCTAGGATTGACTGTGTCAAATCAAAACACTGACGAAGATCTTAGAGAGTTAATAGGGGTTATTGAACAACTCTTACTTAAACACGAAAATATTTCCATAAGAGATTTTCATACTTATGACATTTGTGAAAATTCAGAACTACTGAATAAAATAGTTACACGATGGTTTCTCTCCAAAAAGCAAAATTTATGGGAATCTGCATCGAATTTAATTACATCTCATCAAATTAAGTCATTGCACGTAGATATTTCATGGGCCGATAATTTCAAAGAAGAAGATTCTATTTTTTTAGTAAAAAAAGTCATTGGATGGGTTCATATATTTGAAGAGCTCATTCTTAACTTCATTATCAACATTATAAATTACATAAAAAAGACAGAAATAGTTCTGCAAATTTTAGATTTAGTTTTTCAACATGTACTTATCAATTATGAACCTCAGCACGTTGCCTTCTTTTTTGACTTAAAGAATTACACTGAGGAAGAAACGAAAAATAAAATTATAAAATTAAAAATCCAACATGAAGCTATTTATAAAGATATAAAACAAGCAAATGATTTAAAAGAGTTAGCATGCCCCTTAGAATACTCCAGACTAATTCAATATCAAAGACATCATGAAAATGAAAAAATTAATAAATCAGCCGATGCCCAGTCAGTATTTGCTGATCTATTTACAAAAAGAATTATGTTATATGGTGAAACTCATATCCACATTGCGAATATTGGAAACAATGAGACAATTCTTCAAGAAAATACACTCAGTTCTTTTTCTTATAAGATGACTTTACCTCTACAACAATTTACTGACCCAATATTATCAGAATATCAAAGACGAATTTTTATGAATGAGGGTATGGAAAAATGAAATTAATATTGAAAGAATATTTAAGATCATTAAAAGAGCGTAATGAATTAGATGCTCTCCTACCTGACCTATTAACAGAAATGGGAATGATTGTAACATCTTTGCCTCAAAGAGGAACACGTCAAAATGGTGTAGACATAATGGCGGTAGGTAAAAATACTAAGCAGGAAGATACGGTCTTTTTATTTTCAGTAAAAGATGGGGACTTAAACCGGACACATTGGAATGGTGAAAGCGACCAAGCTCTAAGACCATCAATTGAAGAAATTATTGATGTATATATACCCAATAGAATTCCTCAAGAACATAAAAATAAAAAGGTTGTGATATGCCTATGCTTTGGGGGAAATATCTTAGAGCAAGTTAGAGAAAATGTTTCAAGCTACACCAGTCAAAAAACAACTGAGCATATCTCATTCGAAGAATGGAATGGAGATAAAATAGCTGAATTAATTATTAAACATTTACTCAAAGAATCTCTTTTACCAGTTGGTTTTCGCGAAGAATTAAGGCGTTCGATTGCAATGATAGAAGAGCCTGAGGCTTCTATTCAATATTTCCACTCTCTGTTACAACTTATTGAAGAATCAGAACTGAGTATTTTACGTAAAATTCGCTTGATAAACCTTAGCTTATGGGTTCTATACTCATGGTCACGAAACTTAGATAATTTAGAAAGTGTCTATCAATGTTCTGAAAAAGCTCTCTTTATATCTTGGTTGATTGTAAAAGATATTTATCCGAATAAAAATAAAGAAGCTAAAGAGGTGAAAATTTCTTTTGAAAATATAGTTAGAGTTTATAGACAAATTACTGAAAATTTTATAGATAAATTTAAGCCTTATTGCGACAAACTATATGCAATATCCGCTAATGCACATTATGGTAGCCATGCAAATACGAATATAAAACTATTTGATATTTTGAGTAGATTTTCCGTTTATGCATATTGGTTATATTCAGATATACAGAATGAGAGTGAAACTGATCTTAAACAGAAATTAACTGACAAGCTTTGTAATCATCTTGATGTATTGCAATCATTAATATTGAATAACTCAATTCTTTTTACACCATGAACCGTACCGGGTTTGTCGGAGAGTCAATATTCTGAGAGACTATCCCGATGACAAAATTAAAATATACCCCTGAAATCAGAGAAAGAGCGGTTCAATTATTGATTGAATCTGAAAAAGATTATCCATCGAATTGGGCTGCGATCACCGCTATTGCTCCCAAGATAGGTTGTACTCCTGAAACACTACGTGTTTGGTATCAAAAATATTTAGATAAACTAAATCCAGTTAAAGTACAGCAGCTTTCAGACCAAGAACGTATCAAACAACTCGAACGCGAAAATAAAGAACTGCAACGCGCCAATGAGATTCTACGTAAAGCAGCCGCTTTTTTCGCCCAGGCGGAGCTCGACCGCCCACACAAATAATGGTGGATTTTATCCATAATAATAAAGAGCTGTACGGAGTCGAGGCGATTTGTAGAATTTTACCGATCGCACCCTCAACCTATTACCGGACTCTAGATCTCTGCGAAAACCCAGAACATCGAGCAAAGCGAGATCTACATGACTTGCATCATGCTGAACAAATTAAACGAATTTGGAAGGAAAGTTCAGGTCGATATGGTGTACGTAAAGTTTGGCAAAAACTGAAACGTGAAGGCTATATTATTGCACGCTGTACAGTTGCTCGATTGATGCAAAAGCTAGGTATACAAGGTGTTTGGCGAGGTAAGAATAAACAAACTACCCATAGCCGAGATGATCAAAAACGAGCAGATGACTTGGTGAAACGCAATTTTAGTGCTGATCACCCTGACCAGCTGTGGGTCGCTGACTTTACGTATATTCAAACAAATTCAGGCTGGGTCTATACCGCCTTTATTATTGATGTGTTCTCGCGAGCAATTGTTGGATGGAAAGTATCAACACGGATGAATACAGACATGGTGCTCGATGCACTGGAGCAAGCATTGCATGATCGAGGCATGCCAAAGAACGTGATTCATCATAGTGACAGAGGTGTGCAATATCTTTCCATTCGTTATACCAATCGTTTAGAAGCAGCAAATTTACGAGCATCAGTCGGTACGACCGGTGATTCATACGATAATGCTTTGGCTGAAACAGTGAATGGCTTATACAAAACAGAGGTGATTGAATATTTAAAAGCAGATTGGCAAGGTTTAGCGGATGTACAACTTGCGACATTAAATTGGGTAGATTGGTTCAATAAAGAGCGTGTACATAGTGCACTAGGTTATGTGCCACCTTTTGATTTTGAAGCAATGTACTATGATAAAATTAATCCGTTAGGTCAGGTGGCCTAACTTAAATAAAAAAGTCTCCGACAAACCCGGTACGGTTCACCACTAAAAGATTCGCAAATTATAGAAATTTCACTATTTATTCTAGCATTTAATCTAAGTAATGAAGAAAATCATATTGATTTTATTAAAATTTATATAAAGAATTTAATAAATGCATTAAAAACATCATATGGTATAAACTATTTATATCCTGTTATATATGAAGATTTTGATAAGTTGTTGAATCATTCATCACAACATGATGACAGTTATTTTAAAGAGGCAACATCTGGTAGCTTAATGCTTCCAACTTTAACTTTAATTTCTGCTATTTTTGAGGATGAATCATCTTTTAAAATAATTCAAGAAATACAAAAGGAAAAGCTTTCTCATTGTAATCTCCAATTTTGGTTTCCAAGAGAAAAATCAGAAAATATCATGTTGAGATCCTCTGCTCGACTGCATGGAGCTTGTTGGTCAAGTGTACCAACTCAAAATACAATTTCTGAATTTCTCAAAGAGGTTCAATTCATGTTGTCTAAAAATGAACATTTGAAAGATTTTTCACTTTTGAGAAACAATTTAGATCCTATATTTTTAGTTGCTTGTAGACATTATCGACAGCCTATTCCTTTGAATTTTTTAATTTAACATTTCGATAGATTATCTTAACCAATGATAATATCTACTGATATTTGTGGAATTATAATTATGAAAGAACACATCAAGTAAATATAGGAAAGCCACCTCGAATGGCTACTTAATCTCTACTTTTAACTTCAGTTATTTATGGGGGGATTAACGGGCGAGAAAGATATTTTCTCGTTAATAAATTCAATAGTCATAAATCAGTAATCTCAAAAATAGAGTACGATTAAACAGTTAAGCTTGCTTTTATTATGTTATCAGGCTTTATTCGTTGGAAGATTGATTTAAAGCCTTCACAGTAAAGGTAATGCACTATGGTGGAAGTTGTTAAAAGTATAGATGGTCAACAATTCTCAGCTATATATGTTGTAGGTGACTTACATGGTTGCCTTAGTTTGTTAATGCAAGAACTCAAGAAAATCAATTTTGACTTTCAAAATGATTTGCTCATTTGTACGGGTGACCTTGTAGATCGAGGGAATGAAAACTTGGAGTGTATTGGGTTACTTGATGAGCCTTGGTTTTCTACAGTACGTGGTAACCATGAAGAGATGTGTATACGAGCGCCAGTTGATCACAAAATAAAAGATATTCATGCGCGAAATGGAGGGCAATGGTTTTATCAACTCAGTTTAACAAGGCAATCTGAGATTAGTACTCGTTTTCAACAATTACCTTTGGTTATAGAAGTTCAATTAAAAAATAAAAAAATTGGCGTGGTACATGCTGATATTGATATACATGATTGGAATGCCTTTAAGAAAGACATTCTGCAAGGTGACTATAAGATTTCAGGAATCACTTCTGCTTATAGTAATGCATTATGGGGGAGAGGACGTATTCGCCAACAATCAGCTCACTATGATAGTGTCGAGAATATTGATGAAATTTATCTAGGTCACACCATTGTGAAAGAGCCAATTAAAGTCGATAATTGTTATTATATAGATGTCGGTTCCTCCTTCACCAAGAAGCTCTGTATTGTAAAAGTTCAATAAAGATATTTGGGAACACCTCATCGTATAGTTCAATAAAAAATTGATTTTCTTGTAGAGGGAAGGGTTATTGAATTTAGTGTCAACACATTTAATTTTTACAAAAAATTACAATAAAAAGCATATATTTTCTTGTATCACCTCGTGTATCACTAAATTTGATTTGTAGAAAAATTTATTTAAAATCATTGGATTAAATGTTGCTACGGTAGAGGATATACCTACCAAGATTCTAAACGTTATGTTATAAGGGTTTTAAGCGAAAACAGTAGCTTAAAGCCCTTTTTTAATGCCTTGAGTAAAGTGAGCCGTTATCCGCACTATCTGCAAAACCCGTATTTTATGCAGTTATTGCCGTTAAATTTACGTCAAGTTTACGTCAAGAATTTTGGAAATTACGTCATGAAATTACCCAAGCCCAGAAAGCGCGGTTCGGCCTACTACATTGAACTAATGATCAATGGAAAACGTTCTTCAGCAACTCATGATACCGCAAAAGAATGTGAGCAAGGGGTAGCTCAAAAGATGCTTGAAGCGAAGGTCAATCAGATGGCGGAAGACTTGAGCATAAAACAGTACTATCCCTTCAAAACACTTTTTCATAAATACTATGATGAGCATGGCCGTAAACTTCGCGGATCCAAATACGTCAAAGAACAATTAGCGCCGTTTGATGAAAAGTTTGGTGTACTGGCAGATATGTCTATTCATGACATTTAGCTTAAATATTTCAGCTCAAAGTGCCGCAAATTAATAAATTGATTGAAGTGCTGCACTTGCGTTGTACTCGGCTGGAATAGGCTGATCAGCCACAGGCAGATTCGCAGTGTAGGTTCAGTCAATTTTTTATCACGCACAGCGCTTGCTTCATGCTAGATGACATCT
Organism: Acinetobacter sp. CIP 101966; assembly: GCF_000369725.1. NCBI lineage: Bacteria > Pseudomonadati > Pseudomonadota > Gammaproteobacteria > Moraxellales > Moraxellaceae > Acinetobacter > Acinetobacter sp. CIP 101966. The sequence goes on along the minus strand of NZ_KB850159.1, from coordinate 95,872 downwards.
TCTAGGGTTTGCGCATCGTAAGATGTTGCTGATGCTGATATGCCTTAAAGAAGAAAGGTAAGAGCAGATAGATCTGTATAAATGTTTGGGCCTGCAGCATTTCGGCTTGTATGACTTTTTTACGTTGGTCACTACGGCGCTCGCTGGCGAACTTAAGGTTTTTTGGCATGGACTTTTATTATTTTTATAATCAGTCTTCATGATAAAAGTAAATTGTTGATCCTAACCGTTTGATCAAAAACCTGGGAATAAACTGCAGGATTTTTGTTGGAAAAGTCGCAATTTTGATAGGGCTAAGTGCAGAATTAAAACGGATTAAAGCTCTTAATGATATGAAAAATAATAGTTTTTATTTCAAAAAAATCTCTAGGGTTTTCGGTTATATTGAATTATTTCAATAGTACATCTTCAGATTGTAGATAAGGCCTTACCAGATACAAAGACTGCATCGGGTAAGTAGTTTAATTAATGGCTACTCGATTTGACCATAACTTTATTCTGATACATCTTTGCATCTGCTTCTTTGATAGCTTCAGCTAACCCAAAGGTTGGATTACGCATTGCAAAGCCAATTGCAGCACTAATTCCAACTTTTGTAAAAGTATTTTGAATTCTTGATGCAAGCTTCTTCGCATGCTCTAAGTTAGTTTCAATGGTCATCACAGCAAACTCATCACCCCCTAAGCGAGCGATAATATCATTACTACGTACCGTGTTTTTGAGAGCTAAAGCCATTCTTTGAATGAGCTCATCACCTGCAGCATGACCCAGAGTATCATTTGTGATCTTAAGATCATTAAGGTCTATCATAAGAATAGCAGTAGGGTGACCATAACGCTTACAGCGCTCTTCCTCTTTGATAATAAGCTCATCCCAAGCACGACGATTGAAAAGTCCAGTCTGAACCGTACCGGGTTTGTCGGAGACTTTTTTATTTAAGTTAGGCCACCTGACCTAACGGGTTAATCTTATCATAGTACATTGCTTCAAACTCAAAAGGCGATACATAACCCAGTGCACTGTGTACACGCTTTTTATTGAACCAATCTACCCAGTTTAGTGTCGCAAGTTGTACATCTGCTAAACCTTGCCAATCTGCTTTTAAATATTCAATCACCTCTGTTTTGTATAAGCCATTCACCGTTTCAGCCAGAGCATTATCGTATGAATCACCAGTTGTACCGACTGATGCTCGTAAATTTGCAGCTTCTAAACGATTGGTATAGCGAATAGAAAGATATTGAACACCTCTATCGGAATGATGAATCACATTCTTTGGCATGCCTCGATCGTGCAATGCTTGCTCAAGTGCATCGAGTACCATATCTGTATTCATGCGTGTCGATACCTTCCATCCAACAATTGCTCGTGAGAACACATCAATAATAAAGGCGGTATAGACCCAGCCTGAATGAGTTTGAATATACGTAAAGTCACTGACCCATAATTGGTCAGGTCGATCAGCACTAAAATTACGTTTCACTAAATCATCTGCTCGTTTTTGGTCATCTCGGCTACGGGTGGTTTGTTTGTTCTTACCTCGCCAAACACCTTGTATACCTAGCTTTTTCATTAATCGAGCAACAGTACAGCGTGCAATAATATAGCCTTCACGTTTCAGTTTTTGCCAGACTTTACGTACACCATATCGACCTGAACTTTCCTTCCAAATTCGTTTAATTTGTTCAGCATGATGCTCATCATGTAAATCTCGCTTTGCTCGATGTTCTGGATTTTCGCAGAGATCTAGAGTCCGGTAATAGGTTGAAGCTGCGATCGGTAAAATCCTACAAATCGCATCAACACCATATAAGTCTTTATTGTTATGGATGAAATCCACCATTATTTGTGTGGGCGGTCGAGCTCCGCCTGGGCGAAAAAAGCGGCTGCTTTACGTAGAATTTCATTGGCACGCTTTAATTCTTTAATTTCACGTTCCATTTGCTTCATTTTTTCTTGATCAGATATCTGTTGTACTTTAATAGGATTTTGCTGATCTAAATGCTTTTGATGCCAGGCACGAAGTGTTTCAGGAGTACAACCAATCTTAGGCGCAATTGCTGTGATTGCAGCCCAAGTAGAAGGATAATCTTTTTCAGATTCAATCAATAATTGAACCGCTCTTTCTCTGATTTCAGGGGTATATTTTAATTTTGTCATCGGGATAGTCTCTCAGAATATTGACTCTCCGACAAACCCGGTACGGTTCAGTCATTGGGTCGGACATTGCTTCTATTTCAAAACGCTCAGCTTTACGTATGTACTCAGCAGCTTTCATATCAGCTTGAATCGTATAACTGAGTACCTTTGCTATCAACTCGAATAATGGAGCATCTTCAACAAGAATTTTAGGTTGAGGTTCGGGATCAATTGCACATAGAGTGCCAAAAAGAGAGCCATCTTCTTTATACAGAGGTTGGCCGATATAGGCTTTAATTGAGACTAGGTGATTTATAGGTGCATCTGCGTAAACTTGAATATCAGGTGAATAGGGAGCAATACGAGGCATATTACTTTGTACCATGTGTGAGCAGAATGAGTCTGCCCAATGAAATACTTGTCCAGGCTTAACGTTATAGCCATTATCTTCACTCAATAATACAATCCAGTCGTCACCCTTAGTACGAGTAATCATCCACAATTTGAAGCCAAAGCGTTGAGATAAGAATTTTAAAATGGCTTGGCCAGCTTCTTCAAAGTTATTAAAGTTAATATTATTCATGAAGTGAACCTACTGCAACAGTAAGAATATATATGCGAAATACCCAATATATGAGTAATTCTTATAAACGGGAGCCTAAAATAGGTATTATATAGAAATGTGTGAAATTTATACTAAAAATAATACTTAAAGAAATTTATTTTTATAATGAAATTTAAAATTAGCCTGCGGTTAGAAATACCAAGATGTAATTTTCTTATTACTTATGAAAAAATGCAATCACTGCCATTATAGCTGCGATATTCATAAGTATTAGAAATATATAAAAAGTCATAATGAATCGAAGCTACCAAAAAATTTTCAAAATTATAGTTCTAAAGAAGCATTTTAAATGTATCTTAATTATTAACAACGAAAGGAAATTGTAAAGTCGAAAGGAAAAGTGTCTAACCCTTTATATTATAATAATATTTATATTAATTTAGTGATTTATCCAAATCATTCAACAGTTTATCTTCATTGTACGCATTGGGGGGGACAATCTTATAAGAGCTGGTATATAGTTTCCTTTAAATTTTTTGGGATAAGCTTCACATATAAGAAAAAATATAAAGTTTATTGTTATTTAACTTTGAATTATATAGAGAATCTTATAAAAGAGAACTCGTACATATCGGATTGTTTAATATGAACTTAGAAAAATAAGAGATTAAAATCATGTCATCGTTTCTAATAATTATAGGATTTATATGATGTTTTACGGGGATAATTTTTAGACCACATATTTCCCATAAAAAGGTCAAGAATTATATGGCTGCAAAAGCTGCTGGCTTCTTATGTATGTTACCAAGAGTATTTCTATTTTGTCTTAGATCTTATTTAACATAAATCCCCACGCTAGGGGGACTCGATTCTAGTCTTAAAAAACTTCGTAATTACATACTTCTATTCTTGAAATAAAATCGAGAGGCATTGTCAGTCTCTCAGCTGTAATAGTTTCAAAATGAACCCAGATAGCAGCATCTCTATTCTCAAAACTAATACTTACAAGTTTAACTAAGTCGTAAGGTTCAACATTATGGGTCAAGATAATATTAAGTTGACAAAAATAACTAATGATGCGAAAAGGTTTTTTTAGTTAACAGATGTTCACACATGCCTAGAATTGTTTCTGTACCACTTAGTTTAGAACAGCGAGAACGACTCATTTTTCTGGTCAAGCATGCAAAACATTGGCGTGAAAGGCAACGTGCCCAAACTATTCTCTGGCTTTCCGAAGGTAAAAGTGTTGCGGAAGTTGCCACTCTACAAGAACGTATCCCAGAAACCATAAGGCTACAACGCCGACGTTGGGAATTGTATGAGTTTGAATCGATTAAAGAAGGTCATCGCTCAGGTCGACCCAATACATTGATCTCAGACTATCAGGCGAAAATCCTAGATTGGGTCAATACAAGTCCACTCAATGCAGAACAAATCCGAGTCAAACTACATGAAGAATACGAAGTGTCCGTGTCTGTTGAAACCATTCGTAAGTTTTTACGGGATTCAGGTATGGTCTTCAAGCGTACCCGTCATAGCTTGAAAAAAAAGAGATCCGATTGCATTTGAACAAGCAACACAGCAGATTGAAGAATTACGAGAGCAAGCGGCACGTGGTGAAATTATATTAGGTTATGTTGATGAAACAGGATTTTCATCTACACCTGATAACCGCTATGCGTGGACAAAGATAGGTGATGTTCATGCGGTTGATGCAATAAGATTAAAACGAGTTAATGTCATGGGGTGTTTGCTTTCAACGGGGAAACTGGTGACTAGTTGTTTACAAGAGTCAGTGACAAGCACTTGGTTTTATGCCTATTTAACTGGAATAGCTCAACAAGTAAAACAGACGTATAACCTTCCATTGGTTCTTATTGTTGATAATGCCTCGATTCATAGAAGTAAAAAGATGGCTGATTACAGAGAGCTACTTAAAACTAACTTTTCGACGAATCTGTATTTTATTCCAGCTTATAGCCCTGAGTTAAATCGAATCGAGATGGTATGGAAGCAGATGAAATATTATTGGCGAGATTTTCAAGTCATGACAGCTGACAAAATAGAGCAATGGGTGGAGAAAGTATCAAACCAATTCGGAAAAGAATACATGTTTACTTTTTAATGACAACTTATAGAGGTGATCTGAGCGTACGTACGAAATAAGCATTTGATGGATAGTTAATTGCTCTTTACTGCTTAACTCACTGTAATTACTTAGTTCTGGTAAATCATTTTGAATATTCACTTCAATCCTTAACAATCTTAAATTTTCTGTAGAAAACGGCGATTTTATCAATTTAGACAACGCTGAATATATTGGCTTTTGTTAATTCTTTCTAAATCTTGTTCTCGCTCGATAAACATAGCGTATACAGTTAACTACCTGACCTACAAATATACATTGGTTGTTTAACTTAATAATATTTGGCTTGAACTCTGGACTTAGAGCCTGAAGATATCTTTTTCCATTTGTCTCAATAACTAATTTTTGAAAGTAGCATCATCACCGTAACGAACCATAATAATGTCATCAGATTGCATGTCTCCGTAATAAGCATCCGGATCAACTGGACTGCTCCCAGTATCCTAGACATAAGACAGCCTCATTTTGAAACTGTTTCCAATGGTTTTGGAGTCCCCATCTCAGATTGTATTCATAAAGCACATATATTTTATATTGCGAATATGCGTATATTCATATATAAAGCTATGATTCATTGATAAGAGGGAAGCTCATGAATCAAATGCCAAAAGTCCAAATTTATCATAACCCGGCCTGTGGCACCTCACGCAATACGCTGGCGTTAATTCGCAATGCGGGAATTGAGCCGGAAGTGATCGAATATCTGCTTACGCCACCCTCGAAAGATCAGCTGGTCAACATGATTCGGGATGCCGGTTTGACGGTTCGTGAAGTGCTCCGTAAAAATGTCGATCCCTACACCGAGCTGAATCTGGATGATGCCGGCTGGAGCGATGAGAAACTGCTGGATACCATGCTGCAACATCCGATCCTGATCAATCGCCCGTTGGTGGTTACCGAGTTTGGAACCCGATTATGCCGTCCATCGGAAGTGGTACTGGATATTCTGCCTTTGCCACAATTAAAAGCCTTTGCCAAAGAAGACGGTGAAATCATCGTGGATGAACAGGGCAATCGGGTAAAATAAAGTGTCCCCCCATGCGAAAAAGCTTCAACTTGATTGGAGCTTTTTTATCTGAAAAACACATTGACGATGATCTATATCGGAAAAAGCGGGAAATTGTTCAAGCGAGCGCTTTCTGGTAGGCATATTCTGATCTGGATATCATTTTTGACAGGTCATCTTTACCATATATATGGATATGTGTATATTTGCATAAAAAATGGGAGCAATTATGGACCACGTTCAGTTTTTTAAATGTTTATCTGATGAAACACGTCTCAGTATTGTCCTGCTAATTGCACAAAACAAAGAGCAATGCGTCTGTGATCTGACCGATAAACTGCAGTTAAGCCAGCCGAAAATTTCACGTCATCTGGCCTTGTTACGTTCTTGTGGTTTACTCAACGATCGCCGGCAAAGCCAGTGGGTGTACTACAGCATTAATCAGCAATTGCCGGCCTGGTGTTTTGAAATTCTGGACGTGCTAAAAGCTAGTGAGGTTCCGGTTTTATTTGATTCTTCCGCTCTATCGATTCAGAGCCATTGCGAGTAAGTTTTCATGAAATTTTTGTTTTTATGCACGGGGAACAGTTGCCGCAGTATTCTCTCTGAAGTGTTGTTCAATAGCCGTGCGCCAGAAGGCTGGGTCGCTTACAGTGCCGGCAGCAAACCTTCCGGTCAGGTGCATCCCTTGACGCTTGAAACCCTGCACAATCTGGGCTTGTCGACTAAAGGCTTATCCAGCAAGACGATTGATGCCTGTGAACAGTATCAGCCAGACGTGGTGATTACCGTCTGTGATGCGGCTGCACAGGAAGCGTGTCCTCTTTATCTTGGCGGAGCGATCAAGGCGCACTGGGGCCTGTCTGATCCGTCACATTTAGAGGTGGATAAAGAAGAAAAAATGCAAGCCTTTATGAACACTGTTGAACATATCAATCGTCGCCTGGATGCTTTGTTTAAACTTAACGTAGATGAACTTTCTCGCTCACAATTGATTGCAGCGATTAATCAAATTTCGAATGTTGAGTAAGTCACATGTCTGAAAAACGCATGTCCTTTTTAGATCGCAACCTGACGCTGTGGATTTTTATTGCCATGGCGTTAGGCATCGCAATAGGAAACTTTTTTCCTCAAGCATCGGTTGCTCTGGATCAATTCAGTATTAATTCAGTCAATATTCCAATCGCGATTGGTCTGATTCTGATGATGTATCCACCCCTGGCAAAAGTGGATTATGCGACCTTGCCACAAGTGTTTAAGGATAAAAAGACCCTGACGCTATCTTTAATTCAAAACTGGTTGATTGCTCCGGTACTGATGTTTGCGTTGGCTGTGATTTTTTTGCATAGCTATCCAGAGTATATGACAGGCGTGATCCTGATTGGTTTAGCTCGATGTATCGCCATGGTATTGGTGTGGAATGGTCTGGCCTGTGGTGATAACCAATATGTTGCAGCATTGGTGGCGTTTAACAGTATTTTCCAGATTTTATTCTTCAGTACCTACGCCTGGTTATTCCTGACCTTCCTTCCGCCATATTTTGGTATTGAAGCTCAAGTGATCAATGTTAGCTTCTGGACCATTACCCATGCTGTTCTGGTTTATCTTGGAATTCCGTTCTTATTGGGTTTCTTAACGCGCTTAATTTTGGTGAAACAAAAAGGCGTGGAATGGTATCAAACCAAGTTCATTCCAAAAATCAGCCCGCTGAGTTTAATGGCTTTGCTGTTTACGATTTTGGCGATGTTTAGCTTAAAAGGGGGTGATGTTGTGAGTCTTCCACTGGAAGTTTTACGCATTGCGATTCCTTTAATCATTTACTTTGTGGCCATGTTCTTTATTAGCTTCTTTATGAGTAAATGGATGGGCAATGATTATCCAAAAACTGCTGCAATCTCATTTACTGCGGCTGGAAATAATTTTGAATTATCACTTGCAGTCGCCATTGCAACTTTTGGTATTGCTTCGCCGGTTGCTTTTACCACGATTATTGGACCATTGGTTGAAGTACCTGTGTTAATTGCTTTAGTGAGTGTTTCACTGTGGCTAAGAAAGAAATATTTTAAAGAGGCTTGATACGATGAACCTGCCTAACGTAGATCTAAATCTTATTGAACAACCCACCTTTGAAAAAGTTCAAGCCAAAGAACTAGCTCATCCTCCTCGGATTTTGCTGCTCTATGGGTCTAATCGGGAACGTTCTTACAGTCGCCTTGCAGTTCTTGAAGCCGGTCGAATTCTTGAGTACTTTGGGGCTGAAGTAAAAATCTTCCATCCCAAAGGACTGCCTTTACCGGAAGATGCTGATACTGAACATCCAAAAGTAAAAGAACTGCATGAGCTTCTGGCATGGGCTGAAGGCATGGTGTGGTGTTCACCGGAACGCCATGGTTCTATGAGTTCCATCTTTAAATCCCAGATTGACTGGATTCCACTGGCAGGGGGTGCAATTCGTGCCACTCAAGGAAAAACCCTTGCCTTGATGCAAGTCAGTGGGGGATCACAGTCCTTTAACAGTCTGAACCAGATGCGTGTTTTGGGGCGTTGGATGCGGATGATCACGATTCCAAATCAGTCTTCAATTCCAAAAGCATTCCTGGAATTTGAAGAAGATGGACGAATGAAGCCATCGGCATTCTATGACCGGATTGTCGATGTGATGGAAGAACTGTATAAGTTTACTTTACTAACCCGTGGGCAAAGTGCTTATTTGACCAACCGTTATTCGGAACGCAAGGAATCGGCTGAAGAGCTTTCCAAACGGGTAAATCAGCGTAGTTTATAAATTCTAGGTGATCAGAGAGACTGAAAAGTATCTTGAGCAATGGAAGGCTAATTTAAACGCTTGAAAATTTTATGAAATACGCCCAGTCTAATAAGCAGGCTGGGTTTTTATTTGATGACAATAAAGAAGGGGGGGGAATATTTTGGCTCAATTACAAGCTGAAGTTGATGTGATCATCATCGGTGGTGGACAGGCCGGTTTGTCCACAGCTTATTTCTTAAAGCGCAAGAACATTCCGTTTATCATCCTGGATGATCAGCCTCAGCCTGGAGGTGCCTGGCAGCATGCCTGGGAGTCCTTGCGTCTTTTCTCCCCGAATAGCTGGAGTTCGCTGTCAGGCTGGATGATGCCGGCGACCGAACAGACCTATCCGACCCGCAATGAGGTGATCGATTATTTGACCGCCTATGAGCAGCGCTATCACTTTCCTGTAGTTCGTCCGGTGCGTGTGGAACGCGTGGAAAGTAAGGGCCAGTATTTAGAGGTTTATGCCGGGGAACAATCCTGGAAAGCCAAAGCGGTGGTAAGCGCTACAGGGACATGGAGCCAACCATTTATTCCCGAGTATGCCGGCCGTGAGCATTTTCAGGGCGTACAACTGCATTCCGCAGATTATAAAAATGCTGAGTTATTTAAAACCAAGAAAGTCATGGTGGTGGGTGGCGGTAACTCTGGTGCACAAATCTTGGCAGAAGTATCTCAGGTGGCCGAAACGCTTTGGATCACCCAGACACCGCCGCAGTTTCTGGCAGATGATGTCGATGGCCGTGTCCTGTTCTTAAGGGCGACTGAGCGCCTGAAAGCCCAGCAGGAAGGTAGAAAGATTGAGCAGCCCATTGGGGGGTTGGGTGATATTGTCATGATTGATTCAGTTAAAGATGCACGTGAGCGAGGCATTTTGCAGAGCAGGCGTCCATTTTCAGCTTTTACAGAACATGGCGTGATTTGGGAAGATGGCAGCACAGCGCATGTGGATGTGGTGATCTGGTGTACAGGATTTAAGGCGGCGCTGAATCACCTCAGCAGCCTCGGAATTATCCAGCCGGACCAGACCATTGCGGTTCAGAATGGCCGCTCTGTTCAGGTACCAAATTTATGGCTGGTGGGCTATGGAGAATGGACCGGTGCTGCTTCGGCCACGCTGGTCGGGGTTTCCCGGACAGCTCGGGCAGTAGCGGAAGACATCGCTGCATTTTTGGCCTGAGAGGATTTGATCCTGATTCAGTCGAGTGGATTGAGTGAATAGTATCTGTCTGCAACGAGCGTCATACCCGATGGTCTGATGCTCGTGATGATACGCTTGCATTGACGTTCGAATTTAATCAGGTAACTTATGCCCACAATGTGGACAGAAGAAATATTTGTTTTTTTCCTGCTCGAGTTGTTCTTTCTTACGCTCATGAATAAGTTCTAACAGGATATCCTGCATTTGTTCTTTGCTCAGTCCGACTTCTTTACGTAAAATTTCAATTTTTTCTTGATCTTCAATTAAGTCAATTTCTGCATCATCGAGCAGTTCACGAAATCTTAATTCCAGTTTGTGCTTGCGCTGTCTCAGCTCATTGGCCAGACCATTTGCCAGAATACCCGCAGGAAGCGCTGCCAGACCCACCCCTAAAATAGTAATTAAAGCCCCTAGAAAGCGGCCTAAGGGGGTGATTGGTGTCACATCGCCATAGCCGACCGTGGTCAGTGTCACCACTGCCCACCACATGGATGCAGGGATGGAGCTAAAGACTTCTGGTTGAGCCTTATTTTCAACCACATATACTCCAGCCGCCGCGATGATGATCATGATCAGCAGGATAAAAATAACCGCCTGAAATGAGCCCTTTTCGCGCTTGATCACCCGCAATAAAATCTGCAGGGAGACGAAATAACGGGTTAATTTGAGTAATCTGAATAATCGAAGGATTCGCAGGAAGCGTAAATCGAGATGCACAAAGAAGTTAATATAGGCCGGGAGAATCGCCAACAGGTCAATGATGGCACCGCCACTACGGATCCATAACCATCGGTTTTTCCATGCACCTTCAAAGGGGTCTTTTTCCGCAATGGCCCAAAATCTTAATAAATATTCCAGGGTAAAAATAAAGATCGAGAATAATTCAAAGGCATCAAACAGCAGCTGATAGGATTGATAGAGGTCATTGATTGATTCAAGTAAAACGGCAGCAGTATTCCCAATAATCAATATAATCAGAAATATATTGATGACGCGACTTAAGATGCTTTCGTGTTCTTCATTATGCAAATTGTCATAAATAAATCTGCGAAGCTTATACCAGGCCTTGAATTCCATAACAGTGCATTACGGTGCGATAAGATGCTTTGAGTTTAGCGCAAGCCCGGCCATCGAAAGGAAATTTTTAAAAAATTAATCAGAACTATGGGGTGGTGATTATCCTGGATTTTTAGGGCTAAAGCGAGTGTGCACGACTCTAAAATCCCCAAAGCATTCTGGTAAATCTCACTACGGAATACTTGAACGATACCGATACAATACTGCTTCAACAAATACCCTGTTGTCTTTGGCAGTTACTCAAACAGTACTTGCTCGTCCGGGCAACAGATCCTTAATCTGTTCCCACTGATCATCTCTTAATGCATAGCGTTTAGTCATGAAAAAATAATGAGGACAGATTAGATTTTTTTAAGCTAATTGGTGACAGGCCTAGTTGCATCAAGTGATCTTTTTTCTCTGGCATTTTTGTTTTCATAGAGGGGTCTTATTATTTTTATACCTGTTTCTATGCTAAAAATTAAAAGTGCGTTGTGATCGCCTGATCATAAACTTGAGAATACAGAGAAGGTTTTTGTTGAAGAAAAAGTTATTTGTATAAACAAAGGAAGTGATTTGAATTGGTGATATCTTTATTGGATGTTGAAAAGTAAGAATTTTTATTTCAAAAAATCTCTAGGGTTTTCGATTGTATTGAATTGATTTCAATGCGAAGCCCATAGGGCTGTCGGGCATTGAAAGAGAGCTGATAGCCATACTGTTTTAACAGGTTAGCGGTCAATGCCAGTCCTAAACCATGGCCGTGCTGCTGAGCAGATTTGCGCCAGAAGCGTTGTCCTAAATGTTGGATATCCTGTGCTGTCAGTTGCTGTCCATCATCTTCAATCACTAGGCAACCAGACTGCATGGAAATCCAGATATGGGCAGCCTGTGCATGCAGCAGGGCATTTTCAAGCAGATTTTTCAGTACGGTATACAGCACAAATTCAGGCAGCTGAATTTCGCCCAAGTTGTCCCAGTTTACTTGTATTTTTTTGTTCATTTCTGGATAGCGTGTACCTAAGTCTGCAAGAACTTTCTCAAGTGTGGGGCGAAGCCAGATGGCCTCAGGCATTGCCTGGATACTGTTTTCTGATTGGGTCAGTAATAAAAGCTGCTCGAGTAACAGCGTATAACGCCGGATACTCTCATTGGCCTGCTGCAAATTATGCTGAATGGATTCAGGCAGGTGCTGCTGCTGACCGATCAGCTGGGCCAGTTGTACATGGGTTTTAATTGCAGTCAGGGGACTGCGTAATTCATGTGCAGCATAGGCACTAAAGGCTTTCTCCTGTTGCAGACTGTCATTGAGTTTTTGAATCAACTGCGTGGAATTGTTGACAAAAGGCTGTACTTCTTGGGGAATACTTGCAGGCTTGAGCTGCATTAAAAAATCTGCCACCTCTGAATAGCTAAGGTTTTTCTGGTTCAGGTATTGACTGAGCTGATCCAAAGACCGGAACTGTCTGCGGATAATAAAGATGATCAGGGCAATACAGATCAGCAGTGAGAAGACCAAGGGAATCAGTACGGACTGCAGAATCTGCTGTAGTAAGGTATCCCTCAAGAACATACGTTCTGCTGCCACCACCTGAATATCGCCACGACGCAGAACATAACTGCGCCATTCCGTATCACCCTGCTGCCAGGTGCTGAATCCTTCTGGTCGCTGGCTTAAATTTTGGGGGGCACCGCGTGTTTTGGCAATCACCTGATTACCTAACGAGATGTCAGAGCTAAAAAGAGAAACTTCACAGGCAATTAACTGGTTTGCATCATCATTCTTGGCTAATTTGGATAAGGTTGCATCCCCTAGACTATCCAGCGGTAACTGCTGAATCAGCCGGGCAACCATTTGTGCAGATGCCGATAAGCGTTGATCCAGTGTGTCTTGTAAACGCTGTTTCAGGTCAATATACAGCCATGAAAATACTGCACTCCACAGCACAATAAACACGGCCAAAAGACTCATGACCAAACGCCATTTCAAGCTGTGACTAAACATGACGCTGCTCAAACGGTTTAAAAATATATCCCACACCACGAATGGTCTGAATTAAATCTGGATGCAGTTTTTGTCTCAGGTGATAAATGTGTACATTCTTTGTTTGTTTTGTTCGCATTTAATCTGTTTGGAGCATTTCAGCTGTCCTTACCTAAAGGCATGTTACAGCGTCTGGATCAATGGCAGCAAAAGCAGAAGGGTGGCACGCTGATTGGTGCCGGTCTTATGGGCATGATCGCTGCACTGATTGTCGGGCCATGTATGAGTGCGCCGTTGGCCGGTGCCTTAATCTATGTGTCTCAGCTCAATCAACCGATGCTGGGAGCTAGTTATCTGTTCGTCTTAGGCCTTGGGCTGGGCTTGCCGCTATTTATTGCTGCCGTATTTGGGTCCCATCTTTTACCCAAACCTGGCATCTGGATGGATCGCCTGAAGTTTAGTTTTGGCTTTGTCATGTTGGCTCTGGCCTTGTATTTCGCCCGTCCATTATTGCTCGGCATTTTATACCTGGGCCTTTTGGGTGTGGTACTGATCACCTGTTCAGGCTACTTCTTGTTCAAGATGCTGCCTCATGTGCATCGATCTGTATCGAAAATAGTCCTGATGCTGCTCAGTGGTTTACTGGTCTATGCAGGAGGCATGCAGCTCTATCATGTCTGGAGTCAGGTACAGGTCGCCCATGTGAAATCACGGCTTGAATGGCAGAGAGTCAGTACAGCCGCACAATTGCAACAGGTTTTAGCCAAACATCCTGCACAGCCGGTGGTGATTGATGTCTATGCAGACTGGTGTGTGGCCTGTCAACCGATTGAAAAGGAAGTGATTCCACGTAGTGATGTCCAGAAGGCTTTACAAAATGTGGTTCGTATCAAATTAGACCTGACCCACTATCATCCAAGTCAGGATGAGCTGCTAAAAGAATGGCAAATCCTCGGACCACCCACCCTCATATTTCTAAATGCAGCGCATCAGGAACAGCGAGACTTGCGTTTAACCGGAAGCTTTAGCGCGACACATTTACTAGGCACATTGCAGCAACTGCAGGGGGAGCAACCATGATGATTTCCAGTGATGCACTGCATCTGGGACCTTTGATGTTGCCCTGGACACTTATTATTGTTGCCACTGGCTTGATGCTGTTATCTGCTGTCTTGTTTGGATTAGCCAGAAAGTATTCATGGTCTAAACAGCAGCTTGGACAAAGTCAGGATTTGCTCTGGAGCAGTTTTTTGGTTGGAATGCTGGGTGCGCGTCTTGTTTTCGTTCTACTCAATGCCGAGCTGTATTTTGCAGCACCCATCGACATACTGAAAATCCAGGACAAAGGTTTTCATTTATGGGGAGGGGTGCTGATTGGTACTTTATGGTATGTCATTCGAAACAGACAGTTTCAGACCCGATTCAAAGCCCTCTTATTGATCATATTGGTACTTTGGATCGGGCTTGGGCTCGTATTCAAATCCAGTCTAAAAACTGAAGCAGCGTTTCCTGATCTAGCCTTTGCTGGACTAGAACAGGAGCGTCTGGGTACAGACAAGATTCCACTCAGCCAGTTCATTGGCCAGCCTACGGTAATTAATTTGTGGGCGAGCTGGTGTCCGCCGTGTCACCGCGAAATGCCGGTGTTAGCCAAAGCAGCCGAGCAGCACCCTCAAGTGAATTTTGTCATGCTCAATCAGGGTGAGGAAGTTGAAACTGTAAATGCCTATTTAAAAAAACATCAGTTTCAATTTAAACATGTCCTGCTGGACCCATATGGTGAACTACCCCAGCAGCTGAATAGTTTTGGCCTACCAACGACGCTGTTTTTAATGCTCAAGGCCAGCTGGTCGAGCGGCATATGGGGGAACTCAGTCCGGCCATGTTGCAGCAATATTTAAACCGAATTTCAGATCAACCTTAAAAAACGGAAGAACTTAGTATGAACAAAATTTACCAGGTGCTTGGTGCAGGTATGTTCCTGATCATGAGCATGCACACGCAGGCAAATATTAAACAGAATATTGAACAACAGGGTTTTGTATTTGTAAAACAGATTCCGGCACCGCAAGGAATGACCGGCTGGGTGGGGCATGAAGACCAATACTCCAATACGGTATTTATCTCCAACGATGACAAATATTATATCAAGGGCGAACTGTTTGATGCACAAGGGAAAAGCCTGTCCAATGAGCAGATTGAAAAGCATATGAAAAAAGCGGTATTGGACGATGTCTGGAAAACCCTGGAAAAATCCACCTGGATCCAGGATGGCAAGCCAGATGCACCACGTGTGGTCTATGTCTTTTCCGATCCAAATTGTCCATATTGTTATAAATTCTGGCAGGCGGCCCGACCTTGGGTAGAATCAGGGAAGGTACAGCTGCGTCATATTCAGGTCGGTGTGATCCGTGAAGAAAGCCGTGGCCAGGTGGCAACACTATTGAATTCGAAAGATCCAGCGGCAGTTTTTAATGATATAAACAAGAATAAAGGCAAAAAGCAGCTCAAGAAAATGGAAAAGATTCCTGCCGAAATTGCTGCAAAAATTGATGCCAACCAGGCCCTAATGGGGAAATACGGCTTTTTCTCCACACCGTCGATGGTCTGGAAAAACAATCAGGGTGAATTTAAATCTGCTCAAGGCCTGGCGATGGATGTCAAGGAAATTTTTGAACAATAAGATTGGATGAGATATGTCAACTTTGGATCATCCACGGGTACTGTTTGCTTTGGAATGAACCGCTCTGGCATGAAACCGGAGTGGTCTGAAATTAATAGCATTTTGTTCCGCGATTGAAAAATCCAACCTACTATTGCAATTAGTCGATCATCAACGTTATGTATAAAAAATAGCCTATGCATAGTAGATGGGAATTGCGGTGATCGTATTCGGTATGTTGGTCAATATGGCCTCAATCCTGCAATATCGGCGGGGATGGGCATCATTGTGACCGGCGGAGTTTATCAATGGTTATTATGCCCAGCATCCTGATGGCTAAACCTGTTTACTGCTTTTAGTGAGCTGCTTCTGATCATTTATTTTTGGCTGCACTAAGAGCAGGGCTAGGCGCAATACAGCTCGTACAGCTTTTGCATCAGGCTCAAGACCTTGGGATCACTCAGACGATAGAAAATCTGTTTACCCTCACGTCGGGTGCTGACCATGTCGGCCTTACGCAGTACAGTCAGCTGTTGTGAAAGTGTAGGTTGATGAATGTCAGTGGATTCTTCAATTTCCTGAACATTCATTTCCCCATCGACCAGGACACATAAGATTTTCAGACGGTCAGGATTGGCTAAAACTTTTAGGCATTGGCTGACGAAATCGACCTGAGAAAAATCAATTTTGGCATTTTCAGCAATCATATCCATAAATGTCCTCACAACTTTTGATGTAGCCCATGCAGTTTACACAATTTACCATAAAACCGCTTGATTAATATTTTTTATTATATAATATAAAAAAGTATATTGTATAGAGATTGATTCACCATGCATGACTTCCTCATCGCATTTATTGGCGGTTTAATGCTCGGACTTTCAGTGGTCGGCTATCTTTACGTCAATGGCCGTATTGCAGGAATCAGTGGTTTGGTTGGGCAGGTATTAAACCCAAAAACCGTATTTAAAACGCCTGCGATCTGGTTCTTATCAGGCTTGATCATCACACCGTTTATTTATGGTCTGTTTGTACAACCTGAAATCGAATTGAATGCCAGCCCATTGATGATGATTGTGGCAGGTCTGCTGGTAGGCTTTGGGACACGTTTGGGTTCGGGCTGTACCAGTGGTCACGGAATTTGTGGCATTAGTCGGCTGTCTAAGCGTTCTATCATCGCGACCATGACTTTTATGTTTGCAGGTTTTGTCGCTGTTTATATTATCCGTCATATCACAGGAGCATTCTAAAATGAAAAATGTGTTTGCCTTTTTATTTGGTGCGCTGTTCTCTGTGGGATTGATGGTATCGGGCATGTCCAATCCGGAAAAAGTACTCGATTTCCTGGATCTGTTTGGCGATTGGGATGCCAGTCTGGCCTTTGTGATGATGGGCGCGATTACTGTGGCCTTTATTCCCTTCCAGAAAGCATTACGTACGGCGCAACCGAAAACAGTATTTAATAAACCTATTGATTTACCTAAAAATAATCAGATAGATAAGAAGCTGATCACGGGTGCGGTTTTATTTGGTGCAGGTTGGGGCATTGCCGGCATCTGTCCGGCGCCAAGTTTGACTTTGATCGGTTTGGGCCACTATCAAGTGCTCTATTTTATTGTAGCAATGCTGGTGGGTGTATGGATTCACCGTAAATGGTCAGGAGCTTAACGATGTCAAATTTACCTATAGTAAAAGATTTTTTTCACGAAGATACCAATACCTTCAGTTATGTTGTACGTGATCCGGCGACCAAAGCCTGCGCCATTATTGATAGCGTTCTGGATTATGATCCGGCATCAGCAAGTACATCCACTATTCATGCCGATAAAATTATTGCCTATATTAAAGAGCAGGGTTTAACGGTCGAGTGGATTCTCGAAACCCATGTCCATGCTGATCATTTAACTGCAGCGCAATATCTCAAAGAAGAACTGGGTGGCAAAATTGCCATGAGCCAGA
Organism: Acinetobacter sp. CIP 101966; assembly: GCF_000369725.1. Lineage (NCBI taxonomy): Bacteria > Pseudomonadati > Pseudomonadota > Gammaproteobacteria > Moraxellales > Moraxellaceae > Acinetobacter > Acinetobacter sp. CIP 101966. The sequence continues at coordinate 78,345 of NZ_KB850159.1, read as the reverse complement.
AAATTGGTATTGTTCAGGAAACTTTTGGCGCGATTTATCATCTGGATATTAAACAATGGAATGCTCAGCAGCTCTTTGATTATTTATTTGAAGATCATGAGTCGTTCCAAATTGGAACATTGAAAGCCTATAACATTCCAACACCGGGACATACGCCTGCTTGCCTGAGTTATGTGATTGGCGATGCGGTTTTTGTGGGTGATACGTTGTTCATGCCAGATTATGGTACAGCACGTTGTGATTTTCCGCGAGGCAGCGCAGAACAGCTTTATGATTCGGTGCAAAGCCTGTTTCAGTTGCCAGAAGATACCCGGGTCTTTTTATGTCATGACTATCTGCCTGAAACACGTGAATCGTATGTGTGTGAATCTGATATACAGACGCAGAAAAAACAGAATATCCATATTCATCAGGGAATCAGTAAAGCTGAATTTGCTCAGATGCGAAATCAGCGGGATTCAGGACTGAGTATGCCTAAGCTGATTCTACCGGCGATTCAGATCAATATGAAAGCAGGACAGTTTCCTGAGCCAGAACAAAACGGTGTTTCTTACCTCAAGCTTCCTCTTAACTACTTCAAATAAGCTTGTGTCGTGATTCAACAAAAAGTTCAACCTTTATTGAATCATTTTTGTGGATAAGGGAGAGGGCGATGTGGGCATTAATACTTGAAGGGCTAGTTATCGGAGTGCTATTGGGTTTGACCGGTGCCGGTGGCGGTATTCTGGCTGTACCTGCACTGATGACGACCCAGGGTTGGACGGTGGCCCAGGCTGCGCCGGTGGGATTGCTTGCGGTCACGCTGTCGGCCTTGGTCGGAACGTTCGAGGGTTTGTTCAAGCGTATTGTACGTTATCGCGCTGCCCTCTGGATTGCTCTCATTAGTATTCCTACAGCGCGTTATGGCGTGCATCTGGCCGATATCGTTTCTCCGGTCTGGCTGACGCTGGCTTTCAGTCTGGTCATGCTGATCGTGGCTTACCGGATCTTTTTTAATAAAGTGACCGATCATGGCAATGCACCGTGCAAGGTCAATCAATCGACCGGTCGTCTGATCTGGAATGTCAAAACTGCTTCGTTCCTAGCAGGTATTGGTGTTGTGGCAGGTTTATTAACCGGTCTGTTGGGGGTGGGGGTGGTTTTGTAATTGTTCCAGCCCTGCGTAAATTCACCGACCTTGATATGCGCAGTATCGTTGCGACTTCCCTGATGATTATTTTCCTGATTGGTGGGGTCAGTATTTCTGCACACGTGCTGGATGGCTTTCAATATCCTGTTTCGGTTACGCTGACCTTTGTCCTGGCCTGTATTGTCGGGATGTTAATTGGACGCAGTCTGATGCAGCGGATTGACAGTAACAAGGTACAGAAAATATTTGCCACTACCGTGGTTGGGGTGGCGATGTATTTAATCTATTCAGCGCTCATGGGCTAAATAGCCAGTTGGAAATTTAAACTCAAACGCTTTCAATCTACCTGAGCATCGTTTATACAAAATATAATTTTAATGGCCGAGGAAGAATAAAAATGATGAAAACTGCAGAGCAATTGATCCAGAATGCAAAAAGCCGGATTCAGGAAGTCAGCGTAAATGAACTGTTTGAAGCGATGCAAAACCATCAACCAATTGCTCAACCATTTTTATGTCAGCAACATGTCCATTCGATAAAGCAGAACAACTAATTTCACCAAATTGGTTCATCACGATATGTAATTTACAGCCATAAAACCAACCCATAGAACTTTTGCCACGTGATGCGATTTGGGCTAATGATTTATGCCATTGAATACGTTGATTTTTACAAACAGGTAGCGTTGTTGAATCAATCTATAAGTATTGTTTATCTTTGCCTTTCATCAAAGCTACATACAGGGCATGTAGTGCTAATTCATGCCTATTGATCAAGTGAATCATGCGTTGGCAGCAAGGCAAGTGCTTAAATAAAAAGCTTTTATCCAGCTTTAGCCATGTAAAAAAGGCTTTGAAATTATTGAAATGAGAACATTTGTACCAAATGGTGATAAAGCAGATTTCTGAAATTGTGAGCTGAGCATTTCTGATTCTTAGAGAATGATGACTTTGTTTGAGGAACTTCCAATAAGTTGCTTCAAATTTAAGAAAGAAATCATCAATTAAGCAGAATCGGTACTATTGAACATCAGGACTAGAGTTGTGAGTTTGGTTTGGTAACTCAACTGATGGCTCTAGTCCTCTTATTTTTCAAGTCAATTTCTTATCCGTGATTCGGGTTAAATTATTTAAATGATGATTCATTCTGTATTCAGATCTTCATAAATTTAAAGGATACTTATTAGGGATATATTCTGTTTTAGACTTAATTCAGGATGCATAAATGAAGTACTCATTTATACAGCAGGCTTTCACTGGTCCCGTGGACATCGTGGGGGATATTCATGGTGAGATTGCCGCGCTGGAACAACTGATCCAGGTATTAGGTTATGACCGGAATGGTCATCATCCAGAACAGCGCAAACTAATTTTTGTCGGTGATCTATGTGACCGGGGGCAAGACAGTGTTGCGGTGATCAAACGCGTCAAACAGCTGGTAGATGAAGGCTATGCACAATGTGTGATGGGTAATCATGAATTGAACCTATTGACCGATACTTTGCGGGAAGGCAATGGCTGGTTTTTTGGTTCACCGCATCAGGATGATCTGAAACCTTTTGATTCGATCCAAGCCTCAATCAAAGATCGACAATGGATTCTGGATTTTTTAAATAGCTTACCGTTGGCCTTGGAGTCGGAGCAGCTGCGTGTTGTACATGCCTGTTGGCATCAAGGATCAATTGATCAATTACGCAATTCTGGTTTTACTTCGCTTGGCGAAGCCTATGCTGATTTCGTTCAACATACAGCGCTGGATCTGCAAGCCTTAGGTATTAATGAATTCATCCAGATAGAGCAGCAACGCTACCAACACCAGTTCAAAGACCCGGCTGCAACTTTACCTTTATTGCAACATCTCGCAGAAAAAGAGCTACGTGAGCAAATGCACAATCCGATTCGGGTCATTACTTCTGGTGCGGAAAAAATCGCCTTAGAACCGATTTATGCCGGTGGAAGGTGGCGGATGATCGACCGCGTGCCATGGTGGGACAGCTATACCGACCAAATTCCAGTCATTACTGGACATTATTGGCGGAACTTTAAATCTACTGAAGAAAAAACCGGTTTACTCAAATCGATCGATGCACTGCAATGGTATGGACAGCAACAAAACGTATTTTGTGTGGATTATTCAGTGGGTAAACGCTATCTCGATCGTCAACAGGGTGTCGCGTTCAGACATCGACTCGGCGCCTTAAGATTTCCAGAAAATATCTTGAGCTTTGAAGATGGCAATCAGTATTCAGTTCAGCGGTTCTGATGCAAGACAATAGGGGAGATTTTTAATTGACAATTTTCGGATACAAAAAAAGCAGCTTTTCCAGCCGCTTTTTTTACAGAATCTAGATTTTATTCTGCTTCGATTATTTCATAATCATGGGTGATTTCAACACCGCCATCAGACAGCATTTTGCTGGCAGAGCAATATTTTTCAGCAGAAAGTTCTACGGCTTTTGCGACCTGTTTCTCTTTAATCGCTTTGCCGGTCACTACAAAATGCAAGTGAATTTTCGTGAATACTGCCGGAATTGTATCTGCACGTTCAGCCTTTAATTCGCAGCGTACATCGGTAATATCCTGACGAGCCTTCTTTAAAATGGTAACAATATCAAAAGACGCACAACCGCCCAGACCCGTTAAAAGCAGTTCCATAGGACGGGGACCACGGTTTTCACCACCGTATTCAGCTGAACCATCCATGATAAGGCTATGACCACTTTGAGTTTTTGCTTCAAAAGCAACATTCTCTAACCAATGAACGCTTGTTTGCATTGCAACTACCTAAAAAAAGCTATAAATTTGTCAAGTAACTGTACACTAACATAAATTGGGTTGATACGGAATTTCAATCCCACTGTGTGACAAGTTCACATTAGGTCTTGTGCGATCTATAAATTATCCATAATCGGAACTGTTAGCATGACTTCAAACTTTTCACAATTAAGCACTGATGCGCTTTCTCCGGGGCAATTACCAGAATCCGTGAAAGCACTGTTAAAACGTGCATATATTAATCGTTATCCAAAACGTACCACGATCATTGATGCAGGATCAGAATCTAAATCTTTATATTTAATTCTGAAGGGGTCTGTATCTATCATTCTTCGTGAAGATGATGATCGTGAAATTGTCGTGGCATATTTAAATGCGGGTGACTTCTTTGGGGAAATGGGTCTATTCGAGGTTAATCCACAACGTACTGCGGAAGTTCGTACCCGTGATGTGTGTGAAATTGCCGAAATTACCTATGAAAACTTTCACGAAATTAGCAAGCAATATCCTGATCTGAGCTATGCAGTATTTGCTCAATTAGTACGCCGCTTGAAAAATACCACACGTAAAGTCACTGATCTGGCATTTATTGATGTTTCAGGCCGGATTGCACGTTGTCTGATCGACCTGTCTTCACAGCCAGAAGCGATGATTTTGCCGAATGGCCGTCAGATTCGTATTACCCGTCAGGAAATTGGTCGCATTGTTGGCTGTTCCCGCGAAATGGTCGGACGTGTACTAAAAACCCTGGAAGAGCAGGGCATGATCGAAACCGATGGTAAAGCCATCCTGATCTTTGATGCTTCATTAGAAGAAGCATCTGAAGCAGTGGCAGATGGTGCCATAGACGAATAATCCAGATATTAAAAAGCAAATCTTCGGATTTGCTTTTTTTATGCGTCATTAGGGTGTGTTGACACTTTTAGCTTAAAAAAATAGCGAAGTAGTAAAATCAAATCGCCAAACCCAATTTTACTATTCGCTATGCCTCGTACCATGCTGACAGATCAACACTGGCAAAAGTTGAAAGTTATTCTGCGTAATTTATCCATTCACCACAACTCAAATTTACGCAATTTTATTGAAGCTATTCTCTATAGAATTAGAACAGGCTGTCCGTGGCGAGATATTCCTTGCTGTTTTGGTCATTCAAACTCTATTTTCAAACGTTTTAATCGTTGGTCAAGCAGCGGTAAGTTACTTAGATTATTCAAATTACTAGCCTCATGCCCCGATATGGAGTGGATTTTTATTGATGGCTCTCATGTACGTGCTCATCAACATTCTGCCGGTATAGCGAATCAATCTATTTCTAAAAGTGTAGGAGGAAACTCCTCAAAAATACATTTGATTGTTGATGCACATGGCAATCCTATTGATTTCATGATTACCGATGGAACCACACATGATGTTAAAGTTGCACCTGATTTAATATCAACATTAGATTTAAAAGAGACAAAAGTGGTATGTGCAGATAAAGGCTATGATTCAGAACCACTGCGTGAACAGATCAGGAAAACAGGGACTAAAGCGAATATACCAAAGAAAACAAATAGCCAATCGAACAATGACCATATGGACTGTTATTTATATAAAATCAGGCATTTAGTTGAAAATATGTTTTGTAGATTAAAGCAATTTAGAGGAATAGCTACTCGATATGACAAGCTCAAAAGAAATTATCAAAGTTCTGTTGCTTTAGCCTGTATATTTTTATGGCTACCTTTATAGGGTTAATTATGAACAGTAAATGTCAACAGACCCTACTCAATACATAAAAATTTAGAACAAGCTTCTCAGAAAAGATGATTTAAGTCTCCCTTATAATTCCGATAGGCTATAGCCCACTTGATCTCAATTCACTGAATAAAATTCACAGGATGTTTTTATGCAATTCAGACCATTGGCGGATACCGGCATTTTTTTGCCAGAAATTTGTTTGGGCACCATGACCTTTGGTGAGCAGAACACACAAGAACAGGCTTTTCAGCAACTGGATTATGCTTTAGATCAGGGAGTGTATTTCTGGGATACTGCGGAAATGTACCCGGTACCGCCAAAACCTGAAACGCAGGGTGCTACCGAGCGTATTATCGGGAACTGGATCGCTGCCCGTGGTGGCCGTGACAAACTTTTTTTAGCCTCAAAAATTGCCGGACCCTCGCAAGGTGGTAGCCATATCCGGGATGGTAAAACCCGTTTCGTTGCCGATGAAATTTCAGCAGCAATTGACCAGTCATTGTCACGCCTGCAAACGGATTATATTGACCTGTATCAGCTGCACTGGCCGCAACGCCTAACCAATTTCTTTGGCAAGCTGGGTTATGGCAATGCTGAAGCGGCAGAAGACCGTACCGTGACAGATCTCGAAGAAACCCTGACCGCCTTGCAGGATGAAATTAAAAAAGGCCGTATCCGTTATATTGGTCTTTCCAATGAAACCCCGTGGGGCACGATGAAATTTCTGCACCTCGCAGAGAAATTAGGTTTGTCCAAATTTGTCAGTGTACAAAACCCATATAACCTGCTGAACCGTACTTATGAAATCGGCATGTCAGAAATTGCCCATTATGAAGGTGTGGGCTTGTTGGCGTATTCACCTTTGGCATTTGGTTATCTGACCGGTAAATTCCGGCATGGTGCACGTCCTGCCAATGCGCGTGTAACACTGTTCTCCCGCTTTAGCCGTTATAGCAATCCGCAAAGTGAATGGGCAACCGAGCAATATGCCCAGCTGGCAGAACAGCATGGCTTAAGTCTTACCCAATTGGCTTTGGCCTTTATCAAGCAGCAGTTCTTTGTGACCAGTACGATTATTGGTGCCACCAATCTGGATCAGCTGAAAGAAAATATTCAGGCATTTGAAATTGATCTGTCTGAGGAAATACTGAAAGGTATTGAGGCAATTCACCGTCAGCAACCGAATCCGGCACCATAATCATGGTGTTGTTATTTTAAAGCACCCTCCAAGCGAGGGTGTTTTAATTTTATGAGAAATTAAATTTGATGATAAACAACATGGCCGGAAAACAATAAAAGCAGCATAATCGAAATAAGACGCATCAAGATGATTTGATAAAAATGAATAGTGAAACAGGTATTTCTAAATCCCAAGTATTAGCTATAGCAGTATTCAACTTAGCTGAGCAGTTGCAACTGAAAGAATTCGAACTTGCATTGATTCTGGGTTTATCTGAGGCGGAATTATCTCTGGTTATAAATGAAAAAGAATTAGAACCAGATACTACAGCAGGCGAAAAAGCTATAGCTTTAGTAAATATCTATCAAAAGTTATTTAGCTTGCATGGTGGAGACTTGAGCTGGATGCGCCATTTTATCAATTCACCTAACAAGCTTTTGAATCATCAAACGCCAAGATCCTTGATGCAAACAGAACATGGTTTGAGTGAAGTATTGCGATTACTAGGAAGGTTGCAACCGTACTAAAAATATCTCTCTATTCTCTACTAAGCTGAAAAATAGCAGAGTAAATTAAATAAAATATGAATTGTTTATCTTCACCTTAAAAATTCTTCTAACCTCACTTGAAATATGATTTGATTACACCAATATTATTATTAAAGACTGTCTAAATGTTTATATTAAGTTTTTGAAAAATATATAAAAATGATTTGAAATTTTATCAAGTGCACCCATATATCCATCAAGTAGAAAATTTGTTGTGAGGAATAACAAGAATGCGTTTTGAAAAATTTACCAATCGCCTGCAGCAAACCCTTTCCGATGCACAATCGCTGGCCATGAGTAAGGATCATACCTCCATTGATGGGATCCATATCTTGGCCACCTTGATGGATGAAGCATCCAATGTCAGCCTGCTGCAACAGGCCGGTGCTAATCTGCGTGAGCTACAAACCAAGCTGCAAACAGCATTGAGCAATGCGGCAACCCTGACCAATCCATCAGCAGATATCAACCTCAGTCCTGAAGCGGCAAAAGTATTGCATCTGGCAGACAGCTTTGCGCAAAAAGCCGGAGATGAGTTTTTATCTACGGATTGGGTGCTGTTGGCGCTGGCAGAAACCGGAAATACCAAAACCTTATTAAATAGTATTGGCGTAAAGGCAGAGACTTTAGGCCAAGTGATTAATCAATTTCGAGGCGATGAAAAAGTCATGAGCAATAATCATGAAGATCAGCGTGATTCACTGAATAAGTACACCATTGATTTAACTGAACGTGCGTTGGCAGGCAAGCTTGATCCTGTGATTGGCCGTGATGATGAAATCCGCCGTACCATTCAGGTCTTATCACGCCGTACCAAAAATAACCCGGTACTCATCGGTGAGCCAGGGGTCGGTAAAACTGCAATCGTCGAAGGTCTGGCGCAGCGGATTATCAATGGTGAAGTGCCTGAAGGACTCAAAGGTAAACGTGTTTTATCACTTGATCTGGGTTCTTTGCTGGCCGGTGCCAAATACCGTGGTGAGTTTGAAGAACGCTTAAAAGCCGTTCTAAAAGATATTGCCAAACATGAAGGCGAAATCATCCTGTTTATCGACGAGTTGCATACCTTGGTGGGTGCCGGTAAAGGTGATGGCGCGATGGATGCCGGTAACATGCTGAAACCTGCGCTGGCCCGTGGCGAGCTGCGCTGCGTCGGTGCGACCACACTGGATGAATATCGTCAGTATATTGAAAAAGATGCAGCGCTGGAACGTCGTTTCCAGAAAGTACTGGTCGATGAGCCAAGCGTGGAAGATACCATTGCGATTCTGCGTGGTCTGAAAGATCGCTATGCAACCCATCACGGGGTACAGATTCTGGATTCCGCGATTATTGCGGCGGCGAAAATGTCACATCGTTATATTACCGACCGTCAGTTGCCGGATAAAGCTATTGACCTGATTGATGAAGCAGCATCGCGCATCAAAATGGAACTCGATTCTAAACCAGAAGCACTGGATAAACTGGAACGCCGTCTGATTCAGTTAAAAATGCAGCTGGAAGCGGTGAAAAAAGATGAAGACTCAGGTGCCAAAGCTGAGATTCAATACTTGTCCGATCAGATCGCCACAGTTGAAAAAGAGTATCATGACCTAGAAGAAGTCTGGCGCGCAGATAAAGCGCTGGTCGAAGGCAATAAAGACGTACAGATCAAACTGGATCAGGCGCGTACAGCACTTGAAAAAGCGCAACGTGAAGGTGATCTGGGCGAGGCAGCACGTTTGCAATATGGCGTGATTCCAGAGTTGCAAAAGCAGCTTGAGCTGGCTGAAAAAGCCGATGAAAGTGCAACGCCAAAATTGCTGCGTAACAAAGTCACCGACAATGAAATCGCAGAAGTGGTCAGTGCAGCCACAGGAATTCCTGTGGCGAAAATGCTGCAAGGCGAGCGTGACAAACTTCTACATATGGAAGAATTTCTGCATAACCGTGTGGTAGGGCAAGATGAAGCCGTAGTTGCGGTGTCTAATGCGGTGCGCCGTTCACGTGCCGGTCTGTCAGATCCGAACCGTCCAAGTGGATCATTCCTGTTCCTGGGGCCAACGGGTGTGGGTAAAACAGAATTGACCAAAGCCTTAGCGAACTTCCTGTTTGACAGCGACGATGCCATGGTGCGTATCGATATGTCAGAATTTATGGAAAAACATTCGGTCAGCCGTTTGGTTGGTGCGCCTCCGGGCTATGTCGGTTATGAAGAAGGTGGGGTGCTTACTGAAGCCGTACGTCGTAAACCGTATAGTGTGATCTTGTTTGATGAAGTCGAAAAAGCGCATCCGGACGTATTTAACATCTTGCTACAGGTACTGGATGATGGCCGTTTAACTGACTCGCAAGGCCGGGTAGTGGACTTTAAAAACTCTGTGATCGTCATGACTTCGAACCTGGGTTCGCAGGATGTACGTGAATTGGGCGGTAATGCCACTAAAGAAGAAGTCCGTACGGTGGTGATGAATGCGGTATCGGAACATTTCCGTCCGGAATTTATCAACCGTATTGATGAACTGGTAGTGTTCCATGCGCTGGAAAAAGACCAGATTCGCGGTATTGCCGATATCCAGTTGAACCGTTTACGTCAACGTCTGGCAGAACGCGATATGCGCTTGTCGGTAGACGATACTGCCTTCGATCAGTTAATCGATGCTGGCTTTGATCCATTGTATGGAGCACGTCCACTGAAACGTGCAATCCAGCAGCGGATTGAAAATGGTCTGGCGCAGAAAATCCTGGGCGGAGAATTCCAGCCGGGCGATACCATTCTGGTGAAAGCTGAAGCAGGTGAGTTAATCTTTGAAAAAATGAAACTTAACTAAACCGCTTCTCCTTGCAACAAAAAACCCAGCCTAGGCTGGGTTTTTTTTAATCTTATTTTTAACTTCGAGCATTGCAACACTTTTGTATTCTTGTTGCGGCGAGCTTTAAAGCATGGCTTAAAACTCAGCTCAGGGAAAATAAAGAAGATATCAATCGTGATAAAGACAGTTAATTCATCATCAAATTACACTTGCGGATGACGGATTTTCCAGGCACGGTGAATCTTTTGATTCCGCTTGAAGTCAGGTCCAATGGTTTCCTGGGTAATTTCTTCAACATCAAAGAAGGCCAGAATTTCTTCATCCATCTCAAAACCACGATAGTTATTTGAGAAATACAAGGTACCATCAGTGGTTAAGCGGTTCATCGCACGTTTTAACAGGGACAAATGGTCGCGCTGTACGTCAAAGGTCCCGTAGAATTTCTTCGAGTTTGAGAAGGTTGGTGGGTCGATAAAGATCAGCTCATATTGCTCATGACCTTCTTTTAGCCATTCGAAACAGTCAGAGGCAAAGAACTGATGCTGTTCATCCGCATGATCCACGGTTAAGCCGTTCAGAACAAAATTTTCTTTAGACCAGTTCAAATAAGTATTCGACAGATCGACGCTGGTTGTACTTGCAGCACCACCCAAAGCAGCATGTAAACTTGCCGTTGAGGTATAGCTGTACAGGTTCAGGAAGTGTTTGCCTTTTGCTTCACGTGCAATACGTAAACGCATTTGACGGTGATCCAGAAACAGACCGGTATCCAGATAATCGGTCAGGTTGACCAGAATCTTGGCTTGACCTTCCTGAACGATAAAACGCTTGGATGCTGTACTTTGTTTGGTGTACTGGTTTTTACCTTCCTGACGTGCACGGGTCTTGATAAAGATCGCATCACGGCCCAAACCGGTCACGGCACGAATGGCCTGTAAGGCCAGGTTGAAACGTTTTTTGGCTTTTTCCGGATCAATAGTTTTAGGTGGCGCATATTCTTGTACATGCAAACGCTCGCCATACAGATCTACTGCGACGTTAAAATCAGGTAAATCTGCATCATAGAGACGTAAACAATGGATCTGTTCCTTGACTGCCCATTTTTTTAGAGCTTGCATATTTTTGGTCAGACGGTTGGCAAACTCCATCGCACCTTCAATCGGTTCAAACTGCTGAGGCTGCCAGCTTTCTAGGAATGGACGTACCACTGCGGCCGGTTTAACCGTACCGAAGCGGATATAGATCGGCAATTTACCATTCATCAAACGCAGGATTTGCGGATCATTGAACGCCAGCACATCGGCCTGTTCCACTTGGGAGGCAATCACAGCCGCTTTTTGATTCGGGAAATTCTTTTGCAATAAAGCCGATAAACCCAGGTATAAAGAACGGTTTTGCGCTTTATCGCCGAGACGTTCGCCATATGGCGGGTTGGTCACGAAGAATACTTTCTTGCCTTCTGCATGGAAATCAGGCCAGTCATTTAAAGTCCGTTCTTCGATCATGATATTGTCGAGAGCAGCTTCAAAACCCGCCGCGATAATATTTTGTCTGGTGGCTTTAACCGCTTCCCAGTCCGCATCGAAGGCATAGAATTGTGGTAATGGATTTTCCATTGCCGCTTGATGACGTTCAGCAGCTTCGGCCTTGATGCTCATCCACAGTTCATGGTCATGGCCATTCCAGCCATTAAAACCGAAACGACGGACCAGACCCGGTGCACGGTCGGTCAAAATCATTAGGGATTCAATAATAAAGGTACCTGAACCACACATTGGATCGACAATGATGTCCGGATTTAACGCTTTTAAACCACCTTTTTGCAGAATCGCAGCGGCCAGGTTTTCCTTGATTGGGGCGTCAGTCATAAAGCGGCGATAACCGCGTTTATGCAAAGAGTCGCCAGACAGGTCCAGGCAGTAAGTATGTTCTTTCTTGCCTGCCAGAATATACATCGTAATTTCAGGCTGTTTGGTATCAATGCTTGGACGTTTGCCTACGGCTTCCATAAAGGAATCTACGACACCATCTTTGGCACGTAAAGTCGCAAACTGGGTATTGACCTTGATATCACGTTCGACATGCAAACGAATCGCAAAGGTACTTTGTGGTGCAAAAATCAGCGACCAGTCAAAGCTGAGAGCCCCTTCATAGAGTTCTTCTGCCACATCACGGGCATCATGAGAAAATTCAATTTCATGCGTGTGGATCGGCATCAAGACACGTGAAGCCAGACGTGACCACATGCAGATACGATAAGCATTTTCCAGTGTACCTTTAAAGGTTAAACGGCCTGGAAAACGCTCAATATTCTGAACACCTAAGCCTTGTATTTCTTCTTCTAATAAGGTTTCCAGACCATCGGCACAGGTGACCCAATAATTGCTTAAACGTGGAGAGGTATTCATATAATAGAGAGACCAAAAAAGATAAATAAAAAACTGCGCTAAGTTTACCGTATTTTTATATTGAAAGCTTTTGAAATTCTCTGAAAGGCCGTGGCATGTGATAGAGAAAAATAATATTCACACTATAAATTGAGGAACTGGTATGCATTTTGCTCTATACATGGCAAATCAGGCGGTCAGTCGATGGGGAGCGATGGCTGCCTGATTTTTCAATTTTATAATGAGGGTTAAGATGTTAGAGAATCAGTTACGCAACCATGACGCTTTTTCAGTGGCCACTTTAATCTATGCGCGTTTACGACGTGTTTCAGGTCGGGTGATTGATGCAATTTATCTGGCAGAGAACCTGGATTATGCCCGGCATGTGATTCAACTGGCAGAGCAGACCCAAGACCCAGATTTGAATCATCTGATCCAGCGCCTGAAAATGGTACTGGAGATTTCGGAAACAGCACAAGATTCACCAACAGAATCTGCACACCCAAGCCAGCAGGAAGGGCTGATCTCGGTCGAACCGGATGAAGACGATATCTATCGTGCACAGGTGTCACATCGTTATATTGGTGCACTGCGTTAAACCTGAGATGGGTGTGAATGCTCCAGACTGAAGCGCCCGTTGGTTTTGTACTTAAAATCAGCAAGATGCAAATCGGGTTAAATTATCTTATTGAAAAAATACAAAGGAATCTGATTTTTTATTTTTATTGTTCAGATGCTTTTTGTACAAGTAGCAGCGTGGCCAACTATAAAAATTCGCCAATCTCTGTATAATATGTTGACTTAACGCATAAGGAATCTCTCATGCACTTGGCGGCATTGCATACACCGAGCCAGATTCAACTCAATAAAGAAGGTAATCTAAAACACTTCTTGACCATCGAAGGTCTTTCTAAAGAAACCCTGACAAAAATATTGGACACTGCGCAGTCCTTTTTTAATGACCAAAATCAGCTGATCACCAATAATTTGCTCGAAGGTAAAACGGTGATGAACCTGTTCTTCGAAAATTCTACCCGTACCCGCACCACCTTTGAAGCCGCTGCCAAGCGCCTTTCTGCCAACGTTCTCAATATTGATATTGCCCGTTCGAGTACTTCCAAAGGTGAAACCCTGCGTGACACGTTATGGAATCTGGAAGCCATGGCGGCCGATATTTTCGTGGTGCGTCATTCATCTTCAGGGGCAGCGCATTTTATTGCCAAGGATGTCTGTCCAACAGTGGCAATTATTAATGCCGGTGATGGCCGTCATGCGCATCCGACTCAAGCGATGCTGGACATGCTGACCATTCGCCGCGAAACCAATAAAAAATTCGAAGAAATGTCGATTGCCATTATTGGCGATATCAAGCATTCACGTGTCGCGCGTTCAGATGTGGCTGCCTTGCAAACTTTAGGTTGCCAGGATATCCGGGTGATTGCACCGAATACCTTGCTGCCATTGGGTTTTGAAGAATATGGCGATGGTGTTCGTCTATTTAACAATATGGAAGACGGCATCAAAGACTGCGACGTGATCATTACCTTACGTATTCAAAACGAGCGTATTGATTCTCCGGCACTGGCCTCGCAAGCAGAGTTCTACAAAATGTATGGCTTGAATAAAGAACGTCTTGCCATGGCCAAACCGGATTGTATCGTGATGCATCCGGGACCAATGAACCGCGGCGTTGAAATCGACTCAAGTATTGCGGATGGTCCGCAATCTGTGATTTTGAAGCAGGTGACCAATGGTATTGCCGTGCGTATGGCGGTGTTGGCTTTATCGATGCAAGGTCAGTTACAAGAACAAGGTTTGATTGAAGCGATTGCGGGTTAAGGAATAAGTCATGACTATTGTAAAAATTGAAAATGTCCGTGTTCTTGATCCAATCCAAAACACTAATTCTATCCAGACCGTGTATCTGGAAAATGGAAAATTCGTTGCAGAAACAGCAGACGTCTCTGAAACGATTGATGGTCAAGGCAAATGGTTAATGCCAACCATGGTCGATTTGTGTGCGCGTTTACGTGAACCGGGTCAACAGCAACACGGTACGCTTAAGTCTGAAGGAAAAGCGGCACGTGAAAATGGCATTTTGCACGTATTTACGCCACCCGATTCAAAGCCAATCGTACAAGATAATGGTGCGCTGATTCACGGTCTGGTCGAAAAAGCCATGCTGGATGGTGGGATCTATCTTCAAGTGATTGGTGCGCAAACCCAAGGCTTAAATGGTCAACAACCGGCAAATATGGCGGGCTTGAAAAAGGGCGGTTGTACTGCGGTTTCCAATGCCAGTGCGCCGTTTGCCAATGATGATGTGGTACTGCGTACCCTTGAATATGCTGCAGGCTTAGACCTGACGGTGGTGTTCTATGCGGAAGAACCACAAATTGCCAAAGACGGCTGTGTGCATGAAGGGTTTATTGCATCACGTCAGGGCTTGCCGATGATTCCGGTACTGGCTGAAACCGTGGCGATTGCCAAATATCTGTTGATGATTGAATCAACCAAAGTACGAGCACACTTTGGTCTGTTGTCTTGTGGTGCTTCGGTGGAATTGATCCGTATTGCCAAGGAAAAAGGCTTACCGGTGACCTGTGATGTGGCCATGCATCAGTTACATTTAACTGATCATTTGATTGATGGATTTAACTCTCTTGCACATGTGCGTCCACCGCTTCGTTCTGAACAGGACAAAGAATTACTGCGTCAGGGTGTAAAATCAGGTGTGATTGATGCGATTTGTACTCATCATGAACCGCTAAGCAGCTCTGCGAAAATGGCGCCGTTTGCTGAAACGCAGCCAGGTTTCACTGCTTTTGATACCTATGTGCCTTTTGGTCTGCAACTGATTCGTGAGGGGTTGTTGACTCCACTGGAATGGGTGGAAAAAGTGACCCTAGCTCCGGCTCGTGTTACACAAATGGCAGATCGATGGATAAATGAATCAGGCTGGGTGCTGCTAGATCCGGAACTGGAATGGACCCTGAATAAAGAAAGCATCGTGTCACAAGGTAAAAATACCCCGCTCATTAATCAAAAAGTGCTGGGTAAAGTGGTTCAAACTTTTGCTGCTTAAATGATCCCAATTTTATAAAAGTCAGCTTCGGCTGGCTTTTTTTATTTTTTAAATTTTGTGTTGGTAAAATGAGTACTCAACAAAAACAGTGAAACTTTATGATATTCATACAATTATTTACATTTTCAAAAAATGGGGATCGTTACACTGATTAAATATTAAACATTAGAAAAATCAAAAGAATGGTGACGATTATGAATATAGACTTTATAGAACGCTTAAAAAGTGATGTTACGGCGATTGTGCTTCAAGGTGAAACCGAGCATTTATTTGCCAAAGATCAAGCTTTGGCTCAATTCTATCCCATATTTTTAAGTATATTGCGTGCACGTCCCGCCTGGATTGAGAATCTTGGTCAGCAACTTAATCCAAAAATTCATGAATTATTCAATGCAAATCCGGCACTCAAGCAGCAGTTTCTGGATCAAGTGGATCAGAGCGCGCCACAAGATGAAATAGAGCATACCTTGAACCGGTCAATTGTACCGACCATGAATTTTTTACAGACCGAAGCGGGTGCTTCAAGTCCGGAAGCGATTAGCCATTTGCTGGAAACCCACGCCGATTCGATTCAGCGCGCATTACCCGTTTGGGCTGGCCCTATTCTGGCAGCGCTTGGAGTTTCACCCTTGGCAGGGCAGAATTTAAATCAGGAACCTGTATTGGCGGAGCAGACCATCATTGTTCAGGAAGAGAGAAAAACCGGCTTTTTATGGCCGTTTATTATTTTTCTGATTCTGGCGGGTTTGATCCTGTTTTTGGTTCGTAGCTGCATGCAGGATGATGTTGAAGATTCAAATACCCAAGCGACCAGTGAAGTTGCTGCAGCTCAGCCTGCATCCTTGCGATTAAGTACAGGCAGTAATGGCGAAATTGTCAGTTGTCAATTACAGCTGAATAATCCGCAGTATATGGAAATTTTGCAAAACGAGATCAAACAGATCTTTAATTATAATATTGGTTGTGGGGCGCTGAGCAGTGAGGTTTATCATTCAGAATTTATTGATCAGGATACTATTCCGACTGTGTTGAGAACAATGCAGGGAATGCCAAATGTGTCACTTGACTGGATTGGCAATCAGGTTTCAGTGCGTGCAGCAACCAATGCAGAGGCCGAGCGTCTGGCAGCACAAATTCGTAGTCTGGCCAAAAATGTCACAGTGGTGACCCAGCAGCCGCTCAATAGAAGTGACGTGATTAATACCGCCAATAGTGAGGCAGAACAAGCCTTGGCCAGTATCAAGACCGATAATGTTAAAGCGCTGGATGTGGCGACTGCACTGAATTTACAGATCATTAATTTTGATACGGCATCGACTGAAGTTCCCGAGGTCAATAAATTGGTGCTGGATCAGGCTGCTGCATTATTGCAACGAGCACCGCATGTCATTCTGAAGGTTACAGGACATGCCGATGCTCAGGGTAGTGAAGCAGAAAATAAGGTGCTGTCTGTGCAACGAGCTCAAGCGATTACCAGTTATCTCGTTGGAAAAGGGGTCAATCCTGCACAGTTACAGGCAGTTGGCATGGGAGAGGATCAGCCGGTTGAACCCAATGCCACACCTGCCGGACAGTTTCAGAATCGTCGCGTGACCTTTGAGGTCGTGAATACCGAAACGGGAATTGTACGTGAAGTAGATGATGAAGGTGTAGTTGAGAAGACAGGAAATTAAGAGAGCGGCCTAAATAAAAAAGGACGAATTTTCGTCCTTTTTTATTATCTTAAATTAAGAAAATACCGGCGGGCTATAAGTCAATGTCCGACCAAGGAACCATAGCAGGAACAGTACCAAAGGCAGATGGAAAATCAACTGGGTCACCGTAAATCCAATCACATCTTTGGCTTTTAATTTCAGGATACCCAACATCGGAAGCATAAAGAATGGATTAATCAGATTCGGCAAGGCTTCTGCCGCATTATAAATCTGCACCGACCAGCCCAGATGCACTTTCAGGTCATGCGCAGCCTGCATCACATAGGGTGCTTCGATAATCCATTTGCCTCCACCGGATGGAATAAAGAAACCCAGAATCGCCGAGTATAAGCCCATCACAATGGCAAAGGTTTCCTGTGAGGCAATGGAAACAAAGAACTCGGCAATGTAATGTGACAAGGACAGATCGGCCGGGTTTAGCGCATTGGTCATCATAAAGGCAATACTGCCATACAGTGGAAACTGGATCAGTACCCCTGAAATAGCCGGAACGGCCTTTGAAACTGCATTCAGAAAATTTCGTGGTGTACCGTGCAAGGCCACGCCCAAAATCAGAAAGATAAAGTTATAGGTATTTAAGCTGGAAATGGCCAGAATCGGATTGCTTTTGGAAAATTCGTTAAACATCCAGACTGCGCCCAGAATCACAATCAGAATGCTTAAAATGGGTGAATTTTCCAGCCAATCCCCCGGTCTTTTTTCGGCAGATACTTCCGTTTTTTCTTCTTCAATCTGAATCGGGAAGTGTTCAATGGTTTTAATGTCAGAGCCTTTAGGAGCTGACCAGTAAGCAATTGCAATTGAAGCTACAATCAGTACCGCCGTCATGATCATAGACTGTGGCAAGAAAATAGTCTCAGTAAATGGAATCACGCCCGTCAGATTATAGATCGGTTCGGGTAAACTGCTTTTATTGGCCTGTAACTGTGCAGCAGAAGAACTGATGCCCAGCGCCCAGGTCGCACCCATTCCGATAATCGCAGCAGCCGCAGCAGCGCGGTAATCCATGTTCAGCTCTTTACGCTGTGCCAGTGCAATTACTAGAAGTGCAGTCAGTACAGTACTCATGGCCCAATTAATCAGAGAAATTAACAGGCTGACCGTGGCGACCAGGACAATCGCACCACGACCGGAATGTGGCAGGCGCGCCATTTTCTGGATCAGAAGCTGGACAGGCTTAGATACGGAAACCACATAACCGACCACGATCAGCATGCACATCTGCAAGGTAAAGGGGATCAGGCTCCAGAAGCCGTCTCCAAAGGAAATCGCGACATCCTGTGCGGGTGCACCAATTCCGATGGCGGCAATCGCCACAATGATGACGCCAAGCAGGGCAAAAATATAAGAATCCGGAAACCATTTTTCAGACCAGTCGCTGACGCGCAAGGCGAAGCGCTGCAAAATATTTTGTTGAGTTTGCATGGTTAAAATCCATTTATTCTGCGATTATTATTTTGAAATGAAACAGCTATATATAAAAAAGCCCTTAAGATGCTTCATTCTTAAGGGCTGGCTGGATCAGGCAGCGTTACGTAGTAGCGCTACCCCCGTGACTTTTTGAATCTCTTCAAAACTTACCTCTGGTGCCAGTTCAACCAGTCGAATTCCATCAGGAGTAACATCCAGTACACCGAGATCGGTAATAATCCGGTTCACCACAGCTTGGCCGGTAAGGGGCAGGCTACATTGCGGTACAATTTTCGGTGTACCATCTTTGGCGCAGTGTTCCATCAAGACCACGACCTTTTGTACACCCGCGACCAGATCCATGGCACCGCCCATGCCTTTGACCTTTTTGCCTGGAATCATCCAGTTGGCCAGATCACCAGTTTCGGACACTTCCATAGCACCCAGAATGGCAATATTGACATGACCGCCACGGATCATGGCAAAGGAGTCGGCACTTGAGAAAAATGAAGCACCTTTACGCGCGGTAACCGTCTGTTTACCGGCATTGATCAGGTCGGCATCCACTGTCTCCTCGGTTGGAAATTCGCCAATCCCCAGCAGGCCATTTTCCGACTGCAGCCAGACATTGATATTTTCCGGAATATAGTTCGCGACTAGCGTCGGCAGGCCAATCCCTAGATTGACGTAGAAACCATCTTCAAGCTCTTGTGCCGCGCGCTGCGCCATTTCATTACGTGTCCAAGCCATGATCAAGCCTCCGCCTTTAAAGTCATCTGTTCAATACGTTTTTCCGGTTGAGCATTCAGGACTATCCGGTTCACATAAATTCCCGGAAGATGGATTTCGTCCGGATCCAGCACGCCAATTTCGACAATCTCTTCGACTTCAGCAATGGTAATTTTGCCGGCCATGGCACAGACCGGATTAAAGTTCTGGGCGGTTTTACGGAAAATCAGGTTGCCGGCTTTATCGGCCTTATAGGCTTTAACCAGAGCAACATCAGCTGTTAAAGATTCTTCCAGAATGTAAGACTTGCCATTAAATTCACGGACATCCTTACCTTCAGCGATCACGGTTCCGACACCCGTCGCCGTATAAAAAGCCGGAATACCGGCACCGCCAGCACGTAATTTTTCTGCCAGTGTACCCTGTGGGGTCAGCTCAACTTCCAGTTCGCCATTTAAATATTGACGTTCAAACTCTTTATTCTCACCCACATAAGAGGAGATCATTTTTTTAATCTGTTTTGTTTCCAGTAAAAGCCCCAGACCGAAGCCGTCTACACCGGCATTATTGGAAATACAGATCAAATTTTTGGCACCAGTTTCTTTTAGGGCCGTGATCAAAGCTTCTGGAATACCACATAGGCCGAAACCACCGACAGCCAGAGTATGACCATCTTGCACCACATCCTTTAAGGCGGATTGAGCGCTGTCATAAACCTTGTTTGACATCTTGTCACCTCTATTGTTATTACAGCAGACTTAAATCTGCTGTTTATATCCTTATGGGTTGCTTAAGTTTATTTTGCTCAAGCATGATTATTGTTAAGCACAGGCTTTTTGCCAGTAGGCATTGGCATAATTGGATGGATTATTGCGCTGCAAGACTTCACTGATATTACGACTGGCCTGCATCAGTGCATCCAGCTGAATACCGGTTTCAAAGCCCATATTCGAGAGCAGGTAATACAGGTCTTCGGTCGAGACATTGCCAGATGCACCTTGGGCATAAGGACAGCCACCCAGTCCAGCAATGGAGGAGTCAAAGACCCGAATGCCTTGCAACAGTGACTGATAAATATTGGCAATCGCCATGCCGTAGGTATTATGGAAATGACCGGCCAGCACTTTGGCATCAAGTTCAGCCAAACAAGCTTCCCAGACGTATTTAACCCGGTCTGGGGTGGCCGTGCCAATGGTTTCACCCAACGACACTTCATAGCAGCCCATCTCCAGCAAACGCTGCGTGACTTTCACCACCTGCTTGGGATCAATCGCACCTTCATAAGGACAGTCCACCATACAGGAGACATAACCGCGTACCTTGATGTCATTGGCTTTGGCGGCTGACATCACATCGGCAAACTTCTCAAAACTTTCATCAATCGAGCAGTTGATGTTTTTGCGGGTAAAGCTTTCAGAAGCAGCGGTAAATACTGCCACTTCCTTGCAACCCACAGCCAGTGCCGATTCAAAACCTTTCAGATTTGGGGTCAGCAGACTGAACTGAATATTTGGATCTTGAGGTAGGCTGGCAAAGAGCACATCACTGTCTGCCATTTGCGGTACCCATTTGGCTGAAACGCAGGAGCCGACTTCGATGGACTGTAGACCGGTTTTCATCAGGTCCAAAATCAGGTTTTTCCGGTCATCCAATGTCAAAGGTGTTTTTTCATTTTGCAGGCCATCGCGTGGCCCGACTTCTACGATTTTGACAAAATTCGTCATGCCACTTCCTCCGCCAGCGGCTGGAACTCGACCAGTTCATCACCGGCTTTAACCTGATCACCCTTCTGGAAATATGAGCTTGCGATGATGCCGTCATGCGGTGCGCGAATCGAGTATTCGATCTTCATGGCTTCCAGCGTCATCAGCACATCATCTTTTTTGACTTTGTCATTGGCTGCCACGAGCACCTGGGTAATGACACCTGGCATTGGCGCGATCAGATTATTTTCCGTGCCTTGTTCATCCTGATTATTAAAATCAGACTTCAGGTAATTAAACTTATAGCTTTGACCATTCTGGAACAGGGTAATGCCTTGCTCAGTCTGGCTAAAAGCCAGTTTTTGCTGTTTGCCTGCCAGTTGCAGCGCTAAAGTATGTGCATCAATAAGCTGACCCTGAATTTGAATTTGCTGACCGTTATAGCTGGTGACAAAACCTTGATCTTGGGCCTTGAACTGAATTTTCAGGTTAATGCCATTGCGTTGTAATTGCACTGTATGGCTATTTTGCTGATTCAGACGCCAGAATGCTTGCTGCTGCCACACCGGATTGCTTGGAACGGGATTCTGTGCTTGACGTGCCAGGAGTTCAATCAGTGCGGCACTGACCACCAGTTCGGCACTGATATCCGCAGAAGGTTTGAGCAGGAATTCCTCTTCACGCTGAATCAGGCCAGTATCTAAATGTGCATTTTTAAACGAGTCACACAGCACCAGGCGATCTAGAAAAGCAATATTGTTACCCAGACCATCCACATGGAACTGACCCAGTGCATGGTGCATCTGGGTTAGGGCTGCTTCACGGTTTTTGCCCCAGACAATCAGTTTGGCAATCATCGGATCATAATAGGTGCTGATTTCATCGCCTTCGACAATGCCACTATCAACGCGGACATGGTCATTTTGCTCCGGATAATGCAGGTAGCTGATCTGACCAATCGCAGGAATAAAGCCTTTTTCCGGTTCTTCGGCATAAACACGGGCTTCGAGTGCATGTCCATGAATCTGCAATTCATGCTGCTGCTTCGGTAAAGGTTCACCAAAGGCCACGCGCAGTTGCCATTCCACCAGATCCTGTCCGGTAATCATTTCAGTGACAGGATGTTCAACCTGAAGACGGGTATTCATTTCCATGAAGTAAGCTGTGCCGTCTTGCTCCACGATAAACTCGACTGTACCGGCACCGACATAGTTCACTGCACGCGCAGCATCGATTGCCGCCTGACGCATTGCCTCCAGTTTGTCTTCCGGCATTTTTGGTGCAGGCGCTTCTTCCAGCACTTTCTGGTGACGGCGCTGTACCGAGCAATCACGTTCGAACAGATGTACATAATTGCTGTGGGTATCACCAAATACCTGCACTTCAATATGACGTGGCTGAATCACATAGCGTTCAATCAGCACATCGTCATTGCCAAAACTTGAACGTGCTTCACTCTTACATGAAGCAAGCGAACTAAGAAAATCTTCGCTGCGTTCCACCAGACGCATGCCTTTACCGCCACCGCCGGCACTGGCCTTGATCAGTACCGGATAGCCAATATTGTCTGCCTGCTGTTTCAGGAAGTCGGCATCCTGATTGGTCCCATGATAGCCGGGGGTTAGAGGCACACCGGCTTTTTCCATCAGCGCTTTAGAGGTGGCCTTTAGACCCATTGCCAGAATGGCATCGACTGGCGGGCCAATAAAGACAATATTGTTGTCCTGACAGGCCAAGGCAAACTGGTCATTTTCGGACAGGAAACCATAACCGGGGTGAATCGCCTGGGCACCAGTGTTTTTGGCTGCCTGAATAATGCGATCAATTTGCAAATAACTTTGTGCTGCTGGCGATTCACCAATATAGATCGCTTCATCGGCCAGTTTCACATGTTGTGCCTGCGCATCAGCATCGGAATAGACGGCAACGGTGGCAATTCCTAATTTCTTCGCTGTACGAATCACACGGCAGGCAATTTCACCACGGTTGGCAATTAAAATCTTCTCAAACATTGTAGGATCCTTCTCGTTGTTATGCCGTGGTCTTGATCCAAGCCGGGCTTTGTTTGTTCAAAAATGCATTCAGTCCATTTTTCGCCTCATCTCCCTGGCGAATATGGGCAATATGCTGTGCTGTTTTAAGCAGTAAATCTTCGGTCAATACCTGTTGGTCAACCAGTTGAATCAACTGTTTCGATGCGCTCTGTGCGGCAGGACCACCCAGTAAAAGTGCTTCCACAATTTCATCAATTTTGCTGTCGAGCTGTTCTGGTAGAGTGACTTCATGCGCAAGACCAATGCTTTTGGCCTGTTCAGCAGTAATCCGCTCGGCAGTCAGGAAATAACGTGAAGCTTGACGTGTACCAATTGCACGAATTACATACGGGCTGATGGTCGAAGGTGCCAGACCTAAACGTACTTCCGACGTCGCAAACTTGGCATCGGTACTGGCCACGCAAATATCACAGGCCGAAGCCAGACCCATGCCGCCACCAAACGCAATACCATGTACCCGGGCAATGGTCGGCTGTTTCAAGGTTGCCAGACTTTGCAGCATTTTCGCCAGTTTGAGCGCATCCGCCTCATTGTCTGCCTGTGATGCCTGACCGGCCTGTTTCATCCAGTTTAGGTCAGCACCGGCCGAGAAGCTTTTGCCACGACCCGCCAGAATCACCACGCGTACATCATCACGGTTATTTAAAGACTGGAAGCAAGCATGCAGTTCTTCAATGACTTGAGTATTAAAGGCATTGTGCAGTTCAGCACGGTTAATCCAAACCGTTGCCACCTGATTCTGCTGTTCGAGCTGTAAAAATTGATATGTCATTTTGTCACCTCTTACATGCGGAACACGCCGAATTTGGTTGGCTGGATGGGCGCATTCAGGGCTGCAGCCAGACTCAAGGCTAGTACTTCACGCGATTGCGCTGGATCAATCACACCATCATCCCATAAACGCGAAGACGCATAATAAGGATGGCCTTGGCGTTCGTACTGGTCACGAATCGGCTGTTTAAACTGGTCTTCTTCTTCAGCTGACCAAGTTCCGCCTTTTTGCTCAATCTGGTCACGTTTTAAGGTCGACAAGACGCTGGAGGCCTGTTCACCGCCCATCACTGAAATACGCGAGTTTGGCCAGGTCCACATAAAGCGTGGCGAGTAAGCGCGTCCACACATACCATAGTTGCCTGCACCAAAAGAACCGCCAATCACTAGAGTCAGTTTCGGTACATTGGCATTGGCGACGGCCATCACCAGCTTAGCACCATTTTTGGCAATGCCTTCATTTTCATACTGGCGGCCGACCATAAAGCCGGTAATATTTTGCAGGAAAATCAGCGGAATATTGCGCTGGGTACACAGTTCAATAAAATGTGCGCCTTTTTGGGCAGACTCGGAAAATAGAATGCCATTATTGGCAATAATCCCGACCGGCATGCCATAGAGCTTGGCAAAACCGGTCACCAGGGTAGTGCCGAAACGTGCCTTGAACTCGTCAAAACGTGAGCCATCGACAATACGGGCTATCACTTCACGGATATCAAAAGGCTTACGCGCGTCACTCGGCACAATGCCGTACAGTTCCGAACTGTCAAATAGCGGCGCTTCGATTTCATCTGCGGTCTTGTTTGGCTTTTTGTTCAGGTTGGCCACGATGTTGCGGGCAATCGCAATCGCATGTTCATCGTTTTCAGCCAGATGATCAGCCACGCCAGACAAACGGGTATGCACATCACCACCACCGAGATCCTCACTAGACACCACTTCACCAGTAGCTGCCTTAACCAGAGGAGGGCCGCCGAGGAAGATCGTGCCCTGATTGCGGACAATAATGGTTTCATCTGACATGGCAGGAACATAAGCACCACCGGCAGTACAGCTACCCATCACCACTGCAATCTGAGCGATACCTTGGCTCGACATACGTGCCTGATTGTAGAAAATACGGCCGAAGTGATCGCGGTCTGGAAA
Source organism: Acinetobacter sp. CIP 101966 (assembly GCF_000369725.1). NCBI lineage: Bacteria > Pseudomonadati > Pseudomonadota > Gammaproteobacteria > Moraxellales > Moraxellaceae > Acinetobacter > Acinetobacter sp. CIP 101966. The sequence continues at coordinate 53,182 of NZ_KB850159.1, read as the reverse complement.
TACTTCATCCTGTAAAGGCAAATATGCACCGCCTGAATCCACCAGATAGATACAGGTCAGATGGTTCTGTTCGGCAATTTCCTGGGCACGTAAATGCTTTTTCACTGTCAATGGATAATAAGTACCGCCTTTCACCGTAGCATCATTGGCGATGATCATGCAGGTCACACCGTTGACCTGACCAACACCAGCGACTACACCTGCGGCAGGAACATCATCCTGATACACCTGATAGGCAGCCAGCTGACCAATTTCCAGAAAAGCGGTTCCTGGATCAATCAGGTGATTAATCCGTTCACGTGGTAACAGCTTGCCGCGATCTAAATGTTTTTGGCGGGCAGTTTCGCCGCCACCGAGGGCAATCTTTTCAACTTTCTGTTTCAGGTCATCCACCAGTTGCAGCATGGCAGTCTGGTTGGTTTTAAACTCTTCACTACGTATATTGATTTTGCTCGATAACTGATTCATGACGAACATCCTTGTTTTATTCTAAGTGTTAAGATTTAGGCTGTTTCGTTGAAAAGTTCACGGCCAATCAGCATGCGGCGGATTTCTGAAGTACCGGCGCCAATTTCATATAGTTTGGCATCGCGCCATAAACGGCCTGTAGCAAACTCGTTGATATAACCGTTACCACCTAAAGTCTGAATGGTTTCGCCTGCCATCCAGGTGGCTTTTTCAGCAGCATATAAAATGGCACTGGCAGCATCTTTACGCAGACTACGGCTATGTTCCGCTTTGTCACATTCAGCACCGACCGCATAAACCAGTGCCTTACATGCCAGCCAAGTCGAATACATGTCGGCAATTTTGCCCTGCATCAACTGGAATTCACCTAGCGCCTGACCAAACTGTTTACGGTCATGAATATATGGAATCACTGTATCCATACAGGCATCCATAATCCCCAGTGGGCCAGCGCTCAATACAGCACGTTCATAGTCCAGACCACTCATCAAGACCTTGGTGCCATTACCGACGCCGCCCATGACGTTTTCTTTCGGAACTTCAACATTGTCAAAAAACAGCGGATAAGTGTTTGAACCACGCATGCCGAGTTTGTCCAAATGGGTGCCGTGGCTAAAACCTGGCATATTTTTCTCAACCAGAAACGCAGTCATGCCTTTGGCACCGGCTTGCAAATCGGTTTTGGCATAGACCACCAGGACATCGGCATCGCCACCATTGGTGATCCACATTTTTGAACCATTCAGGAGATAATGATCGCCTTTGTCTTCAGCTTTCAGTTTCATGCTGACCACATCCGAGCCGGCATTCGGTTCAGACATCGCCAAGGCACCGACATATTCACCTGAAATCAATTTAGGCAGGTAGCGCTGTTTCTGTTCTTCCGTACCATTACGCTTAATTTGGTTTACGCATAGGTTAGAATGTGCGCCATAGGACAGCCCAATGGATGCAGAAGCACGGGAAATTTCCTGCATGGCAATAATGTGCGCCAGATAACCAAAATTTGAACCGCCATATTCCTCACTGACTGTCAGACCAAGCAGGCCCATCTCGCCAAACTTTTTCCAAAGGTGAGCAGGGAACTCGTTGTCACGGTCAACCTGTTGAGCAATCGGGGTAATTTCTTTGGCGCAAAATGCGGCCACTGAATCACGAAGCGCTATTAGAGTTTCATCCAAACCGAAATCCAAGCTTTGTAAATTCATTCTTCATCCATCCTATGGTTCTATTTGTTGTATCCAAAAAAGCATTTTTGTTGTGCTTGTGGTTTTAACATACAACGAAAAAATAAAAAAGTGAATCTATATTCACAAAATGATTTACAATTCATTTTATCTTGTTGAGATTAATTTTATGAGTTATAAAAGATCATCATTGATGCAGGAACGAATGGAACAAAATCGCCTGTCGATTTTGGAATCTGCTCGTGAACTGATTATTCAAGGGGGCTTGAAGGAGGCATCGATTCAGGCGATTGCAGAACGCGCAGGCGTTTCTACAGGGCTGGTCTATCGATATTTCGAAAGCAAAAGCCAGATTTTAATTGAGGTTTTGTCGGCCGCGATTCAGCATGAAGTCGGAATTCTGAACCATATTGCCGAGTCAGATTTATCGCCAAAACTGAAATTGCAAAAATCTGTTACAACTTTTGTCAAGCGTGCCATGAATAGCCCCCAATTGGCGTATTCACTGATGTTCGAACCGGTTGATCCGGAAATGGAACATGAGCGTTTTCGCAGTAAGCAGCTGCTTAAGCAGAGCATTAAGGAAATTCTGGCCGAAGGAAAGGTCAATGGAGAATTCGAATTTGAAGATTTGAATACGGCAGCATTAGGTGTGGTTGGTGCCATGACCTTTGTCGTGATTGAACCTTTAAATCCGTCCCGAAATGTCATGTTTGATCAGAAGTATAAGGATCACTTTGTCAAACAGATTGCCGATTTTTGTGTTAACGCAGTACGTGGACAGGAGGAAAATTTACAAGCATAAACGCACAAAAAACCGGTACACAGACAAGGTCGTCGTGGTCATAAAACAATTAGTAAAGTTGAAAATCAGAATTACAAAGAATCAAGGAGATCGATTCAATGACACAAGTACGGTTAAGCTATGCCTATGGAACCAGCAGTCAGCCTTTATTGGGCATGACGATTGGTGAAAAATTTGATCAGGCTTGCGAGCAGTATGCAGAACGTGATGCAGTGGTGAGTCTGCATCAGGACATACGCCTCAGTTACCGGCAGCTACAGGATCAGGTCAATGCCTTTGCCTGTCAGCTGCTGAAACTGGGTATGCAAAAAGGTGACCGTCTGGCGATCTGGTCGCCGAACTGTGTGGAATGGACCATTACCCAATTTGCGGCCTTCAAGGCAGGCATTATTCTGGTGAATTTAAATCCGGCCTATAAAAGCAATGAGCTTGAATATGTGCTAAACAAGGTCTCCTGTAAGGGACTGGTGATTGCAGCGCAGTTTAAGACGACGGACTATCAGGAAATTCTGACTAAAATTGCACCTGAGCTGATGCAGGCTGAAAGTAAATTCCTCAATGCAGAGCGCCTGCCGCATTTAAAACATGTGATTAAAATTGATGATCAGCAGCATACCGGCATCCACCGTTTTCAGGATTTACTAAGCTCGCCAAGTGCCCAAGAGCTGGACCAACTGCAACAGATCTCCAGTGAATTGCAGTTCGATGAAACGATTAATATCCAGTTTACCTCGGGCACTACAGGTAATCCGAAAGGTACCATGCTGACCCATAATAATATTTTAAATAATGGGTACTTTGTCGGTGAAGCGATTCATTTAGGGCCAGAAGACCGTGTCTGTATTTCAGTGCCTTTATTTCACTGCTTTGGTATGGTCATGGGCAATCTGGCCTGTATTACGCATGGTTCCGCCATGATTTATCCGTCTGCCGTGTTTAATCCATTAGAAACCTTAAAAGCCATTCAGCAGGAAAGATGTACCGCGGCTTATGGTGTGCCGACTATGTTTATTGCGGTGCTGGAACATGAACAGTTTGACGAGTTTGATCTGTCCAGTCTGCGTACCGGGATTATGGCGGGTAGTCCATGTCCGCAGGAAATTATGCAGCGCGTGATTGAACGGATGCATATGTCTGAAATCACGATTTGTTATGGCATGACTGAAACCGCACCCGTCAGTGCACAAAGCTCAACGGCAGACAGTGTCGAGCAACGTGTCAGTACGGTTGGCCGGGTACATCCGCATCTGGAAGTTAAAATTGTCGATGAAAATGGCAAGGTGGTTCCACGCGGCCAATTGGGTGAGCTGTGTGTACGTGGTTATTCAGTGATGCTCGGTTATTGGGAAGATCAGGATAAAACCCAGGAAGTGATTGATGCGGCGCGCTGGATGCATACCGGTGATATCGCTGAAATGGATGATGAAGGCTTTGTCAAAATCAAGGGCCGAATCAAGGACGTGGTGATTCGTGGAGGGGAAAACCTGTTCCCGAAAGAAATTGAAGATTTCCTTTATACCCATCCGGCTGTTTCAGATGTACAGGTGATTGGGGTGCCAGACCATAAATATGGTGAGGAACTTTGTGCCTGCATCATCCTGCATGAAAATGATCCTTGTACTGAAGAAACCATCCGTCAGTATTGTAAGGAGCATATTTCTCACAATAAAGTGCCGCGCTATGTGCGTTTCTTCCAGGAATTTCCAATGACGGCTTCAGGGAAGGCGCAGAAGTTCAAATTGCGTGAATTTATGCGTGAAGAGCTGAACTTGAAAGAGATTGCTTAAACTTTATTTTTTACGTTAGAACTAATCCTAAAGCTAACAATTAATAGCAACTCATCAGAGAGCCCGGCGACATGGATGTCGCCGTTTCACTGTATGGCAGGGATGCCATATCAGTGAAACAAAAGGGTTTGGTTACTTTGCCCCGTCAAAGTAACGAGAAACCTGCGCAATGGACGTTCAATATATCTAGCAGTTTGAGGTTGTACATTTAGCAAGATTCTAAAATGTCTGTAAATGAATTTACTGATCACGACGGTCTGGTAATAGAAATACATGAATGTACTGAACATCTAAAATCAGAGTAAAATATGGCAAAAAACTTTCACAGTGAAGTCGTGGTCGCCAGTTATGACGATCATATCCGTAAACTGATTCCCGGTTATGAACTGGTGCATCAGCAGATTGAAGCAATTCTCAGCACTGAACTCCCAGAAACCGCACATATATTAATAGTGGGTTGCGGAACAGGTTATGAATTGTCGTATTTATTAGAGCAACATCCAGACTGGACCTTTACTGCAATTGATCCATCAGCAGCCATGCTGAAACAGGCTAGTAAAAATCTGAATTCTATAGATCGACAAAGGGTGCAATTCATCCAAAGCACGATTCAAGATTTGAATCAGCCGGATACTTTCGATGCCGCATTGGCCATTCTGGTGGCTCATTTCATTCCAAATTCCGAAAAAAACGGATTTTTTCAGGCTATCCAGCAGTGTCTTAAAACCAACGGTCTTGCATTGACCTATGACCTGATGCAACCCGAAGATCAGCAAGACATCAAAATTATGCAGAAGCTGGCACAGCAGACAGGGTTAAGCATGGTGCAAAGTAGCAAGATGATTGAACGCTTGGAGCAGGATTTTCACTTGTTATCTGCGCAAAATTTTACAGCACTTTTAACCAAAGTCGGATTTAAACAGTGCAAAATTTATTGTCAAATCATGAATTATCATGGCTTTTTGCTCAGAAAATAAAGATCAAAGAACTTTTTGCAAATTCTAAAGTTTAAGAGAATATTCAGGGAAGTATTAAAACAATGTCGGCATATTACAGTTTTATTCAGCGCGAACAGCATGCAGATGGCAGTACTACGGCTTATTACCGTTCTAATATTCATGCACAAGGTGCGTGGAATCCGCATGAGCAGCACATGGCGCCAGCCACCGGTATTCTATGCGTCGAACTGGAACAGTTTCAGCCACGTGCTGACATGCGTATTGGTCGGGTCGGGCTGGATATTTTTGGCCTGATAGCCTTTGGTGAATTTTCGATTACCACACGCATGATCCGTCCGGGTAAAACCATTGAACTGGTTGAAGCTGAAATGTGTGCCAATGGTAAAACCTGTATCGTGGCACGCGCGTGGAGAATGCTAACTTCAAATACCACGGCCATTGCTGGAGTGGAAGATTTTCCGATCGAAAGTCCAGAATATTTACCGGTTTGGGAGGGTATGCGCTGCTGGCCGGGCGGTTATATCCAGAGTATTGAAACCCGGGCACATGCTGACCATCGTGCAGGCAAGGGCATTGTCTGGCTAAGAAATTCGCTGGACATGGTAGAAGGTCAACCGACGACAGACTTTAGTCGTTTGCTCGGTATGGTCGATACGGCCAATGGCATTGTGCCACGTCAGGACCCGAATTCCGGTTGGGGATTTCCGAATCTGGACCTGCAGATTCATATGCACCGCCTGCCACAGGGTAAATGGCTGGGACTGGAAGTGGTGCAGCAATATGGTGAAGATGGTATCGGTCTGACTAGCGGGATTCTGCATGATGTTCAAGGGCCTTTTGGTCGAAGCGAACAGATTCTGACCTTGCGGAAATTTTAAAACCGGCTCAAAAACATCAGGACGAATTGCCTCAATCTTTATTTATTGGCATTCTGTGCGCAATGAGTCAGGAAAAGCACAAGATGCGGATCAGTATGATTGGGGCAGGGCGAGTGGCATATCATCTTGCCCGTGTATTTTCAGCACACCATGAGATCGTACAGATCTACAGTCGAACCCTAGAAAAATCACAGCAACTGGCTGAGCAATTCAACGCTCAGGCCATCGCTCAGCCTCAACAGCTGGATCATGAGGTGGATCTGGTCATTATCGCGGTCAGTGATCAGTCGATTGCCAACGTCATTGAACAGATTCATCCGTATCTACAGCAGAATCTGATCGTACATACCTCTGGCAGCACCCATCTCAATTTACTGAAAAATGTGCATGCGCGTGCAGGCGTATTTTATCCTTTACAGACCTTTAGTCTGGAACGCCAGATTGATTGGCAGCAGACGCCACTGTTGATTGAAGCGGTGAATGAACAGGACGAAATCCTGTTATTAGAACTGGCAAATAGCCTAAGCAATCGTGTTTATATTTATAGTTCCAGTCAACGTCTCAGTTTGCATCTTGCAGCGGTATTTGCCTGTAATTTTGCCAATTACTGTTATGACATGGCCAAGCAGGTGGTTGATGTACAACAGGTCGATTTCAGTTTGTTGTATCCCTTAATGCTGGAAACTGCCAATAAAGCCACTCAGAATGATCCCAAACAAATGCAGACCGGCCCAGCGATGCGTGGTGATCAGAATATCTTGAATATGCATCAGCAGATGTTAGCCAATATGCAGCGAGAAGATTTACAAAATGTCTATCAGTTGTTGAGCCAGCAGATTCTCACGCGTCATCAGAAATGAAGAAGCTGATAATTTATCTACGAAGCAGGGTTCAAAGCCAAATTTTTCCCATAAAAAAGCGCTGAATAATCAGCGCTTTTTTTGAGTCTTAGATTAAGAAATTTTCTTAAAGATAAAATCATTAATCTTGTGACCTGCTTCAATCCCGCGACGTTCAAACTTGGTTTGTGGACGCCATTCCGGACGAGGATAGCTATTGCCTTTGCCCGCCAGATTTTCCAGACGTGGACGTTCTTCCAATACTTCTATCATCCATTCCGCATACGGTTCCCAGTCCGTTGCAGCATGGAAAGTTCCGCCAAGCTCCAGCTTTTGCTCCACCAGCGGCATACGGTCATGCGAAACAAAGCGGCGTTTAAAATGACGTTTTTTCTGCCATGGATCCGGGAAATACAATTGCACAGTATTGATACTATTGTCTGGCATTTCACGTAATACCTGAATTGCATCAGCATCCAGCACACGTAAGTTCGTTAGGCCTTCAACACCTGCTTCATACACGCACTGCGCAATTCCAGGTACATGGACCTCAATCCCGACAAAGTTTCGCTCAGGATTGGCTTTGGCCATCAATACCAGTGAACGGCCCATACCAAAACCGATTTCTACAGTCAAAGGACGTTCAGGATGTTCAAAGTGCTCACGCAAATCACCGACTGGATATTCCAAAATTAAGTGACCATATTGTTCAAGCGCAGTACGTTGAGAGGTGTTTAGCGGCATTGAGCGGCGCATAAACGTCACGATTTCACGGTGCTCGCTTAAGTTTTCCAGCTCCACGACTTGCTGGTCTAATTGATCGTTCGACATAACTTTGGCAAATCTAAAAATTCAGAATGCGGTATTTTAAGTCCTGAGCCGAGCAAGTCAAACTTTTCTCGGTATTTCTCCATAAAAATCGGCAAGATCTTCCAGATAAAATAAAAGAGCCAATTGAAGCTCTTTTATTAATCACCGTTCATCAGCTACTAAAACGGTCAATCAGTGTACTGCTGGCTTCATTTAAACCGATTATCCTTACATCTATACCTTGGGCTTTAAACTTCTGAATCACGTTATTCAGCATATTTACCGAAGTCACGTCCCAGATATGCGCGTGGGTTAGATCCAGTTCGACATACTCAAGCTTCTCTTTAAAATCAAAGAACTGATAGAATTTTTCTGTACTGCTAAAGAAAATCTGTCCGGAAATAACATAGCTACGTGAATTGGCTGCATTTAAATACGTATAGACATGTACGGTTCTTTCCAGTTTATTAATAAAAAACAGGGCAGAGAGCAATACGCCCACAAATACACCGAGTGCCAGATTATGAGTGGCAAGCACGACAATAATCACGGCAATCATCACGGTATTAAATTCTAGCGGATGTTTGCTGAATTGCTTGATTGCTCCCCATTGAAAGGTGGTAAATGCCACCATAATCATGATCGCAACCAGAGCTGCCATTGGGATATAAGCCAGCCAGTCTTTCAAAAAAACCACGAGACACAGCAGTAACACGCCAGCGACCAGAGTCGATAAACGGGTACGTGCCCCTGAAGACACATTGATAATTGACTGGCCGATCATGGCACAACCGGCCATCCCGCCCATAAAGCCGCTGACAATATTGGCCATACCCTGACCACGACATTCCTGATGACGGTCACCTTCAGTTCCGGTCACTTCATCAATGACCGTAGTGGTCATCATGCTTTCCAGCAAACCGACAGTCGCCAAGGTAAAGGAATAAGGCAGGATAATTTGCAAGGTTTCCAGATTGAGTGGAATCTCGGGAAGCAGGAACACCGGCAAGGTATCTGGAAATTGCCCCAAATCACTGACGGTACGCATATCTGCACCCAAGAAGAGAGCTAAACCGCTAAGTACGATAATACAGATCAAAGGTGAGGGAATGGCTTTACCGATTTTAGGGATATAAGGAAACAGATAAATAATTGTCAGACCAATCGCAATAAACAGATAACCGGTGCTATCCATCCGGTTAATTTCCGGGATTTGTGCCACAAATATCAGGATCGCCAAGGCATTCAAAAATCCGTATACCACCGCCTGCGATACAAAACGCATTAATTTAGCGACTTTAAAATACCCCGCAATGACCTGAATGATACCGGTCAGAATTGTGGCAGCCAGCAGATATTGCAGACCATGTTCTTTTACCAAGGTAATCATCAAAAGCGCCATTGCACCTGTAGCCGCCGAGATCATGGCAGGACGACCGCCAAAAAAGGCAATGGATACCGCAATGCAGAAAGAGGCATATAAACCGACTTGCGGATCGACACCGGCAATAGCAGAGAAGGCAATTGATTCAGGAATCAGGGCCAGTCCCACCACCAGGCCTGCCAATACATCTGTGCGGATATTAGAAAACCATTCTTCTTTTTTCAGGCTAATCACGAAATATCATCTATATTTTGAAAACCTGTGTATGTTAAACAGATAGAGATAAAAATCTACACAAGATTGACTTGCAAAAGCCCGGAATATCCTGAATATTGAATGAGTAACTGCCCCAAAATGACAGTTACGCTTTTTTGCAATTTACAGGTTTGATCACTTGAAAGTTTGTCAGAAGCGATTTAAAACATTGAGAAGTGTATAACAAGGATCAGAAATGAAGCTTTACTATTCGCCAGGTGCCTGCTCACTGGCAGCACATATTATTTTAAATGAAATTAATGTCGATTTTGATTTGGAACGTGTTGATTTAAAAACACATAAAACAGAAAAAGGTACGGATTATTACGAAGTTAATCCTAAAGGCTATGTACCAGCGTTAGAAATTAACCCTGGTCTGATCCTGACAGAAAATGTTGCAATTCTACCGTTTCTTGCTCAACACGATCCAAAACAAGATCTGATTCCACCATCGGGCATGGGACGTGCCAAAGTGCTGGAATGGTTAGGTTATCTGAACTCTGAACTACATGATGCCTATGCGGTGTTCTTCGGTGGCAAGTTATCCGAAGATGAAAAGAAAAAAGCCTATGCAGAGATTGATCGACTATTGAGTTATATCGATAAAGCTATCGGTGAATCGGACAATGATTATCTGGTGGATGATAACTTTGGGCCTGCGGATGCCTATCTATTTGTCTTGACCAACTGGTCGAACCAGATTGAGCATGATTTGAGTCCATATAAAAATATTATTCATATCCGTAATAAAGTGGCAGAACGTCAGTCTGTACAGATTGCTATGCGTGATGAAGGTCTGATTCCTTAACTAAAAACAAAAATAAAGGACTCAATTGAGTCCTTTATTTTTGTTCATGAAAATTTATTTAAAGAAATAGCCGGTTTCCGGTGAGCTGGCATTGGCCATACGCTTGCGCGGCATACGGCCTGCAAGAAAAGCTTCTCGGCCTGCTTCAACGGCTTTTTTCATCGCAGATGCCATTAATACCGGATTTTGTGCAGCTGCAATCGCTGTATTCATGAGTACACCATCACAACCCAGTTCCATCGCAATCGCGGCATCACTTGCTGTACCGACACCGGCATCGACTAGGACAGGAACTTTGGCATTTTCCTTGATGATTGACAGGGTATGTGGATTCAGAATGCCCAGACCAGAACCAATCAGGCTACCCAATGGCATAATCGCAACACAGCCCATGCTTTCCAGCTCTTGCGCCACGATCGGATCATCCGAGGTATAAACCATGATCTCAAAGCCATCGTCAATCAAGGTGCGCGCAGCTTTCAGTGTTTCGGTTACGTTTGGATAAAGTGTCTTTTCATCACCCAAAACTTCAAGTTTGACCAGATTGTGGCCATCGAGCAACTCACGCGCCAGCATACAGGTGCGGACGGCACTATTGGCATCGAAGCAACCTGCGGTATTCGGCAAAATGGTATATTTTTCCGGAGGAATGACTGACAGCAGGTTCGGCTGGTCAGGATCTTGGCCAATATTGACACGGCGAATAGCGACAGTGACAATCTCTGCACCACTGGTTTCAATGGCCTGCTGAGTTTCATTTAAATCTTTGTATTTGCCCGTGCCTACCAAAAGGCGTGACTGGAATTGGCGTGAACCAATCTGTAATAAATCTTGCATAATTGTCCCGAGTATTAGCCGCCACCGACCGCGTGAATAATTTCTATTTTGTCTGTATCGCAAATTGGCGTATCGCCCAATCTGCTTTTAGGAATAATCATTTCATTGACTTCAACTGCAAAACGCTTACCCTCAAGCGCCATACTCTGAATCAGTTCCAGCAGATTCTTGCAGTGAGTTTCCTGTTGTTCGCCATTGATATAAATCATCATTCTAGCAACCCTCCATGATTAAGTGTTGTTCAGACTTATCTGGCGTATTTTAAAGCATTCCAGGCCAGAATTAACCATCCGGCAATCATTAAAGCACCGCCAATAGGTGTAATAACCCCTAAACCGCGGGATAATCCTAAGGCCATGATATACAGTGAGCCAGAAAACAGTAAAATGCCGACCTGAATCAGACCGAAGCTCCATTGAATGGGCAATGCAGGGATGACTTTCGCCAGTAAAGAAAGAATTAGTAGTCCTAAGGCATGATAGAAAAAATAATCCGTTGCCGTTTGCCACCAGCCGAGCTGTGCTTCAGTTGCACGTGCTTTTAAACCATGTGCACCAAAAGCACCGAGCATAACTGCAAATGCCAAATTAAGTGCTGAAATCGCAATCCACATTTGAATTGATCTTCCTGATAAAGTTTGCGCTCAACCTTAGCATAAATTCAAAATGCGGACATAAAAAAGCCTTCATCAAAGAAGGCTTTTTCGAGGTAAATCAGTAACGGAATTCGGTGTTAATTCGATGACATCGCCACTTTAATTTTTTCCATGGCATTTTTTTCCAGCTGACGAATACGTTCCGCAGAAACATTATATTCGGCTGCAAGCTCATGCAGGGTCGATTTCTCGTCATCTAGCCAGCGACGCTGCAAGATATTACGTGAACGATCATCTAGCTGATCCATGGCTTCATGCAGGGCAGAGGTGCTTTGCTCCTCATAGTCTTCATTTTCAATCAGACGAGCCGGGTCATAACGATTATCTTCAAGATATAACGCTGGTGCCACATGGGTGGAACCTTCATCATCGTCATCGCTTGATGCATCAAAAGCCGCATCATACGCCGTCAGACGGCCTTCCATTTCCAGTACTTGTTCTGGTGTGACATTTAAATCATTGGCAATAGACTGTGCTTCTGCAAGCGTCAACTTTTTCGATGATTTCTTCAGGCTGCGCAGATTAAAGAACAGTTTACGTTGCGCTTTAGTGGTGGCGATTTTCACAATACGCCAGTTACGGATCACGTATTCGTGAATTTCCGCCTTAATCCAGTGCACGGCAAATGACACCAAACGTACGCCCATATTCGGGTCAAAACGTTTTACAGCTTTCATCAGGCCCAGGTTGCCTTCCTGAATCAGGTCGCCTTGTGGCAAACCATAACCTGCATAACTACGCGCAATATGTACTACAAAACGCAAATGCGACATGACCAGCATTTTCGCTGCATCTAAATCTTGGTCATAATAATAGCGTTCAGCCAACTCTTTTTCTTGTTCGGCCGTTAAAATCGGAATCTGATTGACAGTGCTGATATAAGCACCGAGGTTGACACCTGGCGCCGATAATGACAGGGGCATCAACTGATTGCGGCTGTCACTCATGTGTTCTCCTTGAAGTGCGGGATAACCCTAAACTAGGTTTTATCTTAATCCAATCTCTCCGCAAATAATGGATATTTGGGTAGAGAAATGTAAAAAAGTATACGAAAGTGAAGATCAACAGTTTAATTGAAAATTTTTAAGATTCAATTAAGTAGTGAAACTCTGTATCAGAAATTTTTTTAAATTCGAGCTTGAGCTGATGTAGCTGACAATAGCGGCTGACATCTGTCTGGCTATGCGGATCAGATGATTTCAGCAGGAATGTTTTCTGATTCCCGGCCTTTAATGCGCGCTTTAACATTAATAGCGGCATCGGGCACGGCTTTCCCATGGCGTCTATAAGGCTGAATTGCGCTGGATCTTCGAGCATTGCGGTTTCATTTAGATAGCAGAAAAGGCTATAAATAGTAGCAAATATGATGCCAGAACCAAACTGGTTTAAGAAGAAAGAAGATCTAAATGACTTTATAAAGTCTTTTGACAATTTTCATGAAAAAAATAACTAAATCAAACAGAACATGCTAAAAAAAATCTATTAATTGTGATAAACCCATGTTAAGCTCATTGCGTATTTGGGACTTTGAATAAACAAAGTGATTGTTTTTCACCCTATTACATAAATGGATGTAACCGGGATTTTGTTGATAGTTTTACAGAATGATTACAAGCTTAAAAATAATATTTTCAAACTTGTTTGCTCTGCTGTTTGCAACACCGGGTGGTCCTTCTTTTAGTTTCAATGAGGATTAACTTATGACAGCTGCTCGCGAACAAGGCGTAGTTAAGTGGTTTAACGATACTAAAGGCTTCGGCTTTATTCAACGTAACGGCGGCGATGACGTATTCGTTCATTTCCGTGCTATCCAAGGTGACGGTCACCGTTCACTTCGTGACGGCCAACGTGTTGAATTCAGTGTTGTTAAAGGCCAAAAAGGCTTTCAAGCTGAAGAAGTTCAACCATTAGACTAATCTTCGGATTAAGCTAAAAAGAAAACGCTCCAATATAACTTGGGGCGTTTTTTGTTTATACTATCCCTATCTTAGTGATTACCCAATTAGAGCACCGCTTTATGTCATCTGGTTTTGAAACCTTAAATTTACATCCCAATCTAAAAAAAGCGATTGATGCTTTAGGCTTTACCACCATGACGCCTATCCAGCAGAAGGTTTTGAAATTCACGCTGGCAGGACATGATGCTATTGGCCGTGCACAGACAGGTACAGGCAAAACTGCCGCCTTTTTAATTAGTATCATGAATGATCTGTTAAATAATCCGATTCAGGAACAACGCTATCGTGGTGAGCCACGCGCGCTGATTTTGGCACCGACCCGTGAACTGGCGTTACAGATTGAAAGCGATGCACAGGATCTGGCGAAATATGCCGGTCTTAATGTGGTGACCTTGCTGGGTGGTGTGGATTTTGACAAGCAAAAGAACCAGCTGAATAAAGCACCTGTCGATATTATGGTGGCTACACCGGGTCGTCTGATTGATTTTGTAGAACAAAAAGAAGTCTGGCTGGATCAGATTGAATTTTTGGTCATTGATGAAGCAGACCGCTTACTAGATATGGGTTTTATTCCTTCAGTAAAGCGCATTGTACGTTTCTCGCCGCGTAAAGAACAACGTCAGACTTTAATGTTCTCTGCTACTTTTAGCTACGATGTATTGAATCTTGCGCAACAATGGTTATTTGAACCGGTCACAGTTGAAATTGAACCGGAAAAGAAAACTAATGCCGATGTCGAGCAGCGAGTTTATATGGTTGCTAAGGCGGACAAATATAAATTATTGCAAGAAATCCTGCGTGATGAGCCGATTGAAAAAGTCATGATTTTTGCCAACCGTCGTGATCAGGTACGCAAACTTTATGATCATTTAAAACGGGATGGTTATAAAGTGGTGATGTTGTCGGGCGAAATTGCTCAGGACAAACGCCTGAAAATGCTGGATCAGTTCAAAAATGGTAAACATAACATCATGATTGCAACCGATGTTGCTGGTCGTGGTATCCATGTCGATGGTGTGTCGCATGTGGTGAACTTCACCTTGCCGGAACAGTCGGATGATTATGTGCATCGTATTGGCCGTACCGGTCGTGCGGGAACCAGTGGCGTGAGTATTAGTTTCCTTGCAGAAGATGATGCGTTCTATCTGCCAGAAATTGAAAAAGCCATTGGGCAAAAATTGCCTTTGACCCGCCTGGAAGGTTACTGCTAATACAGACCATATAAAAAACCGCTCTTGAAGAGCGGTTTTTTTATTGCGCTGTGGTTTAAGGCTTATTTGGCCTGACAGCGGAATGTAAGCACCGTCTGATAATCATCATTCTGGTTTAAACCAGTATTGGTACCTGCGATATTGCCAAGGACAGTAGCGGCTGCCTGAATCATCTGACCTGTTTGTTCATCGACTACGCCTTTTAAAGCGCCGTTATAAGCTGTCTTTTCATCCACAATAATGGGGGTTGATCGAGAGCCACAAGCTTTATTGGCCGCAGTAATCGCATTGTTTTTTGAGGTCAGTTGATTTTTACCTAATCCGGTCACCTCATACTGGTTATTTTCCTTTTGCACTGCCAATGCAGTCGGGTTTGAGGCACACGCAGTAAGCAGTAATGCAGAAATAGCTAATCCGCTGAAAGCGATTGTTTTTTTCATCATGAAATCTCAAGTAAATACGATGCTGAATATTTCAACACAGCAAGCAGCGCAGATTTTGTAGCTGTTGTATAAGTTTAGCAATTTTTGGTATAGCTCTATGTGAGTTAGGTGAAAAATAGAGCAGTACAGGATTGAAAAACCAAACAAGTTTATTTTCAAGTGGCGATGAGCTTGCTGAATCGCTATGAAGTTTCTAGCGTATTTTTCTTTGAATATGCTAATCTTGAGTAGGGTTTTTAAGTGTAGATATACAAGGCAATGACGGAATCTGCGATTGACATCGTTCATCAAAATATTCACCAACGGCAATCGATTGGTCATCTGCTGGCACCGGCACCGAATGCAGAACAACTGGAAAAAGCCTTTCAGGCGGCATTAACTGCACCCGATCATCATCGGCTCAAGCCGACCACATTTGTCGTGGTTCCAGATAATCAGCGTGAAGCTTTTGGAGAGTTGCTGTCGCAGGCGCTCGTCGATTTGGGTGAAACTGAAACAGCGCAGATTGAGCGGGTCAAGAATCATCCGTTTCGTGCGCCCTTATTGGTACTTGCCTTAACGCGTTTGCAGGATCATCCTAAAGTTCCGCATTTTGAACAAATCCTTAGTTCAGGCGCAGCGATTCAGAATTTTCTGCTGTCACTTCAGGTTCAGGGTTTCTCAACCATGTGGCGTAGCGGTGCTGTAGTCGAGTCTGGCCTGTTTAAGCAGGCATTGGGAATTTCAAAAGACGATCTGGTCTCGGGTATTATTTATATTGGCACTGCCGCAAAAGCAATTCCCCCGCGTGCAGAGATTCAAACCAGTGATTTTGTAAGTTATTGGAACCAGAACAGCTAGTTGGCACGGTATAACAGGATATTAAAAAATAAGATGTCAGAATTAAATTTCTCAAAACTGGTAGAACCGGTTGCAGTTGATCATAAGACAGCTTTAAGAGTAACGGTATTGGGTGGGGGTAGCTTTGGTACTGCAATGGCCAATACTGCAGTGCGTAATGGTTGCAATACCATGATCTGGATTCGTGATGAAGCAGTTGCGGCAGATATTAATGCCACCCATATCAATAAACGCTATTTGCCAGATTTTAAGTTAGAAGAAAATCTGCTGGCGGTGTCAGATCTGGAACAGGCTGTGCGTGATCGCGATATTATTTTAGTCGCAATTCCGAGCCATTCTTTCCGGGATGTTTTGCAGCAAATCAAACCTTTTATTACATCGCAAGCCGTGATCTCGCTGACCAAGGGTATTGAAGCCAAAACCTTTAGTTTCATGAGCGATATTATTCGTGAAGTGTTGCCTGAAGTGCCTTATGGTGTGTTATCAGGACCGAATCTGGCCAAGGAAATTGTGGCAGGACAGCCGGCAGGAACCGTGATTGCCAGCCAATCTGAGCTGGTGCGTTATGCGGTACAACAAGCCTTACATAGCGCCTTGTTCCGCGTATTCGCTAGTGATGATGTGCATGGGGTAGAACTTGGCGGCGCATTAAAAAATATTTATGCTGTCGCGATGGGTATGGCCGCTGCGTATAACGTGGGTGAAAATACCAAGAGTATGATCCTGACTCGTGCCTTGGCTGAAATGAGCCGTTTTGCAGTAAAACTTGGTGCCAATCCGCTGACTTTCCTTGGGCTTTCAGGTGTGGGTGATTTGTTCGCAACCTGTAGCAGCCCGCTCAGCCGTAATTATCAGGTGGGCTATGCGCTTGGTAAAGGTAAGACCTTGGAGCAAGCAACGACTGAATTGGGGCAAACGGCAGAAGGGATTAATACCATTGTGCAGGTCAAGGCGCGTTCGGAAGAACTCGATGTGTATATGCCGATTACCTCGGCCTTGTATGATGTGATTTTTGAAGGTGCGCCACCACTCAATATTGCCTTGTCATTGATGAAAAACGGTCATCGCAGTGATGTCGAATTTGTCTTGCCACATCATCAAGTCTGATCTATAACACAAGGACTGTCTGCGAATTGTCATATCAGCGGGTTAACATGCAGGCAAAAGAATATAAGGAAATCAAATGCAACTGACTTTAGTTCGACATGGCGAGGCCGCGCCACCGGTCAATGGTAATGACACCAAGCGACCTTTAACGGAGCGTGGTCATCAACAGGCTGAGCAAACTGCACAGTTCTTAAAGGATCTGATCAAGCCTGAAGTCTTTGTGGTCAGTCCGTTATTGCGTGCGCAGGAAACTCTGGCACATTTGCAGCATTATTTTAAAGATGTGCCGGTGGTGATCTGTAATACCATCAAACCGGATGATGATGCTAAGGTCGCAGTGGAATGGTTGTCGCAACTGCCTTATGAGTCGATTGCAGTAGTGTGTCATATGAACGTCGTGGCCCATATGTCTTCCATTCTGCTGGCTGAATCTTTTCATCCCTATGCATTGGCAGAAGCACGTATTTATGATCAGGCGGTGATTGCCCCGGGCTTATCCACACAGATAAAAAGCTTTATTCCTACACTATAAAAAATTAATTAAAACGGCAGAACACAATCGATGTTGTATTTATGGATGCCTGAAGCCAATGGGGTTTGGCAATGGTCAACTGGGGAATTCTGGAACACTGCGGACACACTTGAGCAGCTGATTCAGGATATACAGGCTCATCATGGCGAAGAGGCGGTAGTATTTTTCCCGAGCCGTCATGTGCAAATTTTGCAGCAGACCTTGCCCAAGAGCCAATATAAGAAAATGGGCAATGATGGCATTAAATATTTGCTCGAAGAATACGTGGTGCTGCCGGTAGATGCTATGAAAGTGCTACATCATTTTCAGCAGCCGGATCAGATCAGCATTATGGGGATTGCGAATTCTACGCTTGAGACCTTGCAACACGCGCTCAACCTGATTCCGGTCAAGCTGGCGGCTTTGTTGCCGGACTTTTTGGTGCTACCGATTCCTGAGGCCAATCAGCGTGTGATTGCGCAAATCGGTGGACGCTTGCTGGTGCGCGAGTCGGAATATATCGGACAGTCGCTAGATGATCTGAGCCTTTATCTGGATTATCAGTCCACGGACCTTAGCTATAAGGTGAGCAATCTGAATCAGGAACAGTTGCGTAGTCTTGAAGCGTTCATCACTCAGGAGCAACTGGAATCTTTCCAATATGGTGTTCCTGTACTGAAAAAACCAAAACAGCATCCGTTTAATGTCTTGCCTAAAGCAAAATCCGATGGCGCTATTTCCGGTTACTGGAAAGCCTGCGCGGCGGTTTTTCTGGGTATTTTGGTATTGCAGTTTAGTTATGATGCTGTGCGCTGGTATCAATATAAGAAAGTGGCGAATCAGACCGCCGCGCAAGCCATTGACCAGTTTAAATACTGGTTTGGACAAAATTATCCGGTCACTGAGCAAAATATCAAAAGTCAGTTTGAGGGGCAGTTGCGTCAAAGCCAGATTGCAGATACGCATGCATTGCAGCTGATTAGTCGGGTGGGGCCAGTCTTGATGCAAAATCAGATTGTGGCACAACGGGTGAATTATGATGCTTCTGTGCTAAGTATGGAACTTAAAGCCAATTCATCAGAAACGTTAAATGCACTGACCACGCAATTGAGCCAGCAAGGCTTCAAGGTGGAGCTGGGGAATATTCAGGCCAGCGGAACAGCTGCGATCGGACTGGTGAGGATTCAATAATGAAAGGCATTGAAGCGCTACAAAATCGTATGGATCAGTCTTTTGAAAAACTGAGTGATTATCTGGACAGCTTGTCGGTACGTGAACGGGTAATGGTGATTTTTACCACTGTTTTTGTGATTGTGGCGGCAGTCGGTTCTGCACTCTGGTATATGCATCAGGCGGCAGATACCCAGCAAAAACGCTTAAATCAGCTGAAAGATACCATTGTTTGGATGCAAAGTAATGCAGTAACCATGAAACCGGCTGGGGACACCCAACTGGATGCAGCGGAGAAAGTACAGCGAGTCGCACAGCAGCAAGGATTGTCGGTGGCTTCCCAGCAAATGGAAGGAAAAATTCAATTGGCGGTCATGCATGAAAATTATGCAGTACTGGCAAATTTCCTGACTCAGCTGGCACAAATGGGGCTAAGTATCGAGAAAATGGAACTAAATAATGAGGCAGGACAGATTAAATTAACGGCGACCATACAATAAACGGTAAAAATAAAGATTTGCAAAGCATGGTTTTTTTGTCAGCCTATGCCTATAATATGCCGACTTAAAAAGCAGTAGACTTTTCTGGATATGTTGTATTCTCTAGCCCGCCCTTTGTTGTTTTCTTTAGCACCAGAGCGTGCACATGAGCTGACATTATCACTATTGAAATCATCCCATAAAATGGGCTTGATGCGTCAAAACGTTGCTGCGAAACCTGTGACCTGTATGGGAATCGAATTTCCCAATCCGGTAGGTCTTGCGGCAGGTTTGGACAAAAATGGTGCCTATATTGACGCCCTTGCCGGTCAAGGTTTTGGTTTTATTGAAATTGGTACCATTACCCCGAGACCGCAAGCCGGTAATCCTCATCCGCGTTTATTTCGTTTACCACAGGCCAAAGCCATTATTAACCGTATGGGCTTTAACAATGATGGCGTGGATCAGCTGGTTGAAAATGTCAAAGCGGCCAAATTTAAAGGTATTCTCGGTATTAATATCGGTAAAAACGCTGATACTCCGGTAGAAAAAGCAGTAGATGATTACCTCATCTGTTTAGAAAAAGTCTATAATTATGCTTCTTATATTACCGTCAATATTTCTTCTCCCAATACCAAAAACCTGCGCAGCCTGCAAAGTGGTGATGCGCTCACCGAACTGCTGGAAACATTGAAGAAGCGTCAGCTTGAATTGGCTCAGGAATACCAGCATTATGTACCTTTGGTACTGAAAGTGGCGCCTGATCTGGATAACAGCGATATTGCCTTTATTGCCAAACAGTTATTGCAATTCAAGATCGATGGTCTGATCGTGACCAATACCACACTGTCACGTGAAGGGGTAGAGGGTCTGGAGCATGCAGAGGAAGCGGGCGGTTTGTCTGGCGCGCCAGTATTTGAGAAAAGTACCGCATGTCTGGCTGCATTTGCTGCGGTATTAAAAGGACAAATTCCATTGATTGGTGTGGGTGGTATTCTTTCAGGTGCAGATGCTGCTGCCAAGAAACAGGCAGGCGCCAGCCTTGTACAAGTTTATAGTGGCCTCATCTATACCGGACCTAAACTTGTAAAAGATTGTGTAGACGCACTTTAAATCCTATGAATGCCATTGATATCTTTCTACTGATTATCTTGCTCATTGGAGGGCTCAACGGTTTGCGTCAAGGATTTATTAAAGCCTTTGCGAACTTAGTGGGATGGATCTTTGCCCTGATTGTTGCGGCAAAATATTCAACGCTACTTGCGCCGTCTATGGTTGCTCTGAGTACAGATCCAGTCGTACAAAAGATTGCGGCCTTCGCTTTTATCGTCCTGCTGATTGTAGTTCTGACCTGGATCGTTACTGCACTGTTGAACCGTATTTTAAAGAGTCTTAAACTGGGTCCTCTTAACCGTCTGGCGGGTGGTGTCTTTGGTAGCCTGAAAGGTTTGCTGATTGTTCTGATTACCATGCAGGGAATTGGCCCGTGGGTAGAAAGCTCACCGCACTGGAAACAGTCCAAGTTTATTCAAGCTTTATTGCCTTATGCGCCTTGGGCGACGCAAATGTCGAAAGAAGCCGCGAATGGTGCACTACAACATATCAAGCCTGAAGGGGCATCGAAACCTTCAGCTTCATCATCTGAAACATCGTCCAAGTCTGGAGCTGCAGATGAGTCTACAAATAATCCTTTTTATTAATCCTAGCTTGTCTGCGAGGTTGCTATGTGTGGAGTAGTTGGTATAGCTGGTAAATCACCCGTTAACCAAATGTTGTTTGATGCATTAACGATGTTACAACATCGTGGACAAGATGCAGCTGGGATCGTGACATGTGATGAAGGACGTTTATTCCTGCGCAAAGACAATGGTATGGTGCGTGATGTATTCCATACCCGTCATATGCGTGCTTTGAAAGGAAATTACGGTATTGGTCATGTGCGTTATCCAACAGCCGGTTCATCGAGCAGTGCTGAAGCACAGCCGTTTTATGTGAACTCGCCGTACGGGATTACCTTGGCACATAATGGTAACCTGACCAATGCTGAAGAAATTCATGATGACCTGTTCAAAACTGACTTGCGTCATATGAACACCGATTCTGATTCGGAAGTCCTGTTAAACGTGTTTGCGCATGAATTGCAAAAACATGGCAAATTGGTACCGACGTCGGAAGATATTTTCCATGCGGTGACGCGTGTGCATGAGCGTTGCAAAGGCGCTTATGGTGTGGTGGCGATGATTACCGGTCAGGGACTGGTAGGCTTCCGTGATCCAAATGGTATTCGTCCACTGATCTACGGTTCACGTGAAACTGAACAGGGTATGGAATATATCATTGCTTCTGAATCTGTTGCGATTACTGCGCTGGGCTTTAAAGTTGAGCGTGATATTTTGCCTGGTGAAGCGGTATTTATTGATTTAGAAGGTAATTTTTTTACCAAGCAATGTGCGGCGAATGCTGAATACCGTCCTTGTATTTTTGAATATGTTTATTTTGCCCGTCCAGATGCCATCATTGATGGAATCTCGGTGTATAAAGCACGTTTGAAAATGGGTGAGAAGCTGGCGCAAAAAATTCTGCGTGAGTGGGGTGAAGAGCATGATATTGATGTGGTGATTCCGATTCCGGATACTTCACGTACTTCAGCGCTAGAACTTGCCAATATGTTGGGCGTGAAATTCCGTGAAGGTTTCATGAAAAACCGTTATATCGGCCGGACCTTCATTATGCCTGGTCAGCAGCTGCGTAAAAAATCGGTACGTCAAAAACTGAACCCGGTTGAGCTTGAGTTTAAAGGTAAAAACGTACTGTTGGTGGATGACTCGATTGTCCGTGGTACGACCTGTAATGAAATTATCCAGATGGCTCGTGATTCTGGTGCGAAAAAAGTATTCTTCGCTTCTGCAGCACCGATGGTGAAATATCCAAACGTTTACGGTATTGATATGCCGGCGAAATCTGAGCTGATTGCATCGGAACGTAGCGTGGAAGAAATCCGTGAAATTATTGGTGCTGACCGTCTGATTTTCCAGGATCTGGAAGATTTGAAAGATGCGGTAAGAACCACCAAAGTACCGGATGTCAAAGACTTTGATTGTTCAGTGTTTGATGGCATCTATGTTTCGGGCGGTATTGATGCGCAATATCTGGATGATCTTCAGCAAAAACGTAGTGACAGTGCCATGAAAGAAAGCAATTATATTGATGTCAATATTGATGCAGCCTCAGTGGATTTGACTGGCGTACGCGAAGTTTAAACATTTAAAATCATCATGAAAAAGCGGGAATTTCCCGCTTTTTTGTTTTATGATGAACCCATTGAAAATCATCATTTTAGGGTTCTGCATTGCGAAACGTAGGATACGATTTTATAAAAAACAAAAATATAGTACTGCCTGTAAGTTTTTGCCTGATTGCAATTCTGTTGACTATTTTTATTATTAATACCGTTGTTGGTCTCTTTGTTTTTTATACTGATCCTAGCCAGTCAATCTTCTGGCATGCGCTAAGTCCTTATCTGATTGCTTTGTTGTTATGTGCCATGATGATCTCGGTCATCTATGAATTCTATATTTTTCGGAATGGCGGTTATTCGCTGGCGAAGCAGTTGGGTGCACGTCGGTTGAGTCCGATGGACAGTATTCCAGAAGAAAGTGCTGCACTGCACATTAACCAGCAACTGTCAGAGACTTTTCTGATTGACGTTCCGGCGGTATATGTGCTGCCCGATGAAGTTGGTGTCAATGCATTGACGGCAGGGTTTAGTCCGCGGGATACCGCAATTATCCTGACTTGGGGTGCGATACAAACACTGGATAAAGTCGAGCTGTATGGCTTGCTCAGCCATGAATTCAATAAAATCCTGTCTGGTGAAGCTGCGGAAAATACCCGTTTGAAAATTCTGTATAGCAGTTTAACCACGTTTAGTCAGTGTGGCAGTAAGATTGCCAAGTCCGGTTTTTATCGAGCGGGTAGTCCTCGTGAAAACAAGTTCGAAACTTTCTATGTTTCAGTCGGTGCGGTGATCTGGCTGATTGGTAGTTTGGGTGTTTTGATTTCCCGTTTCATTAAATATATTTCACTCGGTGGTCGGACCTATAAAAATGATCGAAAGACCCGACGCCTGATTCAAAATGATGCCAATATTCAGACTTTACTCAGAATTCATGTGCATCATTCCGGCTCCCAGATTTATAGTGAATATGCTGAATCCATTTCACATATGTGCTTTGCCAATTCCTTGAGCCCACAAAACTGGCTGAATATTCATCCCCATATCAATCAGCGGATTTATGAATTAAATCCTGCCTTGATTCAGGACTTACAGCTTGAGAATCTGAAAAAACTCAAAAATCAGCCTTTGTTTAGTTTGTTCCGTTCTTTAGAAGAAGTGGTGCCTGAAACTGCAATGAGCTGGAGCTCGCCACAGCCTTTGCCATTATTGCGGCTGTCTCCGATCAGTTTTGCGATTAAAGATGCGATCAAACCACTGAATCCGGAACTTCGGCTCAAGATGCCACGTCCGGAACTGATTGAGCGTGCATTACAAACCGCAACTGGTTCTCGTGAAGTGATGGTCGCCATTTTAATGATCCGTCAATATCGTGAATTTATTCCGACTGAGGCTGAAGTTAGCCGTGCCATTGTAGATTCATTGCTCAATCTGGACGGGCGGGTGCATATCTCGATTTTCCAGCAAGCTTGTAACAATATTGGTGGCATGCCGACAACTGTTGCACGCCAGTTTTTGATGAAGCTGGCACGGATTATTCAGGAAGATGGCGAAATTGGCCTGTTGGATGCATTATTACTGGAATGTGTGAAATACGAACTGAATTTGCTTCCTGCACATACGCCTACAGCACTCGATGAGGTCAAGCCACAGATTGTGCGTTTGATCGACGCCTTGCTGCATGTACAGCAGATTAATAGCGGCAACCAGCTTGAGGTGCGGGAGCGGATTTTAAACCGGATTCTGACCGCTCAGGAACTGGACTTATATAATGAAATTTCTGATGAGCCGATTGATCTAGCAGAAATCCTGAATGATATTGCGGGGCTGTTATTGCGTGATCGCCTCAGTATTTTAGGTATTGCAGAGGCCTGTTTGTGGAGTGATCGTATCGTGACACAGGATGAGTTGGACGTGATGGAGCTGTTGTATTGGCGCTTGGGTTTTGAGGCAGAACAGGTCGTTCAGCAAATGTTAAAGAAGAACAGTTTAACCATTCTGTAGAAAATAAATGAGAACGCGCAGCTTTAGCCGGAATCTGTTATAACAGCAGGAATGGTTTAATTGTGTATTAAAAGCACGGTTTTTAGCAGACAGCTAAACTTTGTACTAGAATCCATCAGGATAAAAAAGAAAAGCTGAAAAAGTTCGGCAAAGCACAGGCAATCCGGCTAAAATGTTCAGCCTGAAATTGGTGATGATGAAAAGATGATTGGGCATCAGCGTGACATACTGGCAACATTAGGAATCGATCTCTGGATTCCTAGGGACAGCGCATGTCAGCCGCACCAGGTTTCGATCTGGCGTGATCAGGCTGCACCTGAATTTCACACCGATATCGTCTTACCACAGCCTGCTTCCGTAGAGGCGTTGGCTGATCTACCGATTCCTGAGCCAGAGCCAATTGTTACGCTTAAGGTTGATACACCACCTGCGGCACCGACTCACATTGCACCTGTTCAGGAACAGCGTGAAATCGTACAAATCCCGCCATTCAGTTTGCAGGCTTTAAGTCTGGCACATTGCAGTATCGTGATTGATGCAACTGCAATGACCGAAGACACCCAGAATTTATGGGGCAATATCCAGCGTGCAGTCCCGGGAGAGTTTCATGAGCTGAACTGGCCATTTCCCTGGGCCAATGTTCAGGATGGACGTGGTGTAGAATCCTATATTCAGGGTTTTCTGGATGGGATGAGTGTAGAGAAAAATATTATTTTCCTCGGGCCTGTAGCGCATATATCAAATACGAAAATGATCCAGTTGGCATCTTTACAAGAAATGCTGGATCAACCAATTCTAAAAAAACGTTTATGGCAGTTTATGCAAAATAGGACCGCCAGTCTGGAATAATCTTGCTGTGGAATAAAAATAGATGAAACAAAAAGTGGTTGTATTTAGTCAAATTGATGCTGATATTCAAAATAAGCTCGAACAAAATTATCAGGTTAGTTATATACAACCCAAGCTAGGCGATGTGAATCAACAGCTTTTGCAGCAGGTTCAGGATGCTGATGGCATGATTGGCGCAGGGCGTTTGCTGAATCGCGATAATCTGGCCAGTGCCACCCGGTTAAAAATTATCTCCAGTGTCAGTGTCGGTTATGACAACTATGAACTGGATTATTTAAATGAAAAGAAAATTTATCTCAGTCATACGCCGCATGTACTGACTGAAACCACTGCTGACCTGGCTTTCACTTTACTGATGTCAGCAGCACGCAAAGTGGCTTACCTGGATCAATGGACCAAGCAGGGACAATGGCAGCGTACCGTGGGCGAAGCACAATTTGGTATGGATATTTTTGGAAAAACCCTCGGAATTATTGGTCTCGGTCATATTGGGGCGGCAATCGCACGTCGTGGTTTTTACGGTTTTAACATGAATATTCTGTATCATAATCGCCGGGAAAAACCAGAACTCGCTCAAGGGTTGAATGCGAAATATTGCCAGCTTGAGGAACTGTTACAGCGTTCTGACTTTGTGGTCGTTGCAGTAGATTTGAATGCGGATTCTAAGGCGCTGATTGCGACAGCGGAATTGGCTAAAATGCAATCCCATGCAGTATTGGTCAATATTTCACGTGGCTCGGTCATTGATGAACAGGCATTAATTTCAGCTTTAAAAGCCAAGCAGGTTTTTGCTGCCGGTCTGGATGTGTATCAGAAAGAGCCGTTAAAGGAATCGGAATTATTCCAGTTGGATAATGTGGTTACATTGCCACATGTGGGTTCGGCCACTGCAGCCACCCGTAAAAAAATGGCAGAACTGGCTTATCAGAATCTTGTTGATGCCTTGGAAGGACGAGTGCCCCGTTATGTGGTCAATCCGGAATTTTAAAATGCATCTGATTCGTCGTTTAAATGGTATTAAAAAATAACATTTTCTTGCGTCTCTGCTCATGGTTCAATGCTATATTCAAGACAGATTAGATTGGCAGGATTAGAGATTTTTCATTGAAACGATTGGCGCTGGTGTGTGGCTTAAGTCTGTATATGGTGGCAGGGCACAGCTCTAACCATGATTTTAATCAAGTAAATGTACAATTTTCTGTGCCTGATATTGGTACAGGTGTCGGCTTACTCGATCAACAAAAAGAAAAAATGATCGGTGAAAAAGTCTATCGTGAAGTGCATAAACAAATGCCAGTGATGCAAAATCCATGGCTTGAAGATCAGCTGCTTTCAGTATTTTCTCATATTCTGAGTCAAACTCAATTGCAACAGCCGATCGGTTTGTTGGTCATTAATGATCCGCAAATTAATGCTTTCGCCGTACCGGGTGGCCTCTTTGCACTTAATGCTGGTCTGATTAATTCAGCCCGAAACATGGATGAAGTGGCAGGAGTCATGGCACATGAAATTGCACATGTCACACAACGTCATTACAGTCGCTCTCAGGATGCCTTTAAAGGGCAAGGTTTACTGGCGCTAGCTGGAATTCTCGTCGGTGCTTTGGTCGCTTCTCAGGCAGATGGTGATGTCGGCACAGCGGTCATGATGGGTTCACAGGCAGCACTTCTGGATAAACAGCTTACCTATAGCCGTAATCAGGAGCGTGAGGCAGACCGGATTGGTATGCAATATATGTATCGTTCCGGCTATAACCCGCATAGTATGGCTGACTTCTTCGAAGTCATGCATCGCTCGACCAGTCGCTTAAGCTTCCTGCCGGATTTCTGGTTCACCCATCCACTGACGACTGAGCGTATGAGTGAAGCACGTTTGCGTGCCAATCAGCTGCCTGCGGTCAAACCTAAGCTGAATGATCAGGACTTTGAGATTATCAAATGGTATAGTAGGGTGCTGTCTCGCCAGACCAGTGAGGAGCAGCTCAGTTTGATGAATCGGCAGAATAATTTTGCCGGTCAGCTTGCTTTGGCTGCCTACCAGATACAGCAAAGTGATTTTCAGGCCGCACAGGCTGCTTTAGATCAGGCGAAAAAGCATAACCAGATGCATCCTTTATTGGTCTTGTTTCAGACTGATATTTACTTAGGTCGGAACCAGTTGAATGCAGCGCTGAAAAGTGTGGCTTCGGCAGCGCGGATCATGCCGGAAAATCGTGCGCTCAATTATAAATATGCAGAAGTCTTGATTCGTGCCCAGCAACCTGATCAAGCTAAACAAATTGTACAAAAGTTTTTGAATGCCAATTCCCGCGATGTGAGCGGCTGGCGACTGATGCAACTGGCGACCAATGCAGAGCCTGCATCGGCAATCAAGGCCGCCAATGTGCTACGTTATCGTGCAGAAGTAGAATACTGGTCCGGTTATGAAGAAACCGCCATCAAGTCATTATTACATGCACAGCGTACAGCGAAAAATAATCAATCTTTATCGGCAACCATTAACCAACGCCTGAAACAGATGCAGCAGGCACGTCAATATAAAATTTAAGCCTTAGTCAGGTTTTAAGCTTTTTATATCAGGATGATATGGTCAGGATATACTGAATCGGGCTACAATCTTTTTTTAATGATCAGTGCGATTAAATCTGAAGCATGCTATGAAGAAAATATTATTGGGCATCTGTCTATTGGGGTGGAATTATGCGGTATTTGCTGCGAGTGCTGTTGAGTATGTAGATGCGGTAGAGCGTATTAATACTGACTATAAAAAGGAATCGCGTCAATTCTTGGGTGGTTTGAATCCGCAGCAACAAGGTTTTAGCGCAGCACAGAATTCACATTTTTGTAGTATTGTGCAACGTTATGCCGATCGCTTATATCAGGCGGCTGACCAAAATCGTGCTTATCTGGATCGTCAGTTTCAGAAGATAACTAAACAGGATGTGATTATAGAAGTGAAATCTTCAAAAGAGATGCAATTGCTGAAACGTTATCAGGTTGACTGTTATTTGCAATAAGAATACGTTAAGAACTGTCTTTTATAAAAAGTCAGTTCAACGTTAAAGATCGAATATTAGAGAAGTGGGATTAAGCAAGTTTCGCTTTAATTTTAGCTGAAACTTGTGCAGGATCGGCGCGCCCGGCTATGAGCGGACGCAGAGAATTCATCACCTTACCCATATCTTTCATGCTAGTAGCTTCTTGCGCTGCAATCGTTTGCGCAATGATGGAATCAAGTTCTTCCTCAGTCATAGCTTCTGGTAGAAATTGAGATAACACCTCAACCTCGGCTTGTTCCTTACTAGCTAAATCTTCTCGACCAGCACCATCAAAGGCCTTGATCGATTCTTTACGTTGTTTAATTTGTTTTTCAATGACCGCAAGAACTTGAGCGTCGTCAAGTTCTTTGCGCTCATCGACTTCGATTTGCTTAATTGCCGCCTGTAGACCACGTATGACCGTCAGCTTGGACATTTCTTTGGCACGCATTGTTGCTTTCAAAACATCCGTGATTTGGTCTTTTAAAGTCGTCATTATTTAATCCAGGCAGTCAATCACAAATTAATCTTAGTAAAGGCGAGTCGTACGTACTGATTCACGCGCCAATTTCTTTTGGTAGCGTTTAACAGCAGCAGCTTTTTTGCGCTTACGTTCTTGAGTTGGTTTCTCGTAGAATTCACGCTTACGTACGTCAGCTAGAACACCCGCTTTTTCGCATGAACGTTTGAAACGACGGATAGCTACGTCTACTGGTTCGCCTTCTTTCAATTTAACTTGTGGCATGAAGAATCCTCATAAAGTTATGGATAAGATCGCAGGCCGAATGCCTGTGATCACAAGTGAAGGTCAGTATTTTACTCATTTACATCTCATACCACAAGCCTATAATAGTGACTGCAATAGAATTGATACAGGTTATAGGCAGTTTAATGATCGTTTTAGGCTTGGAAACGTCGTGTGATGAAACAGGACTTGCGCTGTATGACAGCGAGTTGGGTTTACGCGGGCAGGTGCTTTATAGCCAGATTAAACTGCATGCAGAATATGGCGGTGTGGTTCCAGAGCTGGCGTCACGTGATCATGTGCGTAAACTAATTCCATTAATGAATGAATTATTGGAGCAAACTGACGTCAAAAAATCGGAAATTGATGCCATTGCATATACGCGTGGGCCAGGTTTAATGGGCGCATTAATGACAGGTGCGTTGTTTGGTCGAACTTTGGCCTTTGCACTGAACAAACCGGCAATTGGTGTTCATCATATGGAAGGGCATATGCTTGCACCTTTGTTGTCAGAAACTCCGCCTGAGTTTCCATTTGTTGCATTATTGGTATCAGGTGGGCATTCACAACTTATGGCTGCTTATGGCATTGGCCAGTATGAATTACTTGGTGAATCCATTGATGATGCAGCCGGCGAAGCCTTTGATAAAGTCGCGAAAATGATGGGCTTGCCATATCCGGGTGGTCCGAATATCTCTAAACTGGCGGAGCAGGGTGACCCGAATGCCTTTGCATTCCCGCGTCCAATGCTGCATCAAGGCCTGGAATTTTCATTCAGTGGTTTAAAAACGGCTGTTTCTGTACAGATGAAAAAACTCGGTGATGAAAATCGCGATGCCGATATCGCTGCCAGTTTTCAGGAAGCCATTGTTGATACTTTGGTGAAAAAGTCGGTGAAAGCACTGAAGCAAACGGGGCTTAAACGTCTGGTGATTGCGGGCGGTGTCAGTGCCAATAAGCGTTTACGTGAGCGTTTAGAAGCAGATTTAGCCAAGATCCGTGCATCTGTTTATTATGCTGAACCTGCACTCTGTACAGACAATGGTGCAATGATTGCTTTTGCGGGCTATCAGCGTTTAAAAGCAGGGCAGCATGATGGCTTGGCGGTGACCACCACACCACGCTGGCCAATGACGGAATTGACTAATCCGACAGAGGCATAGATTTCAGGCTTGAAAAAAAGAGGCTAAGGCCTCTTTTTTATTGTGAATTTTTAAATGAAAACTTATAGCAACGGTATGTTGTAAATATATAGTTTTATAGCTGTATTTAGAGCTTGTATATTCTATTGAAACCGGAAAAATAGTTTAATAGCTTAAGTTTATATCATGCATATTTTTACAGGTTTGTAGCAGAGGCAATCTCGGATGGAAAATATAAATTTCAAAAGTTTTCAGGATGCTGGAGAGGCAGTATTAAAGTTTCTGCATCAGCATTTCGGCTTTAATTTATGGATGATCACCCGGGTAGAAGGCCAAGACTGGATTGTGCTGCAAAGTGAAGATCATGGTTATGATATACGACCCGGTCAAGTGTTTCAGTGGGCTGATTCTTTTTGTTCTCATATGGTCGCAGGTAAGGCCCCGAGAATTGCCCCCCGCTCTGAAGAAATTCCTTTATACGCCACAGCGCCGATTAATCAGCAGGTCTGTATAAAATCTTATATTGGTCAGCCACTCCTTAAAGAAGATGGCAGTTTGTTTGGAACACTCTGTGCGATTGATCCAGAAACCAAATCGGAAGCTATTGTGCAAGATATGCAATTGGTCGAGTTATTGGGACAATTGCTCAGTTCGATCTTGCAGGCAGAATTGCGTCAAAGTGAGCAGGTACGTCAACATGAATTATTGCAGGAAGAAGCCAGTAAAGATGAATTGACCGGGCTCTATAATCGTCGGGCCTGGGAAAAACTGCTGCGAGCTGAAGAAGAGCGTTGTAAACAATATGGTCATCCCGCCGCTGTATTATTTATTGACCTGAATGACCTAAAAAAGTTGAATGATAGTTTGGGTCATGATGAAGGTGACAAGCTGATTCAAAATGCGGCGCAGGTATTGCGAGATAACGTACGAATCAATGATATTGTTGCTCGTTTAGGTGGCGATGAGTTTGTGATTCTTAGCGTGGAAAATGATGAAACGGGTACTGAAAGTTTAGTGGATCGTTTAATTAATGCCTTTGCAGCAGCAAACATTGGCGCAGCGATTGGTATGGCAATGCGTCATCCAAGTCAGGGCTTATTTGCAGCACTCGCACAAGCGGATCAGAACATGTTTGAGTATAAACGTCGGAAAAAATCCAGTGAATCCATGACCAATCTAAAATAATTGACGCTTTAAATCTTCTTTAAATGATTAAGTATTTCATATCATAAAAATGATCATTTTCTATGCTCTAACGTTATCCTATCTTTCAATATTCTCTTTCATAGCCATGTATGAAAAGAGGTGGATCAGGAAATTTGAACAACACTTATAAGTGATATTTTGCTCCCCAAATGATGTTATAAACATCAATATATGGAGTATTTTATGACACGTAGACCAAGAAGAAATCATTCAAATGACTTTAAAGCTAAGGTAGCACTTGCTGCGATTAAAGCAGAAAAAACACTTGCTGAATTGAGTGCTGAATTTGATGTTCATCAAAACCAAATTATTGACTGGAAAAATCAACTGATTTCAGCTTCCTCGCAAGCTTTCGATCAATCAAAAGCTCCAACAGAACCACCCATCGATCTAAAAAAACTACATGCAAAAATCGGTGAGCAGGCATTAGAAATTGATTTTTTAGAAGGTGTGTTGAAGAAACTGGGCCGCTTCAACCACAAAAGTTAATCGATGACTCACTTCAGATTTCAGTATCTAAGCAAGCTAAGCTGCTGAAAGTCTCCCGTGGTTGTTATTACTATCGCCCAAAACCTGTGAGTGAATCAGATCTGAAGCTGATGCGCTGTATGGATGAGTTACATATGCAATACCCTTTTGCAGGTAGCCGTATGATGCGTGATTTATTGAATCGTCAAGGACATCATATAGGACGACGTCATACACGTACTTTAATGAAGAAAATGGGCATTAATGCGTTATATCGTAAACCAAATCTAAGTCAGGCCAATCAAGCTCACCGTAAATATCCATATCTGCTCAAAGGATTGGCTATTCAGCGCAGTAATCAAGTGTGGTGTACGGATATAACGTATATCCCTATGGCAAAAGGCTTTGTTTATTTATGTGCTGTGATTGATTGGCATAGCCGCAAGGTACTTGCGCATAGGGTATCGATTAGTATGGAGGTGGATTTTTGTATTTCGGCTTTAAATGAAGCGATTGAAAAATATGGATCACCTGAAATATTTAATACAGACCAGGGCAGTCAGTTCACCAGTGATGCATTTATTGATGTATTGAAATCAAATGGCATTCAAATCAGTATGGATGGTAAAGGTCGATGGATTGATAATGTGATGGTTGAACGGTTATGGAGAAGCGTTAAATATGAAGAGGTGTATCTCAAAGCTTATAGCAGTGTCACCGATGCGAAAAAGCAATTGAGNGCATATTTTGAATTTTATAATTTGAAACGACCTCATTCGAGTCTGGACAAAATGACTCCAGATGAGTTTTACTATGACCAGCTACCACAACAAAATAAGGTAGCTTAACTAGAGCAGAATATCACTTATAAATAAGCTTTTAGTTGTTCAAACAAGTGGGACCACCTCTAAAGTTGAGCATGATTCTCCATAAAAAGAAAATTCAATCCGTCTTTAACTTAACCATTACAAATTTTATAAGCTTTGTTACAAAGTTAATCCATCTAATTAAATGCGCTTTAAGTGTGTTGAAAAGTGACTCTGGTAAGGAACAAGATTCAAATAAGCACTTCATTTCTTATGATAATTGTTGTTTGAAATATACATTAAAATTACAGAACCAAAAAATTCTTTGTTTAAAGATAAAGCGCTATCGAAGGATAAAGCTGGCTGCCAAGAAAAAACATTACCGGCAGAAATAGCATTTGAGCTATTCAGTTTCGAGATGGCCAATCTTTAGTGATCACCAAATAAAAATGCAAAGAAATTTTAGGGAATAAATTTTATAAAAAAGCAGATTTCTATCTTTGGACTCGCTCTTGTCTCGGGTTTAATGAGTGCCTGTAGTGGTGGGGGAAGTAGCTCAGACAGTCCTACTGTCACTACACCTCCAAATGTTCCGAAGGAAAGTATTTCCTCTGAGCTTTCAGAGGAATTTGTCCTGCTTGAAGATCAGGACATTGTAGATAAAATTCGCGATAAAATTTCAGGCAATACCAGTAATGATACCGACTATAACGTCGCTCTGGGTCACATGATTGGTGAAGTATTTGCACATTATCCTTATGGGCGTACTGCACGTATCATCAAAATTTATAATCTGGGCATCAATAGTATTAAATATCCAAATCTGATCTGTTCGGAAGTCAATACCACTGGTTCGGTCAAAACCCTGAAATTAAAAACGGATAAAGATAGCTGTGTTATTCTGGACAAGACTTATCGTAAAGGCTCAACCATTACTCAGACGATGAACGGTGATACGACGACTTTAAGCTTTAGCAATGTCCGTTATGGCTCAAATGTAGATTTTAATCTCAAGGACGACTACCTGATTTCTGGCACGATTGTGCATCGTAAAACTAAAAATGAAATGGGTGAATCCGAGTCTTATCAAATCGATCAGTTGGAATTCCAGCGTATAGCCGAGACCGGTCAGGCGGGTACTTCTGGAATCGCGTTTGATACAAAGAGCAAAGAATACCTGCAAGTGCGTAATTATAATTACAGCTTGGTGGATGATTATGGCAGTGGTAGCAATGGGATTCGTACCTTAACCAGTCGTGGCACGATTATCGGTCAGCCTGACCTGGCAGATTATCGTTACAGTTTTAAGTTCAATACTACGACACCATTCAAAATGGATGAAACCGTATTAAATAACTATAAGCATTTACCAAAAGAGGGTGTGCTTAGAATTGATGACAGTTATGATCAGGTGATTGAAGTCAAACAGAACCAGCCTGAATCATTGAAGGTTACTGTTTATTTCAATGGCAGTGAAATTGATGACCTGCTGTGGTCTACCATTATCGGGGATAAACAATAATTTGAGATGTCAAAAAAGCCCCGTATTGCCGGGGCTTTTTTATTTTTTATTAGGTAGTCTTTATTACAAAACTATTTTAAATAGCCGTGCTAATAAATCAGATAGCTGTAGCATCCAATAACAATTCAGCGGAATAAACCGCTTGCCATGACGCTTTAAGCTGTTTGTGCACTTGGTCAATCGGGAAGGTACTGAATTTTGCAATATTTTGCGCTTTTTGAATGTTGTTGGCGCGCATATATGCAATCAAAAAGTCCTGACCATGAAGTTGCAGATAAAACCAGGACTCGACATGAATCTGTTCAGCCTTAAGCGTTTCAATTACTTCGTCTTGACGTGCTTTCAAAGTACGCTGCCAGTCATGAACTTGCTGCATGTGTAAGGGCTTAAGTTGAATGAGAACTGCGCCGACATCCATAATTTTAATTTTCTTTTGAGTATCATTATTATATAAATGATTTATATGAAAAAAGCGACCTGAACCGGTCGCTTTTAAGCTGTTAAGAGGCATTTAGTTGGGTTGAACCAATCCAGTGCTTGGAAAACTGATAGGCAGCACGTCCTGAACGTTGACCGCGTGCCTGACACCAGCGTAGGGCTTCAGCACGGGTTTCTGGCGTGAGTTCCATGCCTGCCTTTTTGAGATAATGTTCTACAATTTCTAAATACAGGTTCTGATCCATTGGATAGAAAGACAGCCATAAACCAAAGCGGTCAGACAGCGAAATTTTCTCTTCAATCGCTTCTTGCGGATGCAATTCGGTATATTGCGGAACATCAACCCGGGTAACCGGGGTGTTTTCATGCATGAATTCGGGTAATAAATGACGACGGTTACTGGTCGCATAAATCACAAAATTGCTGGAACCAGATTGTAAAGAGCCATCTAAAACACTTTTTAAACTGCGATAATTTTCATCTTCAGCATTAAAAGCCAGATCATCACAATAGACAATAAACTTTTCTGGACGCTCTGCAATGAGTCGCTGAATCTGAGGCAGATCAGATAAGTCATCCCGTTCGATTTCAATTAATCGTAACCCTTGATCTGCATACTCGGTGAGTAGGGCACGAACAATGGAGGATTTACCCGTACCGCGTGAACCGGTCAGTAAGACATCATTGGCAGGTAAGCCGTTTAAAAACTGCAACGTGTTCTGGATGACTTTTTCTTTTTGTCGCTCAATCCCTTTTAAATCGGCCAGTTCCATCTGTCTAAGCTGATGAATAGGTTTGAGTTCACCATGTTGCCATTTATAGGCATGAGCAGAAAAATCAGGAATTTGTTTTAGTTCGGGCAGACTTTGCTGAAGTTGCTGCAGAACAGTCGAAAGGGCATTTAAAATATGGTCAGGTAACTCAATTTTCGCCATGATTTAACATTACAGATTTAAAATTATGGCTAAGATAGTACCATTGCAAAATTCACAGTCAAAGCCAGAAAAGTATGATAATTTGCTTAAAGTAGAGAATTTTCGTTATTGTAGAGGATAGAAAATTTGTACACATTTTCTGGCTCTGGGTACGAGCTGTATCAAGAATAAATATAGGGAAAAGGCAGATGCTGTTTAAAGATTTTACTCAGGATATTAATCCACATCAGGCCTATCGTATTAAAAAGCTCAAGCAGCAGCTGCAACAGGCTGAGTCCTATGAGGAATGGAAATATATTGCCCTGAAAATAGATGAAGAATCAGGTGCACAGGAATGGAAATTTGATAACAGTTCACCCTACTTTGATGCAGAAGTGATCGCACATCGTCTGGGTAAATTACGACGCTATCGACAACAAAAGCGCACCCGTGACCTGATGTATATTTTGCGCGAAGGCCTGAGCTACGATATTGCCAACATTGCCCATCCTCTACTGTTTACCGAAGCCTATGTGGGCACTAAAAGAATTATTGAAGATTATGTCGAAGAAGTCAGCCAAGGCTTAGCCTATATTGCTTCAATAGACTGTACCTGTCTCAGTATGGAAGAAAAAATCGAATATTTTCAGCATTGTCAGCGCGCCTATGGCCAGCCAGCCCTGATGTTTTCCGGTGGTTCGACGCTGGGTCTGTTTCATACTGGTGTATGCAAAGCCTTAATGGAGCAGGACTTGTTGCCGAAGGTAATGTCCGGTTCAAGTGCGGGTGCCATCATGACCGCCATGTTAGGTGTATCCAAACCTTCGCAATATATTGATATTTTGAAAGGCCATAATTGCTTTCATGAGGCTTTTCATTTCCGCACCATGAGTGAATTGATGAAAGGTAATGGTGGTCTGGCGGATGTAAAATATCTAAAAAAATTTCTGGTCGAAAATCTGGGTGATCTGACCTTCGAAGAAGCACTCAAAACCTCAGGTCTGCATATCAATATTGCGGTTGCACCTTATGATGCTGGACAGGATGCACGCATTTTAAATGCCTATACTTCTCCGGATTTGCTGGTCTGGAGTGCGGTACTGGCGTCTTGTGCGGTGCCGGTTCTGTTTCCACCGGTTCGTTTGACCAGTAAGCGCTATGATGGTCAATATACGCCTTATATGGGTTCAACCCGCTGGGTGGATGGCAGCGTGCGCAGTGATTTTCCGCAGGAGAAAATGGCACGCCTGTATAATATTAAT
Organism: Acinetobacter sp. CIP 101966; assembly: GCF_000369725.1. Classification (NCBI taxonomy): domain Bacteria; kingdom Pseudomonadati; phylum Pseudomonadota; class Gammaproteobacteria; order Moraxellales; family Moraxellaceae; genus Acinetobacter; species Acinetobacter sp. CIP 101966. The sequence continues at coordinate 16,163 of NZ_KB850159.1, read as the reverse complement.
TATACCATTGCCAGTCAGACCAACCCGCATATCGTGCCATTCATGCAGGATGATATTTCACGTTTCCGTAAAGGTACTTTGAGCTGGCCACAACGAATTGTTCGCCGTCAGGGCGCGGTGATTACCAAAGGAATGATGGATTTCGCCCGGGAACATGCCGGTAGCTTGCCTCCTGTACGCCGTCTACTGGATCATGGCTATGGTGTAGTTGACCAGCGTTATTATGGTGATGTGAATATTGTCGGTAAATATAGCCTACGCCACTATAGCTATATGTTGCAAAATCCGCGGCCGTATCTGTTTAAAATTTTACAGCGTGAAGGGGAGCGGGCTACTTGGCCAAAAATCTCCCTCATTGAGACTCAGGAACGGGTCGGGAAAACTATTCAGCATTGTCTGGAGCTGCTAAATTATCAGCATACACTTAATCCAATACCTGAATACATTGCCACGACTTAATTTAGATCATCTCGATATTTCTGATTTTGAACTACGAACCAAAGCCCGTAGTCTGGGTTTTGGTCGGCGTCTTTATTATGCCAAGGGAAATGCGCTCTGGCTAAAAACCCAGATATCGCATGGATCTGATAGTTTAATATCATCTCCACATGCTGAACTAGGCTGGCAACATGAGCTGGATTTTTATCAGGCTCATGCCAGCTCAGGTGATCTAAATTTTTTCCTTCCACATCAAATTATTCAACAGCCTTTCAAGATCAATCATGAACAATTTGAGCAGGCCTTAATTCTGGTCGATGCGCCGGCGCATTTTCAGATCATGCCGCATCAGCAATCCATCACGCAAATTCGGCAACATTTGCTGCAAGCTGTGGAGCCTTTAATCTGCCTGCAAGAATTGGGTTATTTGCATGCCGATTTAAAGCAGGAACATTTTGCAAATAATCAGGGCAGGGTCTGCCTGCTTGATTTTGAGCATGTCCAAATACTCCATCAGAATGACCTGCATGAACTGAATGCGACACCGCGTTATATGGCGCCGGAACTGTTCCAAGGCCAAGCCAAGAGCCTACAAAGTGAAGTTTATGCTTTGGGTGTTATTTTTTATGAGTGGTTGAGTGGTCAGCGTTTACAGGCGACAGATTATCTGGATTGGGCCTTTTTGCATTGTCAGCGTCTGAAAGTTGAGTTACCGCAGCACTTACAGGCTTTTCAAGGCTTATTAGAAGAAATGTTAAGTAAGCAGAAGCAGCATAGATTGGCCGATTTTCAAGCTGTGAAAGACTACTTAATGACTGAAATTGAATGAGAAAAATACAATAAAACTTGAATTGTTTCTTATTTAATCAAACGAGTGTTTTTTTATGATAAACGGCTTGTCAGCTGGAAATGATCTCTATAATATACACAGCCATTGGGGACGTGGCGAAATTGGTAGACGCACTGGATTTAGGTTCCAGCGCCGCGAGGTGTGAGAGTTCGAGTCTCTCCGTCCCCACCAATCAATATTTGAGTAACTGGATATTGGGTGGAAGTAGAGGATTGGTGTAATGGTAGCATGACGGTCTCCAAAACCGTTCGTCAAGGTTCGAATCCTTGATCCTCTGCCAAAGTTTGAAAAAAATCCAACGCTAAGTTGGTACCCTGATGGGGACGTGGCGAAATTGGTAGACGCACTGGATTTAGGTTCCAGCGCCGCGAGGTGTGAGAGTTCGAGTCTCTCCGTCCCCACCATCATATTAAAGCAAGGCTAATGCCTTGCTTTTTTATTGCCTGAAATTTGAGGGCGGTTTTTTTAGTACCAGATTTTTGCTGTCATGGTTGATGAACATCAATGCGTTTTGGGCTTAAATTATCTAGCGAATGATTGCAAGGGCAGGGCTTTAGTAAATTTCATTGTATTGCTGCAATAATTCATGCGATCTGTATATTCAATAATTTAAATGTTATATGAATCAGTCCCATGGTGTCTATCAATTTTATCTATTGGTCTAAATAGAGCAGTATTTGCTCAATAGTGAATTAACTGATTAATTTTTGATATAAAAGTATTTAGCTTTCTATAGAACTACTTGTGAATCAGGTCTGATCGCTATAATATACACAGCCATGGGGATATGGCGGAATTGGTAGACGCACTGTGTTCAGGTCGCAGCGCCCTCTGGGCGTGAGAGTTCGAGTCTCTCTATCCCCACCATACATTATATAAAATCAATAACTTATAACTCTTTGGTGCAGATTTGGTGCAACCCTTAGTTTTAAGAGCTGCTTCTCGGTCTTCCAGTTTTTCTAGATTTAGCCATTTTTTCAATATCTGATCGATTCCATCGAGAGCGCTGTCCATCTTTTGACACACGTTTTGGCATTTTACCATCACGATCAAGCTTTCTGACATATTCCGCTGAATATCCCAAAATTTTTGCTGCTTCAGCAGTATTTAGTGTCAAAGGCTTCTTGTCTACAATTTCTTCCAGGCGCTCGACCTTCTCAACCAGATATTGATTCTGAGATTTAAGCTCTTCAAACATTGCGAAAATCTCAGGCATCCATCGGCTTGAGCCAATTTCCATCAGCTTACTTCTCCCAAAGCCTTTACCACACCACTCGGCAACTTGCTCAAATAGCAGGTGAACAGGTGATACAGCTTATCCGCGTTACTCTCATCTACTGTGATAATCCCACCAGTGCCGCTTTTGACTCTTTGGCGTGACCAACCACGCATGTGATAGGTGAACTCATTGTCATAATCCACCGCGTTTAAAATCGCATTGAATGAGCCAACATCACCGGCAGACCATGTTTCATGATATGGCTTGTCCTTAGCCACAAGATTATCGATCTGAAGCTGGGCGAACTGCACATTGGTTAATTGAATTTCAGTCATCACGCCACCTCATAGAAGCGCTTGGCTTCTTCAAAATCAGAAGTAATTAACTCAGCACTATCTTTGTAGCAGTGCACGATTTCACCGTACTTAAAAACTTGTTCGGCTTGCTGCATGTTTTTGCACTGATACATCGGCTCTTTAAACCAGTCTTCTGTGTAAAACATTTGTTCCTGGTGTTCTTCATCTGTGCCTTCCCATTCTTGAACCTGAAAGTATTCATCAAATGATTCGATCATGAACTGATTACCTTCAGCCTTAGTCATTGCTCTGTAGCGAGCCAAAGCACGTTCAGCAATTTCTTTTGATGCAGCAGGTGACTGCCCATGCGGACTATCATCTTCAGGGCAGATTCCTACGCACCACAATTTATTCTTTTCCATCCCACCACCTTCTTTAATTTTCATGCTGCTTTCACTCCCTTGCTACGTTCAGACATAAGCCTTGCGTAATACTCCTGACAGTGCGGAATTTTGTCTTTGATCTTCTGGATGATGGATTCATCACGCTCAATGGTCACAGTGGTCAGGCGTTCACGAATGTCGATAGCTTCAACCATGTCAATCAACTGCTCTCGATCATCCCAATCCTTTGTGAGTTCCAGTGGAGTGGGGAATAACCAGAAATCCACCTCAGCAACTTCGCATTCATACAGCCACATGTAGGCTTGCATCTGAACGTCATAGCCTGCTTTTTTAACCTTCTCCATTGCTTCATCAACAAAGAAGGGATGGGTGCCAATATCCCAGGTGCATTTCGTGTCAATGATCAGCTTGCGTTCCAGATCCAGCACATCACACTCACCAGTGATCAGGTCATTACTGACCCGACCAACATGTTTTATAAGCTTGCGAAATCGCATCTTTCCAGACATTTCAATCGCCACATCTTCAAGCAAATTCCCTTTAGCCGTGTACTGGTTGCCGGTGAATGATCGGAAGCCATAAAGATCTTCTTTCACAATCTTGCGAATGGAGTTCTTAGCATCACTTGTAAGCACTTCGCTTTTAAGCTTTGGCGTACCAATCAAGTTGCTCAAGGAGGAACAGCGGAATAGCTTCATGGCAGCACCTCCACAGCTTGACGTTGCGCATCTGTCAGCGCGTACTCACTCAGCACATAATCTTTCTCGAATGCACCACCTTTGATTTGCTCAAGAAGCACTGGAAACTCAGCATCTGGAACAGTCATCTTAGTTTCGATTGCGCCTACCGACTCGTTATGGTCGATATAATCAAAATCATTGGTCTCTACATCGCGAACAATTGCTTGATCTGCAAGTTGTGCTGTCTGCATCTCAATTGAAAGTGGTGCCTGTTTTGATAGCAAAAGTTTAGTCACAGTCTTAAGGGCCATAGATTCAAAGTTGTCCTTCCAGACACCAGAACCATATTTGAATGACTGGCTATATTTCCCAGCATGCTTTTTCACATCAGCAGTACTCATGTAAAGCTCAGCTGTAAAACCATTCAGCAGTTTAAAGAAAGCCACATAACCAATAGCTTCACCCTGATTTGGAATAGTCCAGTCGAACTCATAACCAAGTAGAGGATTGGCTGAAATCAATTGGCCTTCATACACTGGCGTTGCAGCGATACGTGCAAACTGGCCTGAACGCTGTGCCAACTGAATAAAGCCTTTGTATCCCATCTGGAATTGAGCCTCTAAAGACTCAGACCACTTGCCTTGAGCATCTTTGAACTTGCGCTTGTATGGAACAATGTAAGCAAAGCCAAGGTTGTTATTGATTGGCAAATCAAGTGTTGCTGCCATCATTGCCGCATTGATTACAGTTGCTGGTACTGCACCTTTAAGTTGTGGCTGGTTTGCTACCTGCATCACCGAAGCCAAGAAGCCTTGAGTTTTTTTACCAAGCACTTCTTCAAATTTTTGACGGATTTTTGCATCAGACACGTAAGCCTTGATTGATTTTGGGTCGTGTTCAGCGATCTGATTTTCTTTTTTTACTGGTGCATTCATATTCTTATTCCTTAAAATTTGATGTAGCTATGACAAACTGAACACTGATCACCGCAAAGTTCCTGAATGTCTTTGCACGAGTAGCAATATTCAAAAGTCGCCACATCATTCTTAGGTGTGCCGGGTATCTGCTTTTTGGCTGGCAGATTCCAGTTCATATTCATTGCGTTATGCCGAGTAACGTCATAGCCGCGATCTTGGTCATACTTGTATCCAAGATCATGGGCCAGCAGATTTCCAGAGCCTTTGCCGTAAACAATCCCAAGCTCACCATTCAGCTTGAAACGCAAAGCTTCATCTTGCTTAGGCTCAGATAAAACCTCAGCACCTTGATCCACAAGCCAGTTCGAGAAGTCTTCAAAATCACCACGCTTAAATAAAACCTTTCGATTTAAATACTGGCCTTTACTTGAGTATCTAGCGCGGAGGCGATCCCATTCATTCATCTCAAACCACCTCTTCAAATAGTTGTTCCGCGTACTCATTCACGAGACGCTGTAATTCTTTAATCTGCTCATCATTCAGCGTAAATGTCCGACCTTCCTCAGCTTCAAAGTTCCAAACATCCAGCAAAGTCACAGGCGTATCTTTCACCACCAGCCAAGAATCAATATCCACTGGTTCTGCATATCGCATATCACCATTCGAGCTACGTATCTCAGTCATCGTGTGAGGCAATACAGCCATTGAACAATCAGCCGTTGCATAAAGGTTTTCACCAATCTGGCGATACAAACCAAACGTCAACACGTTATTTTCAATCGAAATATCCGAATCAACCTTGAAACTTGGTAGGTCTGAAAAGTACAAATCGCGGGTGAAATCTTCATTTACTTTGCAGTCAATTACCTTGGTGCTATGACCATCACGGCACAGGAACAAAGACTGGTTTCCGATGTGATGGATCGGGCGCATTGCCGCACCACATCCACAGAATTGAGCGTAAGTGTTCATGCTGGCACCTCATTAGATTTATGCGCGTCATACAGCTTGATTGCGTGAACAATGGCGTAGCAGCACCAGATATAGTGAAAAGTAGCTTTGGTGGTTGGGGCTTCAAAAAAATCTGTTAAATCCATGCCACCTGCTTCATCTGCATCCCAAGAATTGATTTCATTCCAGAAATCAAACTCACCTGATCCTTGAGTTCCACTTATGAAACTGGTGACAGCCTCCAGTGCCTGCTTGGATTTTTCTCTATCTTCAGGATCGGACAGATCTAAATCTTCTAGAAAATTGGTTAAATAGCCTTGTACAGACGAATTGGCTGTATCAATATCAAACTCACTAATAACACCAGCTTCTACTTTTTCTCCCCAGTAACCCGGATTGATGTAATAACCAGACTGGGGGCGGAAAAATCCAAACATGTCATTTGTGCGTTGAAAAATGAAATCACCCATATCGCCAGTAATCATTAGATAGCCAGGGCGAGTAGTGATGTTGTAATGCATCTCCATGGTGTTAGGGTTCGCAATCGTAATATCGCGGAATACATCTTGATCTAGGTTCACAGTCAGTTGATGGTGGGCAACATCTTTCAAGAATTGCTCTAAAGTTGGATGACTCACTTCACACCCCCAGCAATCGCAGCATTAATCTTTTCAATTTCATAACGATCAACGTACGCATTAACCGTCTTGTCAAAATGCACCACGTTTAGAATGTCCAGAAACTCGACTGAGGCATCATCAAGTGCATACTCGACATAAATGCTGTAATCGTCAGCTTTGACAGTAGCGACACAGGTTTCATGGCAAGTACGTTTAAGCACTTCATATTTTTGAGCAGTGATAACCACTTGAGGATTATCATCAGCCACTTTGGCAGGCTGGAAAGCGTAAGCTACTGCTATCCCCGCGCTGATTGATGCTGCAATGAATGCAGACTTGAGAATATTGGATTTAGTTGTCATAATAATTTCACTCACTGTAGGGTGGGTCATGCCTCAGGTGGTTCGCAGCACGCTGGGGCTTTTCTTTGTTTATGAGATTTATAGTAAGTTAACTTACCTATATGGTCAAGCGTAATAGTAATAAAAATTACCATTTTCTGTAAAACTTACTTTTTTATTTTTCCGCAGGCAAAAGAAAACCCGCTCGAAAGCGGGTCATTTCTAAGGCTTGCTAGGGATGAATAGGCTTAATATTTAAAATCTTTATGGTGCTGAACAACAACGCCAATTATTGAAATTTCGATTTGAGCTGAGTTGTAAGTAGGGAAATCGGGGTTTAATGGCACCAATTCGATAATATCCACACCATGCTCATTCACACCGACTACGCGATATTTTTTAAATGTGGTCATGGCTATACCATGCTGTATTTCTTGTGCAACAACCAGCGATCCAGGCTTTGGCTCCAAAGCGGCATCCACCACAATTTCATCACCTGGCATAAAGTCAGGAGCCATGCTCAAACCATCTACCTCTAAAGAGAAAACTGCATTGGGATCTCTACCCTCATAGGTTGTAAAGGTTTCATCCTTTGGATGCATGCCATCATATACAACTTCTCTCCACATACCCGCCTGAACAAAATCTAACACCGGAATCTTCCTTAATTTCCTTTTTGTTGGTCTTACATTTGAGAATATTTCTCTCTCATCTTCCTGTCGAGCAGGAGCATCACCTTCTTTGCCAGAAGTAAGCCAGTCTGTAGTTGTGCCTAGAACTTTCGCAAGCGCTGTCAAACTATCATGCTTAGGAGTGTTTTCATCTTTCTCCCAATAAATAACCGAAGTTTTAGATACGCCAATTGCGTCAGCTAATTTTTGCTGAGTTATTTTTTTTGAATTTCGCAATCTTTTAAGTCGTACACCCAGAGTTTCCATGGTAGTCCCACAAAATATAACGTAAGTAATCTTACCAATTGACTAGGTAAGTTTTATGTAGTTTAATGAAGTAAGTTAAATTACTTTAAGGTAAGTTAGATGACTAAATCTGAAGCCTTAACTCTACTGGACTGCACTGTAACGCAGTTAGCAGCAAAGTTAGGAATTACCCATAACGCCATCAGTCAGTGGCCTGAAGAAAGAATCCCTTTAGTTCGTGAATATCAGATTCGCGACCTATCGAAAGGAAAGAAACCCATCAAACGCAAACCGGAAGCTGCTTAACCATTAAGAGAATTATGGTCTGGTGGGTGAATTAAATAAACGTGAAAGTAAACAAGGTGTTCACATGGATATATCGAAAGAGACCAAAACCGCATTGCACAAGATGGTGCACCAGTCGAACAGCATCACTCCAAAAGAGATAGCTGATCTTGTTGGTGTGTCTCATAACACGATTTTGAACTATGCCAATCCAAACATGGAAAACCATCTGCCGAGCCTAAAGGCATTTGAGGCAATGCTGACTTATACGCAAAACCCAGCTCCATTAAAAGTATGGGCGCACAAATTAGGTTTTGTATTGGTTCCAGTAGATCAAGCTCAAGGCAGGGATCATGAGCTAGGTGTTCTTGAATCGCTTCTTGGCATGAATGTAGGCAATGGTGCAGCAAACAAGCAGGTTTTATCTGCTCTGGAAGATGGTGTGGTGACACCTGCTGAAATGGATGAGACAGATCGCATTCTGGAAGAAATTGAACAGAAAATTCAATCTTTGCGTAAGGCCATGAAAGGCGAGTGTGCAAAGTATTTATCGGCTCTACAACGAGAAAAAGCCTGATTTGCGAGATCAGGCTTTTTAACTCAATTCGGAACTTGGAAGAAACGAAATGAATCTACAAAACAATATATCACATCATGCAGAAAGGGCAAATGACTACCATAGCCCAGACTGTGTTGATTTAGAAAATTGCCCAAAGTGCAAAGCTTATGTCGAATCAGTCAAAGTTGACTTGTCCACATTCTCAAGACTGCTTGCCGATTTTAATAAGCAGTTCGGGGGTGGACATGAGTAAACTTCTCATTAATGAAAATCCGATGGTGATTTCACCGACGCTTGTAATTGAGCTCGGCTCATTTGAGGCAGCGGCTTTTCTTCAGCAATTACATTTCTGGCTTGGTGTGTCTCAACACCAACACGAAGGCAAGAGTTGGGTTTACAACACGCAAGAGCAGTGTGTGGAAATGATGCGTGGCACGATATCTAAAAGTACTGCAAAGCGCATTGTTAAAAAATTGCAAACCCTCAATTTAATCACCGTGGCTCAGCTTCATAACAACAAGTGGAACAAAACAAATTACTTCACTATCAACTATGTTGAACTCTCAAAGCTAGAGCAAAAATATAGCTCAAACCCTTGTGTAGCAGATTGGGTCAAGTTGAACCAATCGAATGGTTCAGGCTGCACCAATCGAGTAGACCAATGTGAGCCAATCGATAAGACCAATGTGAGCCAATCTTTACAGAAGAATACTACAGAAGAAAACAAACAGAATATTATTGATATTCAATTTGAAGAATTCTGGAAAACAGTACCTAACAAGGATGGGAAAAAACCAGCACAAGCAGCCTTCAAAAAAGCAATTAAGAAAATTTCTCTTGATGACCTGGTCATTGCCTACAAGGCTAATGTCCAAGTTTGTGAAGCACAAAACCGATTTAAGAAAAATCCAGCTACTTGGCTTAATCAGGAATGCTGGAATGATGAATCGATCCAGAATGCAATTAAGCAATTAAAGAATCCACAACCAGCACCAAACCCTCAAAACCTTAAAACAGTCAAGGGGGCTTGGTAATGTCTGACATCCATAACATCGCAATCGAGCAATGTGTACTTGCTGCATTGATGACAGTTCAAAACTCTTATGAAACTGTGGCAGGTGACTTAACCCAAGACTGCTTCTTCTCAACAAAGCATCAAGAGGTCTTTAAAGCTATTTCCGAATTGGCTGACTCTGGAAGACCTTATGACGCTGTACTGGTTGAACAGAAACTCAATCAAAGCAAATCGCTGGTTGATGCTTCTGACTACCTGATGACGATCATGTCTGAATCACCATCAAGTTTTTATAACTTGGGCAGCTATGTATCTGAACTCAACAAACTGAAATCACACCGCAAGGTTGAGGAAATTGGCAAGAAGATTGCCATGATTGCCCATGATCTAAATCTAGATGATGTCTTTGCTGAAGCAGAGGGGCTATTTAGCGGATCAGACAATCAGGATCAGAATAACTTAGGTTCAAGCTTTGAAGACTCCATTGAAAGCGCATTGCAGAAGATGATCGAGAAGGCTGAAGCACTGGCAGCAGGTAAGCCGTCAGGTGTGAGATTCAATCTGCCTACTTTGGACAACCTCATCGGTACAGTTCAAAAAGGTCATTTGTGTGTCGTTGGTGGCAGACCGGGTTCAGGTAAATCGACTTTGGCTCAAATGCTGGCACTGGATACTGCAATCAAAAACAAAGGTGTGCTGTTTGTATCGGCTGAGATGGACAAAGAGACTTTGGCCAATCGCATGATTAGCGCCTTGAGTCTGATCCCGTATGACGAATTACATAACGCTCGTATGTCGTCAGGTGTGATGCAGGACTTCACTAACGCTCAAGCTGCCTATGCAAAATTGCCAATCTGGATTGAACCAAAGCAAAAGCCAACCTTGAGCGAAGTTCGTACCTATGTTCGCAAAGCAGAGCGCCGCTACAAGAAGATAGGACTTGGGTGCATCGTTATTGACTACTTGCAGTTACTTCGCAATCCAAGCCAAAGAGACCGCATTCAGGAGGTGGCATCTATCAGCCGTGAACTCAAGTCGATGGCGAAGGAATTTGAATGTCCAGTGATTGCATTGGTCCAGTTGAATCGTGATGCAGATAAAGGCTCGCGCCCAAAGAGTTCAGACATTAAAGAATCGGGTCAGATCGAACAGGATGCAGACCAGATCGTTTTATTGCATCCAAAACTACAATCAGAGGACTTAATGCCGACTGGTGTGACTGAGGTGTTAGTGACTAAAAACCGTCATGGCAAGAAGGGAATTGTGTTGGTTCAGGACCAATTGGATGTGTGCCGTTTTGCAGCAGTGCAAGTTGAGGAAAGCGCAGGGGGTGGGGTGTGAAAAAACGTCAAATTAAAAAACTCAACAAGAAAGCAATGCTCGCACTAATTGATTGCGGCTGGTGTGAATCAAGTGATTTTGGTCTTTGGGATGGCGATTGGATTATGTATGTCCATACTGAAACACGAGAGGAATGCTGGACCGATGAGGCTGAGCCATTTTCATATTTGACTGGTTTGGTTCAGGACACACTGATTGACTACGTTGAGGTCAAGGATGATTCATGGATGGGATTTCATGTTGAGCAAGTGTGGAAAAGAAGCCCTGATTTAAGTGTTATTGAGATTTTTTCAATTTTCAAATCCACCTATGGATTGCGGGGTGCCGCATGAACCAATCACTTTCAAAACTCAATAGTGCTGCCGTGCTAGATCGCGGAATTGATGTCCTTCTGGCTGTTAAAAACACCCCAGTAGCAACGGCATCCGAAATTCAACAACAAGTTATGCCAGATGTGACGAAACGCGCGGTACAGCGATATTTAAAAAACCTTGTTCAGATTGGCCTTTTGTACGCTAAATCCAAAAGTGGTGAGGAGTATCGGTACTACCTGACAGGTAAGGCCAAACAGTTATTTGGGGGTGCAGCATGAACATCAACAAAGCAGAATTTTTAGAGCTCGTAAAAGCTGAAAGCGTTGCTCGCAAGTCGACTGCACCAGTAACTGAAAAAGAAAAGCTGCGTAAACAGTTAAACCGGGATGTTAAGAAGTTTCTTAAGAGTGGTGGCCAGGTTGAGCAGTTACCAGGTACGGAATTTAAACCACGTCCACAGCGGTCAACAGTGGAAAGCAGTGAAAATGGATATATTTCCCAGTACCAGAAAACGCGCCTGGCGAACTGGTGTAATTCGGGCGGACATTCGAACCCGAGGCGCAATATTTTGTCTGAATTAACTGGTATTTCGCTTCAACGAATTAGACATACCACGGTGATGGGTCATAGCAACCGCTTAACTCGGGGTGAGTACAAGAAAATCTGTGCGGTGATATCGAAGGCCGAAGAATTGCAGAAATTGCGCGACGATGAAGTGCTTAAAAGGAAGGTGCTTAAAGAAAAAACAATACAAAAAAGAAGATATCAAAAAAGGAAAGCAGCATGAAAAAGCGCAATAAGAAATATAACCCGAATAAGTTGGGTCAGGTCAAATTGTCAAAAGAAGCTCAATTTCGGGCGAATTGGAAAGCCTGCGATGTGTTGTATGAGTTCCAGATGGACTTTGTTGTTGAGCATGTAAACAAGGTAATTAACGAGTACGTGGAAGAAAACAACTTGCCTGAAGATGCTTATGTGCCTGCTCATGTGACGATTGGCGCTTATGAAGAACAGGATTTGATTATTGCACTCAAACAACAATTGATTAAAACGCCTGAATCTTGGGAGATCGGCATTGACTCGCATTTCTACAATCTGGAAACAGACGAAATGCTAACAGTGCCATTTGCATTAACCTTGCCGCCGATGACACATGCTGAATTGATGAATGGTTGCTCAGCTAAGGTGTATTTAGTGGATGGCATCAAGACAGTTATGGGGGAATGGGAAGGATTGCAGAAGGAGATGATTAAGAACTGGGAAAAACAAGGTATCCCAGATGGGTTTGAGTTGGCGCAGTCACAAGTCCGAATGATTGCACAAGCTCACTTCAAAGATTTTCTATCCTACTGCCAATTCCAATCATATTTGAGTTTGCGCGATGCAGGCAAATTGATTGCGTCACTTAAAAAAGAGGAAAACCAGTGGTCGTTAGTTAATAAGCGAGGGAAAGCAGCATGAACTTAATCGAGAAAACAGAATTAAAGGAATGTGACCATGATTGGGAAAATATTTCCACAGTTGAGAGTGTTGAGCGCCAGTTGATCTGTACCTATTGCTCAGAACGGAAAACAGAGCCTTTTTATGTGAATGTAAAGCGGTGGTCGGATGAGGAAACTGACCATTGTAGTGATATTCGGAATCATGTTTCTCCAAATACGAAGGTGATTGAGCATGAGTAGATTCCAGCAAGAAAACGCAGTGCTTTTGCTTTGCCTTGTCATCCTTTATGCAGAGTTCAAAACGATTGCTCTGGGTATAACGATGCTGATTGCCATGGCTAGCTTTGTTTTGGATTCATGGAGAGCTACCAATGACTAATCTCCGTATCACCGCAGCACAGGCGCGAAAAGCCGGTATTGGGCCTCGATTTGGCGTAACAGCCAAGTCGGGGAAAAAGAAATCCAATCCAGATCCTATACCAAAGGTTCCGGCTCATTTGGTCGAAGGGAAGGGATTTGGTGTCATGAATGATGAATTGCTCTGGTGTGAAGTTTTAATCACACCTCCTTCGGTAAATCACTACTGGATTCGTGGGGCAAACAAGACCAATCGATTAAGTAAGCGTGCAATCCACTTTATTGACGTTATGAAGCGTTTTATCGAGCCGGCAGGGTATCAGGGCAGAGTTCGCGTAAAGATCGAATACGCGCCACCTGATGCGAAAATACGCGACATCGATAACATCGTAAAACCATGCTTTGACGCTTTGTCGAAAGGTGGATTGATTCTGGATGATTCCCAGGTGGATGAATTGCTTGTAAAGCGGTTGCCATCGGAAAAAGGCGGGAAGCTGATTATTCAAGTTGAAAAGTTAAGGGTTTGAGGGTGGATGGGGATGAATGCGATGGTTGAAAAATTTGAACAGTTTGAATGGTTGATTCGGGGTACTACAGCAAAGTCACCTAACTTTGAGCCTGTGGTACATGGGACTAATGAGAAGCCTTTAACATATCAAGATAAGTTAGGCGCTATTGCATCAATGGATACTGATCTAGCTAAGGCAATTGCTTCAGTTATTGTATTTGGCCCAGCGGCAAAAGCTGATTTTGATCATGTGCAGGAACATTTGGCAAATATTATGATTTTGAATGCAGTCCAGGATAAACGTCGTGAGCCGGAGGGAATCAAGATTAAAGATTTAGCCAAACGTGTTGCTTTTATGGTAATTCAGTTCGCCTTAGAGCCGACCTTCGAAGATAACTTCACAGCTAAAGGGCGATTGCATCTTGCGGCTGGCGTTAGAGAATCTGAGATGAGCTTGAAGGCTTATGATTGCACATGGAAGCAGTACGAAAAACTGATGGCATTGGCAATTGATTCCGCAATAGATGAAGCATCCAAAGCTATTAAAAAGTATAAGAAAAATACTTACAAAGAATTTGAAGTATAAAGCTAGTAATATTTTTCTGATTCAGGTATTCTTTTTCTATACTGGTCGTATTACGGTTCAACCGAGACCAAGTGTTATCTGATAAAATGTTGACTGCTAGGAAAGACTAGTAAAGGCTCATCGAAAGGTGGGCTTTTTTAATGCCCTGAGAAATGTTGGTGTAAGCAATATCGGGGCACCAATGGCGGTCCTATTAATTTCTAGTGGTTTTTAAATTAATACCGCCTCCCAGATTCAGGAGATCCACATGCTCCAATTCTTAAAACGCCTATTCTGCTTCCACCACTACGATTACGAGTCTGATATTTTTATCCAGATCGAATGTCGTAAGTGTGGCAAATGGCTGGATGAATAAACCCCTGCCACTTCGGTGACACTCGCCGGACGGATTACGGCACATAAGACCTCGCCTAGATAACGAACTTGGCGGGGTTTTTCTTTTCTTATTGGTGGTGGTTATGGACATAGTAGAAGCAAAACGGAATTTAGAAGTTCTGGAAAAGAACCGCAGCCGATTGATGAACTACAATCATCTGTTCTCAAGCTATGCATTTAAAGAAATGTGTGGTGCTGAACTTCGCAAAGTAAACAAGCAGATCCACGGCATAGAAGAACAATTAAATGCGGAATCAAAAAAGACTCGCAGCAATCAGAAAGCTGCCATGCATTCGATGTGGTAAGCCCAATAGCCAAGCTGCTCATTCAAATAGTGCCAAGCATGGCAAGGGTAGATCGATTAAGGCTTCTGACCAGTTCACTGTTTCCCTTTGTTTTAAATGCCATGCTGCGTTTGATCGGTTTGAATTAGGCAATCGGGCAGAGAGTGAAGCCATGTTTGATCAGTGGTTGGTGAGAGTTGAGCGGATGTTGGTGATGGAAGATAGAGAGGTGTTTTGATGGATAAGGTTGGACCAGTATCTTTCATGATTGACTCGCATCTCAATATCACTAAAACGATTGGATTCCTGAATGCCTGGCATCAAAAAGCTATAGATCAGGGTAAACCGCTAGTTGTTCACATAGATCAGAAGGTCGAGGACCGAAGCAAGGCGCAGAACCGGCTTTATTGGCTCTGGGTGTCGCAATGGTCTAAGCGCCAAGGCACAGATAAAGATTCAGAGCATCTGTATTTCAAGAAGCAATTCTTATCGCGTATCTATGATCGTGATGAGGTTGGTCAGTACAAGCAGACCTTTGCAGCAGTCAAAGTATTAAAAGAACAAAAGCATCCGCAATACCAGGCAGTGGCAGACGGATTGAATGAATTAATCAGCACCACAGATGCAACGGTAGATCAGTTTACTGAATACCTAAATGATATTCATGCATTCTGCAATAAGCATGGGTGCTATCTGCATACACCTGATGACTTGATGTATGCATGGGAGATGAGCCAATGACATGCCAAGGCTGTGAAGCACGACGCAAATGGATAGAGAAACAATATGAGCGATCAAAAGAAAGAATGCGGTTGTGCATCGAACGACTTACTCCTAAAGCTACTCGAACAGAACAACCAACTAATAAACCAAGTGGCCCAACTCATCCAGATCAACAATGAGCAGAATGCTCAGATCAATGAGCTATTGATTCAGGTGGAAGGTGGTGAGGATGATGAGCCTAAGAAGTCACAGTGTTTGGATGGGTGAGTAGTATGAGTGGTACACCATCATGGCGAAGCGACAAGCGAACATCAAGTGAACGCGGATATAACTCAAGATGGCGTAAGGCTAGAGAGTCGTATTTAAAGTCACACCCTTTGTGCGTTATGTGTGAAGAACAAAATAAGATTGTGGTTGCAACCGTAGTCAATCACATTGTTCCACATAAAGGTGATCAGTCTTTGTTTTGGGATAAGAGTAACTGGCAAGCGGTTTGCAAATTACATCATGATTCAACAATCCAGAGACAGGAAAAGCAAAACATTATTGTTGGTTGTGATGAGTCTGGTTTTCCACTCAATCCTGATCATCATTGGAATAAATAGAATAGAATCAAAGACATGGGGCGGGTATCTGCTTGAAAAAAAACGTTTCAGTTAAAGACCGCCCCTGTACCATCTTCTTAATTCTATTGGGATTTTAAGGGCTAGAACACATGGCAGGAAGGAAGCGATCAGACAG
>NZ_KB850158.1:414675-570054 GCF_000369725.1 Acinetobacter sp. CIP 101966 | reverse complement strand
TGGTGGAGACTAGGAGAGTCGAACTCCTGACCTCCTGCGTGCAAAGCAGGCGCTCTACCAACTAAGCTAAGTCCCCAGCTTATCAATAAGTCAATGTTTCTGATTTTCCGTACTTCGTCAGTAGTGGTGGGTCTGACAAGACTTGAACTTGTGACCCCACGCTTATCAAGCGTGTGCTCTAACCAACTGAGCTACAGACCCTCAGATACATCGTATGAAGAACAACTTGTTGTGGATTCTTACCAATCGTCAATCTTTCGTTAAGGAGGTGATCCAGCCGCAGGTTCCCCTACGGCTACCTTGTTACGACTTCACCCCAGTCATCTGCCACACCGTGGTAAGCGTCCTCCTTGCGGTTAGACTACCTACTTCTGGTGCAACAAACTCCCATGGTGTGACGGGCGGTGTGTACAAGGCCCGGGAACGTATTCACCGCGGCATTCTGATCCGCGATTACTAGCGATTCCGACTTCATGGAGTCGAGTTGCAGACTCCAATCCGGACTACGATCGGCTTTTTGAGATTAGCATCCACTCGCGTGGTAGCAACCCTTTGTACCGACCATTGTAGCACGTGTGTAGCCCTGGTCGTAAGGGCCATGATGACTTGACGTCGTCCCCGCCTTCCTCCAGTTTGTCACTGGCAGTATCCTTAAAGTTCCCGGCTTAACCCGCTGGCAAATAAGGAAAAGGGTTGCGCTCGTTGCGGGACTTAACCCAACATCTCACGACACGAGCTGACGACAGCCATGCAGCACCTGTATGTAAGTTCCCGAAGGCACCAATCCATCTCTGGAAAGTTCTTACTATGTCAAGACCAGGTAAGGTTCTTCGCGTTGCATCGAATTAAACCACATGCTCCACCGCTTGTGCGGGCCCCCGTCAATTCATTTGAGTTTTAGTCTTGCGACCGTACTCCCCAGGCGGTCTACTTATCGCGTTAGCTGCGCCACTAAAGCCTCAAAGGCCCCAACGGCTAGTAGACATCGTTTACGGCATGGACTACCAGGGTATCTAATCCTGTTTGCTCCCCATGCTTTCGCACCTCAGTGTCAGTATTAGGCCAGATGGCTGCCTTCGCCATCGGTATTCCTCCAGATCTCTACGCATTTCACCGCTACACCTGGAATTCTACCATCCTCTCCCATACTCTAGCCAACCAGTATCGAATGCAATTCCCAAGTTAAGCTCGGGGATTTCACATTTGACTTAATTGGCCACCTACGCGCGCTTTACGCCCAGTAAATCCGATTAACGCTTGCACCCTCTGTATTACCGCGGCTGCTGGCACAGAGTTAGCCGGTGCTTATTCTGCGAGTAACGTCCACTATCCAAGAGTATTAATCTCGGTAGCCTCCTCCTCGCTTAAAGTGCTTTACAACCAAAAGGCCTTCTTCACACACGCGGCATGGCTGGATCAGGGTTCCCCCCATTGTCCAATATTCCCCACTGCTGCCTCCCGTAGGAGTCTGGGCCGTGTCTCAGTCCCAGTGTGGCGGATCATCCTCTCAGACCCGCTACAGATCGTCGCCTTGGTAGGCCTTTACCCCACCAACTAGCTAATCCGACTTAGGCTCATCTATTAGCGCAAGGCCCGAAGGTCCCCTGCTTTCTCCCGTAGGACGTATGCGGTATTAGCATCCCTTTCGAGATGTTGTCCCCCACTAATAGGCAGATTCCTAAGCATTACTCACCCGTCCGCCGCTAGGTCAAGTAGCAAGCTACTTTTCCCCGCTCGACTTGCATGTGTTAAGCCTGCCGCCAGCGTTCAATCTGAGCCATGATCAAACTCTTCAGTTTAAAACTAGTAGCCACTTTAAAGGATGCCAATCTTGGCTCATCAATTTTCTGACAAATATTTCTCAAATAAACTTCGAGTAATTTCTACCATCAATCAATGAAAATAATTTCGATCAATCAATCAGTAAAAATCCACACAAGTTGTTCTTCATAATCTCTTAATGATCTTCTTGCTAATTCGTCACCAGCAAGCCAGGTCGGCTATATTACTCTCTATCTCTAGAAAGTCAACCAGTAATGAAAACTATTTTTCAAACTTATCAAATAAAACCCAACTCAATTAAACTTAACTAAGCCACTGTTTTATCAGAAGTTTTAATCTTCATCACCGCCGATGGATGTGCATTCTACAGCATTTCAGAGCCCGTGCAACACCTTTTTCAAGAAAATCATTTTGTATGTATATTTTTTAAGCTTTTCGTGTGTTTTCATTCATTTTTTATACAAATTTGCTTAAATGATGTCTATTCGTGAATATAACGTTTATTATTTTTATACTAATAAGTAGTGCTACTTACACAGAAAAGGCCTCAGGTTACCTTATGCATCGTTCTATTTACTTATCTATATGCTTATTTTCTTTAGCTTCAAGCGCACATGTTTTCGCCGAGGCGGCCACCAGTGTGGAAAATCTGGAAAACGAGCCTGCAAAAACGCCGCTTAGAACAAAAATCTCGACCAAAGCGCAACAATTACAAACGCAACTGAAAGTTGATGCCAGTGCAGCACAGGCTGAAGAAGTTAAAGATCCTTTTCAACCGTTAAATAGAAAGATCTATCAGTTTAATGATGCGATTGACCGCACCGTGGTACGTCCCATAGCCGTACAATATGTGGAAAAAGTTCCTCAAGATGTTCGTGGCAGCTATACCCAGTTCCGCAGTAACCTAGGTGAACCTTGGAATGTGGTGAATCAGCTGATTCAAGGTCGTCCTGCCCGCGCTGCTAAATCCCTAGGTCGTTTTACCATTAACACCTTAACAACTTTAGGACTGGCTGATCCAGCGCGTCGCCTGGGCTTGAGTCATGAAGAGGAAAAATTTGGAATTACCTTAGGTTATTATGGCGTGCCTTCTGGCCCTTATATCATGTTGCCATTTTTAGGTCCAAGTTCTGTCCGTGGCGTAATCGGTACTGCTGTAGATAGTCAAGCTCGTCCACAAAAATACATTCTCGAAGATGAAGATGGACTTTACTGGACTGATCAGTTTTGGCGTGCCATCGATACCCGTTCAGAAATACTGGACGTTGAAGGAGTGCTGACTGGCGATCGCTATGCGCAGATTCGCGATATTTATTTACAACGTACCAATTATGCAATTGCAGAAAAGAAAGGTACAGAACAAGATACGCTTTTCCTAGAAGATGATTTTGAAGATGACAATTCTGATGATGCACCTTCTAGTGATAGCAACATTGAATCTTCAAACGAAGATCTTTAAGTTTAAGCTTCATGTATGATTGCTAGTGAAAATCTGTTCGCTAGCAATACTTTGCTTGTTATAGTACATCTTATAGCCAATCCTGGGATTGAATCACTTTTTTATGTATTTCATTCAACCGACTCGTGATATTCCTTACTTAGATCAAGTACTTGATACGCTTCCTCATGTTCAGATGATCTATCTGGATGATCATGAACTGTATGACTCTACGATTATTGCGATTGCAGATGTACATGATTATCTGAAATATAAGTGGAATCTGCCTACGATTGTACTGGCCTTAGAAAATGAAGGTACTGCTTTGGCTCAGGCCTGGGAACAAGGTGCTTTAGCCGGCTGGATCTGGAACAAGCTTCCCGAGAATCCAGATCTGGCATTACAAAAAATTGATGCACAATATAAGCGTAACCAGGATAGCCGTGACCTGCCTTCTGCTGCAGAACTACAAAAAAAATTGTTACCGAATCCGATTGAACTGACCAATTACGAGGTCGAAACCTATTTTCAGCCTTCAGCCTATCTTTCAGGGGATTGGTATGATTATTGGAAAATCAGCGACAAAGAAGTGATTTTCTATTTGGCCGATGTATCCGGACATGGCGTCACCAGTAGTTTGCTCACGTCCTGGATGGCAGCTTTCCATGGTCGCTCCAAGACGCCGCGCGAGCTGATCAAGAAGCTGAACGGTATGCTGATGCAGGAAAATATTGAAAAGCACATCACCATGATTGCCGGGATTCTTAATCTGGAAACCCATGTATTAAAATGGTCCAGCGCTGGACATTATCCTCCACCGATTATATTTGAACCCAATCAAGAACCTAAAATCCTCTCTTCCAGCAGTTTCCCTTTGGGCTTAACCGAAGATCTTGAAGTTGAGGAAAATGAATGGGTATTAAGTCGCAATGCGCGCTTTATTATCTGTTCGGATGGCGCACTGGAACCCTTTGATGGTGGTTTAAATGAACAATTCTCGCAATTATTACACCATTTGCAGAACCAATCTTTTCAGGCTCCGGAACATGTGGCTGACGATATCGCCTTTTTAAGCTTTATCCGCGTAAATTAGCAGTATATTTACAGACTTTATAAGCACTTAATTTGATTACTACTTTCAGCCACTTGAGTATCAATACACCCTATGGGATAATTTAATATCCTTCTCTGCAAATGGCATTTATATGTCAACAGGTCATGTTGAATATGCAAGTCTGAACGGAACGCATATTTTTAAGCTTATCGGCGAAGTGCGTGCCCAATCTTGTATTAGTCTAGACAAATTACTGAACAAAATTGAACAGCAAGACAACGTAGTTGGCGCTATCGTTGATCTCACCGAAACCAGTTTCATTGACAGTACCGTACTCGGTGTTTTAGCGAAACTAGGACTGAAACTCAAGCAAGTACACAATATCCAGGCTGTCATGCTTTCTACCAATTCTGACATTACTACTTTGGCCAACAGTATGGGACTGAGCCAGGTGTTTGTGATTCTGAATTATTGTGGCGATCCAAATGTCTGTACACGTGCGCTGATGGAAGAACATGTCACGCATCAAAATATGCTAAATACGGTTCTGGATGCGCATAAAACCTTGATGAAGCTGAACCAAAGCAACCAGAATATGTTTGAACCTTTAGTCAAACAGCTACAGAAAGAGCAAGACAATTTAGATAAAATTTCCGAGCAAAAGGTATAACCATCTTATAAGAGGACCCTATGACTTTACTTTCTGTTGTACAAATGAATTCTCAAAATGAAATTGATGCCAATTTCGTGGAGATTGAATCTTTAATTCAACAAAGTAAGGCCAATGGTGCTGAACTGATTGTTTTCCCGGAAAACTTTGTCTGTTTTGCAGCAGGAAAACAGCGCGAAACTGCTGCACAATTTGAAGTGATTCAGCAGCGTCTGGAACAACTTGCCCATCAATATGACACCTGGATCGTTGCCGGTACATTACCCTGCCCTTATCGTCCAGATGGTTCAATCATTGAAGATGGCCGGGTGCGTACCGTTAGCCTGTGTATCAGTCCAGAACGGACCGAAGCGCGTTATGACAAAATTCACCTATTTGATGTGCAAGTCGGTGATGCTGTTGGTGGTTATCAGGAATCCAAATTCTTTGAACCCGGCACAGATGTTGTCGTAGCCAAAACCCCTTTTAGTAATATTGGTTTAATGGTCTGTTATGACCTGCGCTTTCCGGAACTGGCATTAAATCTACGAGCCAAAGGTGCAAACCTCTTGACCGCACCTTCTGCTTTTACCTATACCACTGGTGAAATGCACTGGCAGCTCCTTTTGCAAACACGTGCTCTGGATAGCCAATGCTCGGTGCTTGGTGCAGCTCAACAAGGCTGGCACGGTGAAAAACGCCAGACTTGGGGACATGCAGCCGCCACCAATAGTCGTGGACAGCTTCTTAATATGATCCATGCAGAAGGTGCTCAACTCATCACCGTCGAATTTGATTTAAATGAACAGCAAAAAGTGCGTGAATCCATGCCTTTAATGCAACACCGTAGACTTCTGCAACTTTCTTAAGAAACCTGCCCGGATACTTGCATAAATTAACAAAATCCCTGCTTATTCTTCAGGCAAAATCGCCGAGCATAGAAGCTCCATGAACAATAAATAGGGATTAAGCTCATGTCATTAGAAAAAGCCGTCTATACCGCACATGCCAAAGCCACAGGTGGTCGTGATGGCCGCGCCACCTCTGACGATCAGATTTTAGATGTACAATTGGCCGTGCCCAAAGAAATGGGGGGTCCTGGTGGTGGAACCAACCCTGAACAGCTCTTTGCCGCAGGTTATTCGGCATGTTTCTTGGGTGCGATGAAATTTGTTGCCAATCGTGACAAACTGAATATGAGTAAAGATGCTTATATCGAGGGTGATGTAGGAATTGGTCCAATTCCGACCGGGTTTGGTATTGAGGTGACTTTAAATATCCATCTTGAAGGTATGGATCAGCAAGAAGCGCAAAAACTGGTAGATGCCGCGCATATTGTCTGTCCGTATTCAAATGCAACCCGCAATAATATTGATGTGAACTTAAACGTCATTACTTAATTTTTCGATTCAACCGCTATCCTGAAAAATGCTTCAGGATAGCTAGAGCGCTATTATAAAATTTTAATCGCTGCGTCTTCCCTTAAAAACCAATTCTCTTTTCAAAACAAAAGCAAAAATCTTAATACTTATATATAATGATTCCTATTTGCAATAATTTATTTTAAATCACCATGTTCAAATTATTTATTTCTAGTTCTCTCCTGTTCAGCATTGCGACTGCCTCTTTTGCAGAGCTGCAAATTTCAGAAAAAGTTCGCCCCCAAGTAAAATCTGTAGTTAATGCCGAGATTGAACGTCTGCCCATTCCTGCAACACCCAACAATATGATTCTGCCTGAATTTGGTAAAGGTATCATTGGTTGGGGTGCTGGCCCCAAAGATGCCGAAGTCCGTTTCCAGCGTGTCACCACAGCCGATGTTGAAAAAATGAAACAGGATGGGGTTACTTTAGAAATGGCGCAGGCCTGGCAGACCTTCTATGAAAATGAAACTCAGCGGAATCCGGGTAATCCGACTGCACCTTTTCGGGCCCAACTGATGAAAAAAATCGTCAGCCTCTGGTAAATATCCAGATATCCTGAGGACAAGTCATTAAAAGCAGCAGATTAGAAAATTATTCTGCTGCTTCATTGGTGACCCGTAACACTTCTTCAATGGTAGTTTTCCCTGCCAATACCTTGCGCAGACCATCATCCCGAATCGAACCGGATTGCTGCCGTGCATAACTTTCTATTTCGTATTCGGCCGCATTGCCATGAACCAGACGGCGCATATGATCATCGACGGGCACAATTTCATAAATCGCAGTACGCCCACTAAAACCAGTATTGCCACAGCGTTCACAACCCTGTGGTTGCGGCAGTCTTAAATCCTGTGGATGTTCAATATTTTCAAACAGTTTCTTTTCAAAAGCATCTGCTTCATGCCAGGTCGCGCAATGCGGACATAACGTTCTGACCAGACGCTGGGCAATTACCCCAATCAGGGAACTTGAAAGCAGGAACGGCTCAATGCCCATATCCTTCAAACGCGTGACAGCACCAATCGCGGTATTGGTATGCAGGGTCGACAACACCAGATGCCCCGTCAAGGAGGCCTGCACCGCAATTTCTGCGGTCTCCAGATCACGAATTTCACCCACCATCACCACATCAGGATCTTGGCGCAGCATGGCTTTTAAGGCACGTGCAAAGGTCATATCCACTTTGGTATTCACCTGGGTCTGACCAATACCTTCCAGTTGATATTCAATCGGATCTTCAGCGGTGAGGATGTTTTTGGAACCATCATTAAGGTCAGAAAGTGCGGCATATAAGGTGGTGGTTTTACCCGAACCGGTGGGGCCAGTGACTAAAATAATGCCGTGTGGACGATGCACCAGAGTTTTCAGTCGATCATAGTCATTATTCATCAAGCCCAAATGGGTCATATTTAAACGACCGGCCTGCTTGTCCAGCAGACGCATCACCACACGCTCACCATGAGAGGATGGCAAAGTAGATACACGGACATCGACTTCACGTCCGGCCAGACGCAAGGAAATACGACCATCTTGTGGAATGCGCTTTTCCGCAATATCCAGTTTGGCCATGACTTTAATCCGCGAGACCAAAAGCGGCGCAAGTTCACGGCGTGGCTGGACAATTTCACGGAGCTGGCCATCGACCCGTAAACGTACCGACAGTTTTTTCTCAAAAGATTCAATATGAATATCGGAAGCCCCGACCCGAATCGCTTCAGACAATAATGCATTGATCAGTCGTACAATCGGCGCATCATCTTCCTGATCCATCAGATCTTCAGCTTCAGGTACGGAATCGGCCAGACTGAGTAAATCCGGATGATCTTCCAGACCGGCAGCCACCTGCTGTGATTCGCCGCTATCTCCGGCAAAACTGGAACTGAGTAACTGGTTAAATTCCTGTTCGCTACAGAGTTGAAAATGAGCCGGATAACCGAGCAGACGGCGGGCTTCCTGCAATGCAAGCATCGAGGTATTGTCACGACGCAGAATAAAGGCCTGATCTCCCTCATAACGCAACAGCACACCATGGCGCTTGGCGAAGCTATATGGGATTTGTAATTGTTTAAGTACTTGCATCGCGGATTATAATAATGATGAAAAAATTTAAATTGAGTGTACTCTAAGCATATGACAGCGTGAAGTATGTTTTCAAAGATTTAGCAAGAAAGGGTGCCAAGATTGCCGCGAGATAAAGATGAATTAATCCCGAATACAGCAAAAATGCGCTGGTGGGGAGAACAGAATTTTGAAATAAATCAGTCTAAAGCCTGGCAGTTTGGCTCCTTGCTGTTTCGGCTGACCCGAGGGATTCAGGAATGGCGACTGGAATATTTCCGCCCTTCTGTGCAATATGATTATGAACAGCAATGGCATCAGATTGATGATCCGAATTTTGCCTTTCCCCCACCTGTGAAAATTGAACGCTATATGTTCAAATCCACGCAAAAAAAATTGCAACTGATGCCACGTCTTGCAGACCGTTCTGTGGTGATTAAACCAGTCGATCCGATTTATATTCCTGCTGGACAGCGCGGTACGCTTTATATCAGCACGCCCTTATGGATTGCCGGTTTTGTCGAGGGTCAACGCGAACCGATTTTCGATTTACCGGTAATCTTGCCAAAAGACACTTGGTTTGGACCTAATCACCGTTCGGGGGAAATCTGCTACGCCACCGCAGTTGATGGCAGAACCGAACTGAAACAGTTACATCCGCGAGCCTTTCGTGCAGTCACGCCAATTGAGTTTCACAATACCAGTAACCAGCAATTGCGCTTTGACCGAATGAATGTGCCAGTGCCTGCCCTGCCGCTTTTTTACAGTGAAAGTACCGGCCGCTTATGGACCTCGCAAATCCGCGTTTTGCATGAAAGTTCGGACCGTCCACCACGGATTCGGGTCGAAAACCGCACGCCACCAAATGCTGGTGAAGTGGCCTATCTGCATCCACCGCGTGATCCAGCAGGTGCATTATTTAATATGTTTGATTCATTTTTCTAAGGGCGTCTGATGCCAAGTTCAAATATTCCGACCGAAGTCACCAACAGCCTGAAGGGAGTATTTACCAATATCAATACCGATCGTTTGACCGAAGTTTTGGTGGCGGTGGTGTTGTGCTTTATTGGTTTCCTGATTGCGCGCTTTATTTCCAATACCTTTATTCGCACCATTGGTGTACGTTTTAATGCTCATCAAAAACTGGTCTGGCGCCGCGGGATTTTCTATTTTATCTTCCTGTTGTTTGTGATGGCCAGCCTCAAGGAAGCCGGTTTTAAACTCAGTGTCTTCCTCGGCGCTGCCGGGATTTTAACGGTCGCACTGGGTTTCGCTTCGCAAACATCAGCATCCAACCTGATCAGTGGCCTGTTCCTGATTGGTGAAGGTTCTTTTGAAGTCGGTGATACCATCCAGATTACCTTGATTCGTGGACATACCATTGAAGGTGAAGTGATCTCGATTGATCTGCTCTCGGTTAAACTGTTGACCCAAGATAATATCTATGTGCGTTTGCCAAATGAACAACTGATTCGGGCGCCAGTACAAAACCTGTCAAAATTTCCGATACGGCGGATTCCGATTACCTTGGCAATCAATTTCCATGAAGATATTATCAAGGTGCGCGAAGTTCTGCTGGATGTTGCCAACAAGTATCCACTGGTTCTGGCCGACCCGAAACCTGCAGTCACCGTTACCGCTTTCCGTGAATCTTCGATTGAACTGCTGTTTGCAGTGTGGTGCCAACAGGAAAACTACCTGAAAGTTCGTGATGAAATGCAGGAACGGATTCGCAACGGCTTTGTCGATAACCAGATTGAAATTCCGGTGCCGAAAATGGGCTTTGTCGATCACCCACTTTCCCGCCCTTTGGAAAATGAAGAAATCGATCAATATGCCAATGAAAAGACCCTCAAAAGAGAGCCTGATCTGAAATAACCCTTAGATTCCCTCTCCTTTTTAAAGGAGAGGGTTAGCGAGAGGATTCAAAGCTCCTTCTCCGGCATCGGCGCAATATAAGCAATCAGCAGCATCACCCCACCCGCCAGCAAGAAGGAAATCACCCGGGTCAGGGTGCCAATATGTGACAGGTCAAATAGTACGAGTTTCAAAGTCACAATCACCAGAATACTGCCACCTAAAATCCACATCGGTTTCAGTTTTCTGAGTGTTGCTGTCCACATGGTGATCCAGGCCAGCAATACCCAGAGTATGGTCAGACTAAGTTGAACTGTTGCATTGCTCCATAATGCCAGCTCATTAAACGGTGTCTGCAGATACACATGTAAAGCTCTTAAAACAATATAACTGGAAAGCCATAACAGGCTTAGTACCATTAAAACCGCCATCATGCCTTTATCACGTCCCACCTTGATTTGCTGTAACAGCATCCAGATAAAACTGGCAAACATGGCGATACTGATCAGGTCAAAAGGATTCAGGATCGGCAGCCAGTAATATTGAAAGGCTTGCTGGCTAAACAGCTGTGAACATACCAGCCAGCTTCCCATCAGCAATAAACAGCTCTTGGTTTGCCAAAGCTGCTGCCAACCTGACTGCACATCCTGTCGATAGCACCACAGGCAGAAGAATAAAGGTAAAATCACCATGCTCAGATAAGGCATGTTCGGGATCAGGCATACACTTGCCAAAGCCAGACTACTAAAAACACCAAAGCTCATCCACTCCTTGGAGAGCTGCAAGCCAGCCAACGGTCTAAGCCACAAAATGGCTAGTAGCATCGTAGAAAGGGCAAAAACTCCACGTTCAAAACTACTATTCCAGACAATCACCGCATTTTGACTACGATCCAGGGTCAGAATCGCCGCAATGACCAGCAAGGGCGAGATGCCACTCCACTTCGGCAGTAACAAGGACCATTCCTGGGTTTTGCGCAGGATCATTTCATTGAACAGTACATAACCCAGTGTGATGATAAATAAACTCAGCACATAGGCATGCTGACTCGGAAATTCATCTTCCAGCAAGGCAAATAACATCAGACTGGCCGCGACACTCACGCTGCTTAAAAAGCTGACACTCAGACTATCCATCTGCTGCTGGTACTGTTTTTTAAGCTGGCTGATGACTACGACTGCCACATAGCACAGACTCAAAATCCAGAAAATGATTCGCGGTGTTGGATTAATCTCGACCAGATAATACAGGCTGCTGAATCCGGCCATCAGCAATAAGCCCATGCTCAGATAGTGTGCTACCCGGACATTTTTTTCCAAGGCCCACAAATAAATCAGAACACCTTCAACGGCCCAGCCGACCACACTCCATTGCTCTGTCAATAAGATCGGTGGCACCAAGGCGAGAAAAATCAGCATCAGGCTCAGATAGCTCTGCGAAATGAGCTGGATAGTTTGTTTACGGCGCAACAGTGTCCAGCAAGCGGCAAAGACCAGTGCAAAGAACAGGCTTAACCCAGCTTGCCAGAGTTTTTGATTGGGCTGATTAAAATGAATCAGATACAGAAAAATATAAGCGGTAATAGGGGCAGCAAAAATCAGCGCTAAGTCCAATACCGGTTTTAACTGAAAACGTGAGAGATCCTGTCGTGCCAGCAACTGGCTAAAGCGGAAACCTAGCCAGATAAACAGTGCACTATGTGCCAGAATCAGCGCAGTCATGGCATAACGCTCATATGTATAACCATGAATCAGGCTATATATCCCGCCAACGACCCCAGTGACTAAAAAAGCAATTTGATTGAGAATCTTCCATGGTCGGAAACTGCTCAGCACTGCCATCCCGATATTGATCAGCAGATAATAGCTAATCAACTCAACAGCCGAAGCATCGCGGGTAGGCAAGGTAAACGGCGCCAGATAAGCAATCAGCAAAGCCATCAAGGCCAGTTCGATGCTTTCCTGTTTCAGACTTAAATACAAAGTGATGGCCAGAATGATGAGGAATAGCAAAGTCGCCAACGGTAACGTGGGAATCACCAGATTGTAATAGGCAAAAAATAAGGTCAGGAACAGACTCCCCAAACCCAGTCCTTCCAGTGCCAGAGCAAAACTCCGATTTTTTTGCATCAGGCGATAACCCAGACCTGTTACACAGCCACTTGCCAGTGCAACCAGGCCCAATTTTGCAGCCAGACTGAGTTGCCAGTGCTCAGTGGCAAAGCGCAGCAGTAAAATAATCCCAATCACCAAAATACTGATTGCGACCTTGAGGACAGGATTCCCCTGAAAAAGCCAACGCTGCAGTTGATCTACCAGATGAGGAGAATCGTTTACCTCTTGGGCAGACTCGGTTTTCACCAATGGAACAGAATCGGATCGATCCGGTGATCGCTGTAAGGGATCGGCAGAAAGAGATTGTGATTGCAGCTGTATCAAGCGCCCTTCCAGACGTTGCAGCCACTTGAGCAAAAAGAATACCCAGGCCGTAATCCCAATTCCCATCAGCCAATCCAGTTCAGCCAGTCCACCAACAATGGCAGTAATTGAAGAAATATATAAAGGAACTTTAGAATTGCGTTCTAGGGACATCTGCTGCTGTCCGGCCAATTGATTCAGCGGTGCTTCTACCGCAGTGACATATTGCATCACGCTAAAGATAAAACCCAAACCACACAGATAAGTCACAATCTGATAACCCAGATACCAGGCGCTGATCCCGGTAATCAGCAAGGTAATCAGCCAGATCATGCGTAACTCATTCCGTCCTGCAGCCATTCTTATATTTCTCTTTCCTGAATCGTTCCATCATACAACAGCTTGTGCTGCTTATTTCATCTTCGGCCGATATTCGCTAAGCTGTAAACTCAGACTCGCCTCAGCGAGCGCGGTAAAAATCACGTACAATAGCGCTGTATTTTGAATAAGGAATTGATTACATGCCACCATTTGTCTTGGTCGATGGCTCTTACTTTTTATTTCGTGCCTTTCACGCACTGCCACCATTAACCACGTCAACCGGTTTACATACCAATGCAATTCGTGGTGCGATTTCTGCTATTCAAAAACTGATGCGCCGGACCCAACCGACCCATATGGCGGTAATTTTCGATACCCCAGAGCCAACCTTCCGGCACGAGCTGTCACCGATTTATAAAGGTGACCGTCCCAGCATGCCAACGGAATTATCCGAACAGATTCCTTATCTACATGCCTTGATCCGCGCTTTGGGCATTCCCCTGCATACCTTGCCAGGTGCCGAAGCCGATGACATTATTGGGACACTGGCCAAACGTGCCGAGGCGATGGGACATCAGGTGCTGATCTCTACGGGCGATAAAGATATGGCACAACTGGTGACCGAAAAAGTCACCCTGGAAGACAGCTTTAAAGAAAAACCGCTGGATGTCGACGGTGTGTTTGAAAAGTTTGGCGTCTGGCCGAATCAGATTATTGACTATCTCACCCTGATGGGCGATGCATCAGATGGCATTATGGGCGTGCCAGGTGTAGGTGCCAAAACGGCAGCAAAACTGCTCACTGAATATGGCTCGATCGGCGGAATTTTAGAAAATGTCGACAAGATCAAAGGCAAAGTCGGTCAAAATATTAAAGAACATGTCGATGGCATTGCACTGGATCACCAGTTGGCCAGTATTGTGATCGATCTGGATCTTAACTTTGGTTATGACGATTTAAAACTGTGTGAGCCGAATGTCGAGACCTTACGTCATTTGTACACCGAGCTGGAATTCCGTAACCAGCTGCAGTCCTTAGATCACCCGAACAACCCGAATAATTCAAATTACCAGCAAGCAGCAAAATCTATTAACGCCAAAGCGCTTGCAGCACCCGAACCTCTGGAAGACCATGCGTCTGTGACCAGCAGTGATGACCAGCTAGGTCAAGCGACCTACCACACAGTATTAAGCCAGCAGGACTGGGACACACTGTTTGAGCGCCTAAGTACCGAAAAACGTTTTGCCTTTGATACCGAAACCACCAGTTTGGATTATCGTATTGCACAGATTGTCGGTTTCTCGGTCGCCTTCGATGCGCAGAATGCTTATTATGTTCCCTTGGCACATGATTATGAAGGCGCACCGGAGCAGCTGAATCGTGAAGTAATTCTGGCGCAGATCAAACCAATTCTGGAAGATGAGTCTGTAAAGAAAATTGGTCATCATCTAAAATATGATGCACATGTACTGGAAAATCATGGCATTCATCTGGCAGGCTGGTATTTCGACACCATGCTGGCTTCCTATGTCCTGAATTCTGTCGCAACCCGTCATGGCATGGATGATGTGGCCCGTCTGTATTTGAGTCATCTGACCACGACTTATGAACAGGTGGCCGGTAAAGGTGCTAAACAGAAGACCTTCAACCAGATTCAACTTGAAACTGCAGCACATTATGCCGCAGAAGATGCACATGTCACCTATCGCCTTTATGAAGTCTTGAGCAGCAAATTGCAGGCACACCCTGAACTGGTGAATATTCTGCATAATATTGAAGTTCCGGTCGCACGTGTACTGACGCAAATGGAAGAAAACGGCATCGAACTGGATCTTGCTTTTCTGGATCAGCTTGGGGGCGAATTTTCCAACACCATGCACAATCTGGAAAACCAGATCATGGAAATTGCCGGTGAAAGCTTTAATGTCAGCTCACCTAAACAGGTCGGTGAAGTTCTGTTTGAAAAGCTGGGGCTAAAAGGCGGTAAAAAAACCACCACCGGACAATACAGTACCAGTGAAAGTGTACTGGAAAAAATTGAACATCCGATTGCCCAGCTAATTCTGGAATATCGTGGTTTGTCCAAGCTGAAAAGTACCTATACCGATGGCTTATGCAAACAGGCCAATCCTGATACCCATCGTGTGCATACCAGTTATCATCAGGCACTGACTGCAACTGGCCGTTTATCATCGACTGATCCAAACCTGCAGAACATTCCGATTCGTGCCGAAATTGGCCGTCAAATCCGTAAGGCTTTTGTGGCACCTGAAGGCCGTGTCTTGCTGGCAGCCGATTACTCACAAATTGAATTGCGTCTCATGGCACATTTATCTCAGGATGAAGCCCTGCTGGATGCCTTTATTCATGGTCAGGATGTACATCGCCGTACTGCAGCTGAAGTTCTAGGCATTCCTCTGGAAGAAGTGACCAATGACCAGCGCCGTCAGGCCAAGGCCGTCAACTTCGGCCTACTTTACGGCATGTCCGAGTTTGGTTTGATCCGACAGTTGGGCTTTACCCGTCAGGAATCACAGGATTATATCAAGCAATATTTCCACCGTTATCCGGGCATTTATGACTATATGCAACGTACCCGTCAGGTCGCATTAGAACAAGGCTTTGTTGAAACCCTGCTCGGACGCCGTTTATATACCCCAGATATTGATGCCCGTAATATGATGGTGCGTAAAGCGGCAGAGCGTGCTGCGATTAATGCTCCGCTACAAGGTTCGGCTGCGGATATCATTAAAATGGCGATGATTGAAGTCGACAAGATGTTGCCGAAAGATCAGGCCAAAATGCTGTTGCAAGTACATGATGAACTGGTATTTGAAGTGGATGAAGACATTGCCGATGAACTCGCACCTAAACTGGCAGAAGTGATGCAATCGGTATTGCAGATTTCTGTACCATTGGTGGTAGAAGTGGGTAAAGGCAAAAACTGGGATGAGGCGCATTAATGTGCCTTTAACCCCATCTTCCTTATAGGAGGTGAGGAATATATTCCGCAAGGGGATGGAGGGGATTTTAATTTATAATCCTCATCTACAGGCAGCGATATTAAAATCTTTTCTACTATCAAGTTTTGAACGCATATTTTTCTATTTTTAGGAAATCAGCAGCACTACTGGTTAAGAGCATCCAAGTTCCCTCTCCTCTCAGGCATAGGTATCTACACAATTCCTGAACTTTGCGTTAAATTGAAGAGCATGCTCTTCAATTTAACATCTCTGGCCTGGATCAGCGTCTTGTCAAGCGCTATAACAGCCTTGTAAAGCTCAATATGAACCCTCTTGCTTCACTTGCTCCGGCAATCAAAGACCTGGCTTCTGCCCAAAAGTCGAGTTTCGCAACCACACAAGCGGTCTGGCGATTCCTGAATAATGACAAAATCTCTTTTAGTCAGTTAAACCAGCCAATTGAACATCTTGCATGTGAACAGATCAAGGCATCACCGCATCAATATGCATTGATTGTTCATGACTGGTCTCAGCTACAGTATGTGAAACACCATCATAAAATTCAGCGCCTGCAAAGAACCCATCAATATGATTCAGGCTATGAATTGCAAAGCAGTCTGCTGGTTGATGCAGCCTCGGGACTACCTATTGCGCCACTGGCGCAGACACTATCAGATGCCTCAGGCTGCTATTCCACATTCAGTCAACACTCTGCTGGGCGCAAATCTCATCTAGATTCACTTACCGAACAAATCAAAGTGATTGAACAATATCCCATTGAGAAAACATGTGTTCATATCATTGATCGTGAAGGTGACTCCATTGCCCACCTAAGGGAAATGAGCAGCCAGGGTTTTAAATGGCTGATTCGGGCGAAAGAAGGCCATCGAATTGAGCATCAGGGCAAAACATGCAAAGTTGCAGAAGCCGCAGAACGAGTAGAAACGCAGCAGGTCCAGCCGATTGCCTATAAAGGAAACCGGCATATGTTGCATGTGGGAGAAACTGCTATCCGGATAACACGTGCAGCAAAACCGAAGAGAAATGACGATTCAGGCCAACGGGTTGCTCCCCAGCCAGGGAGTGCGATTGAAGCCAGATTAATTGTTGCCGTAGTGAAAGATGATCAGGATA
The DNA here is from genome assembly GCF_000369725.1 of Acinetobacter sp. CIP 101966. Classification (NCBI taxonomy): domain Bacteria; kingdom Pseudomonadati; phylum Pseudomonadota; class Gammaproteobacteria; order Moraxellales; family Moraxellaceae; genus Acinetobacter; species Acinetobacter sp. CIP 101966. The sequence goes on along the minus strand of NZ_KB850158.1, from coordinate 552,957 downwards.
AGACCGTCGCAAGATGGTCACTAATCAGCAATGTTCCATCAGAGATTACTACGGTAGAGATGACGACCTGGTATTACTGGCGCTGGACAATTGAATGCTATTTCAAGCTGCTCAAGCAGGCAGGTCATGATATTGAAGCATGGCTTCAGACCAGACCTGAAGCCATTTTAAGGCGGTTACTGATTAGCTGTATGGCTTGTGTTTTAACTTGGCGAATCCAGCGTTCTGAAGATGAACACCATCAGAAAATTCGTGTATTTCTCACCCGTCTTTCAGGTCGGCAGCAGAAAAGAGGTAGGTTGGAAAGTGCACCTGCCTTATTGGCAGGGCTTTCGATTTTACTGAACACTCTTCAACTGCTCTCGGAATATTCAATAGATGAACTCAATGAGATAGCCACAATGGCATTAGGTATCTCATAGATGTGTAGATACCTATGCCTCTCAGGAGAGGGTTAGGGAGAGGTTAAAATCCCATCTTCTTCTTGCACTTCGATTAAAACTTGTCAAGGTTTGGCAAGTTTAACAAATCCCTCCCAACCTCCCTTTTCTAAAGGGAGGAGCAAATAAAAAGGACGCCTCAGCGTCCTTTTCTTTTCATTCAGATTAAAAACCCGTTAACAATACAATTGCCACCTGGTTCATGATCATTTCAATCACAATCAAGGCCAGAATTGCCAGGATTGGAGACAGGTCAATCATGCCCATATTCGGCATAATCCGGCGGAAAGGTGCCAGCAATGGCTCGGCAAGTTCCTGAACTACTTCAATATAAGGTGAACGGGATTGGGTAAACATCACCACCCAGCTTAAAATAATAGTAGCGAAAATCAAATAACGACAGAAACGGATCAGATCCTGCATCATGGTAACAAAAGTCAGAATAATCAGATGGACAGGCCCATTCGGCATCCCACCTGACAGATACATCATGCCAAAAATTTTAAGCAGATAGAGCACGACCAATAATGCCAAAGCAGCAGTACTGACTCGGCCTTTGGCCAAGGTTGGGAAAATTCGACCAAATACATCTACAATTTTAGTGGCTTTCACGGTAGAAAGAACCACAGGATTGTAAGGACTGACCGCTGCCAGTTGCATTAAAAATCGGAAGAATACGAGCAAAATCGCGACGTTAATGATAATGCCAAAAATTAGCGCAGAATTTGCACCCATACTTGAACGTTCCTAAAAATTAAACTGAAGATTTGCTGCTTTCACTGAGCTCTTGTGCCAGTTCTTGACTGCGTTTTTGTGCAGCGGCAAGTGCCGCCTGAATATTTTGAGAAATCTGGGCGCGATCAAAGACTTCAAGTGCCGCCTGTGTAGTCCCATTTGGAGAAGTCACATTCTTACGTAACTGAGCCGGCGTATTCGAGCTGGTAATCGCCATTTGCGCCGCGCCTAAAGCGGTCTGCAAGGTGAGTGCAGTTGCAACTTTTTCATCCAGACCTAAATTTTTACCCGCACGAATCATACTTTCCATCATATAGAAAAAGTAAGCCGGACCCGAACCCGAGACTGCAGTGACTGCATCAATTTGTGCTTCTGAGTCAACCCAAATGGTCAGTCCGGTCGATGCCAGAACCTGACTGGCTAGCTCACGGTCACTCGTTTCCACAAATGCATTGGCATATAAACCATGTGCCCCAGTCTGTACCAGTGCTGGCGTGTTCGGCATAACTCGTACAATGCGCTCAGTCCCCAATAATGCTGACAATGTGGCAATTTCTGCACCAGCAACAATGGAAATAATCAGCTTATTATTGACCAGACCTTTTAATGGTTGCAGCACTTGAGCCAAAACCTGAGGTTTTACCGCCAGTACGACAATATCTGCATCCTGAATTGCAGCGCTATTATCCCCGGTCACATTAATTTCTTTTTCCGCCAATAAAGCACGGACTTTTTCGACCGGATCAGAAACTGTAATACGTGTTGCTGGCAAACCACGTGAAATCAGACCGCCAATTAAGGCTTGGGCCATATTACCGCCACCAATAAAACAGATATTACAATTTAAAGCTGCACTCATGTTCAATGCTCGTCGTTGAGTTCTAAAGTTGAAGAAACCGAAATCGGCAGCCATCCGCCTGCTTCACAATATGCAGATTGGGCCAACCAAAATCCTTTAGGGGTAAACACGCCTAGCATAACATTATCTGTGCTTAATATTTGAATAGTATGCCGAGCCCAGGGAAATATTTGCGCTTCCTGAATGGCTTTTTTCAGCGGCCAGGTACCGACACGGCCATATAAATGAATTTTTTCGCCACCTTGCCGCTGCTGCAAATGCAAAGGTTGCTGCAATAATGCAGGAGATAAACCTAGCTGGGCAGGCTGAATGATAAATTTCCCTGACAAAACCTGCACGCTGTCTTTTAAAGCGAATTTTATAGTTTTCGGGCTAGTTTGAACTTGTTGTTGATCAGCTAAATAGATCTCTGCGGCCAAACGATATAATTGCTGCTGATAGCGTACATAGTAAAAGCCTTGCCAATACAATGCCGCCTGAGCATCTTGCTTGGCATGAATGACTTCGCGTTGCAAACGCTCTACCATCGCTAAAGATGGACGATACTGTTGTTTACCTTTCATCCAGGCAGAGAGCAATTGACGTTGTCGTGATTTTGAAAGCTGTAAAAATTTACCAAGATCGAGCTGCGTTTCAGTTCCACAAGATGCTAAATCCTGTTGCAGCACTTCTTGTAAAATGTCTTGAGCATCCTGCATCAGCTCACTGGTTCGCACCAAGGCGGCTTGCATTTTAGGATAACGTTCGCTTAATACCGGCCACAGCGTCTGGCGTGCCCAGGCCCGGTCATAATAGGTATCAGCATTGGTCGGATCTTCAATATTCTGAACATTCAGGTCTGATGCCCATTGGCAAATCTGCTCACGGGAAATATTCAGTAGTGGCCGCCAAATCGTCAGATTTTCACGTATATCGATCTGTTTCATGGCTGCTAAACCATCAACGCCGGCGCCAGACAATAAACGCAACATTAGGGTTTCCGCCTGATCTTGTTGATGGTGTGCCAGCACCAACATTTCATCCGCTTGTAAATGTTGCAGATAGGCCTGATAACGTGAATTGCGCGCTTGCTGTTCCAAATTGCCACTGGCGACATTGACGGGCTGAATGATACAGGGAATATTCAGTTGCCGACACTGCTGCTGAACAAAAGTGCCCCATGCACTACTGATACTTTGCAGCTGATGATCCACATAGATTGCCCGGATTTTTTCCGAGCATAAAAAAAACATCAGATGCAGCAACAACATAGAATCTACGCCACCACTGCATCCGATGAGAAATTTTGTCTCTGCAGGAAAGTCCTGCAGCTGTTTTAAGAAACCAGACCTAAATTGTCGCTGCCAAACTTCATTAAACGTTGGTAACGTGCTTCGCATCGTGCTTGCGCTTCCATTAGTTGCAGTTCGTTCAAAGCTTCTTTCAGCACTGCTTTCAAGCTGTTCATGACCTGATCCGGATTTAAGTGAGCACCCTCACCTTCATCCACCACATATTCTACAATACCCATTTTCTGCAATTTTTCTGCAGTCAGAGCCAAGGCTTCACTAGCCTGTTCGGCTTTTTCAGCGGTTTTCCAAAGAATTGAGGCACAGCCTTCCGGTGAAATCACCGAATAAATACTGTGAGAGAGCATCACCACACGATCTGCTACCCCAATACCCAGCGCACCACCTGAACCGCCTTCACCCAGTACAGTTGCAATCACAGGTACTTTCAAATTAGAAAGCTGAGCCAGACTGGTGGCAATCGCTTCAGCCTGACCACGTTCTTCTGCACCGACACCCGGATAAGCGCCCATAGTGTCAATAAAAGTAAAGACTGGCAGGTTAAAACGCTCTGCCATGTCTAGCAGACGCTGTGCCTTACGATAACCTTCCGGGTTACTCATGCCAAAATTATGCTGTAATTTTTCACGGGTGCTACGACCACGATGCTGACCAACGATCATCACCGGTTGACCATCGAAACGAGCCAGACCACCGATCATCGCGCCATCATCACCATATAGGCGGTCACCATGTAAAGCATCAAATTCAGTGAATATTTCACCCACATAGTCCAGGAATTGTGGACGTTCTGGATGACGTGCAATCTGCACTGTCGCCCATGCTTTTGATGGAGTTGCTTTATTTTTCATAGGTTAACCGTTTTCATCCCTATAAAGGTATTAATTAACAAACTGTTCGGATTGAATCGAGAGTTCAATCTCCCAATTTTTAAATTGCTGCTGTTCATCGTGCAGTTCAGCGACCAGCAATGGCCATTGCTTGGCATCACCAGACACGCTGAGTTGCCATTGTTGCGCATTTTCAACCTTGAGTTCAATGGCAGGAAGCATCTCATCGCTACGACTGTGATTGACCAAAACCGACAGACGAAGCAGCAAACATAACCATAAAAGTTTAGATCCACCGACTTTCATCACATCAATCTTGGCATCAGCGCGCAATTTACGCCGATGGTGCGCGACCAAATGTGACAAATGATTTTGATCAACTTGCGAGAAACCGGCAATATCCGAATGTTGTAATAAATACGCGCCATGACGATGATAGCCACTGTGACTGATGGCCAAACCAATCTCATGCAGATAGGCGGCACGACGTAACAGGTCACTATCTTCAACACTTAAACCGAGTTCACTGGCCACGTCATTAAACAGTTTCTGTGCGGTCTGAACCACACGTTCAGCCTGCTTGGCATCGGCATTATATCGACCAATCAAGGCATGTACGGAACGATCGCGGATATCTTCATGCTTGAAACGGCCAAGCAAGTCATACATCACGCCTTCACGTAGTGCACCATCAGAATAGACCAAATGGTCAATTCCCAGTACATCAAAGACAGCATAGAGAATGGCAATACCAGCAGGTAAGACGGCACGACGATCATCTTTCAGACCTTCGAATTCCATGTCCGAGACGTATTTATATTTAAGCAGTTTATCTTTGAGCTTTTCCAGGCCTTCACGCGTCAACTGTTCGCGATCATTGCTCCAGCCCATATTAACGCAAATCTGGCGGCAGGCTTTAATGGTACCACTCGAGCCGACGACAGCATCCCAACCGGCTTCTTTATAAGTATTGGCAATTCCCGAAATTTCTTTACGTGCCGCAGTAACTGCTTTATCAAAAGCTTTGGCGCTGATTTCACCATCCTGAAAATAGGCCTTGGTAAAGGCTACGCAGCCCATTTGTACCGATTCGGTATGAATTGGCTCGAATTCTTCACCGATAATCAGCTCAGTTGAACCGCCCCCAATATCCACCACCAGACGACGACCGCTGTTGGCCATGGTATGCGATACCCCCAGATAAATCAGACGGGCTTCTTCACGACCCGCGATAATTTCGATCGGTTTCGGTAAAATTTCTGCAGCTTTCTGGATAAATTCATGGCCATTTTTAGCTTGACGCAACGCATTTGTCGCCACGATCCGCAAGCGGTTCGGCTGAACGGCACCTAAACGCCCCACAAAACGAGCCAGACAGGCCAAACCGCGCTGCTGTGCGGCTTCGGTTAAATTCTTATTTTCGTCTAGTCCTGCGGCAAGCTGAACTTTTTCTGACATTGATGCCACTTTCTTCACTTCGCCATGATCTACACGGGCGATGGCCAAATGAAAGCTGTTTGATCCCATATCGATGGCGGCAAGTAATTCTTCATCAATCAAAAAGTCAGACATTCCAGAAATAAACCTTTAACGAATTGTGCTTAGAGTAATTCACATGCATGCAATTTAAAAGCCATTTGTAGCGACAATTTAATGCCTTATTCTTTTTTGTATCGGGAATAATAGTGAGACACGATCATCACTATCGTGATCATCCATTAGACAAAATAACATTAAGCATTGAAAATTTACAGATTCCCCTACATTGTTAAAGATGGCTATGTAATACTAATAATTAGTTATCTTTAAAATATTAATCTGGAGCACATTCCATGTCTGGCAACATCGTAAACACTACTGACGCAAACTTCGAAGCAGACGTTCTTCAATCAGACGTTCCTGTACTGGTGGACTTTTGGGCAGGCTGGTGTGCACCATGTAAAGCAATTGCACCCGTACTTGAAGTGCTTGCTGATGAATACCAAGGCAAAGTTAAAATCGTGAAAGTTGATGTAACTTCTTGCGAACAAACTGCTGTGAATTTCAACATCCGTAACATCCCGGCTTTGTTGATGTTCAAAAATGGTGAAGTTGTTGCGACTCAAGTCGGTGCTGCACCAAAATCTAAACTGACTGCATTTATTGATGACAATATCTAAGCACAGCATTTTTAGTAAAAAATACGCGACTCATGCTCGCGTATTTTTTTCGGCTATAAATTGACAAACCTGGCATTATCTCTTATATTCGCTACTCAAGAGATAAAGGATCCTAAATCCTGTCAATTTCTTACAAGACACATTACATAAGATGCCGCTCGGCAATAGAAATTGTTTTCCACATTTTTCTTTGAAACACTCAAACAGATCTCTGAATTGTTCTTTTGCAAATTCAATTGCTTTCGTTTGAATGCTGGTATGCGGCCGAATGTTACTCCCTTTCTAACCTGTACCTCAGAACTTTGATTCTATCTGACCACCTATGAATTTAACCGAACTCAAGAAAAAACCGATTGGCGAACTCATCAAGATTGCCGAGTTTATGGGCCTCGAAGGTATGGCTCGTAACCGTAAGCAAGACATTATTTTTGCCATCTTAAAACGTCATGCAATGAATGGCGAAGAGATTTTTGGTGATGGCGTTCTAGAAATTTTGTCAGATGGTTTTGGCTTTTTACGCTCAGCCGCAGGTTCTTATTTAGCAGGTCCTGACGATATTTATGTCAGCCCTTCTCAAATTCGTCGTTTTAACCTCCGTACTGGCGACACCATTACTGGCACCATTCGCCCGCCGAAAGAAGGCGAACGTTATTTTGCTTTACTTAAAGTCAATCAAATTAACTACGACACACCTGAAAATTCACGTAACAAGATTCTGTTTGAAAACTTGACGCCATTATTCCCGACTGAACAGTTGGTGATGGAGTTGGGCAATGGCACCACTGAAGATTTAACCACCCGTGTGATCGACTTAGTTGCACCGATTGGTAAAGGCCAGCGTTCAATTATTGTGGCTCCGCCGAAAGCGGGTAAAACCATGCTGCTGCAAAGCATTGCACAGTCCATCGTTCGCAATAATCCTGAAGTTATTCTGATCGTTCTCCTAATTGATGAGCGTCCAGAAGAAGTGACTGAGATGGAGCGTACGGTTCGTGGTGAAGTCGTGGCTTCTACCTTTGATGAATCTCCTGCACGTCACGTTCAAGTCGCTGAAATGGTGATTGAAAAAGCAAAACGTCTGGTTGAACATAAGAAAGATGTGGTGATTTTGCTTGACTCGATTACCCGTCTGGCACGTGCTTATAACACTGTGATTCCTTCATCAGGCAAAGTACTGACTGGTGGTGTGGATGCACATGCCTTAGAACGCCCTAAACGTTTCTTCGGTGCTGCACGTAATATCGAAGAAGGCGGTTCACTGACCATCATTTCTACTGCCCTGATTGAAACCGGTAGTAAAATGGATGAAGTGATTTACGAAGAATTCAAAGGTACAGGTAACCAGGAAATTACCCTTGATCGTCGTATTGCTGAAAAACGCGTGTTCCCTGCAATGAACATCAAGAAATCTGGTACTCGTCGTGAAGAACGCCTGATGTCAGAAGACAATCTGCGTAAAGTCTGGATTCTGCGCAAGCTGTTGCATACTCAAGACGAATTGGCGGCAATGGAATTCTTACTGGATCGCATGAAAGAAACTAAAACCAATGATGATTTCTTTGATCAGATGAAACGCAAAGCTTCAAATTAAAATTTCAAATGAAAGGTCACCTAAGCGGTGGCCTTTTTTAGGTTGACATAAATTACAGAATGAAACAATCCAACCTGATTTATGTAAACTTATTTTTAAGTTTTTGATTAATAAAATATTCAGATTAAAAATTGTATAACTTTTAAGTGTTTAACAAGCCTTTCTCCAATCTAAATCTTTCATTCCATTGTTATTTTCTGTTAAAAACTTCTTATTTTTTATCGTTTTTCCGTACTTTTTTGATCATTGCCAGTAGCAATTAAAAATGCGCAGTGATAGCATATTTGCAGACCAGTTAGACTGCTCCTGCGTTGTTAGTCCCTAACACAATTAGGAACAATAAAAGCACTTAACAGACTAACTTTGGTTTTTTTTAATCTCAATTTTTAGAGAGTGATGCCATGTTATTCAAAAAAATCGCTATTGCTGCTGCAGTTGCTACTACTCTAGCTTTCGTTGGTTGTGCTAAAAAAGCTGACGACGCTGCTACTGACGCTAACGAAGCTGCATCTGAGGCTGTAGAAGCTGCATCTGAAGCTGAAGCTGCTGCTGATGCTGCTGCTGTAGAAGCTACTGACGTTGAAGCTTCTTCTGAAGTTGCTACTGAAGTTGACGCTGCTGCTGAAGCTGATGCTGCTGCTGCAGTTGCTACTGATGCTGCTGCTGAAGCTACTGCTGCTTCTGAAGCTGCTGCTCAATAATCTTCTAGATTATTCAGTACAAAAAAAAGAGAGCCTTTGGCTCTCTTTTTTATTTTTAAAACTGGAATTTAAAGATATTAGATTCCAGTTTTAAAAAGCAGATCAATTGACCTGCTCATTTCCCACACGTTGACGAAACTTCTGCCCCGCACGGAAGGTCACTACACGGCGTGCAGAAATCGGAATCTCTTCACCCGTTTTCGGGTTACGGCCTGGACGTTGACGCTTGTCACGCAACTCAAAATTACCAAAACCCGAAAGTTTTACTTGCTCGCCTGAGATGAGCGCCTGGCTAATCTCATCGAAGAACAACTCAACCATTTGTTTTGCTTCACGACGGTTTAAACTCGTGAGCTCACTTAAATGATCAGCCATTTCTGCTTTAGTTAGTGCTGTCATGAAGCCCTCAATGTCGCTTGGTAAGTGTTTTCTAACACTTGAAGGATATTATCCATACCTGATTTAATTTCAGCATCTTCCAGTGTACGGCTTGGATGCTGCCAGAGAAGTGCAAATGCCAGTGAGCGTTTCCCTTCTTCTACTCCTTGTCCAGTGTACACATCGAACAACCAAGTTGAGTCTAAAAGCTCTCCGCCTGTTTTTTCGATAAGTCCCTGAATTTCGCTAACATTAATCTTATCACTAATTAAAAGCGCAATATCACGTCGAACCGATGGAAAACGTGATAATTCTGTAAAATTAGATACATAAGTTTGCAAAACAGCCGCTTGATCCAATTCTGCTACCCATGTGGTTGCCAGATCAAGTTCGTCTTCAAGTGAGGGATGTAAACGCCCCAAGTAACCAATTGATTGACCATTCACGAGAATTTCTGCGGATTGCCCTGGGTGCAACCAGCTACGCTCTGAACGCACATATTCTACTTTGACACGACCAGCAGCCAGAATTTCTTCTACATCACCCTTAAAGTCAAAGAAGTCCATTGGCTGTGCCTTACCATGCCAAGACTCAGCATGACGTGAACCAGTCGCAATCAATGCAAAAGTTGGAATCTGTTTTAAATCATGGATGCTGCTGGCTTCTTGATAGTCGAAACGCAGACCGAGCTCAAAGAAACGTACACGGCTTTGCTGGCGGTTGACATTGTACTGAACACAAGGAATCAGGCTAGACAGCAAGGTTGAACGCATCACAGCCAAATCACTTGAAATTGGATTAGCTAATGCTAATGGATTCACACTGGAATTAAGTTGCTTTTCAAGTTTTAGGTCTGAGAAGCTAAAGCTGATCGCTTCTTGGTAACCTAAAATTACGGCAGTTTGACGGAGTTGGCCCAACTCAAATTGATCTTGGTATTTCGCCAATTTCACATCAATCACAGGCAGACTGATTTGAATATTGTCATAACCGTGAATACGTGCCACTTCTTCAATCAAATCTTGATAGATCACCATGTCATAACGATGTGATGGCGGCACTACAGACCACTCACCTTCTGCTTTTACTGTAACTTCACAACCTAAACGGGTTAAAGCATCAGTAATGAACGCTGAGTCAACACTATAACCTAGCAGTTGATCGACTTGGGCTTGATTCAATTCAATTGCGTCACGTGTTGGCAATAGAGCCGCATTTTCGGCAACTGTAATTGGTCCGAACTCGCCGCCCGCAAGTTCCGCAATCAATTGTGATGCGCGGTGCATAGCGATCAATGGCAATTCAAAATCGACACCACGTTCATAACGCTGAGAAGCATCGGTATGCAAGCCAAAGCTACGTGCACGACCCGCAATATGCAGTGGCGCGAAGAATGCAGATTCCAGGAAAATTTCAGTGGTTGCATCGCTGACTGCTGAAGACAAGCCGCCCATAATACCGGCAATGGCTAATGCTTTTTCATCATCTGCAATCACCATCACTTTTTCGTTGAGTTCAACTTCTTGTTCATTGAGCAAAACTAACTCTTCAGCTTCCGTCGCTTGACGTACATGTACCGCACCTTGAACTTTACCGCCATCAAATGCGTGTAGCGGTTGACCAAGCTCGATTAATACATAGTTGGTAATATCGACCAGAATGCTGTGCTGACGAATACCTGAACGTGCCAATGCACGCTCCATCCATACAGGAGTCACAGCCTTGGTATTGACGTTCTTGATGACACGACCCAAATAGCGTGGGCAGCCTTCAGTCGATACAACGACTTTCTTTTCTTCGCTAATAGTCGCAGCTACTTCTTTAATTTCAGGGGCAGTTACTGGCAATTGGTTAATCACACCAATTTCACGTGCGATCCCGCGAATACTGAAGCAGTCCCCACGGTTCGGTGTAATGCTGATGTCAATCACGTTGTCATCAAGGTCTAGATATTCACGAATGTTCATACCTACTGGTGCATCCGCTGGAAGCTCTAACAAACCATCAATTTTATCTTCTAAATCGATTTCTGAAGCGCCGCACAGCATGCCTTGTGACTCGATACCACGTAGCTTGCCTTTCTTGATTTTGAAATCGCCTGGAAGTACTGCACCAATGGTCGCAACTGGCGCTTTCATGCCGGCACGTACGTTTGGCGCACCACATACAATTTGCAGTGGCTCACCTGAACCGATATTGACAGTGGTCACACGCAAGCGATCTGCATCAGGATGTTGTTCTACTGTCAGGACTTCCCCCACCACTACACCAGTAAATGCTTTTGCTGCAGGTGCAAGCTCATCGACTTCCAGACCCAACATGGTCAATTGATCAGAAAGTTTTTCGCTATCGATGGCTGGGTTAACCCATGTGCGTAGCCAATTTTCGCTAATTTTCATTGATATAAAACCTGTAATTCAAATCTCTAGAATCCCCCTCTGCTCCCCATTTTCCAAAGGGGGAGAACTCCATCTATTTCGCGGAGTCCCTCTCCTTTTTAAAAGAAGAGGTTAGGAGAGGATTATTAAAAAGTTTTAAGCAAACTGGCGTAAGAAACGCACATCGTTTTGGAAGAACATACGTAAGTCATTTACGCCATAACGAAGCATTGCAAAACGTTCAACACCCAGACCAAAAGCAAAGCCTTTGTATTTTTCAGGATCAATGCCTGCAGCTTGCAGCACATTCGGATGCACCATACCGCAGCCCAATACTTCTAACCAGCGACCGCGTTCATCCATAATATCCACTTCCGCACTCGGCTCGGTGAACGGGAAATAAGATGGACGGAAACGTACTTTCAAATCTTTTTCGAAGAATTCGTTCAGCAGGTTAATCAGCAAACCTTTCAGTTCCGCGAAGCTGGTATTTTCAGCCACGTATAAACCTTCGATCTGATGGAACATCGGCGAGTGAGTTTGATCCGAATCACAACGGTAAACACGGCCCGGACACACGATCTGGATTGGTGGCTGCTGTGTTTCCATGGTACGAATCTGCACACCAGACGTATGCGTACGCAGCAAATGGTTCACATCGAAATAGAAGGTATCGTGCATGGCACGCGCCGGGTGATGACCCGGAATGTTCAGTGCTTCAAAGTTGTGATAGTCATCTTCAACTTCAGGACCTGTTGCAACCGTAAAACCTGCCTTGGTAAAGAACTGGCAAATACGCTCTTGCACCTGGGTCACTGGATGGATACTGCCCACCTGTTGGCCACGGCCTGGTAAAGTAATATCAATGGTTTCGCTTGCCAGTTTTTGTTCTAAGGCAGCTTTATGCAGTTCTGCCTGACGTGATGTCAATGCAGCGGTAATGGTTTCACGTACAGCATGGATTTGTGCGCCGAAGACTTTACGTTCTTCAGGATCCATTTTACCAAGCGACTTAGATTGTTCCGCGAGCTGGCTTTTTTTCCCCGTAAATTGCACTCGTACTTGATCAAGTGCAGCAAGGTCTTGAGCTGCTGCAATCGCAGCGAGCGCTTCAGTGGTCAGGGCTTCCAGTGACATAGTAACTCTCAAAGCAACAGGTTAAAAAATATTTTAAAAACCCCACATTCTAACAGTTTTTAGACACTTTGATGAAGATGCGTTTTAAGGAAAATTAGATTGGCATGATTAAATATAAAAAGTATAAGATAAACACAATATCAATCAGATCAAATCACTATGGCACTCGATCAAATTTGGAAACAGCAACTGACCCTCGTCACTTACGGCAATGAGTATTTGACTCAGGACCTGAGTTTCAATCGTTGGATTCAACATTCCATTTTTAATCAACATCAGTTTGCTTTTCGGGATCTGATGTCACAACATCTGCTGGCCCAGCATTTCAAGATCTGGCTGGAAGGGCTAAAAAAACAAGGCGTGCGTCGCCTTAGCTTACATCGCTCTGATTTACTGGTTGATGAAAAAAATCCGAATGCCAATGTCGAGCTACTGCCACTAGCACATTTTATTGTCAGTCATAGTGCCAAAGCCAAAACCGCCTGGATCATTGGTAAAGAACTGCCTGAATGGTACAGCGCGGACAATGACTACGAAGCCCCTAAATCACAGCAATCCCCTTTACGCCATGAAACATTCTGGTGTTATGAGTTAAATCCCAAACTAGCCAAGCGCATTGATGTGGATCTAGAAGCGCCAAACTGGGATGATATCCAGACCTATACCGATCATGAACTGTTTGAAAGTAGCCTTGCCCAAGATTTTACCGAGCCGGCGTATACCAATTTGCCTTATTATGGCACCATGCCTGCCATTCAGACCGATAGCGAAAGTCATTTGGCCTTAATTCCCAATGACTATTCAGCGGATTATGCTCACCAGACTTTGTATCGCCTAGACGCCTTAAATGACTTTATTCAAACGAAAATCCAGCATCCCTATCGTGCAGATGGCGAAGTACTCAGCCCGGAGCAGCAACTTAACCTGCGACATTTTTCGCAAAAAATTGATGATTTAAGTGCTAAATTCATCAGCAAAGTCGCCAACCACTATAAAACTGCACAGCTAACACCTAAAGTTGCACCTGATCCATTTATCGGTATGAGTACCGAAGACCGCTCACCAAAAATTTCTAAAGCAGAAAAACCTCAGGACCCAGGCAAATCCAGTTCATCTGCAAATGTGCTGACCTTAATTGTGATCACTGTGATTATCTGTCTGATTGGCTACTATTTCGGCCTTTAACATTTTGCCAGAAAAGCTTGAACATCACGGGCAGAATTCAATGGATATTTTGATATTCATGAGCAGGCATCAACTTGAAATAATGCTGACGATTTTGTGATAGGTTTTCATCATCCATCAGATGATGGAATCACGACTGAGTATCTGTCTTAAAATTTCAGCATTATTTGAATGAGCCGAAGCTGTCATTTGCTGATCGCCCGGAAATGCTCTCTTAATTGACCGGTGGAGATATTGAGATAAAAAGATAAATCAGCCATACACTTCTAAGGGCTGATTTATTTTCTATCGTCTTTTCCCAGGTTTTAGATTTTTCTACGTTGAGCCAGCTGGGCCAGAGTATTCAAAAATTAAATGTCCCACTGATAACATAAGTCTTTAAGATTCTCGCCCAGATCGCTGGCATCTCCTTCACTGACAAAATAGGCGCCGGTCTTTTCATAAAAATAACGACTGGAATTCAGGTTCAATACGCTGCACTGCATATACTGGTAGGATTTTTCTCGACTTAAACCCAGACCCAATTGAACCAAATCACGTCCAATGCCGCGACCTTGAATATTTTGAAGCAAATAAAGTGCTCTCAATTCACTAATTGGTGCATCCACTGGAAAATTAAAGGCAGCAAATCCGAGCACCTGAGCATTTTCTTCATAGACAAATACCTGTCGATTTTCCTGTTCAAGCACAGAACGCTACAAGGCGGCTCTTTGTTCTACACACAATGCATCTAAAATTTCTTGTTTGATGATGTTTTTATAGCTTTCACGCCAGCTTTGTACGTGCACTTGGGCAATCGGCAGGACATCCTGTTGAGTGGCAAGTCGAATCATTATTTTTAAGCCTTATGTTTGATTATGCAGTTTAACAATGACTAAAAAATATAGGATTTACAATATTGATTTTTAAATAATATTTAAAATGACTACTTTTATTTAAGCATAAAAAAGACCGCTAAAAGCGGTCTTTTCAAGTCATAAAGACTTATGCAGCCAATGCATCTTTAGCTTTAGAAGCTAAAGCAGCAAACGCAACTGCGTCATGCATAGCGATGTCAGCAAGTACGCGACGGTCGATAATCACTTGAGCTTTTTTCAAGCCAGCGATCATACGGCTGTACGACAAACCATTTTGACGAGCACCAGCGTTGATACGTGCAATCCACAAAGCGCGGAATTGACGTTTCTTCTGACGACGGTCACGGTAAGCATATTGACCAGCTTTGATTACCGCCTGGAACGCTACGCGGTAAACGCGTGAACGAGCACCATAGTAACCTTTAGCGCGAGCAAGAATTTTTTTGTGACGGCGATGAGCCTGTACACCACGTTTTACACGAGCCATTTATAATCTCCTTAGATGTACGGGCACATACGACGAACTGAAGCAACGTCACTTACGTGAACCATTACACAGCCGCGCAATTGACGAATACGCTTAGCAGATTTTTTGGTCAAAATGTGGCGTTTGAACGCTTGTTTACGCTTAAAACCGTTAGCAGTCGCTTTAAAGCGTTTAGCTGCACCACGGCGAGTTTTCATCTTAGGCATAACAACCTCTTTTGAACACCTGTTCGGCTCGTTTGCACCATTACAAAACGACCTGCAGGTAAGGGAGCGAGTATTCTAAAGCATCTTTGTTTAAAACAAAAGCATCTTCAGCCAATAAGCGAATTTAAAGAATGATTTCGCTCTGAAATAATATCCAAGACTGGATCAAGAAAATAGCTTCAGACTTAGAACATGGCAAAGGCCGCATAGACAAACAGATAACGTCCAATTTTAGCGATGCTGACCATCAGCAGAAAACGGGCGAAGTTTTCTTTTAATAGTCCCGCAATTAAAGTGAATGGATCACCAATAATAGGCACCCAGCTCAGCAGTAAAGACCAGTAACCATATTTCTGATAGGTCTTTTGCGCCTTGAGCATCTTGTCTGCTGAAACCGGGAACCACTTTTTATTCTTATAATGTTCAATCTTGAGACCCAGATACCAGTTCACACAGGACCCCAGTATATTCCCCAAACTGGCCACCGCAATTAACAGCACTGTATGCTGCTTACCCTGCACTAAAAGCCCCAGTAGCACAGCTTCAGACTGTAAAGGCAGTAAGGTTGCTGCACCAAAGGCCGACAGAAACAGTAAAAACAGGCTCATTACAGCATTAACGGCTCAGGCCCATTTTTTTCTTGGCTTTACTGTATTCCCAACTGGACCAAACGACTGCAGTCACCATCGCCATGATCCGCGCCCACTTATACTGCTCATTAAGCGGTGCAATTGCAGCACGTAAAATCTGCTGATCTTTGGTATTTAGGGCAGCAATCACCTGATCAATATGCACAATTTCAGCAATATACAGCACTAAACATGCAGCAATGCCGAAAAGAATGCTCCAGTAAATTCGGGTATTACTTTCAACAATCTTGGTAAAGTTCAGAAGAAAATCGTTCATATATCCATCCAATAAAAAACCACCGTAAGGGTGGCTTTATTTGCTTAAGGCTATTTTAGCATAAAGGCAGACGCTTAACTGACCTGTATCGCCAGCGCTTTCTGAACTGCAGGACGAGCATTCAAGCGATCAATATATTTAGAGACTTCTGGATAGTCTTCCAGATTAATCTGCTGCCAGTCATGCCGTAATAACCAAGGGAAAATGGCCATATCGGCAATCGAGTATTCGCCAGCCACATACTCCTGCCCGACCAGCTGCTTATTCAACACCCCATATAAACGCTTGCTTTCATTGACATAGCGCTCTGTGACATAAGCAATTCGCTCAGGTACAAAACGGCTAAAGTGATGATTTTGCCCGAGCATCGGCCCCAAACCGCCCATTTGCCACATCAACCACTGTTCAACCTGAATACGCTTCACTTCATCAGTTGGATAAAACAGACCTGTTTTGCGACCCAGATATTGCAAAATCGCCCCTGACTCAAAAATTGAAATGGCGCGGCCATGTGGCCCATCCTGATCAACAATTGCCGGGATTTTATTATTGGGAGAAATAGCCAGAAAATCGGACTGGAACTGGTCATTTTCCAGAATATTGATGGGAATAATTTGATATTCCAGCCCCATTTCTTCTAGAGCAATACTAATTTTATGGCCGTTGGGGGTGCCCCAATAATATAAATCGATCATTTTCTTCTAATACTCCCTGCACTTTTACTATGCGACGATGTACTCAACATAGAGGATTTAGAAAGAAACAACAAGTCTGCATTTTAAAATTATTTTTCAATAAATATCAAAATCTTATTAAAAATTTATATATTTTTTTCTTTTTGATCTTGAAAATTTCAGCTCCAAACACATATTTATTTCTGCATAAGGATTGCGTCAATCTTATGCGCTGTTGATGTCTGACATGACAGATCTTATTTTCTTGTTTTTATAACTTTGCTTTAGTGAGAAGGTTCTAATCATGAGTAACTTAAATCTTCATCCATTATTTCGTCGTAGTATTGGCTTTGATCGCTTGAATGACTTTATTGACTATGCCATGCAAAGCGATGCACCGAATTACCCACCGTATAATATCGAAAAGCGTGGTGAGAATAATTACCGCATCGTGGTGGCAACTGCGGGTTTTCGTCAGGAAGAACTCGACATTCGTCTGGAAAATAAGTTGCTGACCATCCTAGGCAAGCCTGAAAACCAGAGCAATGACAGTATTGAATTCCTGTACAAAGGCATTGCGCGACGTGCATTTAAATTGTCTTTACGTCTGGATGAATATATTGAGGTACAACAGGCAGACTATGAAAATGGTTTATTGATCATTGACTTGCAGCGCATTATTCCAGAAGAAAAATTGCCACGTCAAATCCCGATTGGCAATAAACTGCTCATTGCAAACGATGAAAAATCAGTGGAATAAGCTTGATTAAGTACGCAAAGGAAGGTCCGAAAGGACCTTTCTTTTTGGCTACAGATTACCTAAGCTCATTAAGGCAATACGCTTTCTGATCATAAAAATAAACCATGAATGTGCCAGAAAACATCCTGTTTCATCAAGCTAGCCCGATCATGCGCACTACGGGATATTTGCTGTTTTGTTATCCGGTCGGAATATTCAGCATTTTTTATTTCAGCAGTGTGCGTAGCAATTCCAGTTTTTTCCAAGGACTATTATTTTTATGGCAGGAGTCTCCTGACTTTTATATTTATATTGGCGGCTTTCTTGGTCTTTCGCTGCTTATGCAGGGAACCAAACTCAAAATAACCTCACAAGCCATTTATTATACTTTGGCCGGTTTCCGCATCAGCCTGTGCTTAAAACGACATTCCGTACAGTATAGTTTTCTGAATCCGCGCTATGATTCTCTCAAAGCGCACCTCAAACGCTGGCTCTATAACATGCCAGCGCATGTGATTAGTCAACGCGATGGCACTTTGGATTTTAAATTGTGCCAGCCCGGTCTGATGAATCAAATTTGTCTTGGATTTTTCCGGATTCAGCTGTCGATGTTTTCCCGCCAGCAAGCTCAACAGATTATGTACGCCATACAAAGCGCCTGGAATTTTAAAGAATAAAAAAAGCCCTGCATATGCAGGGCTTTTTTCGCTTAATGAGTTGTCCCGTCCTGAAATAAGTTTACACCTTAAGAGACTTATTTTATGGAACATAAACGAGAACAACGAGTTAAACGTACACAACGTGACTATAGCTTTGCCTTTAAAATGATGGTGGTACATGAAGTAGAAAAAGGGCAAATTACTTATAAGCAAGCTCAGGCAAAATATGGTATTCAAGGAAGATCAACTGTGCTGGTATGGTTACGCAAGCACGGACAACAGGACTGGACTTCGAATATGCCGACTTCTTCTAAACGCCAATTGACACCCCAACAACGAATCCGCCAATTAGAAAAGCAGTTAGCCGCAGAAAAGCTTAAAACTGAATTTATTCAGGATGTGATTTATCACATTGATAAAGAATGTGGGACTGATCTTGGAAAAAAGTATACCGAGCACGTTTCAAAGATTGGCAAAGCCAAAGAAGACTAAGCGTTTCACGTTATTGTCAGTGGTTGGGAATCACCCGACAAGCTTATTATCAAGCAGAAAAACGTGCTCAAATGACTGCACAAGCAACTGAACAAATACTTGAGTTGGTTATGGAATATCGCTGTCTCATGCCAAGTATCGGAACACGTAAGCTGTATTGGCTTATTAAAGGCAAATTGTTGCAACGTGGTTTAAAGTGTGGACGGGATCAGTTATTTAAAATATTGAAAGAAAATAACTTATTGATTCGCCCTAAGCGTCGCTATACAAAAACTACGGATAGCAAGCATTGGATGAAGAAGCATCCAAATTTATTAAAGGATTATTCAGCGGTGCAAGCCAATGAAGTCTTTGTTAGTGATATTACCTATGTTGAGAGTGCTGAAGGTGTGCATTATTTATCCTTGGTGACAGATGCTTATACCCGACAGATTAAAGGTTATAAGTTATCGAATGATATGCGTGCAGAGAATGTTGTGCAGGCACTACATATGGCGATGCAGCATGTGACAGATCGGGCAGCCAGGATGATTCACCATTCAGACAGAGGCTCTCAGTATTGCTCTGAGCTATATCAATCGGCATTGCGCCATTATGGGATATGTCCTTCCATGACAGATGGCAAGGACTGTTATCAGAATGCATTAGCAGAGCGAATTAATGGAATATTAAAGCAGGAGTTTTTAACCACGCGATGTCAAACCATGAAGGAGTTAGATCACTTAATTGCGGAATCTATCATGATTTACAATTGTTATAGACCGCATTTAAGTTTAAATATGAACACCCCGAATCAGATGTATGAGCAAACAAAAACCGAGCTAATTGCTTAACTCGGTTTGAAGTGGAATACTGTCAATCTATTTCAGGACAAGACAAGTGCTTACTTTTTCTTTTTAGGACCAAGTAGCATACCCATTTGACGCCCTTCCATTTTCGGCATCTGCTCAACAGTACCGAATTCAGCCACGTCAGCTTCAATTTTTTGCAATTGAGCTAGACCCAACTGTTGGTGCGCCATTTCACGACCACGGAAACGAAGCGTGATTTTCACCTTGTTACCTTCTTCAAGGAACTTGATGATTGCACGTAGTTTTACGTTGTAATCACCAACATCAGTACCCGGGCGTAGCTTGATTTCTTTCACCTGGACTTGATGTTGTTTTTTCTTCGCTTCTTTCTGCTTTTGCTTAAGATCAAACAAATGCTTGTTGAAGTCCATAATCTTACATACTGGTGGCTCAGCGTTTGCTACGATCTCAACAAGATCAAGTTCAACACTTTCTGCTGCGCGTAGGGCGTCAGCTAAGCTTACAATCCCTTTTTGCTCACCATTTTCGTCGACAAGACGGACTTCTTTCGCACGAATTTCATCATTCAAGGCAGGACGGTTTGATTTGTTACCGCCCTGTTGATTACGGTCAGGCTGTTTAATCGCTGTTACTCCACAATGTACCGGCCGCGTTCGGCTACGGCTGCTTTTACTAGGTCAACGAAAGCATCGATTGACATAGTACCCAAATTTGTTCCTGAGCGGGTACGCACGTTTACGGTACCTTCCTCTACTTCACGGTCCCCAAGTACCAGTAAGTAAGGAATACGCTCTAATGTACGTTCACGAATCTTAAAGCCGATTTTCTCATTTCTCAAGTCAGAAATTGCACGGATACCGTTTTCTTTAAGTTTTGCGACGACTGACTCACATGCCTCAGCTTGAGAATCGGTAATGTTCATCACACACGCTTGCATTGGTGCCAACCAAGGTGGCATGAAGCCTGCGTAGTGTTCGATCAGTATACCAATAAAACGCTCGAAACTGCCAAGAATTGCACGATGTAACATTACTGGCTGATCGCGGTCATTATCTTCAGTGACATAAGAAGCATCTAGACGTTCTGGCAAGTTAAAGTCACACTGAATGGTACCACACTGCCAGACACGACCTAAGCAGTCTTTCAGAGAGAATTCAATCTTCGGACCGTAGAATGCGCCTTCGCCTGGTTGAAGTTCCCACTCAAGACCTGCAGCATCTAAAGCATCTGCCAAAGATTTTTCTGCCATATCCCAAAGCTTGTCATCACCCACACGTTTTTCAGGACGCGTCGACAACTTCATTTGTACTTCTTCGAAGCCAAAATCTTTGTATACATCCAGTGTCAATTTGATAAAGTCTGCAACTTCAGGACCAATCTGTTCTTTGGTACAGAAAATATGCGCGTCATCCTGAGTAAAGCCACGCACACGCATAATGCCATGTAAAGAACCTGATGGTTCGTTACGATGACATGAACCAAACTCTGCCAAACGTACAGGAAGATCACGGTATGACTTCAAGCCTTGGTTGAACACTTGCACGTGACAAGGACAGTTCATTGGCTTCACCGCATAGTTGCGATTTTCAGAATGCGTGGTGAACATGTTGTCTGCATAGTTGGCAGCATGTCCTGATTTTTCCCACAGCGTGAAATCGACAACTTGCGGGGTACGGATTTCTTCGTAGCCATTGTCTTGCTGAACTTTACGCATGTATTGTTCAAGCACTTGATAAATGGTCCAACCGTTCGGATGCCAGAACACCATACCCGGTGCTTCTTCCTGCATATGGAACAAATCAAGCGCTTTACCAATTTTACGGTGATCGCGTTTTTCTGCTTCTTCAATACGTTTTACATACGCTGCAAGCTGTTTCTTGTCTGCCCAAGCGGTACCGTAAATACGTTGTAACTGTTCGTTTTTCGCATCACCGCGCCAGTAAGCGCCAGAGATTTTAGTTAGCTTGAATGATTTTAAGAATTTAGTGTTTGGAACGTGCGGACCACGACACATATCCAAATAATCCTGGTGGTAGTACAAGCCCATTTGAGTTTCTTCAGGCATGTCTGCAATCAAGCGTAATTTGTATTCTTCGCCACGTGCTGTGAATTCTGCAATCACTTCATCACGAGGAGTCATTTTTTTCACAACTTCATAGTCTTGATCGATGAGCTTTTTCATACGCTCTTCAATCGCTGCCATGTCGTCTAATGTGAATGGACGTGGCATCCAGATGTCATAGTAGAAACCTTCTTCAATGACAGGACCAATTACCATTTTCGCTTCTGGGAACAATTGCTTAACAGCATGACCGACCAAATGCGCGCAAGAGTGACGGATAATTTCCACGCCTGCTTCGTCTTTAGGCGTGATAATTTGTAAGGTTGCATCTTCAGTAATCAAGTCAGACGCGTCAACAAGACGATCGTTTACACGACCTGCCACTGTATTTTTTGCAAGACCAGGTCCGATGCTAAGCGCAACGTCCATCACAGATACGGCGTGATCAAATTGTTTTTGATCGCCATTGGGTAAAGTGATAATTGGCATAAGAAAATCCTTAAGGAGTGATGCCCCGTACCATGGGGCATATCACCGCGAGATTATGATCGAGGAGAACCTCAAAAGATAAAAACGGTGGATAAATAAAAATCGACTTGAATTTTACACGTCTTAGCCACGGGATTAAACCTTTTCACCTAGAAAATTCGCGATTTGGCTCATTTTGAATTTATTTGCCAATACTTTGCCTTTACTCAGATCAGGAAATTTTCGGCTTTGTTTTTATTCTCTAAAGCTATCCCATATTTCGAATTTGCTCTGTATGTAAGCATAAAGCTGAGCGAATTGCGGAATAATCGCTTCACTCTGAGTCGGCCTTAAAAACACATAATCATCCACTGCAATGTCACACGGTTTAGGCACCTGAAGCATTTCCTGATTGCTGCTGCGGCCATACAACACATGCGGCCGGCTTTTTTCAGGATAAATATAATCTGCTCGCCAATAACCACCATACACAAACAAAGCTTTATATTTATGTGGAAGATGATTCAGTAGCTCCAAACCGGGCAATTGGCTATAGGGCAAAACTTTCAATACTGGAGTGGCAATCCAGAGTGCACATTTGAGTTCCGATAAATGATCCAAATCAAAATCACTCGGCTTGACCAACATGGAACCAAAAGCCAGATCATTGCATTCGCTCTGCTGGCAATGCTGCATAAAGGTCGGACTTCCACCTCCGTTAAAGCACAGACCCTCATGCCATAAATCCGGGAATTGCTGCTGAAGAATGGCTTTGTAGTGTTGATAAGTGTGTTGCGATTGTTGATAACTTTTTTCAGGACTTGTTATGATTTTTGCTCTGTACACGACAAAAATAGATAACTCATTGAAATAATGTCATAATAATTGTTTTCTAACGACGAATACTATGACACATCTCAATGAGTTATATCTTATCTTAAACAAATATCTAAAATGGAACAAGTCACATTTAAAGTGCTTTGCGCTCATCATGCTTGTGATTATTTTAAAGCAAACATGTAATCTTTCTTCTGCATCTAAAGCCTTGCCCATCAAGTGCTTACCACAATCATTTTATCGACGTATGCAGCGCTTCTTTGCAGGTCAGTATTTTGATTATCGTCAAATTTCTCAGTTGATTTTCAATATGTTTTCATTCGACCAAGTGCAACTGACTTTAGATAGAACCAATTGGAAATGGGGAAAACGAAATATTAATATCCTGATGCTCGCAATCGTTTATCGTGGAATAGCGATACCTATCCTTTGGACATTGCTTAATAAACGTGGAAATTCAGATACGAAAGAGCGTATTGCTTTGATTCAACGCTTTATAGCCATTTTTGGTAAAGACCGTATTGTGAATGTGTTCGCAGACAGAGAGTTTATCGGTGAGCAGTGGTTTACATGGTTAATTGAACAAGACATCAACTTCTGCATTCGTGTTAAAAAAACTTCATTGTCACCAATCATTTAGGAAAGAATCATAAAATTAGTGATTTATTTCGCCATCTTAAAGTTGGTCAAATTGAATGTCGTAAACGACGGATTTTGGTTGGTCGGGTGAAACTATATATAAGTGCACTACAGTTAGAAAATGGAGAGCTTTTACTCGTCGTTTCTCCTCAGTTTAATGCCAATGCTATTCAGGATTATGCATTACGCTGGGAAATTGAAACCTTATTCAGTTGTCTCAAAGGACGCGGGTTTAATCTTGAAAATACGCGCTTGACAGACCCTAGACGAGTGAAAAAATTGATTGCGGTGTTAGCTATAAGCTTCTGTTGGTGTTACTTAACGGGTGAATGGCAACATGATCAAAAAAAAGCGATAAAAATAAAGAAGCATGGACGACTCTCAATGAGTTTATTTCGCTATGGTTTAGACTATGTTCAAATGGCGATTCAGCGTTTAATTGGTTTTGGGAAAAAAGAAGAGTTTAAGGAAATTTTGGCAATTTTAAGAAGGCAGAACCCTGATAGGATAAGGGTTCTGTGAAATTTGTCGTGTACAGAGTGATTTTTGGTAACTTTGCGACATGCGCGTCATAGCCCATCAAACCTGATAGTTTTAAATGCTTTGAATGTTGTTGAATCAGCTTAAGCAATGCCACAAATTGCTGCGAATTTTGTACTCCACCACGATGCAAACCGACATCAATTTCAATATTTACATTCAAACTGATGTCGAGTTGTTGAGCGAGCTGCAGATATTGTTGTAATCGCCCCAGATCATCAATCAGCCATTGAATATAAATATCGTGTTGACCATTGCTTTGATAAAACAGTTCTACTGCCCGGATCGGCATAGACTTACCCAGCAAAATATCGGCTTGTTCAAAGGCTTGGATAATCTCTGCGAGATGCGGAAGATGAAACAGCATAAAACGCTGAGTATTCAGTTTTTCACTAGCCAGTTTAAGCAACTGCATATTGGCCAAGGATTTCACCACCAAGCGTGGTTTTAACTGCGTAGGTAATTTTGACTGTACATAGTCCAAATTATATTGATAAGTTTTTACATCTAAAATCAGTTGCGGCGTGCCTGTTCCCTGCTGTTTTAAATCCTGGGTTAATTGCTGAAAATAATTCGGTTGCATCGCCATTTCCTAATTTTCAGGCAAAAAAAGCTGCTTTAAGTACGGATTTAGCCATTTTTGCTTGGGATCCAGTTGCTGACGCAGCGTCATAAAATCGTCCCATTTCGGGTATAAATTCCGAAGTGAAGCTGCGCTCATGGAATGCAATTTCCCCCAATGTGGCCGTCCCTGATATTTCTGCAAAATAGGTTCGACCAAATCAAATACGGCATGGTAATCCTGTTTATAAAACTGATGGATGGAAATAGAAACTGAATCACGCTGATAAAAAGGACTCAGCCAGATCTCATCGCCTTTGACATAACGGAACTCGATCGGGAAAAACATCGGCACCTGATGTTTACGTAAAATATGCAGAATCTCGTCCAGACACTGCAAGCCTGAATCAACCGGAATCTGATATTCCATTTCATTAAATTTGGTCTGGCGCGGGGTCGGAAAAATCCGGGATGACCAATCTACATAGCAAGTCGATTTAACAAACACACTCAGCAGTTTTTGCAGATAGGGATTTGTCTTTGGGAAAAGTCGCGTCAATTCCGAACATACGGTTAATAAAGTACCTTCCGAAGGCCAGCTTTCCTGTCTCGGCTGAATGTCATCCTCCGTGTCATCCAGGGTTTTCAGTATCACCTGATCGGCATGCAGAAAAGCCCAAAACTCAATATGTCGGTGCTGATGTTTCCATTGACCAATATGGGTAAATATGTCTTTTAATGAACAGAGCTGGATCTGTTCTTTTAGTTTATATCGTGGTCGATTTTGCAGGGTTATTTGGGTCAATATGCCCAAGCTGCCCAACGCCACCCGTCCAGCCTGAAATATCTCAGCATTCTGCTCACGATGACATTGCAACAGCTCTCCATCCGCGGTCAGTAATTCAAAGCCTTCCACGAAAGCAGAGATGCAAGGTAAATCGATGCCCGTGCCATGCGTTCCGGTAGAAATCGCTCCGGCCAGACTTTGCTGGTCTATATCGCCCTGATTGATTAAGGCCTGATTGATCGGTACCAGATCTTTCCCCAAATCATATAAACGCGTCCCGGCCCGCACGGTGCATTGGGTTTTCTCTTGATCAAAGGCAACGATACCTTTTAACAAATCGAGATTAAGCAACACCTCATCTGTCTTGGCCAATGGGCTAAAGGAATGTCCTGCCCCCACTGCACGAATATGTGCATGCGACTGCACCATACCACTTAATTCATTGATATTTATTGGTTTAAATATATGGACTGCACTAAACTGGCTCCCCGACCAGTTTCGCCAGACGTCATTCGCCTGTTGTATTTTCATTATTCTTCCTTGGCTGATATTATTTTAATCGCTCAATTAGAGTAAAATACCTAAAAAATCAAACTTGGGAACCCAGGCGTTCAGAACATTTAAGTAGGGTTAAATATTTTTATTAATATTCAATTACTTAAAATTTGTAAAATCGTACTCGACTAAAGCATAAATGCAAGATTTCTGAGAAATACATATCTTTTCAACAGGATATGAAAATAAATATAGAACGGAGTTTTACAATGGTTAGCGCATATGATGAATTACCGCGTACCCCCGCGAATTTTGTAGCCTTATCACCTTTACGCTATCTTGATCGTGCAGCTTATATCTATCCAAACCAGAACGCGATTATTCACGGTAAGCGTCGTATTACCTGGCGTGAGAAATACAACCGTTGTCGTCAGTTTGCCAACCAACTCCAAAAATTAGGCATCGGTAAAAATGATACCGTGTCTGTCTTACTGCCTAACGTCCCTGCCATGATCGAAGCGCATTTTGCTGTGCCGATGGCAGGCGCAGTTCTGAATACCTTAAATACCCGTCTGGATGCCAAGACCCTTGCTTTCATGCTAGAACATGCTGAAAGTAAAGTGTTATTGGTCGATCCTGAATTTACCGCACTTGCGACTGAAGCACTCGCTCTAGTTTCACAAGACATTTATGTCATTGATGTGGCCGATGTAGAGTTTGAAGGTGAAGATCAACGTATTGGTCAAATTGAATATGAAGAATGGATTGCGCAAGGCGATGCAAACTTTGAATGGCATCTACCACAAGATGAATGGGATGCCATCAGCTTAAGCTATACCTCTGGAACCACAGGCAACCCGAAAGGCGTGGTCTATCATCATCGCGGTGCCTACATTAACGCAGCCAGTAATATTAACCTGAGTTCGATGAAATATTTTAGCTTTTTAGCAAGTTTTGGAAAGTTGGCTTATTTGGATTTAAGCAATAAGCCACTATAGCAGCCATAATATTCACCATAAAGTTATTCACCGAACGATGACGTGAATGGTCAATTTGATGTAAGTTTTTTAACTGATCATTCACTGTTTCGATCAATCCTCTTCTGCAAAGCAATTGTTTTTCTTCTTCAGTTTGGATGGGTTTATTTTTCATATTCTTGCGTGACGGGGTTAATAGTCTGAGCCCCCTTGCTGCTAAAGCTTCAGTTTTTGCTTTACTCAGATAGCCTTTATCGCCCAGTAAAATACCTTTTAACTCTTGGGTTAAAGATTCAAGTACAGCAACATCATGAACACTTCCCGATGTAATCTTGAGATTAATAATTTCACCCAAGTTGTTGATAACAATATGGACTTTAAATCCATAAAACCAACCTGTGCTACTTTTACCACGACCAGCTAAGCCTTTAAATACACGATGTCTTTTAATTCTAAGATTATGGCAAACGACCAATTTAGTCGAATCAATAATACAAATTCCGGTATCTTCTCCTTTAACTTGATGGAAGAAACTACTCAAAGCTTGCAAACAACGCGGCATAATTTCAATAAAACGATTGTAACTAAGAAGCTTGGGAAAAGCTGATTTCCAAAATGGGATGATCATATGACAATAAAAATATTTGAAAAATCTAAACCCGGATTTATGAAATAAAATGACAATGGTCATGACTTCAGACAAGCTTAAAGCTGACTTTTTCATTGTTGTTTTTTGATCAGAAATTAGAGCTTTCTCTAAAGATTCATTAAACTTTTTGCAGAAATCATCCAAGATACAAAATAATTCGGTAATATAGTCCATGAAAAAGCCTTGCTCTGAAATGTTTTGTCTTCGTAACCAAGATATTACAGATGCTAAGGCTTTTTTTTATTTATTTTTTATGTCGAACTCAGGTTATTATTGCCTGTGGCATGACACCACGTGCCACCTATTTATGGACACTGCCGCTATTCCACTGTAATGGTTGGTGCTTTGCCTGGACCATGGCAGCCAACGGCGGAACCAACGTTTGCTTGCGTAAAGTCGATGCTGAACTGATCTTTAAACTGATTGCCGAACATAAAGTCGATTACTTCTGTGGGGCACCGATTGTCCTGTCGATGCTGATTAACACACCTGAAGAGAAAAAGACCAAAATTGATCACCGTGTCGAAGTGATGGTGGCGGGTGCCGCACCTCCAGCAGCAATCATTGAAGGCATGCGCAATATTGGCATTAACGTAACCCATGTCTACGGCCTGACAGAAACCTACGGTCCTTCTGCACTGTGCGCATCCCAAGCCGGCTGGAGTGATTTATCTATTCAGGAACAAGCACAGTTGCACTCCCGCCAAGGCGTACCTTATCCATTGCAAGATGGCATGAAAGTGCTTGATCCGGATACCATGCAGGAAGTGCCACATGATGGTCAGACCATGGGTGAAATCATGTTCCGTGGCAATATCGTGATGAAAGGTTATCTGAAAAATCCTGAGGCGACAGCAGAAGCCTTTGCCGGTGGCTGGTTCCATACGGGAGATTTGGCGGTATGCCAACCGGATGGCTATGCCAAAATTACCGACCGTTCCAAAGATGTGATTATTTCTGGCGGAGAAAATATTTCATCGCTTGAAGTGGAAGAAGTACTGTATCAGCATCCGGCGGTGCTGACTGCAGCGGTAGTCGCCAAGCCTGATCCACGCTGGCAGGAAGTTCCTTGTGCCTTTATTGAGCTCAAAGAAGGCACCAAGGCCACTGAAGAAGAAATTATGGAATTTTGCCGTGAGCATCTGGCCCGTTTTAAAGTGCCTAAGGATGTGGTGATTACCGAAATTCCAAAAACTTCGACCGGAAAATTGCAGAAATTTGTTTTACGTGAATGGGCCAAAGAGCGCGCGCAAGGTGAATTCTCTTAATTCCATACAAACGTGTTCTTTCAAAATCTACTCAATAAAAAATCGTGCTAAGAAAACTTAGCACGATTTTTTATTGAAATAACCTCTCCCAAACCCTCTCCTGCAAGGAGAGGACTTTAAGGAGCTTACATCTCTACCATTTCCACGCCATCAATACGGGCAACGGTCATCAAGTCCTTATCACCACGACCTGAAACCGTCGCAATAATAATTTGATCCTTGTCCATGGTCGGTGCAAGTTTAGTGACATAAGCCATAGCATGTGCGCTTTCTAACGCCGGAATAATGCCTTCAATCTTGGTCAAGTCGCGGAAACCTTGTAAAGCTTCCTGATCATTGATCGGTACGTATTTAACACGAGCCATATCTTTCAGGAAGCTATGTTCCGGACCCACACCTGGATAATCCAGACCTGCAGAAATTGAATGTGTTTCGATGATCTGGCCTTGCGCATCCGACATCAGATAAGTACGGTTACCATGCAGAACACCGACATGACCGGCATTCAATGGCGCAGAATGTTTACCTGATTCAATCCCATGACCTGCTGCTTCAACGCCGTACATTTTCACATCTTGGTCATTCAGGAATGGATAGAACAAGCCCATTGCATTAGATCCACCACCGACACATGCTACCAGGGCATCTGGTAAACGGCCAGCCTGTTCCAGAATCTGACGGCGTGCTTCACGACCAATGATCGACTGGAAATCACGAACCAGTTGCGGATATGGGTGTGGACCTGCCACAGTACCAATCACGTAATAAGTTGAATCAACATTGGTCACCCAATCACGCATGGCTTCGTTCATGGCATCTTTTAATGTTTTGGAGCCACTTTCTACCGGCACAACCGTCGCGCCTAATAAACGCATACGGTAGACGTTCATCGCCTGACGTTTTACATCGTCTGCGCCCATGAATACTACGCATTCAAGACCTAAACGTGCTGCGATGGTGGCCGTCGCCACACCGTGCTGGCCTGCCCCTGTTTCGGCAATAATACGTTTCTTGCCGGAAAGCTTCGCCAGTAAGGCCTGACCGATTGTATTATTTACTTTGTGCGAACCGGTATGGTTCAGGTCTTCACGTTTCAGGTAAATCTGTGCGCCACCCAACTCTTTCGACCATCGTTCAGCATGATATAAAGGACTCGGACGACCGACGTAAAACGCCATGTCACGGTCAAATTCTGCCAAAAACTGCGCATCATCTTTCATACGGAAATAGAGCTTTTCCAAGTCTTCTAAAGCCGCCATGAGTGTTTCTGACACAAAACGTCCGCCATGAATACCGAAATGCCCGCGTTCATCCGGGAATTGGGTATAGTCAACTGCCTGACTGTTCTGGCTAGTACTTTGCTGATCCACGATGGACTCCTTGCATAAAGCGTTCTATGAGTTGTTGGTCTTTAATACCTTTTGCGGACTCGACACCGCCACTCACATCGACGGCATACGCCTGTGTGGTGAGAATTGCCTGTTCAATATTGTCAGGATTTAAACCGCCTGCCAAGATCAAGGGAATATTGAGTTTGGGAAATGTGTCCCAATCGAAGCTGTGCCCTGTGCCACCTTTCAGATCAGGATGCCATGCATCTAATAGCACTGCGCTTGCGCCTGCATCTTGATAACCTTGAATTTCTGCGACTGCATCCAGATCAGGTTTTACCTGAATGGCTTTATACCAGCGGCGTCCGACCTGTTGGGCGATGGCCTGACATTGTTCAGGCGTTTCATCGCCATGAAATTGCAAAATATCCAGCGGTACTTTATTTAAAATCGCCTGAATTTCATCTGCGTGACTATTCACAAATAAACCCACCGCCTGTACATAAGCTGGAACCGACTGAATCAGGATTTCAGCCCGCTCTAAAGTAACATGTCGTGGACTCGGTGGATAAAATACAAATCCTATCGCGTCACAGCCGGCATTGACTACGGCATGTACATCTTCAACTCGGGTGATTCCACAAATTTTGGCACGGGTTCGCATATTATGTTGGCTCTAGATCTACCAATGTATTGAACAATCTGTAAGATTGGGGCAAATCATTGTAATGCAATTTTTCTGACTTGCGTAAAAGTTCATCCGGATTATTCTCTATGCAGATTGTATATAACTCATACTGACTTTATACTGCGCTCACTTTGCAGCAAGTCCAAGCCTTCAGGCTTTAGGGAAGCTGGTGTAAATCCAGCACTGCCCCCGCAACGGTAAAAAATGAAACGTCTATCAATTTAAACTCTTCGGTTTACACCACTGCATCTTGATGTGGGAAGGTGGATATACAGCAAAGTCGCTGCTTTGCACATTTAAGTCCGGAAACCTGCTTGTTGTGTTCTATAACTCAATCATTCACGGGGAAGTGAATGTAGGGAGCAATTCATGTCTATTCAATTTCAACCTACTGCCTTGGTAGGTGCGATCGCACTTGCGTTGGGTACCACTTCATCTGTTTTTGCTAACGAGCAAAAAGTTGCGAAAGCATCTTTAGATACCATTGTGGTCACGGCAACTCGCTCTGCAGAAAACATTGAAAATGTACCAGCGCGTATTTCGATTATTGAACCTGTAATTCTTGAGCAATCACCTCTTAAAGCACTACCAGATTTACTCAAAACAGACCCAAGTATTAATGTCGTGCAATCGGGTGGTTATGGCCAGCAAACTTCTATTTTTTTACGCGGTACCAATTCCAATCAAGTTTTAGTACTACGTGATGGTGTTCGTTTAAATACAGCCACCACAGGTGCAGCGTCTATTCCTTTTTTAGACACCACAGATCTTAAACAGATTGAAGTATTAAAAGGCCCTGCGTCTGTGCTTTATGGTACAGACGCAATTGGTGGTGTAGTGCAGTTTGTAACAAAAACGCCTGAAAAAACGAGTGCCTTTGTAACAGGTGAAATTGGTGAGAATCAAACCTACAAATCAATTATTGGGGCTGACTTGGCAGAAAATGGGGTGTATGCGCAGATTCGCGGTCAAGTTTTAGAAACTGACGGCACACCTGTATTCAATATCAATGACAACCGTGACTACAGTTATGATCAAAAAGGCTATAGTGCAAAATTCGGTATTGAAAAAGAGCGTTATGCAACATCACTCGATTACAGTCAAAATTCAGGAAATGTCCAATACAGTAATTGGGGTGCATTTTCCAGCCAAGATTTTGAAAATAAAATTGTAAACTTAAAAGGTCGTATTAACCCAACACAAGCCACTGAAATTAATGCACGTCTATCTCAGTTTAAAGATGACTTAGATCAGGTCACATCAAGCAGCTTTGTACATAGCACCACGCAAGAAGCAGAAATCTATGGCAAATGGAATTTCACAGCAGCACAAAATGTTTTACTGGGCATTACCCAGCGTAATACCGATGCAAAAACCCAGGCTATTGATGAAGATATTAATTCAACAGGCTACTATATTCAGCATCAGTATCAGACAAATAGCTTAAGCACTCAGATGGGTGTGCGTGTCGAAGATAACGAAAAATTTGGCTCACATACCGTTGCACAAGGTGGTATCCGTTATCACCTGCTCCCTAATACCAGCATTTATACCAATATTGGTTCAGCATTTAAGGCACCGACTTTAAATGATATGTATGCTTTTGGCGGCAATGATCAACTGAAGCCTGAAGAAAGCATTTCGTATGAAATGGGGATAGATCAAAAACTTCCATTAAATATTTTAGTAGGTGCTTCCGCTTTCTATACGGAAGTCGATAATTTAATTAATTCGGAATGTATTATTGATTGTGGAGAAGAGTGGCTTCCAACTACTGTTTACCAAAACCAAAACATTGATGAAGCCAAGATGACTGGCGGCGAATTGACGGCACAATGGGCAAAAGATCAGTTCTTTATTAATGCCGGTTACACTTATGTCAAAACTGAAGATACGAAACAGAATTCAGAGCTATTACGTCGCCCTCGTCAGTCATTCACTGTATCGACAGGTCTACAAAATGCCGATTACGGTTTAAGTGCTGCACTGGTAGCAAAATCGAAAGCGAAGGACTTTAGTCGTGATATTCCAGGTTATGCACGTGTTGACTTAAATGCATATTGGAATATTAATCCAACAGTTAAACTGTTTACTAACATTGAAAATGTCGGTGATGTGAAATACAAAACTGTGCATAGCGCTGGCGACCAGTACTATGTGAACGGTGGCCGTCTCGCTTCTGCAGGCATCACCTTTAAATACTAAGCTCTAAACAGCAAAAAACTTTAAAACAGCGCAGTTTATGGATAATGTTATGACCGACATTATCCTTTTTTATTATCTTCATTAAAAATTCAAGGAACACATATGGGCCACCGTTTAAGCAAAATCTACACCCGCACAGGCGATTCAGGTACCACAGGACTCGGTGATGGCTCACGTGTTGCCAAAGATGATTTGCGTATCACAGCACTCGGTGATGTCGACGAACTAAATGCCGTGATTGGCGTATTACGTGCACAAATTTCAGCAAGTAACATTGAAGATCAAGCTACTTGGGATAAATCTTTAAGCCTGATCCAGCACTGGCTATTTGATCTGGGTGGTGAAGTATGTATTCCAGATTTTAATCTGGTGCAATCGGTATCGATTGAGTTTCTGGAAAATGATATCGACCGCATGAATGAAGCGTTGCCGATGTTAAAAGACTTTATTCTGCCTGCCGGAACGCTGGTGTGCAGCTTTGCCCATCAGGCGCGTGCAGTCTGCCGTCGCGCAGAACGCAGCGTGATGTCCGTGCATCACCGTGACCAAAATATTCAGGCAGCGTCACTGCAACTACTTAACCGTTTATCGGACTGGTTATTTGTCGCATCACGCACCCTGCAACGTGCTGAGGGCGGCTCCGAAATACTATGGCAAAAAAATATCAATGACAGCATCGAAAAGTAAAATTATGTTTCAAGTTAGCATCTAAAAATACACGTCAGATGTCTCTTGATTTTACAGAGCATCTGACGAAAATAGAATGTGTCATCCTTCTGTCACGTAGCCCTCGCAAAATGAACTTAACTTTCCCACTCATGAGCATCTTATGCGCATAATTGGACATCGTGGTGCACGTGGCGAAGCCCCTGAAAATACCTTGGGCGGTTTTCAATATATTCAGGAGATCGGCATTCGCGCCGTTGAGTTTGATGTCCGTCAGCTTAAAGACAACGCTTTAATTATCATGCATGATGACGACTTTGTGCGTACCACCGGTTTGCAGAAGCATCTATATGAGTGTAACCGTCAAGATCTTACCCAATATAATCACGCAATGGCCTGGTCAGAATGGAATAAAATCGAAGCAACCCCACTGCTCGATCAAACCTTAAATGTCATTCGAAATTTTGAGCATATTGAAGTCGAAATTAAAAGTGTTGACTCTGAAGCAGCAGCTGAAAAAATCGCGTTTGAAGTCGAACAGCAGTTACAAGGTTATGAGCAGGCAGCCATTATTACCAGCTTTGATGCCAAAATTCTGGATGCTTTCAAACAGCATAACTCACGTTTAAAACGCGGTTTATTGATTGAAACCGATGTTAAACATCAGGCCATTGATCAGGCGCTGGAACTGGGATGCTGTCATATTGGCTGGATGGATGAACTGGCCAGTAAAGACCTGATTCAGGCCACTCAGGCTGCCGAGTTGAATATCAGTGTCTGGACGGTCAATGATGTGACCCGAGCTAAACAGCTGCGAGACTGGGGCATTCAGGGGCTGATTACCGATTATCCAAAATTGATGCTACAACAACTCTAGATAATCTCTCTTAGCCTTGATTGATCTCGGTATTTCTTGACCCAGTTCATGTCGATAATACAATAAGGAAAGCGTGAATCGTCCTTAATCAGATTTTATTTGAAAGTGAAATAAAGTTGTCCAACATCTATATTCCGCAAATTTGCTGATAATATTGTAGAAATTATGAACAACCATTTTCCTCTGATTCATTCGGTTTCCATTTTCTGAAAGAGTGATAATCCTCAGTCACTTAGTAGGAAATCAGAACCCGTCTACGCTCGCAAAATGGTCACTTCTGCCCTACTAATTCTGTTACCGACAAGTACAATACAACCGTACAATAATGCTAGTGATGCCTTAGGGCACATGCTAATATGGACAAGATAGGCTGCTGTTAAAACCAACAGTAGTTTCTGCTTTTTGTTATACCTTCCGAGGTTCTAGGAGTGCTGTTGGAGATGAATGCTCCCTTACCCAAAGCCCCCATCAACTGGATTGCTGTGTTTGCATTGGTATTTTTACCGATTGTAGCCCTGATTGCGATTCCGTTGTATGCGTATCACCATGATTTTAGCGCTGCCGCTTGGATCAGTATGTTTGTTTTACTGGGCGTAAGCAGCCTCGGCATTACAGCAGGATACCATCGCCTGTGGGCACATCGTGCTTATGAAGCCACTTTACCATTAAAAATCATCTTGATGATTATGGGTACATTTGCTGTACAGAATAGTATTTTATTCTGGGCATCTGGTCACCGTACCCATCACCGTCATGTCGATGATGTTGATCAAGACCCGTACTCGATCAATAAAGGCTTCTGGTACGCACATATTGGCTGGATGTTACGTGATTATCCATCTGGTGCTGCCAACTATAAAAATGCGCCAGATCTGTTAAAAGACAAAGTGGTGATGTTTCAGGACAAATACTACGTTCCTTTAGTAATAGCTGTTCATGCCGCGATTTTATTGCCAATTGGCTGGGCAGTCGGCGATGTCTGGGGCGTATTGCTGTTGGGTGGATTAATGCGTTTAATCCTGAGCCATCATGTAACCTTCTTCATTAACTCGCTATGCCACATGTGGGGAAATCGTCCTTATACCGACGAAAATACTGCACGTGACAACTTCGTACTCGCGGTTGCAACTTGGGGTGAGGGTTATCATAACTATCACCACATTTTCCAATACGATTACCGTAACGGCGTAAAATGGTGGCAATACGATCCAACTAAATGGTTGATCTGGACTTGTTCTAAACTTGGTTTAGCTAAAAACTTGCGCCGCATTCCTAGCTTTAATATCAAAAAAGCGGAATTGGCAATGAAGTTTAAATATGCTGAACAGGATCTTGCGGTATATGGCCATGATGTTTCTGAAGATATCTCGGCGGTAAAAACCAAGATCGCACAGGAATATGATGCATTTACCCAAACTTTAAATGACTGGGCGAAGCTGAAAGAACAGGAAATTCAGGTCAAGAAAGCATCGATGGCTGAAAAAATCCATCAGATGGATGACAAGCTGAAAGTTGAATTCCAGCTGGTTGAACAGCGTCTTTCTCATCATCGTCAAACCTTGAATCTACTGGTTCGTAATTTGAAAAAATCTGCAGTTTCTCAATAAAAGCTGTTGAACACTAAAGCCCCGATTGGGGCTTTTTTTATGTCCGAAAGATAACGTGAACTCTCGCTTATACAACAGTTTTATACAGCTATCTTTGTTATAGTAAATTTATTCCAATCCTGTACTGATGCCATGTATTTTAACTCTCGCTATCAAACACTGCCCGCCCGCCTCTATCACCATCAAGTTCCGCTGCCGTTAAAAGGTGCGAAAGCCGGACATTTTAATGCAGCTTTAGCAGAGCAACTGCAATGGTCGGATGAAGACAAGGCGCAATGGGTCGAGATTTGTAGTGGTCAGAAAGTTTTTACTGAATTTGAACCCTTGGCTATGGTCTATGCAGGTCATCAGTTTGGACAATGGGCAGGACAGTTGGGAGATGGTCGCGGGTTGTTGATTGCGCAAATTCTGGATAAAAATAATCAGACCATTGACCTGCATTTAAAAGGTGCTGGTGCAACCCCTTATTCACGCATGGGCGATGGTCGTGCAGTACTGCGTTCAGTCATTCGTGAGTATCTGGCAGGTCATGCCTTAAATGCTTTAGGTGTAGCATCCAGTAATGCAGTTGGTTTTACTTCATCAATCCAAGGTATTCAGCGTGAGAAGCTAGAGCCGGGCGCGATGATGTTGCGTACTTCAGACTGTCATATCCGTTTCGGCCATTTTGAATGGATCAATCAGTATCAGCCAGATCTACTAGCTGAATTTATCCAGAAATGTATCGAATGGCATTATCCAGAATGCCTGCAAGCCGAACAGCCGATTCTGAGCTTTGCCACAAAAGTTATTCAGCGCACTGCGGTGATGATTGCCAAATGGCAACTGGTTGGTTTTGCACATGGCGTGATGAATACTGACAACCTGAATATTACCGGTTCAACTTTGGACTTTGGTCCTTATGGCTTTATGGAGCGCTTCCGTCCGAACTGGATCAATAACCACTCGGATTATCAAGGGCGTTATACCTATCAGCAGCAGCCAAGTATCGGACATTGGAATTTGTGGCAATGGTTAAACAATCTGGTCCCGCTCTGCCCTACAGATTATGACAAAGAACAATGGAAACAGGATTTAGCTGCATGTCTGGAGCATTATGAACCAACATTCTTGGAACATTATAAACATGGTTTAAACCAGAAAATGGGCTTGCCAAGTTTCCATAAAGACAGTTTTGACTGCGCTATGGC
The DNA here is from genome assembly GCF_000369725.1 of Acinetobacter sp. CIP 101966. NCBI lineage: Bacteria > Pseudomonadati > Pseudomonadota > Gammaproteobacteria > Moraxellales > Moraxellaceae > Acinetobacter > Acinetobacter sp. CIP 101966. The sequence goes on along the minus strand of NZ_KB850158.1, from coordinate 515,596 downwards.
CTTTCTGCGAATTTTGCAAAGTGAGCAACTAGACTATACCCAGAGTTTTATCGGGTTGCAAAATAAAGACTATGAAGCCCTTAAAGATGATTGTCTGGACCGACGCCAGTTTGAAGCATTCCTGGCGCAATATAGATCTATCCGTGAACACCAGGATATAGAAGAATTGGATGCCGCCATGCAACTGGCCAATCCGCATTATATTCTGCGGAATCATATGGCACAGAAAGCCATTGAACTGGCAGAGCGGGATGATTTTTCTGAAGTAGACCGTCTGTTTAAATTACTCAGTCAGCCTTACCTGAAACAGCCCGATTTGGAACAGCCTGAAGATTTAGCGCCATTGCCAAGTGATGTGCCTGAAGTGATGGTGAGTTGTTCGTCTTAATAAATAGACTCAAAAAACATGCAAAAAATTGATCAAACTAAATTGACACATGAAATTATTGAAACAGCATATAAGCTGCTTACTCACAAACTCGCATTTGGAGGATTAATTACACATAACGAAAGTGCTTTCCAATTAGAATTAGGACATATTTTAAAAACACTTGGGCAGTTGTATGAGTTTAGGTTAAGCGACAAATTCCATTTAGAGTTTGAAACATTTTTACCTTTAAAAACAACGAGTATTAAGAGTCAATCTGAGCGAGCAAGAATTGATATTTTAATTCGTTATCAAGATGGTGATCATCAAACTTGTGCTGCTATAGAACTAAAATTCTTTAAGAAAAGTAACCATCGGGAACCTAACAACCGTTAAGATGTCTTTAAAGATCTTTCAAATTTAGAACTTTACAAGAGAAATGGAATCGACATTTGTTATTTCATTCTCGCAACTGATCATGCCCACTATTGCAACCAAATAAAATATTCGGATGATACCCGTGATTTTGATTTCAGGCATAAAAGTACGTACAAAGAAGGAACGATATTAAGTTATAGAACTCCTAAGCCTTACGGAAACGATATTACACTCATGCAAGACTATGAGTTTTTATGGGACCAGATTAACGATTTATATTTTCTGAAAGTACAAGTTTAAATAAATGTGGATGGTTAATAATAACATCCACATTTATTTTTTAATCAATCTTCAGGATATTCAAAACGGTAGCCCACACCATACACCGCCTGAATCCACTCATGACGGTTGCCGGTTTCAGCTGCATCGGAAATCTTGCGGCGCAAATTCTTGATATGACTGTCAATGACACGGTCTGCCACATCAAAACTGTCCGGATTAATATGATCCAGCAATTGCGCACGTGAATAGACCTGTCCGACATGCTCCACGAATAACTCCAGCAAACGGAATTCGGTCGGCGTTAAATTCAAGGCTTTTTGTTGATACCAGATGCGCTGTTGTGATTTGTCCATACGGAATAAGTCATTGCTTTCCGGTTCTGATTTACGATCCAGACGACGTAACACAGCCTGTACGCGCGCAACCAGTTCTTTCGGACTAAATGGTTTACAGAGATAATCATCTGCACCCATATTCAGACCCAACACACGGTCAATTTCTTCAGTACGCGCGGTCACCATGATAATTGGCAAATCCGACTGTTCACGGACTTTACGGCAAATGGTCAGACCATCCATACGCGGCACCATCAAGTCCAAAATCATCAGACTCGGTTTACGCTGGGTAAAACTGTTATATGCTTCCTGCCCATCATGAAACATACTGACCTCAAAACCAGCAGCTTCCAGATAGTCTCGCACCAACTGTGCAAGTTCGATTTCATCTTCAACCAGCATGACATGTTTCATCAATATATTTCCTTTATGGTTTCACTTGTTTAGGAAAGCTCAGCTTGCATCGTAAACCACCCAGTGGTGAATGTGCAAAGCTTAAGCTGCCGCCCAGCGCCTGCGTAATTTTACATGATAATGCCAAACCCAGTCCGGTTCCGCCAGTCGCCCGGGTACGAGAATCATCGACACGGTAGAAACGCTCACCAATACGCGCCAGTTGTTCATCAGTCAGACCAAACGGACTATCATCGATATATAAGGTCCATTCTTTATCATCTTGTGTCGTATGAATATGCACCTGCCCGCCTGCTTCAGTATAGCGAATACTGTTACTGAGCAAGTTCGCCACAATCTGTTTAAAACGATCCAGATCCAGATTTAACTCAGTCCCCTCACCGTCTGCATTGACCGTCAATTCAGCCTGCTCAAAATTCGGCTGGAAGTTGATGAGTTCCTGCTGCACCACCTCCCACGGATTCACCGTCGAAAAATAGAATTGTAATTGCTGGGCATCGGCCTGTGCCAGCGCGGCCAGATCTTGGGTCAGTTTTTTCAAGCTGTTTACCTGAGCCAGCATGGATGCAAAATGTTCAGGCGTTGGTTTACGAATCCCGTCCTGCATCGCTTCAATCTGTGCCTGTAAGACTGCTAGTGGCGTTTTTAACTCATGCGAGGTATCTGCCACCCACTGACGGCGTGAGGTTTCATGCTGATCCAGAATCACCGCCAATGCATTTAATTCATTGGATAAATCACCTAATTCATCATTCCGGTTCACTTTAACCTGATATTGATAATTTCCTTGGGTCAAGGCACGTGTACCATTGAGCAAACGTTGAATCGGCTTTTTAAAATAAGTCGCCAATAACAAGGACGCAATCAGACTCGCCAAAATACTGAGTGCATAAACCAGAAATAAATAACGCTTCTGGTTACTAAAGAAATTGATACTTAAGGCATCATCCTGATCCAGAACCGGTTTTAAGCCCAAATAGCCGACAATCTGGTTATTCACCATAATTGGGCGATAAGAGACCTGCTCATCCGAAGCCTCACCGACCACAAAACGACGCTTGGCATCATACAGAGAAAGACGTGAACTGAGACCAAGACGATCCGGCATCTGGATAAACTGTTTCTTGCCGGTCGGCTGCTGTGCTGGCTGTTCCCCATTCTTGCGATCAGCCCTAAACAGATTCTGATTGGAGCTGAGCGGGAATTTCAAGCCTTCAAAGGGCTGAAACTGTGAAGGCAAATTAGATGCCAGCACACGTAATTCTTCTTCATTGACCTGACGTTGTGGCAGCGCCGGATCTACCATACTGGGTGCGACCTGAGCCAGAGTCTGTTCCTGAAAATAACGCTGCTGCAAGGCAATATCATACTGACGGCGTAACCACCAGCGTGACAAACGGTCATAATCATCCGGTGCGGCTTCACCTTCCATCTGGAGGATCTGTGCCTGAATCGCATTGCCCCAGTCCTGATAGACTGCATAGACATCTGCCAGATTTTCAATCACATAATCCAGCTTCTGCATTTCGACATCAGCGACATAACGGGCGAAATTACGCTGCATATTCAGATGCAATACACCCAGACTTACCGTGGTAATGACCAGCGTGGTCAACAGCACGGTCAAAAATAGACGTAATGCAATGGGAATGCGGCGAATGTTCAAAATAGAAATCTCAATTTTTCTTCTATATTCATTATTGTAGCGAACACCGCAGCAAAAAACTCTTCATTGTTTCTTCATCTTTATTGTTTAATCTTTATCTGACATAGAATCAGCTTCTTGACGGGGATAAATACAATGCAAACCATGACAAAAATAGCTTTAATCAGTGCAAGTGTTTTATCAATGGGTGCGTTGACTGCCTGTCAATCCACCAGTAATGTCCCAAACAATGATCACCCCCATATGATGAAACATCATGAAGGCAAAAAACAGCATCTAACTCCCGAACAGCGTGAACAGTTTAAGGCAAAGCGTGCAGAACGCATGCAGTTTGCCAAACAGCTTCAACAGGCCTGCGACAATAAAGCTGTGGGCTCGGCTGTTCAAATCAAGACTGGCGATAAAACCATAGACGGCACCTGCAAGATGGTCTTTAAAGCAGATCATAAAGAGATGAAAAGCCATCGCGACATGAAAGCTGAGCATCGTCCGATGCGTGCCGATATGCGTAGAGGCATGATGCACGGTGAAGTCTTGACGGATGCCAAACGTGCAGAATTGACTAAACAGTTTGATCAGCGCCTCGCTCAACACCAGGCACATCAACAAGCCATGCTACAAGCCTGTCAAAGCAAAAAAGACGGGACTGCTGCACAGATCAAGATGGGTGAACAAACCATCAATGGCAAATGTCATGTCCGTTTCCAGCCTACAGTCTCTGCTTATTAATGCATAGGAATCAAGGCTTCACGACTAGCACCTTCGGGTGCTTTTTTATTGCGTGCTCTTTCATGCATACAGTTGACTATTCCTTTCCTGCAGAATATGACTAAAGTCTTTATACTCAAGACCTTTAATGCATCATACAGATTAATCTTTGACTTTACAGTCACCAAGAAAACACCCCGAAAAGCTTGTACCGCAGGGGAAGTTGTTGCACGATTAGATCATTCCAAACCGTGTCAATGAAGACAGGTTTTAGTTCATCTAAGATTATAACGCTGGTTCAACCAGTATTGAGGAAACCGATATGCCACAATACAAAGCGCCTTTACGTGATATGCAATTTGTGTTGCATGAATTATTAAATGCTGAACAACACTATGCAAATCTCCCTGCATTCCAAGAAAACGTAAGCCGTGAGCTAGTAGATCAGTACTTAGAAGCTGCGGCCGACTTCTGTGAAAACGAATTGTCTCCGATCAACCAGACCGGTGACCGTGAAGGTTGTACCTGGAATGACGGCGTTGTCACGACTCCGACTGGCTTTAAAGAAGCGTACCAAAAATACATCGAACTTGGCTTTCCATCGCTGTCTGCTGAAGAACAATATGGCGGTCAAGCTCTACCTGTTTCTCTAGGAAACGTGATTTCAGAAATGATAGGTACAGCAAACTGGGCATGGGGCATGTACCCAGGTCTTTCTCATGGTGCCGTACGTACTTTAGAACATCACGGTTCAGATGAACAAAAAGACGCTTACCTGCCTAAACTGGTTTCAGGTGAATGGACGGGTACCATGTGTTTAACCGAATCACATGCAGGTTCTGATTTAGGTATTATTCGCACCAAGGCCGAACCTCAGGCCGACGGTAGTTATGCCATCACTGGCGAGAAAATTTTTATCTCTGCTGGCGAACATGACATGGCAGAAAACATCGTGCACATTGTATTGGCACGTTTGCCAGGTGCACCTAAAGGCACCAAAGGTATTTCTTTATTTATCGTACCGAAGTTCAATGTAAATGCAGATGGCTCTTTAGGAGAGCGTAACGCAGTTCGTTGTGGTTCTATCGAACATAAAATGGGAATTCATGGTAACGCCACCTGTGTGCTAAACTTTCAAAACGCGAAAGGTTTTCTGATTGGACCTGAAAACCGCGGCCTGAACTGCATGTTCACGTTCATGAACACAGCACGTATCGGTACAGCAGTTCAAGGTCTTGCAGCATCTGAAGGTTCATTCCAAGGCGCGCTTGCATACGCAAAAGATCGTCTGGCAATGCGCTCTCTTTCTGGCCCGAAAGTACCTGAAAAAGAAGCAGATCCAATCATTGTGCATCCTGCGGTACGCAACATGCTGTTGACGCAAAAAGCATTTGCAGAAGGTGGTCGCGCGCTAGTGTATCTATTGTGTCTACATGCAGATATCGTTGAACAAGCGGCAACAGAAGAGGAACGTAAAGCTTCTGACAACATCTTATCGCTCCTAACTCCAATCGCAAAAGCGTTCTTAACCGAAACAGGTTCAGAGTCTGCAAAACATGGCGTTCAAGTGTTAGGTGGGCATGGTTTTATTTCTGAATATGGTATGGAGCAAATTGTACGTGATACACGCATCTCTACTATTTATGAAGGAACAACCGAGATCCAATCACTTGACTTGTTAGGCCGTAAAGTATTGGGTACGCAAGGTGCAATGTTGAAAGACTTCACTAAGATCATCCATAAATTTGCTGAAGCGCACAAAGACAATGCTGCAATGAAAGAATTCATTGAACCATTGGCTGCCTTGAACAAAGAATGGGGCGACCTGACTATGCAAATTGGTATGCGTGCAATGCAAAACCCTGAAGAAGTCGGTGCGGCTGCAGTGGATTACCTGTACTTCTCTGGTTATGTCACTCTAGCTTACCTATGGGCACGTATGGCATTGGTTGCTCAGGAGCAACTGGCTGCGGGCACCACTGAGGTTGATTTCTACAATGCCAAAGTGACGACAGCACGCTTCTACTTCAAGAAAATCCTGCCACGCGTTCGTTCACACGTTGAAGTGATTGCGACAGGTGTAGAGCCATTGATGAACCTGGATGCGGAACACTTTGCATTCTAAGTTAGTCTCAGACTAGCTACATTTCAGAAAAAGGACGGTCAATCAACAGGCAGTCCTTTTTCTTTATAAAGAGTTACAGAATTAACCTTTAGTCGTCTAACATTCAGATTTTGAGTGTTTTAGACTGATTAAAACTCATTTAATCAAACAATAAACAGGTGACACACCATGCCAATTTATAACGCGCCACTTGCCGATATGAAATTCATCCTGAACGATGTCTTCAATGCAGAACAATTCTGGCAGGCCAATGAAAATCTAGCGCATCTGGATGCTGCGACAGCAGAAGCGATTCTTGAAGAAATGGCAAAATTTTCTCAAAACGTCATGCTTCCTCTGAACCGTACCGGCGATGAAGAAGGCGCAAAAATTGAAAATGGTAATGTGACCACACCTGCTGGCTTTAAAGAAGCGTTCAAACAATATGCAGAAGGTGGCTGGATTGGTCTGGGCGCAGATATGGAATGGGGCGGCCAGGAAATGCCGAAAATGCTAACGGTACTTTCTGATGAAATGCTGTTCGCGACCAACCCATCTTTCATGCTCTATCCACTGCTTTCTGTTGGTGCAGGCATGGCGCTGAACAGCTACGCTTCACAAGCACAAAAAGAAACCTATTTACCTAAAATTTATTCAGGTGAATGGTCAGGCACGATGTGCTTAACCGAGCCACATGCCGGTACTGATCTGGGTATTATCAAGACCAAAGCTGAACGTAACGAAGACGGCACTTATAGCATCAGCGGCACCAAGATTTTCATCACGGGTGGTGATCATGACCTGGCGGAAAATATTATTCACCTCGTTCTAGCGAAAACCCCAGATGCGCCTGCCGGCTCTCGTGGTATTTCCCTGTTCATCGTACCGAAATTCTTGGTGAATGAAGATGGTTCTATTGGCGAACGTAACCCGGTCGGCCCAGGTTCAATCGAACACAAGATGGGGATCAAGGCATCTGCGACTTGTGTAATGAACTTTGACGGTGCCAAAGGTTACCTGGTTGGTAAAGAAAACGAAGGTCTGGCTGCGATGTTCGTGATGATGAACTACGAACGTCTGTCGATGGGTATCCAAGGCCTAGGTGCTTCTGAATTCGCTTATCAAAACGCTGCGCAATATGCGACAGACCGTTTACAGGGTCGCAGCGCGGCTGGCGTTCAATCACCAAACAAACCTGCGGACAGTATTCTAGTGCATGGTGATGTACGCCGTATGCTGCTGAATGTACGTGCCAATAATGAAGCTTCACGTGCATTCGCCGTGTATGTAGGTCAACAGTTGGATATCACCAAATTCTCGACTGATCCTGAAGCGGTGAAAAAAGCCAATGACCGTGTTGCGCTATTAACACCAATCGCGAAAGCGTATTTAACGGATACCGCATTCCAAGCGACATTAGATGCACAAATGGTCTTCGGTGGTCATGGCTATATCCGTGAATGGGGCTTGGAGCAATGTATCCGTGACCTGCGTATTTCCCAGATCTATGAAGGCACCAACGGCGTACAGTCACAAGATTTGATCGGCCGTAAAACCATTAAATGTGGCGGCGAATATATCTCTGAATATATCTCTGAAATCCGTGACTTTGCCAATAGTCTGGATGCAGACCTGAACTTCATTAAAGATGCCACACTGGATGCAGCGACTGAAGTTGAATCAGTGACTCAGTATATTCTGGAAGCAGCAAGAGAAAGTCATGACTTTCCGAATGCGACCGCAGTCGACTATCTGCACGCTGTAGGTCTGTTGAGTTTCTCTTATATGTTTGCGCGCATTGCCAATGCAGCGAAAAATAAAGAGGGTGATTTCTATCAGAACAAACTCGCTTTGGCACGTTATTTTGTGCAACGCATTCTGCCTGAACTGGCATTACGCATTACTAAAGTGAAATCAGGTTCTGACGTCATCATGAACTTCTCTGAAGATTATTTCACGACTCAAGCTTAAGCTGAAAATCTGCAATAAAAACGCCTGCATCAGCAGGCGTTTTTTATGAAAATGCAACAATTAAACTTTTTGAATTAGCAAGGTATCCGTCTGATTATTGCTTTTCGGATTCGAATGTTTATTCACAATTTTGATATTCCCCTCTGACTCTAAAGACTCGCAGAGCTCCACCACCTTTTGCATATCTTCAGCCTTAATGCCTACGCCGAGGATTAATTTTTTTCCGGCTTCTAATTGGCTAATTTTTGTTTGAATTTTATCTAACACTTTTTTCTCCTATTTATTCAATGTTACCACCCATACAATATAGCAATTTAGTCTAAAAAAAGCGCAAAAGTTCAAATAATTTAATCTTTATTTTTCATTCAATCATTCTGTGCATGATCTTTGCACGTTATTCTGCAACTATCTTTATTTCACATGAAAAATCAGGAGGATAATATGTCTAAATCACGTCCGAAAATTGAAAAATTTGAAGCTCTCCTCGACCGTCTTGGCAATCTTGCTGTAGAAAGCTTTCATTATATTGCGCTGTTTATTATTGGCTGTATGGTGATCTGGTCCGCTGGCCATACCGTCATTGACATTCTGACCGTGAAACAGTTCGCCACCATTGACGACATTCTTCTGTTGTTTATTTATCTGGAACTTGGTGCCATGGTCGGCATCTATTTCAAAACCAACCATATGCCAGTACGTTTCCTGATTTATATTGCCATTACTGCACTGACCCGTTTGCTGATTGCAGATATTCAACACACGCATAAAGCCAGCATGGATCTGGTGATTATTACCGGTTCGATTCTGATTCTGGCCTTTGCGATATTAGTGGTGCGCTATGCCTCATGGACTTATCCATCCGTGATTCGTGACAAACATAGTGAAAAGCCATTACCCCTTGGCAAAACACCGCGTCCAGAAGATGATGAATTGGCATAGTCTTTTAAGCCCTCTTTTTTTTGCACTTCAGCTTAAAGTAATACTTAAGCCTCGTTTAGGGTTTTGGGAGATTTATCTCAAGCAATCTCTCCCTTGCGTAGCAGTGCTACTCATCTCCTCACAGGAGAGGGAACTATTTTGGTCTTTTTGAGTTATTGACGTTTATAACTGAATTATCCGTTCAGAGTTTAGAGCAGTTTAACGATTCGGCACCAGCACATAGCGTCCGTTTTCATAAATCCAGTAGCTGCCACGCGGTGGTGCTGGTAACCCTAAACGCTGCCAATCGGTAATTACCGTATATCTCGAACTTTCAATCCGGGCAACATTCGGATCACCATTGACCCAGCTATAACTATTCGAATTTTGATAAATAGTGGTCGGTGCCTGATACTGAATGTTTAATCCACTTTGACTCTGTGCAGGTGGATAGCCCCAATATGGTGGTCGTTGCGGGTAATGTGGTCTTGGTGGCAGCGGACGTTGCGGATAATGCTGCCGTGGTGGATCATAAGATCGTGGTGCGCTGCGATACTTCGGTACAGATCGGTCTACACCACCATAACCCACCCAAGCATTGCCAGCCATACTTTGTGTAGAAGCTCCCAATAGCAATGCAGCGAATATTGCACTCAAGAATACTATTTTCATCTGCGCTTCCTGTTAATACCTTGTCTATATTTTAAACAAAATAGATGCAGAAAATATGGATAAGGCTGCTGAGCCTGCAATTTTTTGTAATGTGCTTGCCTATTTTCAATCTAGCGGGCTCATCGGCATCCTGTGGCTTTATGCTAAAATCACTTTTTTAATGTTTCGAGTTGAATACTGTGTCTGATTTAAATTTCGATCGTTTGCATGAATATTTTTCTAAAGTGCCGAGTGTTCAGAAAGAACGGATTGATAGCTATGGTTCAGATGGCAAGCAGGCATGGTGGTTTAAATTTCAGATCAATGTAGATCATCCGCTGGCTTGGCAAACTGTGCAAGAACTAGGTCATGTCCTGAACTATATTTCTAAAAATGAACGTCTTCCAACTCAGTTCCTTCCAGTTTCTCCACCGCCATATATGAATGGTATAGCCAAAGATTTCCTGTCTTGGGTGATCCAGTGTAATCACGCAGATTTCCCGCCAGATGTGGTTTGTGACTGGTTAGAAGCGCGTTTGCCAAATCCGGTCGATGATGAAGCGCAATGGAAAATTAAAACCGATATTTCTGAGCTGGATCAATTAACGGATAAAGAGCTGGATCAGCTGGTTCCGCCAAATCCAGAATCAAAAAGCTGATAATAAAAAATCTTCCTAAATCCCTCTTTTTTTAAAGAGGGACTTTCCTCCCTTTTTTAAAAGGGAGGTCAGGAGGGATTTAAAATCAAAACGTCGACCAGCCACTCCATTCCATAAAACGATACAGCCAATATTTAAAGAACGAGTTTTCTGCATATTGAGTGTAATCTACGCTCATCGAACGACCATTCAGATTTGACCATGCACCGTCAAAATATTGCTGGGCATCCTTGAACACTTCGGCCTGAGGCTGCCCCAGCACGCGCATATTGGTTTCCAGATTATAGTTTTTCAGATTCCGTACGGTAAAATTAGCCGAGCCTAAAATCATTTCAGCTTGCTGAGCATTGCGCTTCATCAGTATTTTGCTATGACATTGCTCACCCTGAGTACGGCACCAGCGCACATCAATACCTGCTTTATGCAGTTCCCAAGCCACTTGCCGGTTTGGAATTCCGTTTTTCTCACGGCCAAAAGCATCTTTATTTGGATCGAGTAAAACCCGGACTTTGACACCACGCTCATGTGCCGCGATCAGGCTTTTAATAATTTTGCGCTCAGACAGATAAAACATCGCCAGATCAATCTGCTCATTGGCTTTGGCGGTCTGAATGAGATTCAAAATCGCATCATAAATAGCTTTTTCAGTTAGCACCTGAACTTGTGGCTGGCTGCTGTCTGCCTGAAAATCCCCGGCGACAATGGCAGGCATATTGGCTTGTGACATCATGCCGACAGATTGCTCGGTTTTCAGGATATCCACAGCGGTGCTACCCCAGACCAATAAACCGATATTGGAATGGCGTGAACTGCCATCATGCGGATTCATGGATGTGACCAGTGCTTTCCAGCCCTGATCGGTATCTACCACCATGGTTTTACGATGATTGGCTTTAAAGTTAAACAGCTCAAAATAACTGCGCAGGGTAATTTTTTCTGTTCCAAATGGATTCGGCAACCAGCCCTTTTCCGGATTATTGCCAATGCCCTGGCAACAGATATACCAGAAGCCCGACCAGCCTGGATTGGAAGCCCGCAATGGCGTCAGATTGGTTTCAATCACATCAACACCGTGCTGACGTAGGGCTCGATACTGCTCGGATCGAATTCCGCCATAGACCGAATTGATCGGATCGGTAATAAATTTGATTTCTACCTCAGGTTGCAGCAGACGTTTACTGATTAAAGCATCCGTCAGTTGTTGACTTAATGCCTGATGTTCCTGCGTAGATGCCCCCGTTTGCTGATTAAATAAAAACATATCCAGCACGATCAGCGATTTGGCTTCTTCAATCATATGCAGCATTTCATTAAAAATGCGATGATCTAGATGCTGTTTTCCTTCGGCATCCAGATAAGTCTGATCAGCCAGAAATTTGACTTCGGCATGACGCATTTTGCCTGTGTAATTCAGACCTTCCGGCAAAGGCTTATAAGTGTGGTAGATCGCTGAAGCCAGATAACCCACGGCCAGCATACTAATGATCAAAGTCGCATAACGGCGATTCGACCAGTTCAATTTATTGTGAATTCGTTGAAAGATACGCATAAGATAAAACCTAACCCAATATACTCAGGCTAGGTTTTATCTTATGATTTTTCAAGTAGATTTCAGTGAGATCTAGATGATTTGGTCAATTATTTCAGTAGACCTGTTAGAAATCATATTGCACGCCGACAGTAAAGTTGCGACCCACCTGCGGAATATTCGACAGGAAGGAAGTATGTGAATACACCTGATCATCAAGCAGGTTGTTGGCCTTGAAATAAACCCTATAAGCATTGTTATCTGCAAGGCTATTGGCATAGCTTAAGCCCACATTCACCATATTGTAGCCTTGGGTTTCATCTTCATAGCTGGCGATTTTGTCCTGATTAAAGACATGATAATACTCAGCCAAACCTGACCAGCCATCGGCAAAGTCTGCTTCGACTTTGGTGCCTAAGCGACCTGCAGGTACCCGTGGTGCATTTTCGCCTTCAATCTTGCCACGCACATAATCCCCAAAGACGCTGAGCTTATACATATCATTGATCTGATAACCGGCTTGTGCTTCTGTACCATAAAATCTGGCTTTGTCTTGGGTATATTGCACGCCACGTAAATTACCTTTCTGCGCTACCGTTTCGCCATAGATATAATCATCAAACCAGTTGTGATACACGTGCACATGGTAATCCAGTTTATCCCCTTCATAATGCAGACCTAACTCGAGATTATTTGAAGTTTCTTTATCGAGATCAGGATTACCTAGTTCATAGGTATTGGTCGCAAAATGCAAGCCATCAGCATAGAGTTCTTGAGCTAAAGGCAAACGCTGCTGATGTGATCCCACTACAGAAAGTTTGTAGTTCGGTGCAAATTCCCAGTTGGCAGCAGCGGATGCAGAAACACCAGTCCCCGAATAATCTTTCTGATCCGAATCTACTTTCACTTTTTGATGATCGACACGCGCACCAAGTTCAACATGCACATCGCCAAGTTGCTTATGTTCTAAAGCAAAAAGACTGAATTTGTCAGTTTTTGTGTCCGGCATCACGACACTAGAACCATGAACATGATGTTCTTCATCGTCCTCATCGCCATCTTCATGATGGTCATGCTCTGATGCGGCAAGATTAATTTTTTGCTGTGAAATCTGGGTTCCGATCACCCCCTCCCAACCTGCAACTGGCACGTGCACCAACTCTAAACGACCGTCATAACCTTTGCTTTTAAAGTTACTGATCACTTCATTTTCTTCAAGTTCATCGTGTTCATAATCGGTCATGCTGGCATGTACACGTAGTTTTTCAACACCGGCAAAAGGTTGTTCCAGTTCGGTGCGTACTTCATAGCGTTCAGATTTTAAATCTACCCATGGTCCACCATGCTCTTCATGGGCTGGTGCATCTGGGTCAGGTGTTGGACAACCATGAAAATGATCACCATGTAAAACACAACCATGATATTCATGACTATGTCCGGGCAAGCCATACTGATCCTGACGGTTACTATAGGACAAACCAACAAAACCACGATCATGAATCCATGATCCACCAATATTGACTGTCTGTCCTTCAGCAAAAGTATTGCCCACACGACGTTCTTTTTCTAATTCGTCATCATGCTCATGAAAATAATCCGGTGCAATATAATCATTGGCGTTACGCTTTGAGCCTTCTACACGCAAAGCAAAGTTTTCACCAATACCCGCTGTCACACCAGCACTTACCAGTTTTTCATCACTGCCTGAGTTATAACGGAGGCCGACTGTACCTTCTAAACCATCTTCAGGCATTTGAGTTGGGATTTTTTGATCAGTGACATTCACCAACCCACCGACTGTACCGGCACCATAAAGCAACGTAGATGGACCACGAATCACTTCGACCTGTTTCGCCAGAATCGGATCAACGGTTACTGCATGGTCAGGAGATAAAGTGGATACATCCGCTGTTTCAGAAGCATGCTGCAACACTTTCACACGTGGACCATCTTGACCCCGAATCACAGGACGACTCGAGCCTGAACCATATTGATTAGAATAAACACCAAGCTCATCTGCCAAGGCATCACCAATGGTGGTGGCGCGTTCAGACAGTGCTTTCTGATCCACGACATGATCTGCAACCGCAAAATCTGCCGCAGTCTGCACCAATGGATGAGCTTGCACCTGAATCGTGTCCAGGGTCTGTACCGGGATAGAAGATGAGGATTGCTCTGCAAATACTGTAGGCGCAACTACAGCAAAAATTGACAATGTTATTAGATTCTTAGGGAAGGACATGACCGAAGCTCAAATTCAGTAATCTGGGTGAATGTTATAATATAACATTTCATTATTTTTGCAATCCTTTACGATAATGAGCTGAATATTTTATTAGAATGTCTTTCTAATATTTTTTATTACATTAAAAACACTATTTTTATGCCCTTTACCTTATCGCATGCTGTGCTTGCTCCACCTATTTCATATTTGACTGGGAATAGACTCCCTGTTGCTGCGCTGGCCATTGGCAGCATGGTTCCAGATCTTTATCGTCTGTTTACTCATACTAATTCTAATATTACCCATTTATGGTCTTCGCTGATTCATCCAGATCTCTGGATCGGTCTGGCTTTTTGTGCGGTCTGGTACCTGATTTACCGGCCCGTGATTTACCGTTGCATCGGTATTCAGCATGATTTAAAGATTCACAATATCCTTTCAGCACTAAAATTTATCCTGGTAATGTGTCTGGCACTGATCGTCGGTACAGCTACCCATTTAATCTGGGATGGACTGACCCACGTCGATTTTCGAACTTTTGCCTTTCATGACGTCTTAGCCCAACATTTTCAGTTGTTTGGACAAAGTTATCCGCTGCACCGGATTTTACAGATTGGCACCTCAGTGATTGTCTTGCCTCTTATCCTGTGGATGAGCCTGCATTACTATAAAACTCATCAGCAATATCTTGCAGTCAGTGTGAAAATCAAATCCTTTGCCTGGGGCTTATTGCTCTTTTCTATATTTACCGGCCTATTTTCTGTCTGGGATTATGCGCGCTATATTTCTACGGAAGTCTGGCAATCAGACCTCTATTATTTTACTGGTCGCTCGATCAATGAATTTAGCCAAGGCTTTCTGATCACCTTCAGTCTGGGCTGTTTACTGTTTTTATTTTTAGACAGAGAGCACAGGATGGATTAAACAAAGCACTGGCTTTGCGCCTATTCACTTTAAAATGATATTGTTTTTGACCCAAGTTCTTGTGACAACATGCCCAAAGAGGCATAATCCTACCTTTACTCAAAGCGGTACGCTGTTTACGTATTCGCTGACCTTAACCCATATAGTTGGATTTCTAACGCTATGATGCGAACTCATTACTGCGGTTCTTTAACCGAAGCTCAAATTGACCAAACCGTAACATTATGCGGTTGGGTACACCGTCGCCGTGACCACGGTGGTGTAATCTTCCTTGACATGCGTGACCGTGATGGTCTTGTTCAAGTGGTTATTGACCCAGATACTCCTGAAGCATTTGCAACTGCTGATAAAGTACGTTCAGAATTTGTATTAAAAATTACAGGCCGTGTGCGTCGCCGTTATGAAGGCACAGAAAATGCCAATATGGTGAGCGGTCAAATCGAAGTCTTGGGTAAAGAAATTGAAGTTCTTGCTCAGTCTGAAACTCCGCCATTCCCTTTGAATGACGAAAACACCAATATTTCTGAAGAAATCCGTTTGAAATACCGTTTCCTGGACATCCGTCGTCCAGAAATGCTAGATCGTTTACGCTTCCGTTCTAAGTTAACCAACCTGATTCGTAACTACTTCGAAGACAATGGTTTCTTAGACGTTGAAACACCAATTTTGACTCGTGCGACTCCTGAAGGTGCGCGTGACTATTTAGTACCAAGCCGTGTATCGAATGGTAGCTTCTATGCACTTCCGCAATCTCCACAGCTGTTCAAACAGTTGTTGATGGTGGGCGGTATTGATCGTTACTATCAAATCGCAAAATGTTTCCGTGATGAAGACTTACGTGCTGACCGTCAGCCTGAATTCACCCAAATCGACGTTGAAACATCGTTCATGAGTGACGATGACATCATGGATCTGATGGAAACTTTAACCGTAAAGATGTTCAAAGAACTTCTAAACGTAGAGTTTGATAAATTCCCACGCATGACATACAACGATGCAATGCGTGACTATGCATCTGACAAACCAGATATGCGTATTCCTTTGAAACTGGTTGACGTTGCAGACCTCATGCAAGACGTTGAGTTCAAGGTATTCGCAGGTCCTGCTAAAGATCCTAAAGGTCGTATCGTTGCGCTTCGCGTACCAGGTGCGGGTTCACTGCCACGTAGCGCGATTGATGAATACACCAAGTTTGTAGGCATCTACGGTGCACGCGGTTTGGCTTACATCAAAGTCAACGAACTTGAAAAAGGTATCGAAGGTCTTCAGTCTCCAATCGTGAAATTTATCGAGCCAATCGTACTTGATCTATTGAAACGTGTTGGTGCTGAAAATGGCGACATCGTATTCTTCGGTGCAGACAAAGCAAAAGTTGTAAACGATGCCATGGGCGCGCTTCGTGTGAAGATCGGTCATGACATGAAACTTGCAACTTGCGAGTGGGCGCCACTTTGGGTTGTTGATTTCCCAATGTTCGAAGAAACTGATGATGGTAAATGGACATCTGTGCATCACCCATTCACGCTTCCAAAATCTAGCGTGGAAGAAGTGAAGAACAACCCAGGCGCTGCGCTTTCTGTGGCTTACGATATGGTATTGAACGGTACTGAAATCGGTGGTGGTTCACTGCGTATTCATAACCTTGAAATGCAAAAAGCGATCTTTGAAGCGCTTGGTATTGGTGAAGAAGAAGCGGAAGAGAAATTTAGCTTCTTGTTAAATGCATTACGTTACGGTGCTCCTCCGCATGGCGGTTTGGCATTCGGTCTTGACCGTCTTGTGATGCTCATGACTGGCGGTTCTTCTATTCGTGATGTCATTGCATTCCCGAAAACCAAGACTGCTGAATGTCCATTGACTCAAGCGCCAGCACCAGTTGAATCAAACCAGCTGCGTGACCTTGGGATTCGCTTACGTGAAAAACCGAAAGCTGAATCTCAAGAATAATTCTTGACGTTTTAAGTGAAAAAGCCCTGCCTCGTGTGGGGCTTTTTTGTGTGATTGAGTCGCATCTGGAACAGTGGCATAATAGCCACAGTTTTTAATCTAAGGTAATTAGCAATGGCTATGCGTCCTGCAGTTCGTAATCGCAGCATTATGCTTATTGTATTTTCAGTGGTTCAATGGCTGTTCATGCGCTATATCCTTGCCAACAACCTGTTCAACCTCGATACCAATGACCGTATTGTGTATTTTTGCCTGAGCAGTATTTTAGGTGCCCTGCTGATTTTTGTAGGTTTGATTTATATGGTGCTGAAGGGCAATCCGGACAAAGACCTATAATCTGACCATCTGGATACCATGTACACCCTACTTAAAAATTTCTCTAAACTTCCATTAAGATTCATTCAAAATCTTGCACAACTGGCTGGATCTCTTTTGTATTTCAGCCATTCTTCTGCACGCCGAGTGACCGAGATTAACCTGGCCTCTGCCTATCCTGAACTTTCGGAAGCTGAACGGGCTGATTTGACCAAAAGCAGCCTGAAAAGTCAGTGCATGACGTATGCAGAATCAGTCAAGATTTGGGGATCATCACCAGACTATGCGCTGTCTTTGATTCAAGATGTGCAGGGCGAAGATATTTTCCTGAAAGCTTTGCAAAATCCTCATGGCTGCTTGGCAGTGGTGCCTCATTTTGGTACGTGGGAGCTTTTAAATGTCTGGGTAAATCAGCACACCTCCCCTGTAATTATGTACAAGCCCAGTAAGAATCAGGATATTGACCGTTTTATGCTTGAAGCTCGGCAACGCCTGAATGCCACACTGGTTCCTACAGATGATTCTGGTGTACGTGCTTTATTTAAGCATTTAAAACAGGGTGGTTTTTCTGCAATATTGCCGGATCATGTACCTAAAGAAAGTGGTGGTATCTACTCACTTTTCTACAATCAAAATGCGCTATCTTCTACCTTACTTTCCAAACTGGCAGCCAAAACACAATGTTCAGTAGTTGGGCTTAGTTGTTTAAGACGTGAAGATTTTTCCGGCTATGATATTTACGTGACTAAATTATCAAATGATATTTTATCTAAAGATTTACAATTGTCGGTTGATACCTTAAATAAAGAAATGGAGCGCATGATTAATGTCGCTCCGGAACAGTATTTGTGGGGGTATAAAAGGTTTAGGAAAATAATTGATGAAAGTAATATTTATCAATAAATTTTAATTATTCAATTAAATCACTTAAAGTTAACTTAATATCAATTCCTAACTTTGTTGTTCGTGCATTAACTTCATTATGTCGTTTAACAATCTTTTTAGTACTTTTTGACAGTAGAGAAGAACGCATTATCCATTGATAAATTGAATTTCTTTGCTCATATTTCTGTATCCAACGCTTATCTCTACTTGCTTGTAATTGTTCAATACTAGGTTGAATCTTATCCCCATATAAATTACGAGATGTATCAAAAATAAATGTATAGTTTGGTGGTAGCTTTTTTAATGTAATAAGGCCTGCATCATGCCACTCATCAACCAAGTTTTGTAAAATAATCTGATCCCAAATAGTTGGATTTTGCAACATACGCTTCTCCCATTCATCCATCAGAGAATGTGCATTTTTAGTGTCATTTATAAAAATAGTACTACTAATTAAACGCTTATTATCTATGTAATGTACTGCAATATCTTCTTCAATTGCATTGAAGTATGGCCGGATATCCTCAAGAATTATAGCATCAGCATCAACAAATAAAAGTGGGCCATGAGTTTCACGACGCATTTGCGAAATAAACACAGGCTTAAATGCAATAATGGTTTGCCAGTCATCTTTTGAAAATTGCTTTAATAGAATATGAATATTAATTTTTTTTGCTGATTCAGCTAAAATTTGAGCATGCTTCGTATATAGTTTATCATCTGTATGAAAACCAAAAACTGTCAACATTAAGAATCCTTTTAATTTTCTACCAATTTAAGTTTAAAATCATAGATAAAAGTGTGATAAAAAACTATAATTTTAAATTTTTTTCGTAATTATATAACAATATAATACACATAAGTTATTGTAATTTATTTAAAAACCAAAGAAGTCATTGAAATAAATTCGATTATTTTATTTAAGTTTTAATTATAATAGAATAAATAAAAAAACATAGTAAATCTTATGTAGTCTTTGTTTTTATATAGTCTTTGTTTTAATATACATTATCATATCACAAAATAATTGATAAAAATGAGTCTCAAAACAATCAAAATTTTTATAGGCTGTGACCCAAACAACTGTGATTTAGAACAAATGATGGTTTTAGACTACAGCATTAAAAAACATACCCAGCAGCCTGTAGAAATTATTTGGATGCAACTTTCGCGTGATCCTTCTAGCTATTGGTATTCTGATCCGAAATCGAATCAAGGATGGAGAACAGAAAACTGGGCGACACCTTTTTCCGGATTTCGGTGGGCTATTCCAGAGTATTGTCAATTTCAAGGTAAAGCCATTTACATGGATACAGATGTCATTGTACTCGATGATCTTGCACTACTCTGGGAACATCCTATTGAAGCCAATGCTATTGTGGCAGCCAAGGGGGGGGGAAGCTCAGCCCGTTTATGCACTTGTGTCTGGGATTGTGAAAAGGCCAAACATTTTCTTCCTAGAATTGAGGAATTAAAAAGTAACCCTGCCAGTCATCAAAGTCTGATGAGACAAATTCAAAAAGAACCGTCATTGGTTCAAGCTTATAATGATCATTTTAATTGCATCGATGGTGAAAATCTAAGTATCAACGAGATTAAAATTTTGCATTATTCCGATATGGGCACCCAGTTTAGTCACAAATATTCAATTCCTCGTCTTCAACACAATAATTCAACACATTGGTTTGATGGCGAAATTATTCCTCACCCCCGAGCGGACCTGACAACACTTTTTGACCAATACTATCACGAAGCCCTTTCTGCCGGATACCAACTTGAGGACTATACAATTACACCCTACGGAAAATTTCACAAAGCATCTCAAAAAAAATACTCGGGCAATAACATTACTCGGTCAGAAACATCCCAGCCTTGGTTTAAGAGGCTCCTGAGCAAGTTTAAAACCAAGCGTGATTCATTTAATTTAGATCATTAACCCTCTAAGCAACTGAATCATCTTATCAATTAGATTATTCTCAAATAAACTTGATATAACTCATAGAAATAAGCTATGAAAGAGACAAGAATATGTGTGGTTTAATTTTCAACCATTTCGTTCGAAATTTGACAAAATATACCTATAAACTTTTAAAACCGAGTACTTACAAACACAACAGACGCTATTGGCCTTTTTACCGTGTGGTTCGTAATGCATCGGGTCAAATTGATCAAGTTTTTTTTAGGAATACCTTAATTGCAGACCATACGCTTAACTTAAAGAATAAACATTCA
Source organism: Acinetobacter sp. CIP 101966 (assembly GCF_000369725.1). Lineage (NCBI taxonomy): Bacteria > Pseudomonadati > Pseudomonadota > Gammaproteobacteria > Moraxellales > Moraxellaceae > Acinetobacter > Acinetobacter sp. CIP 101966. Next base: position 495,088 of record NZ_KB850158.1, on the reverse strand, counting down.
AAATGTATGCTGATCGCAACAGGACCATCGATTAAAAAGATTCCTGATAAATTTTTTAAATATGAGAAACTGGACTATATTGGCGTCAATGGAGCAATCGCTTTGAATGAGGTCACTTTTCAACACTATGTCATTATTGATCATGATTTTGTACAAAATCGTTTTGATCTCGTTGAGCGGGTTTTAGACACAGCATGCAATTTTTTCACCACCGCACGTTGCTTAGACTATATTCTAAGAAAAGTAAAAATCGAACAGATTCGTTGCCAATTTAAAATTATTGAAATCACGAGTAACTGTAAAAATGAACTTTTTATGGGAAACACTATTCATGTTGATGAAAAAGTTAAGAGTAATTACTTCTACAATGGTTTTGGCTTTTCTACACACATGTATGACACAGTATTTGACTACTATACCGTGGCTTATACCGCATTACAGATTATGTCAGGATTAAATTACCAACATATCTATATTGCAGGTGTGGATATGAATAACTTCGACCTACCACGATTTTATGAAACTTTAGATGCAAAACAACCTACCTTATTAAACCAGCACACCCAATCAATCATAGCGGCATTTGAAACAGCAGCCTATTTCTTTGAAAGTCAAAAAGTGTCTGTTTATAATCTTTCACCCCATAGTCTTATCAAATCATTTAATAAATTAACGCTCGAACAAGACACCATCCTCTAAGTGGTTCAGATCATCCAACCTGATAGAGCGTTAAGATAAGGTTTTACTCTGATCATCATGGAAATCTAGCAGTGAATCTTGAAAATACATTCCTTTTTCATAAAATTCGCCTATATGTTTACGCTCTTTACCGGCAAATTTAATCAATTTAGGGTATTCACCTGAATGATGATTGATTGCCATTTCAATTAATGTTTTTTCTTTGACCCATTTATTTTTTACCTGATAGTAAAAGGCATTTTGATCACAATCAATTAAAGTAATACTAGGCAATGCTTTCAGCATAATCACCTGACACACCACATAGGAAATCAGGTACTCTAAATTACTAATCTTTTGAAATATTCTCTCATAATTTGGCACAGTACGTTTAATTTCATTGATATATGTTTTAGGGCCAACCTGCATGGCGTTCACCAACTCATCAAACCAATCTTTAAAAAACCTATTGTTAGGAGCCGTTGCTAAAAGCCAATTCTCGATGACTGGAGAATCAATATTGGTAGTGTTTTTTTTACGATAATAGGCAAAACTTTCGGTCTGATTTTGAGAAACCAACTCTTGAATCCAATCTAAATTTTCATAAACGATAATACTTGCATCTAACCAGATTCCTCCATAAACATAAAGTAATTTAAATCTGATTAAATCAGCTTTATGCTGAGGTAGATGAATATTTAAAGAATCAAAATCTATCTGTATAAATTGATCAACAGTTGTTGGTGTTAAAAAATGAACCTCATAATTTGCATTTATTAGCTTTATATTTTCTATGCATTTTTCCACAAATAATGGTACATCCCCCTCCCAATACAGCCAAATCAGCTTAGGTATTTTAACTTCTTCTGGCTTTGGATTAAGCGTAATCATATTTGCGTAATTATGAATTTTTAAATTCGTGCCTCTAATCTTGTAAAAATACATGATATAAAACTTAAGCATATAATAAGTTTTTTTAAATATTTTCATCTAAATTATTTCCAACATGCTCATTGATTTATTCCTTTAATGATAAATATTCAATTATTAAGATATTCGATGAATTTTAAGAATTTAGCAGATATTTTAGTGCATGATAACGATCACGCCACATACGCTTCTGCTTTTTAAAGCCATAGGAGCTGCTTCTATTTTCAAGTGCTTTACGAGAAATCCCCTGAGTAGCAACCGTTCCCAAAATATCACTATCGACCCCTGCTGGCTTCACTAGTGGTGGCCAAATCCCTAAACCTTTGCCATTTTGACTTAACCAAGACTGGAAGAAGATATCAACCGGCATATTTATAGTTTTGCCTACCTCAACAAAAGACTGTGCTCCCTGCCGCGACCAGATTAACCCTAAGCCACGAATTGGGAAATAAAAAGCATGCCATAGACTTATATCCCCTATTTGCGTAATATCTTTTGCTAGTTTTTTCTTTTTTGCAGCAATATTAATAAGATACCAGTTTAAATCTTGATGTTGGTGCAAATATTCAATGATGCTGTCAATTTTAATCTTAAAGTCACTATTAATTTTAAGGTCATCTTCCAGAACCACTAAATAATCTGCATCAGTGGCTAAAAATTTTTCAGCGCATCCATAATGACTTAAATAACAACCTAACTCGGAATTCATTAAACTACGACCTAATACCTTATTAGTTTGATCGTCATTATAATTTATGAATTCAGAGAGTGCTTTACCCCGACCATCATAAGCAGCAAAACGTTCAAACCTCCAGCTCACACTATTAAGCTGCTGAGTTGCTGCAGCTAGACGCTCATCACTTCCGTCTAAATTAATTAAATAAGTTACAACTTTCATGATTAACTCTTAATGCTGAATAGATAGAGGTAAATAGTTTTTAAATTTAGCAATTAAAGCAAAAGATACCTTTTCTGCTTCTTTTGGATCAAATTGATCCAAACTTTGAATACAACCAAATTTAATAGTGGTATTATTTAAGTTTTCTAAAAATAAAGATAGCAATGCTTCATTTTTTAAATAAGCAATATTAATATCATCGTATAGAACTGCTTCATTAGCCTGAATTTTTAAATGATTATTAAGTCCTACGGGTAAAAACTGAAAAGCACTTCTAAAACGATGCCTAATCTGTTGAGCTAATGTTGTAGGGTATTTTTGAAAATAATTTTGTAGTACATCACGATCCAATATATGGGGACGATGATGAATTTCATAATATTTATTAAATCCACATAATTCAGCACTAAGCATTTGAGCAATTGTATATTTAGGCTGTAAAGGTTTACCAAAATATTTATTAAGACCTTTACGTAGATTAAATTTTGCTTTAATTAAGGAGTTATTTTCCCAATGTCCATAGACTTTTATCTGGTCACCAACTAAAAAATCATCTAATTCAGATGAGGCATTAAAGAAGAAATCATCATTCAAATAAATAAAATACTTTGATAACCCTGGAATATTCCAAAGCATAGTTTCAATACTTAAAGAATTAAATGTAGGCAAGTATTGCTCATGACCAGCAAATATTGTTCTATGATCAATTATTTTTATCTGCTCAGGAGCACATAATCCCTGTTCGAAAAAATCATGAATATGTGCAGGCTGCTGTTCATCCGTAATAATATAAATTGTTCCAAAATAGGGAACATATTTAAGAATTGAAGCAATTGAAAAATAGATTTCATCATTACTAGCAAATCGAGTTTCTTCTGCTGAACCTTTTACGATATTAGTAGATTGAAACTGTTGCCTTTTAAGTCGATGCTTTACATCATTGCCATCGACCCACGCAATAACAAAATCTATTTTTTCCATAATACTTCTAATCAACAATTAGCTTGAATAAACTCTATAACTTACTGCCAAGCGTCCTTAATCCACTGCGATGGCAACACATAACGATACCATTTACCACCACCACCATTCACTGCATCTGGCGGATTAATCTCGCCATGAAAAACAATGATTTTGGCACCTTCAGGCTTCACAGGCGGCTTAAAATAAGCCATCGGAATTTTTTGCAGGCAGTGATATTTATAGCTCTTGCACCAGCTTTCTGGCCAATACGTCTGTTTACCTTCACGGTCTACATACCAAGACAAATAGGCTTGCTCATTACGGAATTTTTGACGAATTTCATCAAAATGTTCACGGAAATAAGGTAACAGACCTGGGAAAGCACCCAGTTTAAACCGATAAACCGAACTGTTACCGGTAATACGCCAAGGACGTTTCCAGTCATGAATAATCAGGAAGTCACCCGGATAGGTAAAGAACTCATCGATATTATCGACAATCACCACGTCAAGATCGAGGAAGAGTGCATTGCCTTCCAAACCATACAGATCAGGCTCAAAAGTGGACAGCTTGTTCCAGCCACGCTCAGGCGCACCTTCAGGCAATGCCAGAGGTGGAATAGGGAAACATTGTACTGCAGGATCAATGCCTTCAGTACGATCCGTCAGACAGACCATTTTAAAGTCGACTGTCGTATGTCGTTTAACCATATTGTATAAACGATTGACGTATTCCGAACCGTATTTGGTTCCCCATTTCATACAAATAACGATGTTACTCATTGCGTATGCCTAAGCTCATCTTAAAATCTTCTTGATGGTGAATATGATGACATAAGTTCGGCAGAATAAGTACATCAGTTAAAAAAAACCTCTCAAATGAGAGGTTTTTTCAATCAGTAAATTCTTAATTACTTCACATACGTTAACCAGTGTGCATATTTCGGGTCTTTGCCCTGAACTGCATCAAAATATGCTTTCTGGATTTGAGTGGTGATTGGACCACGTACACCCTCACCAATCTGACGATCATCGTATTCACGGATTGGTGTTACTTCTGCAGCAGTGCCGGTAAAGAATGCTTCATCTGCGATGTAGAACTCATCACGGGTAATACGGCGTTCAATTACGTCATAACCCAAGTCTTTAGCAATCGTAATAATCGTTTGACGGGTAATACCATCCAGCGCACCACCTGCGATATCAGGCGTATGAATCACGCCATCACGCACCAGGAATACGTTTTCGCCTGAACCTTGGCATACATAGCCTTGTGGGTCGAGCAGCATTGCTTCATCATAACCTGAATGCGCCACTTCCTGATGCGCAAGAATCGACAAGGTGTAGTTACCTGATGCTTTAGCCTTACACATGGTCACGTTCGGATGATGGTGGGTAAATGAAGACGTTTTTACGCGAATTCCCTTCGCCATCGCCTCTTCACCGAGGTAAGCACCCCAGCTCCATGCCGCAACTACGGCATGAATGGTATTGTCAGTTGCAGCGATACCGAGTTTTTCAGAACCAATAAAAATAATTGGACGTAAATAGCAAGACGCTAATTTGTTTTCACGAACAACATCAATTTGAGCCTGTTCTAATGCTGCTTGATCAAATGGAACTTTCATTTGATAAATTTTTGCAGAATTCAACAAGCGCTTCGTATGTTCTTTAAGACGGAAAATAGCCGTTCCATTCGGGGTTTCATAAGCTCGGACGCCTTCAAACACACCCATGCTGTAATGCAAAGTATGTGTTAATACGTGAGTTTTTGCCTCACGCCAGTCAACTAGTTGTCCATCTTGCCAAATGAAACCATCACGATCAGCCAAATTCATGCCACAAACTCCAATTTCTCACAATTATTCACTATCCAGTGCAAAGTCTGCACTTGGATCAATCAGTCTTTGCCATAACTTGCAAACGGTCATTCGGGTATCGTGCCAGTCGCTTGCAGACACTTGCATGGATTGATTTGCAAGGGCTAAGCGATGGCTCTCGGCGCGTTCACGGAGATAAGCTTGAATCAGAGCAGTCGCATCGTCGCTGGATAAGCAACCTGATTTTGCGGCATCCTCAAGAATTCGTACATTGTCGGAGAAATGGGCGAGATCTTTATTCGTCCCACTCCAAGCCAACACCGCATACTGTGCCATAAATTCGATGTCTACGATACCACCTGCATCTTGTTTTAAATGAAAAATACCATCTTTTTTTTGATCGGCGGAAGAACCGAGATGCTCCTTCATTTTCTGACGCATTTTCAGTACTTCTGCCCGTACATAATTTTCATCACGGGGCTGAATCAAAATATCCCGGCGCAAGACTTCAAACTTTTTCCGTAAGCTCATTTCACCCGCAATCGGGCGGGCTCGTACCAAGGCCTGATGCTCCCATAGCCAGGCACTCTTGAACTGATACTGTTCAAAGGCTTTTAAACTGGTGACCAAAAGCCCAGCTTCGCCCGATGGACGCAATCGGGTATCGACTTCATATACACGTCCATCCAAGGTTTGCGTGGTCATGAGGGACATAAACTTTTGTGCAACCCGCATGGCAAATTCAAAGCCACTGATCGGCTTAAGTCCATCGGTATCGGCCTGTTCACCCATATAGTGAATAAACACCAGATCCAGATCCGAGCCATAACCCAATTCAATTCCACCGACTTTACCATAACCAATGACTGCAAAAGCCGTATGCTCGACTGAACAGCGCTGCCCTTCTGCATCCAGTGGAAAACCATGCTTTTTTGCCACAATCTGATAGGCCAGATGCAGCGCTGCATTCACCGATACTTCAGCAATATCGGTCAAGGCATCGGAAACTTTCATTAAAGGACTTTCAGCCAGCACATCACTGGCGGCAACGGCCAGAACATTAGATTTTTTAAACAGGCGCAAGACCCGCATCTGGTCTTCGACCTGATCAATTTCAATCCGTAAAAGTTGCTGACGTAAAGAGTCTTCCAGATCCTGACGTTTTGGCAATTCAAAATCCATCGACAGGAATTCATCCAGTAGCACCGGATAATGGGTCAGTTCTTCACAAATCCAGGGGCTGACCGTGGCCATCTTCACCAGTCGCTGCAACGCCCCTTTACTCTCGATTAACATCACCAGATATACCGTACGGCGCATCACTGATTCGACTAAGGGCATCAAGCGCACCAATGCCACCTGAGGATCATCTGACTGTAAAACGGCTTCAATTAAATGCGGCCAGAAGGTTTTTAAACGTTGTACCGCCTTTGCCGGTAATTTTTTTAAGGCATGCCCATTCCAAAACTCATAGACAAGATTCTTTGCATTATCATCCAACACTTCTTTGAGTTTCTTTTCCAACTGGGAAAAACTTTCAACCAAGGTGTCAGGGCCATTTTCCTTGATTAGATGATCAAACTGATACATCACTTTGTCACGCTTTTCATTGAGATATGCCATAAAGCTGTCCCAATCCGCAAAACCAAGTGTGTCCGTTATACGCGCCCTTAACTCTGGCTCTGTCGGTAGTGATTGCGTTTGCTGATCATTCAGTGCCTGAATCGCGTGCTCAACCCGGCGCAGGAATAAATAGGCATTTTCCAGATCCTGCACCGCCTGTTCATCCAGCAACTCGGCATCATCCAGATGATTTAGATTCACCAGACACTGCCGATCCTGCAATTCAAGTTTGGCCCCGCCATAAATCAGCTGAAACACCTGCACGATAAATTCGACTTCGCGAATGCCACCGGCTCCGAGCTTGATATCATCTTCAATATTACGGCGCTGTACTTCGCGCTCGATCATGGCTTTCATTTCGCGCATGGCTTCAAAAGCGCTGTAATCGACGTACTTGCGAAATACAAATGGACGGGTCATCTCCAGCAGCTCGTCGCCTTCTGGACTTGGATTGACAATACGCGCTTTAATCCAGGCATAACGCTCCCATTCACGCCCATGCTGGCTCAGATATTTTTCCAAGGCTGCATGACTAATGGCTAGTGCTGAACCATCGCCCCAGGGACGCAGGCGCATGTCGACGCGGAATACAAAGCCATCCGCCGTGATCTGATCCAGCAAATGAATGAGTTTTTGTCCCCACAGGATGCAAAACTGCTGCACATCAATACATTTACGCCCATCAGTTTCACCCTGCTCATCGAAGGCAAAAATCAGGTCGATATCACTGGAAAGATTGAGTTCTTGGGCGCCGAGTTTCCCCATGGCAATGACAATCAGATCTTGGACTTTTCCGTTATAGCCGATTGGCTGGCCATACTTGGCAACGACCGGAATACGGGCAAAATCTTTCGCCGCACAGATGCACGCATCGGCAAAATCGGAGAGTTCTTGGGTGAGGGTAATGACATCGGTGAGTTGATTGGCATCCTGCCAGATCCAACGAAACATCAATCGAGCCCGCAAAATACGCATTGCGCGCATCCACGTTGCTTCATCGCTTATATTTAGGATGCAGTGCTGCACCAGCTGATCAATATATTCCCGACTGAGTGAGCCTTGAAACTGATCAATTGCATAATCCTGTTCCAGTAAACTCTGGTGATTGGCCAATACCTGTTCGGTATATTGGCTAGCTCTTAAGGTTTTCTGCAATTGTGCCGCATTCATCACTCAACTCTTCCCCTGAAACATTCTGCTTAGTTTTGACATACTCCCACCACTTTCACGATGTTCAAGTGGGGGATTCTAAAAGTAAAAGCTCTTAGGTGACTTCCTCACGGATTTCACTTGCTTTCTGCTTCGCAAGGCGACCTTTACCGCATCCACCCTCCACAGACAAAACGGTATGTCCTACCGCCAAAATATTGCGAGAAGCATTAATATCTGCATTCTCGCCAAAGCTACACTCGACACAACTAAAGTTTGCTTGAGTAAGCCTATTTTCTTTTGCAACGTGACCACATGAACTACAAGTCTGACTTGTATATTTAGGGTCAACTTTAACGAGTAAACCATCTCGCCATTGCTGTTTGTACACCAACATATTAACAAGCATTGACCAACCTTGATCCAGGATTGATTTATTTAAGCCGGACTTGGCTTTAACATTCTTTCCTTTTTTCTCGATTGAGCCTTTCGCTGACTTCGACATATTGGCTACTTTTAAGTCCTCAACTACGATCATTGCGTGGTTTTTGCTGAGCGTTGTGGTGACTTTGTGCAAGTAGTCATGCCGAATATTGGCAATATGATGGTGTAATGTATTGATCTTGAGATTCAGCTTTTTCCAATTTTGACTGAACTTGTTTTTCTTTCTCAGCTTGCGCTGAAGCCTAGCCAACTTTACTTGATTGGCCTTGAAACTATTGATCGGGTCGAATACTTGACCACTAGACGTTGTAATTAACTTTTTAACACCTAAATCAATGCCAACGGCTGATTTTGATGGGTGGACTGGTGCTTCTACTGTGTTTTCAGCACCAAATGACACATACCATTTCCCGACATGCTTTGAGATTGTGACGTTCTTAATCTCACCCACAATATTTTGTGATTTTCTGAATTTCACAACGCCAATGTCATTAGGTAACTTAACTTGGTTGCCTTTAACCCAACAATATCTGCCAAATTGAACAATACGAATGGAATCATAACCATCAGATTTCTTTTTGAATCGTGGCATAAGTGGTCTAAGTTGAACTTCACCACCATCGGATAATTTAAAAAATCGTGGCTTCTTAGCTCTAAATGGTTTTTGCTTTAACTTAGCTTGTTCCTTTTTGTTAAAAAACTTCCCCCAAGCATCACCAAGATCACGAACTTTTTGTTGGAGTGAAACGCCATTTGAGCTGTTTTCTAGAAAAGCACATTCAGGTTTTTTGCGTAATTCAGGAATTTTATTGACTAAATTAACTTTGTTGATTCGCTCATTATTAGCAAGCATCTCGAACGAAACAGCTAAAATTTGATTCCAAACAAAACGTGCAGAGCCAAGCAACTTGTTTAAAACAAGCTCCTGTTCCGCATTAGGCTCAAGCCTAAATTTGTACGCTTTGTTGATCTTCATTTCGCCTTAAATCTATTTAGATACAGAAACTTAATGCAAATTATTCTATCATATTGCACTAAAAAAAAGTCGTGAAATTCACCTCCACCCTAATGTTGGGTGGAGTCCTCTTTCACACTAAAGATAGCAGGAGTTTTGTCTCAGTGGGAATGTTTTAGTTTGAAATTTACCTTTTAAGATTGCTCGGCATGTACATCTTCAAGCACTAGCGCCTGATGATCATTGGTAACCATCGGCAAATGCACAGTAAAGGTCGTACCACGGCCCTCTTTGGAATCTACAGCAATTTGACCATGGTTCAGGTCAATAAAGCGCTTGCAGAGTACCAGACCCAAACCTACCCCTTTCTCTTCAGCTGTGCCTCTGACACTCACACCCAAAGTCGGTTTAAACAGATTCTGCATCTGTTCTTCGGTCATGCCCAGGCCAGTATCCTGAATCGTAATCTTGACCTGCTCGCCTTCCATCTCTACAGCTAAAATCACTTTACCGCCTTGATTCACCGGGGTAAATTTAAGCGCATTCGACACCAGGTTTTGCAAGACAGAGGTAATCATGTTGATATCCGCATGTACCTTGATGTCTTCAGGAATATTATCGACCAGTTCGATCTTTTTATTTAAGGCCAAACTTTTCAGAACACCACATACAATCTTGCTGGACTGTTTCAATTCATAATTGATCGGATGATAAACAAAGCGCCCACCCTCTGCCATCGCCCAAGTCAGCAGGCTTTCCAGCAGGTTATAGGTCGATTGTGCATTATCATATAAATAATCCGCAATACTCTGAATACTGGATTCATCCAGTGTGTCACGTTCCTGTGCCAGTACTTCGGAAAAGCCGAGCAAGCCGTGAAACGGTGCACGCAGATCATGCGCAATAATCTGGAAAAATTTAGTTTTACTGAAATTTTGTGCGCATTGCTGCTCGTATAATTCTTTCAACTCAGTATGTTCTTGATTGAGCTGAATTCGAATCACTAAACTTTCAGCAAATTGTTTGATGGTGGCAATATCGTCCTGATCGAACAGTTCAGTCTGATCATCAAAGAAAATGACCTGTCCAAAAGACACACCGCTACTTGATTTTAAATTAAAGGCGACTAATCTCTGATGCGCTACACCGAGATCTTTCACATAATTTGACAATTCTGTATAAGCAGGATGCGTCTGGTCAATGACATCTGACTGTTGCAGATACGCAGGCAGATTCACTTCCTGTGGGGCGTGCAAGGCCCGAAAACCGCGCGGACAGCTGTACCAGATATAGGGTTCCGTGTGGAAGCCGATAATACTGGTTTTAACGTTTAAAACTTTACGGGCGATCTTACAAAAGGTGTCTAATAGGTTGTTGGAGGTATAGACACCTAAAATGAGAGATATACGGCACGAGCTTAATTGCTCCGTATTCTGACCGACCTCTAGCAGTTTTAGTTCCATGTCTGCCTCTCTGAATGTTTATGGAATATAGAAAACACTGCCGACCAAATTCATACAATCAATAACAAAGATTCTATATTTACTCAACGATGAAAACTCACCTATAGGTTAAAGGATTTGTTAACCTGTTTCTATCCAGATACATTCTTAACCGCAAAGCACTGATATTTAATTGATTAAGAATAACTTGAAAATTTACTATTCGAAAAAAACCTACATAAGTATTTGAAATTAATATATCTCACCTAAAATAAGCATGTTTATTTGTATTTACTGTAACACACTATTGACTAAAAAATACCCACTATAGCTTTTTACTCTATTTGGAGTAAAAGCTAATGATTTTTCAATTATATAACTTGACCTTATGATTAAAAAGAAATTTTATATCAGGTCTCATCTATCTAATAACACTCAGAATTATTTTTTAATTTTTAAAACTATCTTAACAATTCCAGTCTACGAAATATTTAAATATCAGGATATTGACTAAAAACAGGCCAAAAAAGCCACTGAGAATTGTAAAGATTTTACATTCATTAACAAATTAATTGCAGAAATTTTGTATTTTTTATCATCAATGCAGTTTTAGAAGCTGGAATAGTAATATTAAGATAGACCACTTATAGACTATGCATGTCCAAGTCAAACCAATCAGTTCAAAACAGCTATAAAAAAGCGGCCTAAAAAAGACCGCCTTTTTACATGGCTGCTTAATTGTCAGAAATCAACGCCACTTGCTGTACATAGTTAAACAGCTTTAATTTAGAAGCATTCACTTCTTCTTCAGGTGCTTGATTCTTTAAATCACGGTGTACCCGAAGATAATGTTGACGTAAGGTATGACGCTCTGTCGCATTATAGGTTTTGGTAAATTCATTGATGGCTGGATCACCATCTTTGACAATTCGATCCACCCAACGCTGTAATTGAGCTGTCTTTTTAAGACCTTGTTTAGGTGTTAAATAAGACAAAATTACCGTTTCATTTTCATTGCGTAATAATTTACCAATCCGTGAAAATTGACGGCGACGTGCTTCATGCGAACTAATTGCCTGCACATCAAGTAAGGCGTCAATCAAACGCTCATCTACGGGTAGGTTTTTAATTTGTTTAGCGCTCAGCTCTGCAAGCTGCGCACCTAAAGCAGCCATACGCTGGACTGCTTTTTTCTGTTCGGTCTTACTTGCGCGTCCCTCTAAAGAATCAAAATCTTCTTCAGTTAAACTGTTCGGTCGACGTGCCACGATTAATCTGCCTCATAAAATTTTGCTGCAAATAGTGCCTGAATTTCAGATAAGGCTTTGTCCTCGTCTGCTCCTTCAATCACTAAGCGTAAAGTTGTTCCTTTGCCTGCACCAAGCATGAGCAATGACATGATATTTTTGGCATCTACCAATTTGTCAGCCTTGCCAATCCGAATACTGGAACGAAATTTGGTGGTAACTTCTATCAGTTTACCAGATGCGCGTGCATGTAAACCCAATTTATTAATTACGTCAACTGTCGTATCAATCATGACCAGTGCTTCATTTCTCGATGGAGGACTTGAATAGACCATTTTGCCTCAAGGGCTTTTTTTAGTCTATCCACAATATAAACAGAACGATGCTGACCACCGGTACAACCTATCGACACGGTCATATAATGACGATGCCCTTCGGCAAAGGTCGGCAACCACTTGTCCAGAAAATGATACAGATCATTGAACATGTCCTCGACCTGATCGCTCTTTTGTAAAAACGCCTGCACCGGCTGATCTAGCCCTGAAAATTTGCGCAGTTCCAGTTCCCAATGCGGATTTGGCAAATGCCGGACATCAAAGACATAATCGGCATCCAGTGGAATGCCATGCTTATAACCAAAGGATTGCAGAATCAGGATCAGGTTATCGGCCTGTCCCAGCTTGGACAATAAGGTATGTTTCAGGTCATGTACGCTTTTATCGGTAGTATCGATATGAACTGTAGAACGCAACTGAATCGGCATCAACAGGATTTTTTCTTCCTGAATGCATTGATTCAGACTTTTAAAGCGTGACGCCAGAGGATGCGGCCGACGCGAAGCACTAAAGCGGGCAATCAGCTCCTGATCCTGCGTGGTCAGATAGATAATATCGACCGAACCATGCTGTTGCAGCTGCTCAAATACATGATCAAATTCTTGTAAATCTGCCCGGGTACTGCGCACATCGACGCCCAGCGCCAACTGTTCCAGATTATTTTCACTGTCCAGTTTGGCCACGATTTCGGGAAGCAATGCCAAAGGCAGATTATCAATACAGTAATAACCCAGATCTTCAAGCACCTGTAATGCAGATGATTTCCCCGAACCAGATTGTCCCGTGACGATTAAAATGCGCTTCATGCATGCTACCCTTTCATCTTAGCCGGCAGTGTATTTAACCTGCAGGTTATCGATCAGACGTGTATTCCCCAACTTTGCAGCTATAAATAACACAAGATCTTGATTAAACGTATGAATTTTTTGTAATTCTGGAGTTCTGGCTTCAATATAATCCACTACAAATCCAGCATCGGTTAAAGTCTGGCGAAGCTCCGCCAATACCGTATCCAGTTCCACGCCTGCCTGTAATTGCTGTTCAGCCTTTTGCAAGCTTTGATAAATGACCGGTGCGATTGCACGATGCTCTTCGCTTAAATAACCATTGCGCGAACTTAAAGCCAGGCCATCTTCTGCACGGGCAATCGGCACACCAATTACTTCCAGTGGAATATTCAGATCTTGTACAAACTGACGAATGACCGCCAATTGCTGATAATCTTTCTGGCCAAAGAAGGCGTAATTCGGCTGTACGATGTTAAACAATTTAGTCACCACCACCGCCACACCATCAAAATGACCGGGACGCTGTAAACCGCATAAATCATTGGTAATGTCAGAAACACTGATATTGGTCAGACGCGGTTTTTTACCATACATTTGCTCAACCGTCGGCGCAAAAACGATGTCACAACCGACCTCTGCCAAAAGCTGCTGGTCCTGCTCAAGCGTGCGCGGATAGCTATCAAAATCTTCATTGGGTCCAAACTGGATCGGATTGACAAAGATACTGACCACCACTACATCACACAACTTACGCGCTTCACGCACCAGGTTTAAATGCCCCTGATGCAGATTGCCCATGGTCGGTACAAAACCGATAATCTTGCGACTGGTACGCGCCGGATTTAAGGATGCCGCTAAGCCCTGAATAGTGGTTTCTGTTTTCATCTTACAATTCAACCTGAAAAGTTTGTTCTGGTGCCGGGAAAGATCCATCTAAAACTGCAGCATGGTAGGCTTTAAAAGCATCTAGAATGGCGGTCGCACCCGATTGTTCTTGCATAAAATTACGTACAAATTTTGCAGTGTGGCCAAAGGTCAGGCCCAACATATCCTGAACCACCAATACTTGTCCGTCAGTGGCTGCACCCGCGCCAATGCCAATCACCGGAATCTGCGGAAACAGTTCGGTGATTTCCTGGCCAAGCTGTGCCGGTACGCATTCGAGTAACAATAGTGCAGCACCCGCCTCTACTACTGCTTTACAGTCCGCAATGAGCTGATCGGCCGCTTCACGAGTACGAGCTTGCAGCTTATAACCGCCAAACACATGTACCGACTGCGGAGTAAGACCCAAATGCACACACACCGGAATGCCGTTACGTGTCAGCACTTGCACGGTTTCTGCCAACCATGCGCCGCCTTCCATCTTGACCATTTGCGCGCCGGCCTGCATCACGGTTTTCGAGCTTTGCAAGGCATCATTCAAGGTGGCATAGCTCATAAATGGCAAGTCAGTCATGATAAAGGCATGCTGGTTACCACGGCGTACCGCAGCCGTATGATAAGCCATATCTGCAACCGTAACCGGCAAAGTCGAATCACGACCCTGAATTGACATTCCCAGAGAATCGCCAATTAAAATGCTGTCCACTTCGGCAATTTCCATGGCTTTGGCCATACTGGCATCATAGCAAGTCAGACATGAAAATTTGCGTCCATCTGCTTTAAAGCGTCTTAAATCACTCAGACTGACCATGAAAATGTTCCTCTATGCTTGAAAGTTCTGTCGAAATTACCATCACTTAAAAATTAAATATTTGCCCAGTTGCTGTCATCGAGTACCGCAAGGGTCGACTGTTTGACGATGTCCAGGTCTTTTAATCTGTGTCCATGAACCTGTATTTCAGGATCAATATCCAGAAGTGGAATCAGGACAAAATCACGCTCTAACACCCCGACATGCGGCACGGTAAGACGATCATTTTGAATGTGCTCATTGCCGTAGATTAGTAAGTCCAGATCCAGTGTACGTTCGCCCCAATGACGTAAACGTACCCGACCTGCGTCCTGCTCAAAGGCTTGCAAACGATCCAGCAAGCTTAAAGCGGCCAGATCGGTATTTAACTGCACCACTGCATTCAGATAGTTCGGCTGATCCTGTGGTCCCATCGGTGGACTTTGATACAGATTCGAAGTTTTCACCTGCCCCAAGGTCGCCAGTTTCTGTACAGCTTCTGCCAGAATCTGGCGTGAATCACCCAGGTTACTGCCCAGGCCAATATACGTCACGATCATTGTGTTGGCCCAAATACCACCTGACTCAGATCACGTTTCACCCGCTTACGTTTCATAATCGGATGATCTAGGCCAATTTCACCACTGGCACTGGCTGCTACATGCGACAGAGGTTTCACCTTGTCTTCAAACTTGGCTTTGCGCACTCGACGATTGCGTGGTTCAGGTTCATTTACCAACGGTTCAATCTCGGTGAGATCTTGCTGCTGGGTCAATTTCTGTTCCAGATGTTCTTCTTGACTCGCCTTGCGACGGCTCTTGGCACGCTGACGGTTATACTGGCTAATGGCCCGTTCTTTCTCGTCACCGCTCATTTGCTGGTAAGCATCCCACCAGCTGCCCATGCCTTGTGCAGTTGCATCGCCTGATTTTTCACGCAGCAGCAAAAAGTCAAAGCCGGCACGGAAACGCGCATGGCTGGACAAGGCCTCGATTTGCTGTGGTTTTGGATTCAACAAACGAGTCTGCATTTCCCAGACTTCACGAATAAAGGTTTCCGCAAAACGTGGAATAATGGTACGAGTCGCCTGACGTTTTAACACGTCCAGACCAGCTTGGGCACGAGCTTCGGCGGCTACCACGCCTTTATTTAGATAGAATTCACAACGCTCGAGGAATGGCTGCCACAACAATACCGCATAGAAAAAGGCCGGGTTGATGGTCTTGCCGATAGAAATACGCTGATCGGTATTTTTCGCAGCGCGTTCCATAAATGGCGTAATTTCAGGCTTGATATCTGCAAATAACTGCTGCCAGATCCCAAAATCGATCAGCATTGGCAAGACACGATTCAGGTGTCCCATGGTAAACAGTTTCTGTGATTCATCATAAAGTCGATGTGGAGAAACATCACGCAGCAACTGGGTCATTTCCGGCGTAAAGACATCCAGAATCGCTTCATCAATATTAAAGTTCAGCTTGGCGGCAAAACGTAGGGTTCGCAGCATCCGCACTGGATCTTCTTCAAATCTTAAAGTCGGATCGCCGAGTAAGCGTAAGGTTTTGCTGTGAATATCATCCACTGCATTGCAGAAATCCAGCACAATACCTTTACGCGGCTGGTAGTACATTGCATTGATGGAGAAATCACGACGGGCAAAATCCTGCTCGATGCTGCCCCAGTTGTTATCACGCAGAATCATTCCCGCGGCCGAGGTCACTGCTTTTTTTGGTGGTGCACGAAAGGTTGCCACTTCAACCAGTTCCCGCCCTGAATAGACATGCGCCAGTTCGAAACGTCGTCCGATAATCCGACAACGTCGTCCGAAAACTTCCTTGACCTGAGCCGGGGTTGCATTGGTAACTGCATCGAAATCTTTAGGATTCAAACCTAACATCAGATCTCGAACACCACCACCCACGATATAAGCTTCATAGCCTGCCTTGTTTAAGGCATCAATCACATCGAGAATATAAGAAGGTAATTGAGCGGTTGATAAACCACATTTTGACGCGCGCAAAGTTTGCAAAAGACGCTGTCTCCTACGTCTGAACGTAAAATTCCAAGATGACGCTAATCATATCGCTTACACGCCTAAAGGGCAATTTGATTATGTCAATCCTGCGAGTCAAATCAATCAGCTAGTCATGATCCATGCTGTCGCCTTACAAGGCCAATTTGGCCTTGTTTTTGGCAAACAATGCCGGCCCAATGCCTTTGACCAGCTGGATCTCTTCAATGCTTTTGAATTTTCCGTTTTTTTGCCGATGTTCAATAATGGCTTCAGTCTTTTTTTGACCAATACCATTTAGCTGCTGTAATTGCTCCACAGTTGCATTATTCAAACTGATTTTATCAGCAGCAGAAGATGCCGATAATGCAGGCTTCGCCAGATAGTGATTGCTTTCTGATGAAGCCGTGGAGGCAGCTTTTTTCTTCAGGCGAGCGTCATGTTGCTGTTGCTGGGTCTTCCATTCCATATAATCGGTCGCAGTCGCATGCACAGTTCCGATAGAAATAAAGCCCAGCCAACAACTTAAAAGAAGACTAATCCACGTTGGACCGATTTGATAAGGTATTTTTTTCATGTGCTGCTCTTTGTTTTAATTCTAATTTAGCCTGTTCCCAGAGCTGATCAAGTTCAGCCAGTGACAGCTTTTCCAGGTCTAATTGTTGTCGTTCTGCCTGATCTTCCATTAAGGCAAAGCGGGTCCGGAATTTATGGATCGTCCCCAATAATGCCATCTCGCTGGAGATGCCAAGTTTACGACCAACATTCACCAGAGAAAATAAGCAGTCGCCAAATTCTTCCTGTATTTCATCGGAATTTTGTCCGGCTACCGCTTCTTTTAATTCAGCCAGTTCTTCTTCCAGCTTGGCATAAGCACCCGCCATGTCCGGAAAATCAAAACCAATTTTGGCGACATTTTTTTGAATTTCATCAGCCTGCGCCAAAGCCGGTGCATGTTTAATATCATCCAGACGTGAACGCGGCTTGCCCTGCTTTTCTTGCTGTTTGATTTCTTTCCATAGCTCAGACACATCTTCCGGACTCATTTTTGCAAATTGTTCAGCCTGAAATACATGCGGATGACGGCGAACCAGTTTATCGGTAATGGCCTGCACCACATCCTGAAAATCGAAAGCCCCCTGCTCGCTGTACATTTGCGACTGGAACACCACCTGTAGCAGCAAATCACCTAGCTCATCGCGGACATCGTCGACTTTTCCAGAGCGGACTGCTGCTTCGACTTCATAAGCTTCCTCAATCGCATATTTGGTCAGAGATTCGGGGGTCTGCTGCTGATCCCATGGACATTTTTCACGTAATTCACGCATGACCTTGAGTAGTTGTTCCATATTCAAAAACCTCTTTTTTACCAAATAGTCGCGTCAATCTGCCAGTTCCTTGTTATGCTCAAAAAAAAGACAATAAGGAGATCAGGCACATGCACAGTATATTGATTAGCGGTGCAGCACAAGGAATTGGTGCCGCGACAGCCGCCCTATTTTACCAGCACGGCTACAAGGTGGGTATTTATGATGTCCAGGTGGAGCAGGCAGAACAACTGGCCCAGCAACTGGGCGAACATGCCAAAGCCGGTTTTCTGGATGTGGCTGGTTATACGTCCTGGGAAACAGCTTTAGCCGAATTTTCAGCTTGGGCAGGTGAAATCAATATTCTGGTCAATAATGCCGGGATTTTATATTCAGGCCCTTTTGAAGAAACTGATATTATGGCGCATCATCGGACTCTGGATATTAATGTTAAAGGAGTCATGAACGGCTGTCATGCCGCTTTCCCTTATTTAAAAGAATCTTCATTTGCCCGCATCATCAATCTATCTTCAGCTTCGGCGATTTATGGCCAAGCCGATTTAAGCAGTTATTCCACCAGCAAGTTTGCAGTGCGTGGCCTGACTGAAAGTCTGGATATTGAGTGGCAACCCTATGGGATTCGAGTCTTGGATGTTATGCCGCTTTTCGTCAGTACCGCCATGGTCAAAGATATGCAGGCAGAAAGCATCAAAAAGATGGGCGTGCATTTAAAAGCAGAAGATGTTGCACAAGATATTCTTAAACTGGCAGAACTCAAAGATTCCATCTGGCAAGCCACCCATCATCCTGTCGGATTCAAAAGCCAGTTTTTATTTCATTTATCGCGGATGAGTCCACAATTTGTGAATCGGCTGAGTAATCTGCTCATTTCCAGAAAATAAAAAATATTTGGGTTGATTCTGTTTTAGACAGTGTGATGAATCTGGATCACAGGAAATCTCAATCCCTTGCAGGAATCCTCACTTTGCCAGGCCACGGTGAGCATGCAGCCAGCAAGCGTATAATTTTGATAGGCATAGACGCCAATCTCTGGGTGTTCGCAGCGCCCGCCATTTTGCTCAGGATGAAGATTAGTATTCAGTTCATTCAGGTTGATCCGGATTCCCAAGCCTGATGCCTTTAACACGGCCTCTTTGGTCGTCCAGACTTTAAACCAGTATTCAGGGTCATAAGCCAGCGTTTTCCAATGTTTTAATTCTTCGGGATGAAAGGCATGTTGTGCCAAGGCTTCAAAACGAACCTTACGACTCAGTTCTTCAATATCAATTCCCAAGTTTTGGACATTCCTGCTCGTGGCCAGGGCGTAGAAATTTTGACTATGACTATGATTAAAACTGAAGTCCGGATAGTCATTTAAATAAGGCTTGCCGAAATTCGTCCGCACCACCTGTTGATCGCTAACTGGCAATTCAAAAGATTGGGATAAAAGCTGATTACGCAAACACGCCACTTCGCGTTTCCGTTCGGCAACCTGGGTTTTGCGGTCTGACAACGAATGACAAGTCAGATCAGAAAGTTGATGCAGATGAATTTGAATCAGCCGAGCCACGTGAATCCATTAAAAAGATATCAATTGATTTGAGTGTAAAAGAATTCACACTTTTATTGGGAGAGAAATTCATTATTTTCTCAAAACAAAAAGCCCGCTTTACGCAGGCTTTTTATCCGAAAAATTTAAACTATAGAATTAGCGTTTAAATTTCTTCTCGGCTTTCTTGAACTTCTGTACATAACGACGTTTACGCGCAGCTGCACGCTCATCCACTTGAGACTTACGGCCTTCAAACGGGTTTTCAGAAGTTTTAAACTCGATTTTAATCGGTGTACCTTCAAGCTTGTACACTTTACGGAACACGTTTTCCAAGTAACGACGATAATCCGCAGGAGTTTTATCCACCTTGTTACCATGAATCACGATCGTCGGCGGATTTTGTCCACCCATATGTGCGTAACGCATTTTAATACGACGACCCTGAACCATAGGTGGTTGGTGAGCCTCTGTCGCATCATTTAAAATCTGGGTGATTTTTGCCGGTGATACTTTCAAACGAGATGAATCATAAGCACGGTGAATCGATGGATAAAGATCGCCCACACCCGTTCCATGCAATGCAGAAATCAAATGTACTTTGGCCCATGGAATAAAATCGAAGCGACGCTCTACATCGAGCTTACATTGCTTACGATCATATTCAGTCATGTTATCCCATTTATTGACTGCAATGACCATGGCACGACCCGCTTCAAGTGCATAGCCAATCAAATGCAAGTCCTGCTCAACAATACCATCACGCGCATCAACCACAACAACAATTACGTTAGCATCTTTCATTGCCTGTAAAGTTTTAACAATCGAGAATTTCTCAATCATTTCATCAACTTTACCTTTACGGCGCACCCCGGCAGTATCAATCAGGGTGTATTGACGGCCATCACGCTCGAATGGAATATAAATCGAGTCACGTGTTGTACCCGGCTGGTCAAATGCCACCACACGCTCTTCACCGAGCAAGCGGTTCACCAGCGTGGATTTACCTACGTTCGGACGACCAATAATCGCTAAACGCAGACCCGTGTTTTTGTCATGCTCTTCCGGATTTTCATCTTCAGGTACATCAGCAAGTACATCTTCCAGCATCTGCTGAACACCACGACCATGGCTGGCTGCCACTTGTAGCGGCTCGCCCATACCCAGTTTGTAGAATTCAACCAAGGCAGCTTCAGCATGTACGCCGTCGACCTTGTTGGCCACCAGAAAGACTTTTTTGCCTAAAGTACGCAATTCACGGGCAATCTGTTCATCAGATGCCAGCAGTCCGGCACGCGCATCAACCACAAAAATGATGATATCGGCTTCATGAATGGCAGTCTTGGATTGCTCTGCCATATATGAATCAATACCACCTTCATTTTCGCCAATACCGCCAGTATCGACCACAATGAAAGATTTATTTTGATAAGTAGCATCGCCATATTTACGGTCGCGTGTCAGACCTGCAAAGTCTGCCACCAATGCGTCACGGCTCTTGGTAATCTGGTTGAACAGCGTCGATTTTCCGACGTTCGGACGACCAATGAGCGCAATTACGGGTTTCATAGAGTAACCTTTATTCAATATCAGGCGTCAAAGTAGCCTGAACATCAGAAAGCATAGGAAGATATAAGGGGGAAATACCCTAAATAAAAACACGGGGCATTGATTTTTCAATCACCCCGCGTTCACAAAAATACGGTTGTGGCTAGTTTAGCATAAGGCTCGTTAAAATTAACGGTTCTGCCAAATGCTTAATGCGCCCTTGCGTGTAGAAACATAAAGCTGGTTGTCGATGACGCGTAAGCTACGCACTTCCCCAGAAGTTTTCGAACGACCAGTAATCTGTCCAGTACGCGGATCAATCAGGTGCAAGACACCATCCAGATCACCGACTACAAGGTCAGTACCCAGCATCACCGGATTACTTAACTTGCGATTCAGCAACTGGTCATTTTCCCAAAGCGGTTGACCCGAAGTAATCTCAAAGGCTTTGATTTTGCCATCGGTTTGCGCCACAAATACACCATTGCCCACAACTTCTGGACGCTGGATACTGCTGGCATCTTCACTCCAGACCACCTGTTGTGAAGCTAAATCCAGCACAGTCACCTGACCTTGATAACTGGTGGTCACCACAAACTGGCCTGCAACGACCGGTTCCCCGTCAATATCCACCAGACGCTGGATATCAGAACGTCCATCCGACACTGCGACACGACGCTGTAATTTTGGCACACCACTTAAGGCATCCAATGCATAGATATAAGCATTGGAAGAGGCAATCAGTATATTACGAGCATCTAATGCAACAGGTGCAGCCATGCCACGCAGGCTGAATTGTACATTAGGTAAGTTATAAGTCCAAACTTGCGCACCCGTCGCAATTTCATGCGCATATACTGTGCCGTCATTGCTCACGCTAATGACACGACCAGCATGAATTAATGAAGGTGCCAGTAAAGCACCCGTCAATTGCGCAGTCCATTTTTGCTCGCCGGTTTGCTGATCCAGCGCAAACAGTTGGCCTTTCTGGTTGCCGACGACAACAAGACCTTCGGCAGCTTCAACGCCAGAACTTAAATTGTCTTTGCTGACTTTCTTCTGCCACAGACGCTGTTTGCCTTTAAATGCAGACACTTCGCCTTTCGGGTCAATCGCAAAGACCACGCCATTGTCTGCATCCAGACGTAAACGCAACGGATCAGCAGCATCTGTTGACGCCACACTGGTGGAAAATACAGGGACCAGGGTTTTGGCTTGGGTCAGTTTTGGAAGTGGATTCGGTTTTACTTCTGGAACTTTAGTGGTTTTACCTGCACAGCCAGCCAGTGCAAGCGTTAAAACAGTCAAGGCACAGGTAATTTTGTATTTTCTATTCATGCAGCTTCTTCCGCTTGTGTTTCTATAATTGGGCGTTCGATTTCTGGATCATCGACTAACACGCCTACGCTTTCGAGCTTAATTTGTAAAATCTGACGTTCTTCTTTACGTTCAATCAAAGCATCCCATGCACTTTGATATACTTTTTTCGCATTTTCAATATCATTTTTGGCAACATAGATATCGCCACGTGCTTCATCGGCAGTTGCTTTAAATGCAGGTTCAGTCACTGCTTCTAAAGTTTTCAATGCAGCATCATATTTTTTCTGTGCCAGTTGCGCATAGGCCAGACGAAGTTTAACCACCTGAACCAGGCCTTTATCATCTACTTTCGAGTTTTCAACTTTCTGTAGTGCTTTCTCGGCCGCAGCATAATCTTCTTTGTCATAAGCCAGTTTAGCCATCACCAACTGGGTCTGAATCGCCTGAGCTGAATCAGGTGCTTCCTTGACAATCTTGTCCGCAGCTTCAGACAACTTGGCAAAACCATCACCTTTCGATGCCTGTGCATCATCCATCAACTGCTGAACCTTGGCAGTGTGCATTTGCGACTCTGCCAGGTTTTTCTTCTGCCAATATTCCCATCCAAAAAAGGCAATCAGCGCAATTAAAATCCCGGTAATCATCGAAGAACCATATTTCTTCGTAAAGGATTTTAAGCTTTCAAACTGTTCATCACCACTCATTGCGCTCATGAGATTACCCTTTTCCTAATGTTTTATCGATTATTTTGAAGAAATTTTAGTACTAAAAAATGCAACGAAGTCCGTAAATGGTACATTCGATTGCTCTGCGGTTGCCAGCTCTTTCACAGTAAACGCCTGAGCTTCCAGTTCACGTTCACCCAAAATCGCCGCATACAAAGCACCGGCTTGATCGGCCTTTTTCATTTGCGATTTCATTGAACCTTGTGAGCCTACTTTCAGACGAACCTGACTGTCTGTTGCTTCAAGCTGATCACGAATCTGCTCCGCAATGACCAAAGCTTTACCTTGAGAAGCCGGTTCAGCCACCAGGAATACTTCACAATCACGTGCCCGGGTATTGTCTTCAACCTGTTCAAGCAGAAGCAATAAACGCTCGATCCCCATAGCAAAACCGACCGCAGGGACAGACTGATCTGCCTTTCCTTTAAGTTGACCCACTAGACCGTCATAACGGCCACCGGCACACACTGTACCTTGTGAACCCAAGTGAGTTGTGGTCCATTCAAAAACAGTTTTGTTGTAGTAATCCAGACCACGTACCAGTTTTTGATTGATCACGAAGCTTACGCCTGCATCAGTCAAATACTGCTGTAACTGGGCAAAATGCGCCAGCGTTTCTTCACCCATAAAATCATGAAGTTTCGGTGCATTTTCCAAGATGCTTTGTGTTTTGGCATCTTTAGAATCCAGAATACGCAATGGATTCGTGGTCAGACGGCGCTGAGAATCTTCATCCAGATCCGCTTTATGCGACTCCAGGAATTCAACCAGTGCCGCACGATATGCTGCACGCTCATCCGACTCACCGAGTGTATTTAACTCAAGCTGAACCTTGTCTGCCACACCCATACGTTTCCACAGACGCGCCGTCATCAGAATCAGTTCTGCGTCCATATCCGGTGTTGCCACACCAAAGGTTTCCACACCAAACTGGTGGAACTGACGGTAACGGCCTTTTTGCGGTTTTTCATAACGGAACATGGGTCCGATATACCAAACACGAGGCGTCGCACCACGCAGCAGGTTATGCTCCAGCATGGCACGTACACAACCTGCCGTTCCTTCAGGACGTAGTGTCAAAGACTCAGGTGGATTACCCTTGTCGAGGAAGGTATACATCTCTTTTTCAACGATATCGGTTGCATCACCGATCGAACGTTTAAACAAATTAGTCTGTTCAACGATAGGCAAACGGATTTGTTGATAGCCATAGGCATCCATCAAACCGGATAGATGCTGTTCAAGACGTCTCCAAGCTGGGGTTTGCGTTGGGAGAATGTCATTAAAACCTTTGATTGCGACGATTGAACTCATGATCTACTCAGGAAAACTTGTACGAATAATTTCTTTAGATTTAGCTTCTTCAAGCTCGGTAACACGTTGACGAACCATGGTTTCGATTTCATCAACCAATTGATTCGTATCAATTAAATGGCTCTTTTCACCATTACGGTACACCAGTGAACGTGGTGCTGCACCTACGACACCAATATCCGCTTCTTTGGCTTCACCCGGACCATTGACCTTACAGCCAATGACCGAGACATCCATTGGGGTACGAATATCTTCTAAACGCTCTTCAAGTTGCTGCATCACGGAAATCACATTAAATTCCTGACGTGAACAGCTTGGGCAGGCAATGAAGTTAATCCCGTTTGAGCGCAGACCCAACGATTTCAGAATATCAAAACCAATTTTAATTTCTTCTTCAGGCTCGGCAGCCAGTGAAATACGCATGGTATCCCCGATGCCTTCCATCAGCAGACCACCCAAAGCGATCGCAGATTTAACCGAACCGGTACGGTAAATACCCGCTTCTGTGACACCCAGATGGAGCGGATTATCAATTTGCTGTGACAGCAAACGATACGCATCCATGGTCAGGAACACATTCGAGGCTTTGACTGAAATTTTGAATTCCTGGAAATCCAGACGGTCTAGAATATCGATATGACGCATCGCAGATTCAAGCAAAGCCTGACCAGTCGGCTCGCCATATTTCTTTTGAATATCTTTTTCCAGTGAGCCGGCATTCACCCCGATCCGCATGGAAATGTCGTTATGACGTGCCGCGGCCACCACTTCACGGATTTTCGCTTCCGAACCGATATTGCCCGGGTTAATCCGCAGGCAGTCTGCACCCAAATCGGCAACTGCCAAAGCAATTTTATAATCGAAGTGAATATCCGCCACCAAAGGTACATTGACCTGCTTGCGAATTTCACCAAATGCCGCCGCCGCTTCCATGGTAGGCACAGAAACCCGCATGATGTCCGCGCCTGCATCGACGCAGCGATGGATCTGAGCAACCGTAGCTGCTACATCACAGGTTTCAGTATTGGTCATCGACTGGATACTGATTGGTGCATCACCACCCACATAAACTGAACCCACACGAATTTTACGTGTTGGACGACGTTTAATTGGATTTACGATCATCGTTCTGCTCTACTCTTGATCTGTTAAGGTGATAAACGGAATTCTGCTTTTCCGTTCACAGTGTAGGGTGACAATGAAATATTTTCATTATTTAAACTGAGTGATACAGCCGATGCATCATCCAGACGAATCTGGAATGGCGCTTCACCATTCAGTTGCAAGCTCGATGCCTGACGGCCAGTTGCCAGAACATTACCCGCCGAGTCGACAATATGCACCGAAGTCGGACGGTTAAAATCAAGCTTCAGCTGATCACCGGAAAGTGCGGCACCTGTATCCAGATTCAGAATCTCGACATTAGAAGCGCCTACTCCAGAGACTTCACTGCTATTTTGTGAATTACTGCTCGACCAGTTCTGAATCATGGCAAACAGTGCGCCCAAAATCAGCAGCAGTACCAGCGTAATAAAAATGCGCTTTAACCATTTACGATTGCGGTCACGTTTGGAACCTGGCAATTTCCCCATAATTTTAATAGGAGAATTGTTCAAGGCATGATTCGGCAGCAACCCGGTATCATTGGTATAAATTTCATCAAATCGCTGAATAATACTAGACGCATCTACACCCAGAAATTTGGCATAAGTCCGGTAATAACCTTTAATAAAGGTCGCTTCAGGCAAAGACTTATATTCGTCCTGTTCCAGTGCAGTCAGGGTTTTGAGCGGAATATTCAGCTCTTTCGCTACATCTTCCAGATTGCGTTGCTGATTGATACGAATCTGGCGCAAGTACTCGCCCGGACGTTGAATATTTCCTAACGCATTTGGAGCTACGCTCGAATGATTCGATGGTGAATTAGGATTTACTTCCATACGGCCTCAGTACTGTACTGTAATTGCAAATAACGTTGGTATTCCTGGCTTTCAGGAAAGAGTGCACGTAACTGGTTGACCAATACCTGCATACCCAACTGATCACCTCCGGCACGCGCAGTGCGAATGCCAATCCAGAGTGCACGGGCACCCTGATTTTTCTGCCCCACACCACGCACAAACTGTTGATACATTTGTGTCGCCGCCGGGAACTGCTGGTTTAAATAAAATATTTCTGCCAACTCTAACATTGAAATATAAGAATCGCGATTGGCTTGCAGCGCCTGTTTGAATGATTTTTCAGCATTTGCTGTATCACCCAGTTTCAGGTAAATCCGCCCCATATTTTCCAGTGCGCGGAATCGCTGATCATAACCCAACGTGGCACCAGCAATTTGAAACTGCTCGATCGCATCATTATAGCGTTCAAGCTGATATAAATAGGTGCCGTAATTATTTCGCGCCTGCGCATTTTTCGGATCGGCCGAAATCGCGCGCTTGAAATAATGATCTGCTTTTTCGAGATTAAGCTTACTACCTTCCTGTTGCAGTAGCACACCCATCATCATATTTGCTTGAGAATCACGCGGAGTAGTCTCAAGTGCCTGATCCAGCGCACGTTTGGCTGCATCCAGGTCACCTGTTCTCAGATATTCTACCGCCAATTGGGTACGGACTTTGGTGGCCTTTTCAGGGTCTTTCTGACCCAGATCTGGCGTCTGACACGCGACTAAAACCAAAGACACACATACTGTTGAAATCAAAGCAAACTTTGATGTTAGATTTCTCAACTGGCGACCTCTTATTATCCTTGTGAGCGCATGATCTCATTCGATTGCGCAATTTTCTTTTTCCACTGTTCCGCACGACGGGTACGGTCAGCAACTTGTCCGACTAACTGTCCGCACGCGGCATCAATGTCATCACCGCGTGTCTGACGAATCGTACACACAAAACCGGCATCAGACAAAGTTTTTTGGAAAGAAATAATCCGGTTGCGGCTTGAGCGGCCATATGGCGCATGCGGGAACGGATTAAAAGGAATCAAATTAATCTTGCTTGGCAAATTCTTCAACAGCTTAATCATTTGCTGCGCATGTTCAGGATGGTCATTCACGCCATCTAACATCACATATTCAATCGTTACATGTTTACGTGAACTTTCATTCCCATCTTTGGCAATATAACGCTGACATGCAGCAATCAGCTGCTCAAGCGGATATTTTTTATTGATCGGCACCAGCTCGTTACGCAGTTCATCATTTGGCGCATGCAATGAAATTGCCAGCGCCACGTCAATATCTTTGACCATCTGATCGATTTTCGGTACCACACCAGAAGTCGATAAAGTCACACGACGTTTTGACATGCCGTATGCAAAGTCATCCAGCATAATGCGCATTGAATTCAATACTGCATCGTAGTTGAGCAATGGCTCGCCCATACCCATCATCACCACGTTCGTGACTGAACGTTCACGCTCAAGTACAGGCACATCTTCCATATAGGAATAATTCGCCATCCAGAGCTGACCGATAATTTCAGCCTGGGTCAAATCGCGCTGAAAACCCTGTTTACCGGTCGAACAGAATGAACAGTCCAGTGCACAGCCCACTTGTGAAGAAATACACAAAGTGCGACGTAAACCACTGCGATGTTCAGCAGGAATCAGTACCGTTTCAACAAGAGAACCTTCGCCATCGCCAACACGGAATACCCATTTACGGGTTCCATCTTTGGAATAGTTTTTATGCACCACTTCAGGCGCTTTAATTTCACAAATCTTTTCCAGTTTTTCACGCAGTTTGCCGGAAATATTGGTCATTTCAGCAAAATCAGTCACAAAGAACTGGTGAATCCATTTCATCACCTGCCCGGCACGAAACTTCTTCTCACCCATGTCCTCAAAGAATTTTTCCATTTGCGGACGTGACATGCCAAGTAAATTCACTTTCTCGACAGTATTTGCCTGTGCTGGAGCGGATGGAGTGTGTTGCTGTGGCTCAGAAACTGCTGATACAGCGACTGCTTCAGTACTCATGTGTATTACCTAAACCATGTCTAAAGATGAAAGGAGAAGCTCAATATGTGAGCAAAGAATTATTCAGAGAATAAAAAAACCAGATAAGTATAATAACACTTATCTGGCTTGAATACTGCGAATTAACGAGTACGTGGAGCAATCTCAGTTTGAGCGAAGAAGTAGTTAACTTCACGATCAGCAGATGCTACAGAGTCAGAACCGTGAGCAGCGTTTTCATCGATGCTTACAGCGAAATCTGCACGGATAGTACCAGGAGCAGCTTCTTTAGGATTCGTCGCACCAAGGATGTCACGGTGAGCAAGAACAGCGTTTTCGCCTTCAAGAACTGAAACAACCACTGGACCAGAAGTCATAAATGCAACTAGGTCAGCAAAGAAACCACGTTCTTTGTGCTCAGCATAGAAGCCTTCAGCTTCAGCTTGAGTCAAATGTTTCATTTTAGTTGCAACAATTTGAAGACCAGCTTTCTCGAAACGAGCAAAGATGTCGCCGATGTGGTTTTTAGCAACTGCGTCTGGTTTAACGATAGATAAAGTACGTTCGATAGCCATGATAGGCTCCTTAAGTCAATTGTTGACATGAAAATTTGGCGCATTATACCGAGATAATGCGCATTTTTCTGCTTTTCATCTGTAAAAAAATGCTTTTTTAAGATGAGGCCTTAGCGTGCCTCGTCAATCCATGCCATTTGAATGGCTTCAAGCAAACCTTCAGTCGACTTGGTTGGATCATCTTCAAACTCAGGCAAAGCACACACCCAGGCATGTAAATCAGTAAAACGAATCCACTGCGGGTCCACATCTGGATGCGCTTCATAGAGTTCAATCGCGATATCGAGCGTGTCAGTCCAACGTAAACCCATCTCTATTTCTCACCATAATTGCTTTGATGCTGTACTTTAACAAATCTGTGAAAATCTGCGAGCCTTTGCTCCGGCTTTCACTTATTTTTACAGCACAATATTCAGATAAGGCGCGGTCAGGACAATGGCAATTGCCATCATGCCACCCAGAATTGCGCCAACTGCCACATCACTTGGATAATGCAATCCCAGCACCATTCGGGACACTGCGACCAGAACCGTAAAAGGCAACATCAGCATCAGTAATAAAGGTGCGACATAACCTAAAACGGTGGTTGCCATCACGGCATGCAAGGTATGCCCGGAAGGAAAACTGAAATGATCCAGTGGATGCTCACCCAAACGGATCACTTGATGTACCTGATAAGGACGTGGTCGTACAGTTTTGATTTTAAGCACCTTGTAAATCATAGTACCTATAGTACTTCCCAAAATCAGATAAACAATCTGCACGGTATAGATCAAGCCTTGCATGATCCAAACCAGTATCAGCATGAAATACCAAAATGCACCATTTCCTAAGCGGCTAATCATTTTAAAAAAAGTGGCAATACGGACTGAATGCGAAAAATGATTCAGATAAACACAGCCTTTCAAATCGATTTCTAAAAATTTAATCTTTACATTCTGGAGTTTCACACTGGTGCTCCTTTCTTGTTTTATATCCTGTATTCCTGATGCTGTACCAGTGAATACAGTGCCTGTTCAAATTGCCGGACCGGATATTGCCAGCCTACTTTTTCGGCTTTTTTACGTGCTTGCGCGCCCATCTGCTGTAATCTTTGCAGATCAGGCAGTCCGAGCATCTGCTGAATCAAACCCCGCTGATGTCCAAGTCTGCTCAACCATCCCGTTTCACCATGCTGCACATGCAAGTTTGCACAAGCATAATCATAAGCAATCACTGGCAAGCCACTGGCCATCGCTTCCAATACCACATTTCCAAAGGTTTCAACCTGACTGGCAAAACAGAATACATCTGCACTGGCATACGCCGCTGACAGTTTTTCTCCTGTCAAGCTACCGGTAAAAACAATACTGCCATCCTGATTCAGTTGTTGCAGTCGAGTGCGATCCGGCCCATCTCCAACCACTACCAAACGTATATCTTGCTGACGAACTTGGCGCAGCACAAAATAGGTTTTGATCAGCACGTCAATTTCCTTTTCAGGAGAAAGCCGTCCGACATACAACATCACCCGGGTCTCGTTTGAAACTCCCCAAGCATAGCGCAAATCTGGTGATCGCCACTTTGGTGAAAATGTATCTGGATCGACGCCTCTGCCCACAACTGCCAAGGGACAAGTTACACCAAACTGATTTAAGGCTTGAGCCGTACCTCGACTGGGGACACAGGTCAAATCAGTATTGTTATGAAACCACCTTAAATAGCCTTGAATCGGCTTCAGTAAAAAAGCCAAATCAAAAAACCGACTAAATTCTTGAAATGACGAATGGAAACCGCTAGAGACTGGAATTTTATGGAATTTTGCAAGCTGTTGAGCTACCAGACCCAAAGGGCCTTCGGTCACAATGTGAATAATATCAGGTGTAAAAATTTCAACAGCTTGATGGATTTTTAGAAATTGCGGTCTACCAAACTGCAAATTGCTATATTTAGGAAGGCAATGCGCTTTAACCAGACATTCACTATGTGGTTTAAAATCGTTACAGGCTTGTCGTTGTTCTGGACGTATTAATAAAATCTTATGTCCCTGTTTTTGCAATCCTTTACAAAGTTGCAATAAAGCATGGGCAACACCATTGATTTCAGGAGGCCAGGTTTCGGTAACGATGGCAATTTTTAAACGGGACCGTGTCAGATCTTCTAGGACTATTTTGTCATGAATGGCCTGTTTACGTTGTTCTTTTAAATCAAACTGGATTTTGTGAATAACAGGTCTTTGCTCTAATAATTCTGAGATGGAAATTTGTTGCATCTCGCACCTATTCGCTTATATTTTTCACCCAGTATAGAAAGATCTCATGACTATTTGATGAATCATGAAGCTTAAATACAACTCCACAACAATGCTTACCACTTCTCCATTCGACTTAAAAGTAAGTGAATATCTGCTTGTTTAACAGATATTCACTTACTACACACTCCCCTTCAATACTTTCAAATATTTTCAATTATTTATTATCATTATAGGCTTTTTGATATTTAAAATTTTATTTTTAAAAATCGATATCGACTGAGATCTGGTCCTGATAGTCTCCTGCAGGCACACCACTATAAGGATTATCAACTAGTTGAACAGAAATAATATATTTTTGTCTTTTTCCAGAATTTTGATCAAGTTTTACCCCCCATAGATTACTGTTAGCCCCACTTAAATTTAATTTGGTTCGTAATTTATAAGGACCATTCGATACATAACTTGTACCATCCGGATTTATCAAGTTTTGGCTACTGAATAAGATAGAGTAACCTTTATCACAAGAAACATTAAAAGAGGTTGCAGCTTGGCTACGTTGATAACTTGCCAGACGCAATTCTGAATCAGTAAATCCATCAATAGAACAATACTGAGCTGCCGCGATTCCACTCATTAGTAAGGTAGTTATAAATATGAAGAGTTTTTTCATTTTTTTGTACTCCTATCTGCATATTGCTTCTAGCATTTGTTTATCTAAGTTCTGGAATTGATTTTCATTAAGTGTGAACTGAACTTGGCACTGTTGGCCTCCTTGAGTCTGGACTTTGAGGCTATATGAACCGGCTTTGAAGAGGTATAAATAAACCATTCCCTGACTATCCACAAAAAAAGGTTCTGCAGTTATGCCTTCTACTACCACTTCAGAGCCTGGTGATAAATTATTTTGTTTAATATCTTTGAGTCTAAGGGCTATACGCTTAGTTTTGTGAACAGGAAAATTTAACCGATATCCTCGCTGTTCAAGTCCAATTATTTTTTTTGAAGATTGTTCGAAAGTTTCATCTAAGCCTAACTGATTATGATCAAAAGAAATATCATAATGAATATAAGGAATCAGATTATGAACGAACATATAACCATTTTTATTGGTACTCCCCACCAGTCCAGCCGAACGGTAAATATCTAAGTCTGGGTGCTGATCCACGTGCACAAGTGCAAACGCATTATCTGCATATTTAGTCAGCGCTACTTTACTCCCTAGCCAGACTAAAGCACCATCAAAACTAAGCTGTGAATTGCGACGATCCTCATATTCATCATGAGAAAGCTGCAAATTGCCAACACTGGTTTTCCATAAACCATAAGCATTGTAATGAAGTTCATCATCAGCTTGGTTTACGCCTATTACATAATCGAAACCATTTTGGGTTGAGGTGGTTCGACTAAAACTTAAAGCTGTTTCATTATCGGCCGTATCATGGTCTAGGGAAATTCGTTTATTTGCTCCCCAATTATAATAAAGAGCAATATTAAATCCTTGATCATCCTCATCACTATAGTCCTTATAAAAACCAAAATTAGTATATAAATTATTTGTTAAAGCCTTAGATGCTCTAATATCAAAAAATTTACGGTCTTCGCTTAATAATCCATTATTATTGTAGTAAGATTGATATATATAATTGAAACCCAAATTATCAATAAATTTTAGATTAGAAAAATTAAAATAGAACATCCCCGAATATTTTACATTAGATTCATATAAATTATTTCCCAGATATTCGTATTCTTCAGAGAAATACTTACCATTTAATCCTACAGACCAATTTCTTAAATTTCGAGTCAGGCTAATTTTAGCAGCATAACCTTGATCTCCATCTTTAATTTGACTAGCTGAAAAAGCACTATCAATTAAAAAATATTTACTTATACCTTGCGTCCACAATAAATCAAGATTACTAACATCCTGGTTATACAAAAGATCGACACCTAAAGTAGTAAAAGAGTTAATACCACGACGGAAATAAAACTTAGAAAAAAAGTCACGGTAATCATCATCTACAGAATCATAACTATAACGCAGCTTACCGAATGAGATATTATATTCATTTAGTTTTGGTTTAAGTAATCGACTATTAATAAAAACAGGAAAACTTCTTACAGTACGATTACCTAAAATATCTTCAACTACTATTTGAGCATTCCCAGCTTGACTTAAAACACCTCCAGCTGGAAGGTTATAATATCCCGGAGCAACTGAGTCCCTATAAAGTCTTACACCATTAATGAATAAGTCTACAGTTGAAGGTAGGCTTGCACTTCCTGTTAAGTTAGGAGTGTTCCAGTAGATAAAATCTGGTCGATCTGTATAATTTGTTCCAAAACTTAATCCTCCGAAACGAAAAGAACTATTTAATGAATTATAAGTACTTGTAGTATCTCCTATAGTTAATCTTAAATACTTTTCTGGAAATTCAATATCTAGAGTGCTATTTACTCTTAACAAATTTTCTTCAAACTCATCAGGCTCTTTTCGATATAAAAAAGCATTTTTAAATAACCAATAATCTTTAAATATGCCAAATTCTGAAAACGTATTAAAATCTTGGTCTTCATCATCTCTATTATAAAATAAATTATAATTAACAAAACCTCCAAAGTTTGCTTTTTCAGGAATTTCTATTTGCAGATCATAGTCAGTTCCCACAAAATAATCGACAGGGAAAAATATTTTTATTGCTTGCAAACTATAATCATCTTCGACTTTAATTCCCGGTTGAGTAATAAGACAAAAATCCTTCTTAATTGTATGCCGAGGTGTTTTCTCTACACGAATTCCAATATTTTCCAAAGCCTTACATTCAACAAACCTCTTATCCCCCTCAAAAAAAGTTACTGTTTCCGTGTTATAATCTAAGCCATTCACCCAAATATTAACGATAAGTATTTCTGGGTTTTCTGGCTTTGTTATTCCTTGAATTATTTCTGCATTGATATTTGACAATCCCATCCCACATACAATCATAAGAAGGACTTTTGTGGATCTCATAGTATTATCCTTTTACTTTTTATTATTTAATAACTATACTTTAATAGGAAATTCAAGATATTCTGCTTGGTCCTCTAATTTTATTTTAAGCTTCAACTTCCCATTTACATTAATATCACCCAGATCAACCACAACCTTTTTACCACTTAAAATATATTGAACTATATTTTTTTTAACTATTTCTTTATTATTCTGATCTAAAACAATTATTTCTATAAGCTTTGCATGAGAATCAGCCACATTATTAATGTTTAAATAAGATGTATTACTCGTTTTTTGAATATTTACATCCAGCTTAGGAGATACTTGTTTACCAGCAAATAATGGTAAAGAAAAATTAAATAGAAAAGTTAAGTTAGATTTATCTACAACAGGCGTAATTTCTTCAAAAATAATTCGCCATGCTTGTTCTTTTTTTAAGTTTGCTGGGGATTGACTAAAACCTATCCGAACCAATTGTTTACTCTCTGGTTTTAATTCAAAAATTTTTGGGTTAAATAACAATGTATCATCCTTTACTAGAATATCTTCCCCTTTATCATTTTGTTCCCACTTAAATGCATTAATTTCATATATTTTGGAAGTAGATATCCCCGTACTTTCAATATTTACAGTTGTACTTTTCTGCTTTTTGAAATCATCTATATTCATCTGGACAGGTGTAAATTTTATTCCTGCTGATGCATAAAAACCACAAAGAAATAATATAAAAAAGCTTAAAATCTTCCCATTCATAACAAAATCCCATATTTTAGCTTAATATTTTTATTAAAAAATAATATTAAAATAGGAGATGTATTAAACATCTCCTACTATTAAGTCATTTATAATTTTTAGAATGCTACTGCAAAAGTATATACGTTACTATAGTCACCGGCACGTGCATCACGATAATCACTACCCGCTACAGTAGCAGTAACATCAAATGTAGCTGAAGTAGTTTCCAATAGATCTCCAGTTGAATAACTTGCACCATTTGCCAAAGTTGCGACTGTTACTGGAACAGAACCTCCAGCACCATTTAATTGTGTAGGTGCTACATAATTCACTCTAAAGAATGAATTGGTATCTACACTAAATGATGTTGAATCCGTCCATACTTCACCACCGCCTGCTGTAGAACGAGCAAGGTTTAATACGGTATCACCCATATCTACATCACAATGTTTATCGACTTTCAAATTAATTTTAATTTTCCCATCACATTTATCCCCACATCCATGCTTTCCTGGCTTATGTGGTTTTGTTGGTTTGGGACCTGGCTTGCCTGCAATTTCTGCATCTGCATAAACTAATGTTGAACCACAGCCAAAGCTCATCACTAATGCTGCCAATGCTGCTTGAGTCATTTTTTTCATGTCTTTCTCCATTTCTTTTTTTAAAGAAGATGTCTATCTATTAGTTTTACGCTTATATTAAAGTTCTCTTTATTATTATGAGCACTTAAGTTATAAGCGCTGAGGCAATTCTATTATCATTATTTAAAAAAAAATCAAAAATGTTATTATTCACAATATATTTTTTTTGTTTCAAATAAGATTTTTTTTAATTTTTTTATTTATATAATAAATACTTATATAAAATCACATAACATTACAAATCCGAACATCTTAGAGTTCTCTCTATTCTTACCATTTTTTACTAAAAAAATAAAAACATTAAGTTACTGATTAAAATAAAATTATTAAAATCTATTTTATTAAAACAATAATTTTCACAAAGTCTTACAATTTCCTTATCAGTGCATAAAAAAATGTGATTTATTCCGTTTTTTTTCGTTATTTTTACTACATAGCGATAATTATATTCAATTTTGACCATTAAATTTTTTCTAAATAAAATATTTAAAACAATGGCTTGTATATTTTTAAATAAAAATAAATATTTAAAAACTTATTTTGCAATTTTATTAAAAAATTATTCACATTATTTCCTTAGTAAAATTAAATATAGTTATTAATTTAAATATAACCGAATAAATAACTTTATTATTCAAATAAGCTTTATAAATACTTAATTAATAAATAAATTATTTCATTTCAACTATTTAGTTCAGTTTAAATTTTAAATTTTTAAAAATTAAAGACTCAAAATAATTTAGATATTTTCACTTGAATTTTTCACAAAGATTATTAGTAGAATTTAGGCTTAATAACTCTTTATATAGAAATCATATTTAATAAATAAGAAATCCTTCTTCTGATAAACTATTTATTCATTATTAATATTTTTAAATTAAAAAAATCAACTTGATTCTTGATTAGAATTATTCTGCTTGAATACAAGCTACAAAAAAAGAGGAAAAAACTGCTTTCCTGTTTTTTTTGCAAGGCACGTAACTTTAGTTCTTTTCCTTATTTACAGTTTTGTTCACTTGAATCTAAGACATACGAAAAAAATGGAAGCAGTGCTTCCATTTTTGAGCCACGTAAACATAGAAATAAAAAACCCACTCAAATTAAGTGGGTTTTCGCATTCAAATCAATTGATTCGAGAAATTAGTTTTTCTCTTTATCTACGATTTTGTTCGCTTGAATCCAAGGCATCATCGCACGTAACTTGTTACCAGTAACTTCGATACCATGAGCAGCATTTTGACGACGACGGGCAGTCATAGATGGGTAGTTCAACGCACCTTCTTGAATAAACATCTTCGCGTATTCGCCAGATTGAATACGTTTAAGCGCATTACGCATTGCTTCACGAGACTGTTCGTTGATTACT
The DNA here is from genome assembly GCF_000369725.1 of Acinetobacter sp. CIP 101966. Lineage (NCBI taxonomy): Bacteria > Pseudomonadati > Pseudomonadota > Gammaproteobacteria > Moraxellales > Moraxellaceae > Acinetobacter > Acinetobacter sp. CIP 101966. The sequence continues at coordinate 457,866 of NZ_KB850158.1, read as the reverse complement.
TCAGTACCCGTTACATATTCGCCGTATTCAGCGTTGTTTGACACTGAGTAGTTCATGTCCGCGATACCGCCTTCGAACATTAAGTCAACGATCAATTTAAGTTCGTGTAGACATTCGAAATACGCCATTTCTGGTGCATAACCAGCTTCAACCAAAGTTTCGAAGCCCATTTTAACCAATTCAACAGCACCACCACAAAGAACTGCTTGCTCACCGAAAAGGTCAGTTTCAGTTTCTTCACGGAATGAAGTTTCGATGATACCTGTACGGCCGCCACCTACGCCTGAAGCGTAAGAAAGAGCAACGTTACGCGCATTACCAGAAGCATCTTGGTGAATCGCGATAAGGTCAGGAACACCTGAACCACGTTGGTATTCAGAACGTACGGTGTGACCAGGAGCTTTAGGTGCAACCATGATTACGTCTAAGTCAGCACGTGGAACAACTTGGTTATAAAGAATCGAGAAACCATGAGCAAATGCTAAAGTAGCGCCTTGCTTGATGTTTGGCTCAATTACGTCACGGTAAAGTTGAGATTGGAACTCATCTGGAGTCAAAATCATCACTACGTCAGCTTGTGCTACAGCAGCAGGAACTTCAGCAACTTTAAGACCTGAATTTTCAGCTTTCTTCCAAGAAGCAGAGTTCGCACGTAAACCTACAGTTACGTCAACACCAGAATCTTTCAGGTTAAGCGCATGCGCGTGGCCTTGTGAACCGTAACCAATGATCGCTACTTTCTTAGATTGGATGATAGATAAGTCACAGTCTTTATCGTAAAAAATTTGCATTGCTGTCTCCGCTTAAATGCTTGTTTGTCCGTTAAATCAGGCAATGACCCTTAAATTTACATTGCCTGATACCCTCTTCTTATTCAGATGAGGAAATACTTAAAATTTAGATGGTGAGTACTTTTTCGCCGCGTGCGATACCTGATACACCTGAACGAACCACTTCTAAAATCGTGTGTTCTGCAAGTGCATCAATAAACGCATCCACTTTTTCAGTGGTACCCGCGATTTGAATGGTATAGGTCGTTGGTGTTACATCGACAATCTGACCACGGAAAATATCTGCCGTACGTTTGATTTCGTCACGCGATGAACCCAATGCTTTGACTTTAATCAGCATCAATTCACGCTCAATATGTGCACCTTCAGACAGGTCAACCACTTTCACCACTTCAACCAGCTTGTTAAGCTGTTTGGTAATTTGCTCAATCTTGTGATCATCACCATAAGTGGTCAATGTCAAACGTGAAAGTGTTGGATCTTCAGTCGGGGCAACGTTCAATGTTTCGATGTTGTAGCCACGCTGTGAGAACAAACCCACTAAACGAGAAAGCGCGCCTGATTCGTTTTCTACGAGTACAGAGATAATATGTCTCATTTCGTGCGCTCCCCTTTAGCCAACCACATATCCTGCATCGATTGACCCGCAATCAACATCGGATAAACGTGTTCGGTACGATCTACCATAACGTTAATAAATACGCACTTGTCGTTAATTGCCATCGCTTCTGCAAGCTTAGACTCTAGCTCATCGGCATGATTAATCTGAATGCCGACATGACCATAAGCTTCCATCAGTTTGGCAAAGTCAGGCAATGAATCTACATAAGAACTTGAATGACGTCCTTCATAGTTCATATCTTGCCATTGTTTTACCATGCCTAAAGACTGGTTATTCAAGCACAGGATTTTTACATTCAGGCCATATTGCTTACAGGTCGAAAGCTCCTGGATACACATCTGAATCGATGCTTCACCGGTGATACATACTACTTGCTGTTCCGGGTATGCAAGCTTCGCAGCCATTGCATACGGCAAGCCCACACCCATAGTGCCTAGACCACCTGAGTTGATCCATTGACGTGGACGTTTGTATTTGTAATACATCGCACCAAACATCTGATGCTGACCGACGTCAGAAGTAATGATCGCTTCACCATTGGTCACTTTGTCCAATGCCTGAACCACTTGTTGTGGCTTCATTACGCCATCAACACCTGCTTCAAAACGACCACCATGAACCTTGCGCCATTCATTGATCTGTTTCCACCATGCCGCAATCGCTTCAGGATTTGGCTTAGAAACATTAAGCTGTTTCAACTGGTTCAACATCTCATTCAGTACAGGCTCTACAGCACCGACAATTGGAATGTGCGCCATAATGGTTTTTGAGATTGTCGCTGGGTCGATATCTATATGAATGACTTTAGCATTTGGACAGAATTTTGCAGGATTGTTGGTCACACGGTCATCGAAACGCGCACCCACACACAGAATTACATCTGCATTGTGCATGGTCATGTTAGCTTCATAAGTACCGTGCATACCCAACATACCGATGAACTGTTCATCATCACCCGGGAATGCGCCAAGACCCATCAAGGTATTGGTCACTGGATAACCCAATAGATGCGCAAGCTCTGTCAACTGTGCTGAAGCATTGCCTTGAACCACACCACCGCCTGAGTAAATAACTGGGCGTTTAGCATGGATCAGTTCTTCAATCGCTTTACGAATTTGACCTGAGTGACCACGGAACGGTGGCTGATACGAACGCATCTTCACTTTTTCTGGGTATTCGTAAGCAAATTTCTCTGCAGGATTGGTCGCATCCTTTGGAATATCAATCACTACAGGACCTGGACGACCTGAAGACGCAATATAGAAGGCTTTCTTGATAATCGCAGGAATTTCGCTGGCATGACGCACCTGGAAGCTATGTTTCACGATAGGACGTGAAATACCGACCATATCGGTTTCCTGAAATGCATCTTCACCAATCAGATGACTCGCAACCTGACCTGACAAAATCACCATCGGGATTGAGTCCATATAGGCCGTTGCAATTGGGGTCACCGTGTTGGTTGCGCCCGGACCTGAAGTCACCAGCACAACACCGGTCTTGCCTGTCACGCGTGAGTAAGCATCGGCCATGTGACCAGCAGCCTGTTCGTGACGTACGAGATAATGATTGATTCTGTCTTGTTGAAATAGCGCATCATAAATATGAAGAACTGCGCCGCCTGGGTATCCAAAAACATGTTCAACGCCTTCGTCCGCTAATGCGCGAACAAGCATTTCACCACCAGATAGAAGTTCCAACGTGATTCACCCTAATATTATTCACTACACAAATGGGAGGCATTTGCAGTGTTTCGTTTGTTAACTGTCTGCACTGTTATAGCACACAAATTTCATAGTTTTCAAAGCAATAGGAAAAAAATCTGATCTCTTCACTGTTCGAGCAATACGGGATCTAAAACATGTTGGGATAAACATATTTTGCTTAGCTTTGTTCAATTTCTCGGCTAGAAAAATCGCCCACTGCATGAAATGACACTTAGTCGAAGGGTGATCGATCTAAGGCATATAAAACTATTGCAGCATTCTTGTGTTTTCAGGCTTTAAAGTCAAGTTTAAAAAACAGACAATCCATACTTACTAGTGCCTAGATCTGCTGTTTTTAACAGCAATATCAGCTCATAGCCATGCATTGACTGTCTTGTCTATTCATCTAATCCAATAAAATTCATAGAGTTAATGGTTTAATTTTATAAATTTTTAATATGTCTTATATAAAAAAAATGAATGAATTTTTATTAAATGAAAGGAAATTGTTTATCAATAAATTTTGTATACGAAGATTTGTCTCTGATTTCTTATACGCTAGATTGAGCTTATTTAAGCAGTTAGCTTTGAATAAAGCAGATAAAAATCCATCATTTTTACTGAAAATATCACTACAATAATTGCAGTATTCCATGCCTAGCAAGCCGAGGCCCAAGAACAATGAAAATATCTTTTTTAACCGCCTTCAGTTTGAGTTGCGCAGTTGTTTTGAGCATCTGTAGCACCAGCGCTTCCGCGATCCAGTATCATAAATGGGTCGATGCGAAAGGTGTCACGCATTATACCAAGACGCCACCACCAAAATCTGCGAAAAAAGCCACCACAGTGGATACTTATGGCTGGAAAAATTCAGCACCGGCATCTCCAAGAACAGCTGAAACTGAAGTTCAAACCGAGAACACACCTCAAGAACAACAGCAACAAGCCCCTCAAGTTCCTGCGAATCAGGACCAGCAACAACGTGAAGCCAACGAAGCCTTGCAGCAATCTAAAAATCGTGCAGTTGCTTTATAAGACACCTCTATATAGAACAGCGTGTTTTTTCTTCGGGAAATGCCGGCGCAAAATTCACTTTTAGGTGCATTTTGCGCTATGCTGTGCAACAGACTTTTTTCACCGTAATTCACTGATACGTTTATGACTACTCACATTGATTCCGAATATCAAGCTAGTGCGATTGAGCCTCAAGTCCAACAGGATTGGGAATATCGCAAAGCCTTTAAAGTTGCCGACAAAGTAGAAGGTCCACGTCGTTATATTCTCTCGATGTTCCCTTACCCAAGTGGCAAGCTACATATGGGTCATGTGCGTAACTATACGATTGGTGACGTGATCAGCCGTTTCCATCGCTTAAAAGGTGAAACTGTCCTGCAACCGATGGGTTGGGATGCTTTCGGTCTGCCTGCTGAAAACGCAGCGATTGCACACCAGGTTGCACCGGCAAAATGGACATTTGAAAATATTGCTTACATGCGTGACCAGTTGAAAAAACTCGGTCTTGCAGTGGATTGGGATCGTGAATTTGCGACCTGTACCCCTGAATACTATCGTTGGGAACAATGGCTATTTGTTCAGCTTTATAAAAAAGGCTTGATCTACCGTAAGCTTTCAACCGTGAATTGGGATCCGGTCGATCAGACTGTTCTTGCCAACGAACAGGTTGAAAATGGTCGTGGCTGGCGTTCAGGTGCATTGGTAGAAAAGCGTGATATTCCAATGTACTACTTCCGCATCACTGATTATGCGCAAGAGTTACTTGACGATTTAGACACGCTTAAAGATGGCTGGCCACAACAAGTGTTGACCATGCAGCGTAACTGGATTGGCCGCTCACAAGGGATGGACATCACTTTCCCTTCAGCAAATCCTGACGTGTATGCAGATGGTTTAACGGTATTTACTACCCGTGCCGACACGCTGATGGGCGTAACGTATGTTGCAGTTGCAGCAGAACACCCGATGGCGCTGAAAGCGGCTGAAACAAACCCAGAATTGGCTGCATTCATTGAAGAATGCCGTATGGGTTCTGTGGCAGAAGCGGATCTTGCGACTGCCGAGAAGAAAGGCATGGCAACCGGTCTTTCTGTGAAGCATCCTGTGACTGGCGAGAAAGTTCCGGTCTGGATCGCCAACTATGTATTGATGTCTTATGGTTCAGGTGCGGTGATGGCGGTTCCATCACACGATGAACGTGACTTCGAATTTGCCAATAAATATGGCTTGACCATCAAGCAAGTGATTGATGCCAAAGGCGCTGATGATAGCGACTTTGATGCAACTCAATGGCAAGAATGGTACGGCTCGAAAGAAGGCAAACTGGTTAATTCAGGTGAATTTGACGGTTTAAATTTCCAAGGTGCATACGATGCATTCCTTGCTAAATTAGAACCAACAGGCCTGGCGATTTCTAAAGTTCAATTCCGTTTACGTGACTGGGGTGTATCTCGTCAGCGTTATTGGGGTTGTCCAATTCCAATGATTAACTGTCCATCATGTGGTCAAGTGCCAGTACCTGAAGATCAACTTCCTGTGGTTCTTCCGACTGACGTTGTTCCAGATGGTTCAGGTAACCCGCTGAACAAAATGCCTGAATTCTATGAAACGACTTGTCCTAGCTGTGGTGGCGATGCTCGTCGTGAAACAGATACGCTGGATACCTTCGTGGAATCATCTTGGTACTATGCACGTTATGCATCTCCCGACTTTACGGGTGGCATGGTGAAACCTGAAGCGGGTCAAACCTGGTTACCTGTCAACCAATACATCGGTGGTGTTGAACACGCGATTCTGCACTTACTTTATGCACGCTTCTTCCACAAATTGATGCGTGATGAAGGCGTGGTACAAGGCAATGAACCATTCACTAACTTGTTAACGCAAGGGATGGTGCTAGCAGATACCTTCTATCGTGAAGCTGAATCTGGCAAAAAAACCTGGTTTAACCCGGCGGATATCGAACTTGAAAAAGACGAAAAAGGCCGTGTGCTTTCTGCCAAATATAAAGAAGATGGCCAGGAAGTTGTGGTTGGTGGTCAGGAAAAAATGTCGAAATCGAAAAATAACGGTATCGACCCGCAATCAATTATTGACCAGTACGGCGCAGATACGGCACGTGTGTTCATGATGTTTGCTGCACCACCAGATCAATCACTAGAATGGTCTGACGCCGGTGTTGAGGGTGCAAACCGCTTCCTGAAACGTGTATGGCGTTTAGCAACAGGCTTCCTTGAAAAAGGTAACGGTGCATCAAACATCGACAAAGCGGCACTGTCTACGGCTGCACAAGACCTACGTCGTAAAACTCATGAAACCATCCAGAAAGTCGGTGATGATATTGAACGTCGTCATGCATTTAACACTGCCATTGCTGCATTGATGGAACTTTTAAATGCTAACAACAAATTTGAAGCTCAAGATGACAATGACGTTGCTGTCGCACGTGAATCGATTACCACGCTGTTAACTTTACTTGCACCATTTGCACCGCATTTAAGCCAGACTTTATTGGCTGAATTTGGGATTGAATTGAATTCAACTTTATTCCCTGCGGTAGATGAATCTGCGCTGACACGTAATACGCAAACCATCGTGGTTCAAGTCAACGGTAAGCTTCGTGGCAAGTTAGAAGTATCTGTAGATGCCTCTAAAGATGACATCTTGGCTCAAGCCAAAGCATTGCCTGAAGTTCAGCAATTCTTGACGGGTCCAACCAAGAAAGAAATTGTGGTACCGAATAAATTAGTGAATTTGGTGGTTTAAATCCTTAAGTTCCCTCTCCTCTCAGGAGAGGGCTAGGGAGAGGTAAATATATAACCCCTCATCCTAACCTTCTCCCAGAGGGAGAAGGAACTTTCTGAAGGATTTCACAATTCCCAAACAAAGCCCGTTGCCAGCCAACGGGCTTTGACTTTACAATCCAGTTCAGGATTTCAAATATTCCCCTTCGGGAAGCATAGAGGGCAACACATGCATTTGGGCAAACATTTAGCAGCAATTGTTTTAACTTGTGGTCTGAGTGCAGGCTTAGTCGGCTGTGGCTTTCATCTGAAAGGAACCAATCCGAGCTCCGCCCCTGTTGCTTACTCTGTCATGAGCCTGTCTTTACCGCCCAATACTGAAGAACTGCAAGAGAAACTGGCAGTTTACCTCGGTGCTGCAGGCGTACAGCTGAGTAATGCACCCAATGCTTATGTGTTACGTGTCCTGGATTACACCCCTCGCCGTCTGGAACTGAACGGTAAACTAGTTGAAACCTTGTTACGTTTAAACGTGACTTTCCGGATTGAAGATGCACAAGGCAATCCGATCACTGAACCACGCACTGTCGTGGCAACACGTACGTATCAATATGATATTGAAACGGTCAACACCGATGACCAGGAACAAAAATATCTGAATCAGGTCATTATTGATGATGTGGCGCAGCAGATCGCGCGTCAGATTTCATCGAACCGCTTACCCTTAGCCAAACAAAATACCTCAGCGCAACCTGCTCAATAAGACCTCTTTATGAAACTTGATTATCTGCAAGCCCTGAAACGTGTCGATGAAGCTCGCGGTGCTTGGGTCTTGCATGGTCAAGAGCCTTTGCTGGAACAGAATTTAATTGATGCCTTTCGGGCCAGCTGGCAAAAGCAGGACATTGAACGTCAACGCTATGACATTAGTTCGGTCGCCGACTGGAAAACCGTCTTTAATGCCTTGAACAGCTTGTCGCTGTTTTCAACCCAGTTGGCGATTGAAGTACATGGCAATATCAAACCGGATGCCAGCGCAATCAAGTTACTGAAAAACTATTTGCAGCATAATGAACAAAACCTGCTGTTGGTGGTGATGCCCAAACAGGATAGTAATAGCCTGAAATCCAGTTTCTTTCAGCTGATTGATGCCAATGGTGTGAATGTTTCGCTGGTGGCCAATTATCCAAAAGACCGGCAGCAGATTCTGGGTATTGAAGCTGAAAAACTCGGCATTCGTTTAGCCAATGATGCCTGGCAATGGCTGGAACAACATCATGAGCACAACCTGCTTGCAGCAAAGAACAGCCTGATGCGGGTTAGCGATACCTTTGCTGAAGTCGATATCATTCAGGTTGATCATTTATATGCATGTTTACAAGATCAGTCACGTTATAGCACCTATGATTTGAGCGATGCCCTGCTACAAGGTAATCTTTCCCAGTCGATCAAAATTTTTCAGTATCTAGTCGTTTCAGGTGAACCGATGAGCCTGATTTTATGGAGTCTCAGCAAGGAAATGCGTCTGTTGATGCAGCTGTTTGAACAACCGCAAAATGCCTTGCAAATCGGGATCTGGAAAACCAAAGTCGGCTTATATCAACAAGCCTTGCGCCGTCTCAGCCCACAGACTTTTCTGGCCTGGCCGGGGTTATTATTAAGAATTGATGCCTCAATTAAAGGACTCGGACATGAAAATCCGGAGCATTTGGTACTACAGGCGATTTCCAGTATCTGTGGCAAGCCCCTATTTCACTAAGTCTTTGTCAAAATTCGAAAAATAAAATAATAATCATTCCTATTAGTTTAAAAAAATACACGATTTATCCTAATTTCGCTTTTATAATCGTTCACAATTCTCTGATTTTGAACCGATATTGATCATGCCAAAAATAAAACCGACGAAATTGATTATGGCCGCCGTGATTGCCATTGCGCTCATCGCTGCGGGGTGGTACTTCCTCAAACCCAAAGAACAGCCTCCGCAATATATTACGGCTGAAGTCACCCAGGGCGATATCGAAAGCTCTGTACTGGCGACTGGTATTCTGGAAGCGACCAAGATGGTCAGCGTGGGGGCGCAGGTTTCGGGTCAGGTCAGAAAAATGTATGTAGAACTGGGCGATCAGGTCAAGCAAGGTCAGCTGATTGCGCGGATTGACTCCGTTCGTCAGGAAAATGATTTAAAAACCGCTGAAGCCAGCATTAAAAATCAGATGGCACAACTTGCAGTAAGACAGGCGAATTTGGCTAAAGTTGAAGCTGAATACAACCGTCAGAAAGCCATGTATGCACAGGATGCCACTTCTCGCTCAGAGCTGGAATCGGCATTTGCGAACTATAAAACGGCGCAAGCGGATATCACCGCCATCAATGCACAGATTGAACAGTCGCGTTTGACGCTGGCGACTGCCAAAGAAGATCTTGGTTACACCCAGATTGTGGCGCCGATGGATGGCACGATTGTGGCGATTGTGACCGAAGAAGGTCAGACTGTAAACGCCAACCAGAGTGCGCCGACTATTGTGAAACTGGCAAAACTGGACACCATGACCATTAAAGCTGAAATTTCTGAAGCAGATGTCATGAAAGTTGAAGAAGGTCAAACGGTTTATTTCACTACCTTAGGCAATAACGAGAAAAAGATTTACGCCAAACTGCGTCAAGTTGAGCCTGCACCCAATTCAATTAATACCGATAGCAATACATCAAGCTCATCGTCAAGTTCTGCGGTTTATTACAATGCATTGTTCGATGTACCGAATGAAGATGGAAAATTACGTATTGATATGACTGCACAAGTTTATATCGTACTGGATGAAGCCAAAAATGTGCTGACCATTCCTGCTGCGGCCATTCAAGGTTCAAACCGTCCGCCACGTGCCAATCGTGGTGAAGCGCGTGGTGAGGGTTCTCGCGGTGAAGGCAGTCCGGCATCACGTCCTGAAGCTGAATCGGCTCAAGGCAATCGTCCTGCCGGTGAACGTCCAGCGCGTCTAAACCTGTCTGAAGCAGAACTTGCATTGATTGAGCAAGGTAAAGCACAACGTGGCATGGTTCGTGTCTTGCAAGCCGATGGTACTGCAAAACCAACCCCTGTATTAATCGGTTTGAATAACCGCGCGACTGCGCAAGTGCTGAAAGGTTTAGAACGTGGTGATCAGGTGGTGATTGCCGATGGTTCTGATACCTCCAATGATGCAGCAAAACGCGGTGGCAATAGCCGTGGCCCAATGAGAATGTAAGCATGAATTCACAACAACAGCCTCTCCTCGAGGTGAAAAATCTGGTTCGTGAATTCCCTACGGGTGAAAGTACGGTCCAGATTTTAAAAGGGGTGAATCTGGAGATTTATCCGGGTGAACTGGTGGCGATTGTCGGTCAGTCCGGTTCCGGTAAATCGACCCTGATGAACATTCTGGGTTGTCTGGACAAACCGACCACGGGTAGCTACAAGGTCAAAGGCCGTGAAACCCGGGAACTGGAAGCGGATGAACTGGCGCAATTACGCCGTGAATATTTCGGCTTTATTTTTCAGCGTTATCATCTGCTGGGCGATTTAAATGCAGCAGGCAATGTCGAAGTCCCTGCGATTTATGCCGGTGCAGATTCATCTGAACGACATGCGCGAGCCGTCAAGATTCTGACCGATCTGGGTCTGGGTGAAAAAACCCAGAATCGTCCGAGCCAGCTCTCTGGTGGTCAGCAGCAACGTGTTTCGATTGCCCGTGCGTTAATGAATGGCGGTGACGTGATTCTGGCCGATGAACCGACCGGTGCATTGGACAAGAACAGCGGTATTGAAGTGATGCGCATTTTGCGTGAACTGAATGCTAAAGGTCATACCATCATTCTGGTCACGCATGATCATAATGTAGCGAAAAATGCGACGCGGATTATCGAGATCTCGGACGGCAATATTATTTCTGATCAGCCCAATGTTCCTGAAGTCGAAGAGCATCTGGAAAAACAGCCGCTAATCCGCAGTGAACAAAAGAAGATTTCTTCATGGCGTTCTGCAGTTGACCGTCTGGGTGAAGCCTTCCGGATGGCCTTGCTGGCCATGAATGCACATCGCATGCGGACTTTCTTGACCATGCTCGGAATCATTATCGGTATTGCTTCGGTGGTCTCGGTGGTGGCACTCGGTAATGGCTCACAAAAGCAGATTCTGGAAAATATCAGCAGTCTGGGGACCAATACCATTACCGTATTTCAGGGTCGAGGCTTTGGGGATAATTCCAGATCTTCACAGTCCAAAACCCTGATTCCGGCCGATGCCGATGCGCTGGCTGAACAACCGTATGTCGATGGCGTTAGCCCATCGGTGAATAGCAGTGTCACCGGCCGTTATAAAGAAATCGAAGCTTCAACCACGGTCAACGGCGTCAGTGAGGATTTCTTCTATGTACGTGGCATGACGTTCCAGTCCGGTCAGCCTTTTGACCGCAGTAGTGTCATGCAACAGGCGCAAGATGTCGTCATTGACACCAATACCAAAAATACCTTCTTTAAGGATGGCACCAATCCGGTGGGTCAGGTGATTTTACTCGGGAGCGTACCGAGCCGGATTATCGGGGTGATTGACGCGCAAAAAGGCATGATGGGCAATAATGACAGCCTGAATGTCTATCTGCCGTATTCCACCGTGATGAGCCGTATGCTGGGTCAATCCAATGTTCGCAGCATCATTGTGCGGATTAAGGATGAATACCCAAGTGCGGCGGCTGAAAATGCGATTCTGAATCTGCTGGTACAGCGACATGGCGCGCAGGATGTGTTTACCCAGAATGCCGACAGTATTCGTGAAACCATTCAGCAAACCACGGCGACCATGACTCTGCTGATTTCAGCAATTGCGGTAATTTCACTGGTGGTCGGCGGGATTGGCGTAATGAATATCATGCTGGTATCGGTAACCGAACGTACTCAGGAAATTGGTGTGCGTATGGCGGTGGGTGCCCGTCAAAGTGATATTTTGCAGCAATTCCTGATTGAAGCCGTTCTGGTCTGTATCTTGGGTGGTATTTTGGGTGTGCTGCTTTCTCTCGGGATTGGCCAATTAATTACCCATTTTGCCGGCGGTACTTTCCAGATGGCGTATTCAACCACTTCGATTGTAGCGGCCTTTGTCTGCTCAAGCCTGATCGGGATTGTGTTTGGCTTTATCCCGGCACGTAACGCTGCTCGTCTGAATCCAGTCGATGCGCTCTCTCGCGAATAAGGAATCTGATATGCAAATGAATTTAACCAAGCTTGCCAGTGCCCTGTTGCTGGGAAGCTCGCTGGTCGGTTGTGCCGCAGTGGTGAAAACCCCCTATCAACAGCCTGCGATCAATATGCCGGGTAGCTTTCAAAACAATAAGGTGCTTAGTCAGCAGATTCATGCCGATATTTTGGCAGATCAATGGTGGACTTTATTTAAAGATCCGCAATTAAATAATTTGGTGAATGAAGTATTGGCGCAGAATACCGATCTGGCAGTGGCCGGCATCAGTTTACAACAGGCCCGCATTCAAGCCAGACAAGCTCAAAGTCAGCAAGGCGTTCGTGTCGGTGATGCCGGACTGACAACACGTAGAAGTTTTGATTTAGAAGATGGTGATAGTTCATCGAGTTTTGGGATTAATTATCCGGGTTTAAGCTATGAACTGGATCTGTTTGGCAAACTGGCCAATCAGACTGAAGCGGCACGCTGGGAAGCACTGGCCTCTGAAGAAGACTTGCAGGCAACCGCACAAAGCCTGATTGGCACCACGGCACAATTGTACTGGCAACTGGCTTATCTGAATGAACGTTATAGTGTGGTACAGCAAAATCTGGCGACCGCGCAAAAAACCTATGATCTGGTGCGGGTGCAATATCGTGCCGGCGCAGTATCCGGTCTGGATTTAACCCAGGCGGAACAGGCAATTCAAAGTCAACAGGCGACTTTAAGCCAGATTGAACAGCAACGTGTGGAAACACGTACCGGACTCGCGGTATTGCTGCACATGCCGGTTCAACAGCTCGCGATTCAAGAGCCAAGCCGTTTACCGAATATTCAATTGCCGAGTATTCAGGCTGACTTACCGGCGAGTTTGTTGTCACGTCGCCCTGACCTTCGAGCGACTGAACTGCGCTTGCGTAAGGCACTAGCCAATAAAGATGCCAACAAAGCCAGCTACTATCCATCCATTAGTTTGACCGGTAATCTGACCACCGGTATTGGCAGCAGTACTTCCCTCTCGAATGCCCTGAAAAATCCGGTTGCAACTTTAGGTGCTGGTCTGACTTTGCCTTTCCTGCAATGGAATGACATGAAACGTGATCTACAAGTCAATGAGCTGGAATATGAAAAAGCCATTATCCAGTATCGCCAGACCATGTATGAAGCCTTTGCCGATGTGGAAAATGCCTTGTCGAATCGGACTGAGCTCACTAAGCAGGTGGCTTTGCAGCAACGCAATGTTGAGTTGGCCGAAAGAACTGAACGCTTGACTGAAGTGCGTTATCGTAATGGTGCAGTCGCTTTAAAGAACCTGCTGGATGCACAGGAAACTACGCGCAATGCACGACTGTCTTTGGTGCAAACCCGACAGAACCAGTACAATGCCTATGTCACCTTGATGCAGGCATTGGGTGGTAGTCCTATCCGTGAATTGCCTTAACAAAGCTTAATCCATAAAAAACCGCTGACAGACAGCGGTTTTTTAGTTCATATTATTTGGGTCAGTTTATTTCATTTGCAAATATGCATTCACATTTTTCAATAATTCAATCGATCGCTCATGTCCGAGCAAACTGCCTTTTTCCAGCCAGTCCCGTGCAATCCCGATATCACGCGCCACGCCAATGCCTTTGGTATATAAACGTCCAAGATGACTATAGGCATCTGCATTCACCTGCGCTGCCGCCTGCTGATAATACTGTACGGCTTGCTCAATATTACTCTCAACACCTTGACCTTGCTCATAGGATTCACCCAGAGCATTTAGCGCCACACCATTCTGCTGAGCGGCTGCTTTTTGCAGATAGCTCAAGCCTAAGGCAATATCCTGCGCAATCTGTTGCCCTTGAAGATACTTCAAGCCCAATTCTGCTTGTGCCTGGGCATGACCCAATTGCGCAGCCTGATGCAGATAGCGATTGGCCAGCTCTGCATTATTGATAAACACAGGATAAATGCCTGACAGAGCTTGGTACAGGAACCATGCCGCCTCTTTCGAACCTTTTGCAACCGCCTGATTCAGGTACTGGATAGCTTTGTCGCGTGTCGGTAAAGGGTATTCAACCAGACTATAAAACCGGCCAACGCTATAAATTAAATCCGCTTCAGATTGAGCTTCAATCTGCCAATACTGCTGTGCCGCGTTCTGAATCATTTGTGTGGCTTTGGCAATGTCTTTTACTGTACCGACACCATTTAAATAACACAGTGCCAGCCCCATCCGTGCAGACACATCGTCAGGACTAAGCTGATAGGCAGCCTGATATAACTCAAATGCTTTTTGCGGTTCGTTGGCCACCAGGTGCTGTTCAAAATACAGCGCAGCAATCATACATAAGGCAGGCGCATGCTGACTGTTGGCCGCTTCCGCCCAGTAACGAAATGCCATGGTTTCATTTTTATCAACATACCAGCCATGAAAATAGGCCAGCCCGATTAAGGTCTTAGCGTGTGCATCGGCGTGTTCTTTGGACTGCTGTAATAAATGCTGGAACACGCGCTGACGCTGGTCGGTATCGATACGGCCCTGTAGCACACCGGCATAATAATCATAGAGACCTTTCTGGTCACCGAGACTGATACAGCGTTTAATAAATTGCAGCGATTGCTTCAGGTCTTGAGGCAGAATCTGGCCACGCGCATAAGAGTTCGCAATCTGCTGATTGGCAGCCAAATGATCTTGTTGCGCCGCCAGAAACAGATAATGAATTCCTTGCACTAAATCCTGGGTCGCTGAATCTGTTAAATAATATTGAGCCAGCTGATACTGCGAATTGGCATGACCCTGCCCGGCATTTTGTATTAACAAGGCCAGACGCTGTGTCTCTGCAGCGGTCTCATTTTGATGGTCTTCGGTCGAAGAAAGTTCAGTGATGCGGTACTGGGCATCCAGATTGCCACGTGCTACCGCATGTCGGTACCAATACAAAGCTTTTTCCGGGTCAGCCTGTTGATACGCCTCCCCTTCATGAATCTGCCCCAAATGATAGGCTGCATCATCACTGCCCAGACGAAAGGCTTTTTCTAGATAACTAATCGCCTTTTCGGTATTCTGCTCATGTCCCAGACCTTGCAGATGCATCAGGCCCATGCCTACATAAGCTTGTGGAATTTCCTGTTGCTGGGCCAGCCCCTGATAAATCTGATAGGCACGTTCATAATTCGGATGTTCTGGATCTGAACTCAAACGTGCTGCATGTTTCAGTTGAGCATCAATCTGCTCAATCCATAAATCATGTTGTACAGCCTTCGCCTGATCACGTTTCACCGGATCGGGACGTTTCCACATCCAGATCGCTAACGCCCCTATCCCCAAAATCAGTACCAGCAAGAACCACATAGCTGCTCCAAAACATTATTTTTGTTCTGCGAATGAATCCTTTCATTCTAAACTGTCTTGTCCTGAAATAGATTGACAGTATTCCACTTCAAACCGAGTTAAGCAATTAGCTCGGTTTTTGTTTGCTCATACATCTGATTCGGGGTGTTCATATTTAAACTTAAATGCGGTCTATAACAATTGTAAATCATGATAGATTCCGCAA
This sequence comes from Acinetobacter sp. CIP 101966, assembly GCF_000369725.1. Lineage (NCBI taxonomy): Bacteria > Pseudomonadati > Pseudomonadota > Gammaproteobacteria > Moraxellales > Moraxellaceae > Acinetobacter > Acinetobacter sp. CIP 101966. Next base: position 442,235 of record NZ_KB850158.1, on the reverse strand, counting down.
TTAAGTGATCTAACTCCTTCATGGTTTGACATCGCGTGGTTAAAAACTCCTGCTTTAATATTCCATTAATTCGCTCTGCTAATGCATTCTGATAACAGTCCTTGCCATCTGTCATGGAAGGACATATCCCATAATGGCGCAATGCCGATTGATATAGCTCAGAGCAATACTGAGAGCCTCTGTCTGAATGGTGAATCATCCTGGCTGCCCGATCTGTCACATGCTGCATCGCCATATGTAGTGCCTGCACAACATTCTCTGCACGCATATCATTCGATAACTTATAACCTTTAATCTGTCGGGTATAAGCATCTGTCACCAAGGATAAATAATGCACACCTTCAGCACTCTCAACATAGGTAATATCACTAACAAAGACTTCATTGGCTTGCACCGCTGAATAATCCTTTAATAAATTTGGATGCTTCTTCATCCAATGCTTGCTATCCGTAGTTTTTGTATAGCGACGCTTAGGGCGAATCAATAAGTTATTTTCTTTCAATATTTTAAATAACTGATCCCGTCCACACTTTAAACCACGTTGCAACAATTTGCCTTTAATAAGCCAATACAGCTTACGTGTTCCGATACTTGGCATGAGACAGCGATATTCCATAACCAACTCAAGTATTTGTTCAGTTGCTTGTGCAGTCATTTGAGCACGTTTTTCTGCTTGATAATAAGCTTGTCGGGTGATTCCCAACCACTGACAATAACGTGAAACGCTTAGTCTTCTTTGGCTTTGCCAATCTTTGAAACGTGCTCGGTATACTTTTTTCCAAGATCAGTCCCACATTCTTTATCAATGTGATAAATCACATCCTGAATAAATTCAGTTTTAAGCTTTTCTGCGGCTAACTGCTTTTCTAATTGGCGGATTCGTTGTTGGGGTGTCAATTGGCGTTTAGAAGAAGTCGGCATATTCGAAGTCCAGTCCTGTTGTCCGTGCTTGCGTAACCATACCAGCACAGTTGATCTTCCTTGAATACCATATTTTGCCTGAGCTTGCTTATAAGTAATTTGCCCTTTTTCTACTTCATGTACCACCATCATTTTAAAGGCAAAGCTATAGTCACGTTGTGTACGTTTAACTCGTTGTTCTCGTTTATGTTCCATAAAATAAGTCTCTTAAGGTGTAAACTTATTTCAGGACGGGACAAACGCCAGTTTAAAAAAAGCACATAGATTGTGCTTTTTATTTTTTAAATCAGGCTTTTGCTCTTTTACTATCGAGCTTTTTCAAACCTTCTGCCACGGCAACCATGGCAAAGCTCGAAGTCACCACCACGGCAGAGCCATACCCCCCACAGCGCAAGCCGGCACTGGCGCAGACATCGGCACTGGAGAATGGATTATCAATTGAATAGACACAGGTAATGCCGAATTTTTCTTTGGGCTTTTTACAGATGCCTTTAGCACGTAACTGGGCACGCAATTTGGCCAGCATCGGGTCCTGTTCGGTTTTAGATAAATCTGCAACACGAATTTTCAGTGGATCCAGTTTGCCACCTGCCCCGCCCGATACAATTAAAGGAATCTTGTTAAAGCGACAATGTAGCATCAGGGCAAATTTGGCTTTGACATCATCGATGCAATCTAAAATCAGATCCGGTGTCGGAGCTAAAATTTCTTTGATATTCTCAGGCGTCAGATAATCATCAATTAGATTGATTTTAATCCGTGGATTAATTGCACGGCAACGCTCGGCCATAACTTCAATTTTTTCGTGACCTAATGTCGTACTCATGGCAGGCAATTGACGGTTAATATTAGACGCGGCCACCACATCCATATCGACCAAGGTCAGCTCGCCCACACCGCTACGTGCCAGTGCTTCTACCGCCCATGAACCGACACCACCGATACCAATCACCATCACATGACTTTTTTCATAATGGTTAAAGCTGTCTTCTCCATAAATTTTGGCAACACCAGCAAAACGGCGGTCATATTCATCATCTTGAAGCAGGTCAGTCATAGGTCATCTATAGCAATAAAAATACCGGATCATTTTAGCAAAATCCGCTTTTCTTTACCGCCACTAAATTTTTGATCGATTTAAATGACATTCAGATTGGATGAGAGCGACAACCGACTCGCGATTGATTAAAATATCAACAAATTAATTCTATGTCATTTGGCCAAAAGGAGTGGAATGTCATGCTATTTAACACCCTTTTGGGTTTGAACATTGTTTGTATCGGGCTTTATTTTTATGTTGTGATCAGCCAAAAGAACAAAAATTATTATCTCAGCATTCTCATTCGTTTAATGACTTTAGGATTATTTGGCTTAGTTATTTTCGATCGTTATGAAACACAGAATCATCTGATTGTGTTATTACTCTTGTGGGTAGGCTTTGAAAGCATGGAGCAGTTTTACACTAGAAAAAATCCAGTTCAGTAAAATAAAAAAAGAGGCTTTCGCCTCTTTTTCATGTATCGGAATTAATCTTTATTCATGATGAAAAAATATTCACGATAGTATTTCAATTCCGCAATCGAATCACGAATGTCATCCATCGCCAGATGCGAGGCATTTTTCTTGAGACCGCTCATGATTTCCGGGCGCCAGCGTTTGGCCAGTTCTTTCACTGAAGATACATCCAGATTACGGTAATGGAAATACTGCTCCAGTTCAGGCATCAGGCGGTGCAAGAAACGGCGATCCTGACAGATCGAGTTACCACACATCGGTGAAGATTTTGGATTGACCCATTTTTTCAGGAATTCAATAGTTTGCTGTTCGGCATCCTGAGCGGTCAGTTTACTGCGACGTACACGTTCAATCAGACCAGACTGGCCATGCTGGCGAGTGTTCCACTCATCCATGGCATTTAACAGACGTGCAGGCTGATGTACCGCAAGCACAGGACCTTCTGCCAAAATATTCAAATTGTCATCGGTTACAATTGTTGCAATTTCAATAATTTGATCATTGTCTGTGTCTAGACCTGTCATTTCAAGGTCAATCCAAATCAGGCGGGTATCAGCGGTGCTGCTCATAAATGTGCAATCTTATTGGGTTTAAAAACAACTATAGTAGCAAATTAATTACATCTTGGGTGTCATTCGGGGGCTGCTTCATGCTATTTTTGCCATCTGATTTACCCGGTTTTTTTAGGATATGAATGGCCTTAATACGTAAGCGTCGTCTGACAGAGCAACAACAGCGCCGCATTCAGAAACAACAGAAAACACGTCAAGAAGATCTCGATACCTCCAGTGATCTTGAAGGTTTAGTGGTGCAACATTATGGCCGCCAACTTGAAGTGCAAGCTTTGTCTCGCCCTGACATTCACCCTGAAAAACCTGTGGTCGCCGATGGTGAGCCTGAACCTTTCTGGAAAGAGATTGAACTGGACAGCGTCTGGCGCTGTCATACTCGAACCAATCTGGATTTATTGGTCACGGGTGACCGGGTCAAATGGCAAGCCGATCCGAATACCGGTTTAGGAATTATCACCGCGATTCATCCCCGAAAATCCTTATTGACACGCCCCGACCGCTATCACAAGGTTAAACCGGTAGCGGCCAACATTTCACTGATTGTGATCGTGTTTGCACCATTGCCTGAGCCAGCGCCGGGCCTGATCGACCGTTATCTGGTGGCCTGTGCCGATGCCGATATTCCTGCATTGCTGGTGATGAATAAAGCCGATTTGTTAAAAGAAAACGATCCGATTCTGACTCTGCTGCAAGAATATCAAGATCTCGGTTATGAAGTGATGCAGACCCAATCCGATGGCGACCTGACTGCACTGTCTAATCGTCTGGAAAATGAAACGGTGGCTTTCGTCGGTCAATCTGGTGTGGGTAAAAGCACGCTGATTAATGCGATCGTGCCGGATGCCGCACAGAAAACCAATATTATTTCGGAAAACTCGGCACTTGGTCAGCACACTACGACATCAACGCGCTTGATCGGTTTTGGTGAAGGTGCCGCCCTGATTGACTCTCCGGGAATTCGTGAATTTGGCCTGTGGCATCTGACTTTAGATAAGGTACAAAGCGGCTTTCCTGAAATTGAAAACCTGCTCGGCCATTGTCAGTTCCGTAACTGTACCCATAAGCATGAAAAACAATGTGCTTTGCGTCAGGCTGCTGCCGCAGGTGAAATTTTACCGCGCCGACTGGACAGCTATTTACGTTTAATCGACGAAATCACTGAAGCACAGCAAAAAAATTAATTTTCTTAACCCTTGGCCCTTGAAGCGGTGATTTTGATCACCATATTTATGAGCTATACTCTTGGCAATTTTAAAATTGTAATTAGGTGAATTGTGGAACGTTGGTTCGAGTTTATGGGGAATCACCCCTTCTTATTTGGAACACTCGCGGTATTAGTGGTTTTGTTCTTCATTATCGAAGGTCAACGTAACGGTCGCAAAATTTCTCCGCAATCGCTGGGAATTTTAGTCAAAGCAAAAAATGCCATGCTGATTGATTTACGTGATGCCAAAGACTTTCGTGAAGGTCATATCAGCGGCAGCCGTAATATTCCATATAGCCAGATTACAAAACATGTTGAAGAGCTGAAAGCATCTGATCGCCCTTTGGTGTTCATTTGTAACCTTGGACAGGTGGCTGGTACTGCGTTACAGCAGGTCGGTCATGCCGATGCCTACCGTCTTGATGGCGGCGTCAGCAACTGGAAAGCTCAAGGTTTACCTTTGGTGAAAAGCAAATAATCCACGAACAGGAGATTGATCATGGCTGAAGTTACTATTTATTCGACCACAGTGTGTCCTTATTGCGTGCGTGCAAAACAGCTACTGGAACGTAAAGGTGTGGCATATAAAGAGATTAACTTGTCTCAAGAAGCACCAGAAGTCCGTCTTGAATTGATGCAGCGTACTAATCACCGTACCGTGCCACAAATTTTTATCAATGATCAGTTCATGGGTGGTTTTGACCAACTTTATGCTTTAGAGCGTGAAGGCAAGCTTGATGAATTGCTGGCTTAACTTTTATTAAAATTATCACTTCATATTAAGGATCAAAAAATGAGTGAAGAACAACAAGCTCAACCACAATTGGCATTAGAGCGTATTTATACCAAAGATATTTCTTTTGAAGTTCCTGGGGCGCAAGTTTTTACTAAGCAATGGCAACCTGAGTTAAACATCAACCTTTCTTCTTCTGCAGAAAAAATTGATGAAACTCATTTTGAAGTGGCTTTGAAAGTCGTGGTTCAAGCAACCAACGAAGGTGATACCGCGTTTATCGTTGATGTAACTCAAGCCGGTATTTTCCTGGTCGATGGCGTTGAAGAAGAGCGTCTTCCATATATCTTGGGTGCATACTGCCCGAACATCCTGTTCCCGTTCCTACGTGAAGCAGTGAATGATATGGTGACTAAAGGCAGCTTCCCACAATTGCTATTGACTCCAATCAACTTTGATGCTGAATTTGAAGCCAATATGCAACGTGCGCAAGCTGCTGCTGTGGATGGTCAAGCTTAATCGCTATCCTTCAAATATAAAAAAGACCGCTTATGCGGTCTTTTTTATTTCTTTTTTTCCCTCTCCTTTTAGGCATAGGTATCTACACAATTCCTGAACTTTGCGTTAAATTGAAGAGCATGCTCTTCAATTTAACATCTCTGGCCTGGATCAGCGTCTTGTCAAGCGCTATAACAGCCTTGTAAAGCTCAATATGAACCCTCTTGCTTCACTTGCTCCGGCAATCAAAGACCTGGCTTCTGCCCAAAAGTCGAGTTTCGCAACCACACAAGCGGTCTGGCGATTCCTGAATAATGACAAAATCTCTTTTAGTCAGTTAAACCAGCCAATTGAACATCTTGCATGTGAACAGATCAAGGCATCACCGCATCAATATGCATTGATTGTTCATGACTGGTCTCAGCTACAGTATGTGAAACACCATCATAAAATTCAGCGCCTGCAAAGAACCCATCAATATGATTCAGGCTATGAATTGCAAAGCAGTCTGCTGGTTGATGCAGCCTCGGGACTACCTATTGCGCCACTGGCGCAGACACTATCAGATGCCTCAGGCTGCTATTCCACATTCAGTCAACACTCTGCTGGGCGCAAATCTCATCTAGATTCACTTACCGAACAAATCAAAGTGATTGAACAATATCCCATTGAGAAAACATGTGTTCATATCATTGATCGTGAAGGTGACTCCATTGCCCACCTAAGGGAAATGAGCAGCCAGGGTTTTAAATGGCTGATTCGGGCGAAAGAAGGCCATCGAATTGAGCATCAGGGCAAAACATGCAAAGTTGCAGAAGCCGCAGAACGAGTAGAAACGCAGCAGGTCCAGCCGATTGCCTATAAAGGAAACCGGCATATGTTGCATGTGGGAGAAACTGCTATCCGGATAACACGTGCAGCAAAACCGAAGAGAAATGACGATTCAGGCCAACGGGTTGCTCCCCAGCCAGGGAGTGCGATTGAAGCCAGATTAATTGTTGCCGTAGTGAAAGATGATCAGGATAAGACCGTCGCAAGATGGTCACTAATCAGCAATGTTCCATCAGAGATTACTACGGTAGAGATGACGACCTGGTATTACTGGCGCTGGACAATTGAATGCTATTTCAAGCTGCTCAAGCAGGCAGGTCATGATATTGAAGCATGGCTTCAGACCAGACCTGAAGCCATTTTAAGGCGGTTACTGATTAGCTGTATGGCTTGTGTTTTAACTTGGCGAATCCAGCGTTCTGAAGATGAACACCATCAGAAAATTCGTGTATTTCTCACCCGTCTTTCAGGTCGGCAGCAGAAAAGAGGTAGGTTGGAAAGTGCACCTGCCTTATTGGCAGGGCTTTCGATTTTACTGAACACTCTTCAACTGCTCTCGGAATATTCAATAGATGAACTCAATGAGATAGCCACAATGGCATTAGGTATCTCATAGATGTGTAGATACCTATGCCTTTTAGGAGAGGGTTAGGGAGAGGTAAATTAATTAGTTAAATTCTAGAACCCCTCTCTCTAACTCTCTCCCTGAGGGAGAGAGAACTTATAAGATTTATTCTGCATCCGCCATCAAATCAGCGCTCATCCCAACAGTGTTAAAGCCGGCATCAACATACAGAATTTCACCAGTAATTCCGTTAGCCCATGGCGAGCACAGGAATAATGCGGCATTACCGACATCTTCAATCGTCACATTACGTTTTAATGGAGCAACTTTCTCATTCAGGTCAAGCATTTTACGGAACGATTTAATACCTGAAGCTGCCAGAGTACGGATTGGACCCGCAGAGATCGCATTCACACGAATACCTTCCTGACCCAAGCTAGACGCCAAATAACGTACGCCTGCTTCTAAAGAGGCTTTGGCCATACCCATCACGTTATAGTTCGGCATAACGCGCTCAGAACCTTGATAGGTCAATGTCAGCAAACAACCTTGACGGACTTGTAGCAAAGGTTTTGCCGCACGTGCCATTGCAATAAAGCTATAAGCACTGATGTCATGTGCAATATTAAAGCCTTCACGATCCGTGATCTCGGTGAAGTCACCATCTAGCGTATGTGCCGGTGCAAAACCGATAGAATGCACTACGCCGTCCAGACCATCCCAATGTTTAGCCAGTTCGGCAAATGCATGGTCAATTTCAGCATCGACTGCCACATCACAAGGAAAAACCAGTTTCGAACCAAACTGTTCAGCAAAGTCATCTACCCGCTTTTTCAGCTTTTCATTTGGATAAGTAAAAGCCAATTCAGCACCTTCACGATGCAATGCTTGAGCAATACCAAAAGCAATCGATAATTTACTCGCAATGCCCGCGATCAAGAAGCGCTTACCCGCCAAAAGTCCTTGTGCCATGTGAATCTCACCTAAAAGAATGTATATGGCATGATGCCAAGTCTGAAGCATTTTAGAAATTGCATAATGCACCTTTTTTTCGATTTATGATGAACTGGGAATTTAAGACTGAGTTAAGAGTATTAACTTAAATGGTCAGATGCAGGGCCTGATGAGTATTTTGCCAGAGCTGTTCAGCCAGTTCCTCTTTGTGCATATGCAGGCTCTTTGCCAGTCCTTGCAGCACATAAGGTAAATTTGCAGGTGTATTTCGGGTACGTTGCTCGGTCGAGCTTTGACAACAGAGTGGCGTCATATCCGGACAGTCAGTTTCCAATACCAAATGTTCTGGTCCGACATACTGCACCACTTGATGAAGTTTTTTGGCATTTAGATTGGTGATTTGCCCGGTGATGCCCAGTTTGAATCCCAGCTTGATAAAAGCCTTGGCTTCCTCAATCCCACCACCAAAGGCATGCGCAATGCCGCCCTGTTTAAACTGCTGCTGTTTTAAAATCTGCAAAACCTCCGCATGCGATTTGCGGATATGCAGCAAAACCGGCTTATCAAATTGCTGTGCCAGTTCAAGCTGTGCAGCAAAAAAATCTTTTTGCTTCTGAAAAATTTCAGCCTGTTTGTGCTGTTTTAAAAAGGTATCCAGACCGATTTCACCAATGGCAATACAATGCTCATTTTTAAGCAGCTGTTCCAGCTCCTGTAAATGCTCAGTCTGATGCTGTTCAATATAAAACGGATGCAAGCCCGGCGCTAAATGACTTTGTGGTGCATTTTCCAGGTCATTGATAAAGTCGTGAGTTCCTAACAGATCAGCAAAACGGTTTTGTAAAAAACCAATTAGAACCAGATGCTCGACACCTGCCGCTTTGGCCGCATACGCCAACTGTTCCCGATCAGGATCAAAATCGGGAACATCAAAATGGGTATGCGTATCAAACAGTTTTAAGGTCATTTGGCTTTTGCAGCAGATGCTGGCTGTGCCTCGGAGGCAGCTTTTTCAGTTTGAGGCAGATATTCGGGTTTCAGCACACCTTGTAACTGCTCATAAGGAATCATCAGACGTGGCAAGCCAACAACATATGGCCCAATTTCATATTCGGCATACTGCAATATCAAGCCGTCTTTGCCCAGATAGAAGTTATCGGTAAGCTTGAACTTCCAGGCCTGTTCATATTCGGCGACATCTTTGGCCAGCTTGGACTCTACCACCCAGGTTTTAAACGCATCATAAGCACGCGCTTCCAGTTGGGCTTTCTGTTTGACCGCAATAATGTCATCCAGCTTGATCAGCTTTTTCTGTTCCAGATCAAAATTATAATAAGTCTGTGCAGATGCCCCGTGTGCGCCTCCCAGATAATAACTGCTGTTCAAAACTACTGTCGCTAGAGGATCACCCGAATGCAGAATCTTGGGCTTAATCATCAGGCTAATACTATGACTGGCACTCAGGGCCTTGAGCTCTTTATCCAGATTCAAGAAAGTCTGCATATAAGGTTGAGTTTGCTGCTCAAGCTGCTGTTTTGGTGTCACCACTGTTGCTAAAGCAGCTTTGGGTTCAGAGGCGGCAACGTCCGCTTCGCTGGCAGCGCTCACTTTTGCCGGTTCAATCGCATCAAGAGACAGGATATTTTTCAACTGTTGCAGAATCTGCTGGTCGATCCATTCATCAATAAAGCTCTGATTACTGTTCAGACGTTCGATCGAGATTTCCGGACAGCTTTTGTCTTCACATTCTGGAATCGCCAGCTTGAGCTTTTCGGTATCGCCGCTGAGTTTAAGTGCTTCAGCTTCGGCTTGTAGCACCTCGGAAGCACTTGATTCTTCCGGCTCATTACTCTTCGGCTGGCACGCACTCAGCAAGATCGCTGATGCCAGTATCGATAGACAAAAGATATTCTTGTATTTTGGCATTCATTCACCTTTTTGGAACCTGTAATCTCGCAGGATCATGAGCTTTAAAACATATGCTGATAGATATCAGCTTTCAAGACCTGTTGTGTTTGTTGTTTTGTTAAATAAATATCCAGTTGTTTGGCATCTTTGCTAATTTCATGGCTGCGAAAATGCAGACCAATGCCTTCCTGATCAAAGAACCAGTCAGCCTGTCCCCAATACAGTTTTTTCGGTGCTTTCTGCTGCACTTGCTGATCGTTTTCTTTGAGCCATGTCTCATAAGCTTGTTGAATAATCTGATCCATTAATAACTGTTGCTTAGGATCAATAATATCCAGTGGAGTCAGCATTTTCTGCTGGCGACGATCAGCCACAAAAAAATAATAGCGCTCATGCACGCTGACATTTTCCTGTTTGGTATCGACCCCAATCTGCATCAATACATATTGATTGCGCTGGTAGGGAATGCGGGTATATAGCGATAACTCATAAGCCTTGTTCAGATTGAGCTGCGCCTGCCAGGCATCCGATTTTTTTACATAGGCATTGATCGCCTGCTGTAAATTCATGTCCTGTTTCAACCCAATTTGATCCTGGATCACTTTGGCCTGCTGCTTTCCAATCCATTGGTTCATCCATGGATCAACCGTATGCAAGGTCTGAATATCCAGATTGATACAGTTTTTATTTTCACAAAATGGCAAGGCAATTTTAGCCGGCTGCTCTTGAATATTCAGATAAGGCAAAACATCTGCGGTCTGCTGAGCTGCGGTCATTTTCTCATTTTGCGGAGTATTAACAGGCTCTTTTTCGCTTTGATCACAGCCACTCAGGACAAGACTTAAACCAATCACAGAACCGAGGACGACTTCCTTGCTGAGCTTCATTCTCTTTGCTATATCTATCGAGTTATTAATTGCTTAAATGTAGCATAAAATAAAACAGCTTCCGGAGAAGCTGTTTGATATTTTTAAACTTTAGCTGCGGAACGTTAAAGTTTAGTGTTCACGCGTATTGTGGAACACGATGTCCGGATAACGTTCTTGCATCAGCTGCAAATTCACGCGGCTTGGTGCGAGATATGTCAAATGACCACCACCATCGACAGACAACTGGTCATGAGCTTTTTTCTTGAATTCGTTGAATTTCTTCTCATCATCGCAAGACACCCAACGTACTGTGTTGATGCTGACCGGTTCGTAAACACAATCAACTTTGTATTCTTCTTTCAGACGGTAAGCCACCACTTCAAATTGTAGCACACCTACAGCACCAACGATCAGATCGTTGTTATTCTGCGGCATGAATACCTGGGTTGCCCCTTCTTCTGAAAGCTCTTTCAGACCTTTTTGCAGCTGCTTGGATTTTAATGGATCCTTCAAGCGGACACGACGGAACATTTCAGGCGCAAAGTGTGGAATACCGGTGAACTGAAGTTTCTCACCCGAGGTAAATGTATCGCCAATCTGGATGGTGCCATGGTTATGCAGACCAATAATATCACCCGGCCAAGCTTCTTCCAGATGCTGACGATCACCGGCCAAGAAAGTTAAGGCATCGCTGATGCGCACATCTTTATCCAAACGTACATGCTTCATCTTCAAGCCTTTTTCATACTTGCCTGAACAGATCCGCATGAAGGCAATACGGTCACGGTGTTTCGGATCCATATTGGCCTGAATCTTGAAGACAAAACCGGTAAAGCCTTCTTCATCCGCTTCTACAACACGATCTTGGGTCGGATGGGCTTTAGGAGATGGTGCATATTGACTGAAGGCATCCAGAACATGGTCGACACCAAAGTTACCCAAGGCTGTACCGAACAACACAGGCGTTTGACGGCCTGCCAGAAATTCTTCACGATCCAATGGCTCATTGGCCATTTGTACCAGTTCCAGCGATTCTTCAAATGCCGCCCAAGCCAGTTCACCCACTTTCTCACGAAGATCAGGATAGTCATAACCATCTCGCACTTCGATCTCGGTAATGACTGAACCGAAACCGGCTTTATACACGTAGAATTTTTCTTCGATTAAATTGAATACACCGGCAAAATCACGGCCAGTACCGAGCGGCCAGGTGATCGGAACACATTTAATTTTCAGAACGTTTTCGATTTCATCCAGAAGCTCAAGCGGTTCACGGATTTCACGGTCCATTTTGTTGACGAATGAGATGATCGGGGTATCGCGCATACGACACACTTCCATCAATTTAATGGTTCGGTCTTCGACACCTTTTGCACCATCAATCACCATCAGCGCCGAGTCTACCGCGGTTAGGGTACGGTAGGTATCTTCCGAGAAGTCTTCATGTCCCGGGGTGTCCAGAAGATTGATCATCTTGTCTTTAAAAGGAAATTGCATCACCGAGGTGGTAATCGAGATACCACGCTCTTTTTCCATTTCCATCCAGTCAGATGTTGCGGCCCGGTCAGATTTACGGCTTTTTACCATCCCGGCCACCTGAATAGCCTGACCCCATAACAGCAATTTTTCTGTCATGGTGGTTTTACCGGCATCGGGGTGGGAAATAATAGCGAACGTACGTCGCTGGGCGACTTGTGCCGCCAGTTCTTGCTTAAAGCTCATGAAATACACCTACTGCTCAATGCACAGCATTCGAGATCAAATTCGATCAATATGAAAAAAATTGGCGATATTGTAGCAGAGTTTCAGGGTGGAGTTCCGTGAGCCATGTTGTCTATCTATCCTGACGCTCAATGAATTAGAGCGCTATTCATGGAATTGTAAGTTTTCTAGTCGTTGTTCATCTCCCGGCAAGCCCAGCAAAAAGCCTTGTAACTGTTCACAACCGAGCCGGGTTAAAATTTCTGCTTGCGCTTCTGTTTCAACACCTTCGGCGGTCACCACCAAGCCCAGTTTTATGGCCAGCTGAATAATGCTTTCCAGAATCATTTCTTCTTTGGAGCCGACTGCCAGATTTTTGATAAATTCCCGGTCAATTTTTAACTCATCTACGGCGAAATTCTTTAAATAGAGAAAACTGGAATGCCCTGTACCAAAATCATCAATGGCTAGACGGATGCCCATTTGTCTTAAGCGCTTAAAGCTGCGCATACTCACATCAATATGATGCATGGCAGTCGATTCAGTAATCTCGATCATTAAATGCTGAGGACTGATTTTATATTGTGCAAATAACTTTTCTAAAGTACTAAACAGATGCTTATGTTCAAATTGTACCGCAGACAAATTGACCGCGATAGGGAAAAATTCAGTATGTGTCCGTTGCCATTTTTGAATCTGCTGACAAGCCAGTTCCAATGCCCAATAGCCCATTTGAATAATCAATCCAGTTTTTTCAGCCGCATTGATAAACAGATTCGGGCCGAGCAAACCAAACTGGGGATGGTTCCAGCGAATTAATGCCTCTACCCCACACAAGCTACGGTCTTTGGTCCGAAACTTGGGCTGATAAAACAGCACAAACTGCTGCTCTTCCACGGCTTTATATAGGTCATTAATCAGGGTACTCTGGCTCTTGCTTTCATCCTGGTCGGTAGAATAATTAAAGACTGAATAGGTATTGCGCCCCTGATACTTGGAACTCAGCATGGCGGCATCAGCATTGACCAGCAGATCCTGTAAATTCTTGCCGTGTTCCGGATACATGGCAATGCCAATACTCCCCGAGATATGAATACTCTTGCCTTCAATCAGGAAACTTTCCTGAATTAGTTCAAGAATCTGTTCTGACATTTTTGCAGCTTTGGCGACAGATGTGTTTTCCAGTACCAGCAGAAATTCATCCCCACCAATTCTGAGCAGCTTGGAATGATGGCCTAATAACAGATGAATCCGCGTGGTCAATTGAATCAGCAACTGATCACCGACCAGATGGCCAAACACATCATTGACTGCTTTAAAACGATCCAGATCGATATATAAAAAAGCAATTTCATGCTGCTGTTCGGACTGACCTGAAAACAGCAGATTTGCATATTCAGCCAGATACAAACGGTTAGGTAATTTGGTCAGATTGTCCTGAATGGTCTGATTTTCAATTTGTTGATTGGCCCATGCAAGCTGACGGTTGCGTAATCCCACACGCAGTTCGGATACGACGATACACATCAGCGTCACCAGCAGCAATCCACTCATCAGTATCATGGCCAGAAATAGCTGATCATGTGCCTGAACTAATTCCGGTGACTGTTGCACATGGGCAGCAGTAAAATTGAATGACATCATGCTAATAGAGTGCATGCCAAAGATGCCGAGTGCGATCACACCTGCTACGAGAACTGCCCGGAAAAATGACCAGGTACTTCTGGTACTTAACCAGAGGGTAAACATAGCGGCAATACATATCACCAGAACAGATAGAAGCAGCGCCCCCCAATCCAGCTCGTATTTATTCAGCACAAAACCTGCTGTCAGCCCGATAAAATGGATCAACCAGATGAGTAGGCCCAATAGTATGGCGGTTAGCATTAAACTGAAGATTTTAAAGTTTGGCTGTGAAGCGCCTGAAGCAATTTTTTTAATCCGTGCGATGAGAGAGCAAGCGACCAATGCAGAAAGAACGGAGCTGATGACCAGACCAATATCATGCTGAATGTCAATCATATAAAATGTTCCCCAGCGGTGATCATTTTTATTATGCTCTGCACTGATATTTCCATTTTCACCCGGTCAAATTTGAGCTCAGTAAAATCTCAAGACTGACCATCTATGCAAGCCAATTGGTCTGCAACAACATCAGTCTTAACTAAAATTTAGAATTTATATTTCTTTCTTTTGAAGTTGAGAATTGCCTCAAAAATAAGACTCAACAGAAAAATAAAATACAACTTATATATTAGAAGTGTTTCAAATTTAAGCAAATATTTAGCTTCATTTTTTTAGCTCATTTATTCGATCACCATCACAATTTTTTTCTTTTTATTTAGACAGATGGCACTTCATAGCAAAATTTTATTTGTTCTTTCGTGCAGATTTGCAAAATAAAAAAATAGCCTGTCGAAACAGGCTACTTTTATCAACGACCAATGAGGCTAAAACTTAGGGTTTTGCTTGTAATTTGGCATAGTCCAGTAACACATTTGCCGCTTCAATCACAAACGCTTCTTCTTCAGGCAGAGCCGGACGTTCTTTGGCCTTCATCTTGGCACGCGTTTCAATCAAGGCATCCAGTGAAGCCTGATAACTTTCCCAGTTTGGATAAGGTTTCAGACCTGTTGCAGCACGACGAGTGTTTTCTGCGTCCAGCGTTTTTTGCTCCATGGCAATCAACTCAGCTTTACGCTGTTGCAAGTCCAGTACCTGACGTTTCTCTTCTTCGGCTTTCTTCATCACGGCTTTACGCTGTTCTAAATACTTGAACTGAGAATCCAGTGTGACCCGTTGCTGAGAAAGTTTGGCCAATTCAGGGACGTATTTCTGTACAGCCCCTTCACGTTTAAATGGTGCCGTTGGAATGGTATCCCACTGCAAGGCATTTTTAGCCTTACGCTCACCAAACTCTTCGTTATAAATATCGACCAGTTTAATGTCTGGAACGACCCCTTTATTCTGGGTACTGCCACCGGTCACACGGTAGAATTTACGCTGCGTCAATGTCGCCTGACCATGCGCCAGACTATCCAGTTGCACCTGTGCTGTACCTTTACCGGTGGTGGTACTGCCAATCACAATCCCGCGTTCATAATCCTGAATCGCAGCAGAGTAAATTTCACTGGCCGATGCAGAGGCCAGATTCACCATCACTGCCAGTGGACCTGCATAAGTTTGTGCACCGCCATCATCATCTTCAAAGACGCTGACATTACCATTGCCATCACGGATCTGCACCACTGGGCCAGACTTGATCACCTGCCCCAACATACGTGCCACTTCTTCCAGTGAACCACCTGGGTTATTCCGTAAATCGATAATAATCCCAGCAACATTCTTCGCTGCCAGCTCTTTCAAGGCCTTGTTGGTATCTTCAGATACCGAGCGATAATCGGTACCAGCACGGCGTGCGCGATAGTTCAGGTAGAACGATGGAATTTCGATCACACCATATTGATATTTCTTGCCATCGCGTTGAATGTCGACCACACGTGTACGCACACCGGCATCTTCTTCCTGAATCACGTCACGGGTAATGGTCACATTACGTGCCTGCCCCATGGCAGCACCCGCACCGAGCAAGCGTAGAGTGACTTTCGTGCCACGTTTACCACGAATCAGACCGACAATTTCATTACTTGGCCAGCCAATGACATCGACCATTTGCTCGCCGTCTTGGGCTACACCAATGATACGATCACCTGATTTAACTTGACCGGATTTGCTGGCCGGACCACCTTCAACGATGGTTTCAATCTTGGTATAATCTTCATTGCCACGCTCCGGACGAATCGATACGCCGACGCCTTCCAGCTGTAAAGTGGTCTGACGATTCAGCTCCATCGCATCCACAGGCGGGAAGTAATTACTGTGGGGATCATAAGTCAGCATCATCGCGTTCAGTGTCTTGTCGAGCACATCATCACTTTTGACGCGGCTGAGACGTTCCAGTTGACGGGTATAACGCTTGGTCAAGGTTTGCGCAGGCGTTAGATCTTCAGGACCAGTCAGGTCTTGTCCATTGGCCAATTCCGGATTGGCTTTCAGCGCTTTCTGCTTGGCCAATTCCTCTTCTTTACTGATGGTCAGATTGATCAGCTGAGACACCAGCATTTTTGACCAGTGCGCACGCTGTTCAGCCTCAGTTTTAAAGAATGGCGCTTTCTCACGATCCGTTTCGATATAAACATTTGGCTGATTCAGATTCTGCGGTTTTTTCAGCTCATTCAACATATAGGTGTAGAACTGGTGCAAGCGCTGTTGATATTGCGCATGCATTTCATAAGGACCAGACAAGTTGCCGGCTTTCAGATTGGCACCAAAATTGGCACCATAGCGTTTCTTATAGTTTTCAACTTCTGGGGCCAGAAACAGACTGTGTTCCGGATCAAGATTATCAATATAGAAATCAAAAATACGCTGCGAAGTCTGGGCATCCAGACGCATATTTAAATAATGCTGACGGTCAACCAGGGTTGCCAGCTGACGTGACACCAGCGCCTGCTCTTGAGATGGCTGAATTGCTTTACTGACCACTTCATTACTATTGGCCGCAATCGCATCATTCACTACATGGGTAAAAAAGAATCCACCTGTCGCAATCGCAACTGCGCAAGCTATAGTTTGAAATTTCATAAATAATTCGTACTTCCTTGGCCTAGAGACCAATGTGACCGTGTTGCTTTTCGACCAGAATTTAACGTATTCAGCATCTTAAACAACTTAATATGTTTATGTCGTGTAGTTTTATCATATTCTGTGCTGACAAAGTGTAGCAAATCATTGCAGAATTCAGGTATTGTTTTCTCCGAAAAACTCTAAAACGGATTCCGCATATGATTGGCGCATTGATGCTCGACATCGCAGGCACAACCCTCACTCAAGAAGATATTGAACTATTAAGTGCGCCGCAAGTCGGTGGAGTGATTTTATTTGGTCGCAATATCGAATCTCCGGCCCAAGTCCGTGCTTTGACCGATCATATGCGTCAGGTGCGTCCTGATATTTTAATTGCGGTCGATCAGGAAGGCGGTCGTGTTCAGCGTTTAAGACAAGGCTTTACCCTACTGCCTGCCATGGGAAAATTTGGCGAACTTTATACGAGCGATCCACAACGCGCCCTAGAACTGGCTGAAAAATGCGGCTGGCTGATGGCGACTGAAGTGTTGGCTGTCGGCATTGATTTCAGCTTTGCACCGGTACTGGACTTGAATGACATCAGTGATGTGATCGGCGATCGCAGTTTCGCGCAAAATATTCAGGATATTATTCCGCTGGCTGGTGCATTTCTGCACGGCATGAAACGTGCCGGCATGGCTTCAACTGGTAAACATTTCCCAGGTCATGGCTCAGTCAAAGCAGATTCACATGTTGCTGCAGCAATTGATACGCGCTCCTATGCAGAGATCCAGCAAAAAGACATGCAGACCTTTATCCAGTTACAACCACAGCTGGATGCTTTAATGCCGGCTCATGTCATCTATAGCCAGGTGGATCCCAATCCAGCCGGATTCTCAGAATTCTGGATTCAGAAAGTTTTACGTCAGGAGCTGGGCTTTGACGGCGTCTTGTTCTCGGATGATTTAAGCATGCAGGCCGCATGTGTCGCAGGCGGTGCCGATGTCCGAATTCAGGCCGCACTCAAAGCTGGTTGTGATATGGGTCTGGTCTGCAATGATCGTGCAGCACAATGTATTGCACTGGAAGGAATTGAAGATCTGCCCCTCCCGAACCAGCAACGCCTGGAACGCATGCGCGGCAACATCCCGAACATCCAGATTGGTGATGAACTGGATCTGGGTGAAGAATGGCGCGAGATCCGTAATGAAATACTGGCATTTAAACAGCAATCCAGCTAAAACTTTTTAAATCCAATCAATAGATCTCTTGCGAAAGTTAATTTAAGAGCGTCCAGTTCACCATTCCAGCAATTAAATTCATTCTTAGACCAAATCGTTTCCGTCTATTTCTATAGCGTTCTGTTAATATCCGAAAATATTTAAGTTTGCCGTTGATATGTTCAATTGTGATCCTACGCCGACTGATTTCTTGGTTGATCTGTTTTGCTATTTTGGGTAATGATAAATTCTTAGGTTTCTTGATTGGAATGAGTAACTTACTCTTAATCTGATGAAATCCTTTATAGGCTAAATCTGCCATAATACAAGGATAAATGATCATCTCCTTAAAATACTTACGCGCAATCGTCAGATCATGTTTTCTGCCACTTTCGACCTGTATACTTACAATTTGCTTTAGTCTTGGGTTAAAAATGACCTGTGTTTTTAGCGTATGTTTCTTCTTTTTACCACTATAGAATTTTCTTTGTTTTTTTGGGATGCTCAATCTGTGACTCAGTGACATCAACGATCACATAATCCCCCTCACTAAACTTTTGATTCCTTTTAGGCAATGCGAAAATCCGTGATTGAATCAGAGCATTTTCAACTTTATGAATAGTACGATTCACATTGCTTTCAGCTAGGTTATAGTCAGCGGATAACTCAATTTGAGTTCTATAACAGCGTAAGTAATTTAAAGTTAACAACAATTGATCCTCTAAACACAACGAATGAGGTCTTCCAGATTTTTTCTTGGCAAGTTCAGCGTGTTGTAACACCGATACCATTTTTAAGAATAATGGACGAGGAACTCCAACGAGTCGTTTAAATTCCCCATCATTAAATCGAGTTAAATTTTCATATTTCATGGGGCTAGTATAAACAATTTTTTACTTTCGCAAGAGATCTAATATAAAAAAGGGACACGACAAGGTGTTCCTTTTTAATTATAGTAATGAAAAGGTCACACTATTATTTAATCAACTTAAAAATAACAATAAGGTCAGAACAAATATGACAGACTCACTTTCGCAACATCGCCATATTTCTTTTACGGCGCACTATACCGGCTATATCTGGTATCAAATGGGAATCTCACATCCAGCCTTTGCTACATCCAAAGGCAAGTTTCTGGCCAAACTGCTTCATCCACTTGAATCCTGGGCAGAACGTCATGTCGGCGGTAGCATGCGGACTACACTTAAGCAGCGCCATCAGATGATTGATGAGCATCTGTGTCAACTAATTGAGCAACACCCACAACTTCAGGTTCTTGAAATTGCCTGCGGACTATCTCCACGCAGCTGGAATTTCAGACAGAAATTTCCCGAGATTAATTATCGTGAACTGGATCTGCCCGATATGGCCGAGATCAAGACGCAGGCTTTACAGCAGATTGATAAGCATGCCCCTGAAGTCCTGACTGCCGATATTTTTAGTGAAGAGCTGGACTGTATTTTTCAGATGTTTGACCGAAACCAGCCCTTGGTCATCATTAGTGAAGGGCTGATTAATTATTTTGATCAACATATGTTACGCATTCTGATGCAGGGTATTACAGAAAATGCGCAGTATTTCCCGGCAGTTCACTATCTCAGCGATATTTATCCTGAACCGGTGAAAAATAAACTGGCGAACTTTATCTGGAGCTGTAGCCGCCTGCTTAAATTCATGTCTCGCAGTGCGTTTACCTTTCATTTTAAATCCCCCCAAGAACTGCAGCACTTTTTTCAAGATGCAGGATTTGACCAGGTTGAGGTACAACAACCACAACGTTATTTTGCCGAGCCTCGTCAGCAAAACCCGACTCATGAACAGGATGAACATTTGGGTGATCTGGTCTGGATGATTCATGCCGTGAAAAAAAACAGCGTTTAAGTACGCTGTTTTTTAAAGATGATGTTTTTAAATTGCCGCATCAAATACTTCAGTTTGTGACAGTACTTTTTGCATTTGTACAAAGCGTAATAAGCGTTCTGCGACTTCAAAACTGCCATGTTTGAATAAGGCACGCAGCTGAGTATCATCCTGTTCAAAGATTAGGCATTCAATCTGAAATTCCCCTGTTTCATCTTCCAGATGCAAGGCCAAATCACGTGGATAAGTTGTTGCATGCGCAGCCTGTTCTGCATCTAACTCCAGCAATACTCCGAAGAAATTCATGTCCACGATCTCTGCTTTTAAAATGAGATCAGAATGACGATGACTGAGGAAACGCTGTGAATCTTGCACCTGAATCCGCTCTTCACCGCGACGTTCAAGCTGCTGTATCTGCTCAGGGCTAAACGGAATAATTCCCGGCAACTGATCGACCGGTTCATCACGTAAGAAGGTTGCAAACAGATGCATGGTTTCTTTACGACGTTGTAACTGCGGCACATGATCAGCACCTGCAATTTGCACATACTGCATATCCGGGCATTGTAGGGCAAAATTCGCATTTTCATGTGGCAAGGTAAAACTGTCATATTGCCCACATGCCACCAGTACTTTGCACTGCGGGATCGGGACATTGGTCAGACGCAATAAACGGTTGCAGTTAATATCATAACGATCCTGTTCGGTGGCCGTAAATTCCGCCATCTGTTTAAAGAACAAACGTTTTGCAGTCGGTGACATTCGGGTTTCTGTCAAACGTGCATGATTCACCAAGTACAAAATGACGGCCTGACCAAATTCATCCATACGCTGTTCTTTCATCAGGTGTAGGGATTCTTCCAGCAGCATTCGCCAGCTTTTACGGGTTTTCTGCATCACGCCCATCAGAATCATCCGATCGACCAGTTCAGGACGCTGATCTGCCAGACAGGAAGCTACTACTGACCCTAAGGACATGCCTAAAATTGCCACTTGCGGCAGCTGCATATGTTCCAGCCAGCGCCCTAGCATCGCAGCAAGGTCTTCAAGCTCCAGTGTTCCGGCAGACAGACCTGTGTCGACATTACTAATCTGCTGGTTGGCCCCCATGGACGGCAGGTCAATCAGAATGATGGGACCTGCATCAAAAAGCTGTTCTACACAATATTTGTAGGAGTTAAAATTCTGGAAAGCTCCCCCAACAATCACCATGGGTCTTAAATGCAAGGTATCCGGACGGGCGATCGCCATATATTCGATTTTCCAGCCATCCATCCAGGTGGTACGTGGCGGCTGCTTAAAACTGTGCTTATCATAAAGATCAAAAAAACCATCGTGGCTATGTTGTTCCAATACATGGGCGTCCATGTGGATAATGGAATTCATATTCCTTTTCCTCCGTCCTTGCCTTATTTTTATTGTGCAAGTCATGCTTAACAGATCTTATATTTCAGGCGCATTCCGGTGTGCCTGAACACGCATCCTGCTCTTTAATAATTATAAATGACATCAATGTCGCGTGTTTCATTCTATACAGAGCTGCTTTTCACAAGCAACCGCTTCAGTGACCACTTATCTGCTTTTAAACAGAAAACAATTTCAAAATGTTTAGAAGTCAGCGAAAACGGATGATTTTTAACAGATGGGCTTCATTGTGCAGCAGCAGGCTGTTAATATCGAAATGAAATTTCTAAGTGATCAAACCGCTATGCAAGAGTCTATTGAACAATACATGCAAACGGTAGGACAGCAGGCACGCCAAGCGTCTCGCATTTTGGCTCGCGCGTCCACCCAAACTAAAAATAATGCGTTATCCGCTATTTATACGGCTTTGGAAAATAGCCAAACTGCTATTTTGGCTGCTAACCAGAAAGATATGACCAAGGCGCATAACAACAATCTGGACCCTGCCCTGCTTGATCGCTTAGAACTCAACCCCGCACGCTTTAAAAGTATGTTACAGGGCCTAAAAGATGTCATTGGTCTGAAAGATCCAATCGGTGAAATTAGTGATATGGCTTATCGCCCATCCGGCATTCAACTGGGCAAGATGTGTGTACCTTTGGGTGTAGTCGGCATGATCTACGAGTCACGTCCTAACGTCACGTTGGAAGCGGCATCACTCGCGCTAAAATCAGGCAATGCGATTATTTTACGTGGCGGCTCAGAAGCTCTGGAATCGAATCAGGCAATTGCAGTCGCGATTCAGCATGGCCTGAAAGTCGCAGGCTTGCCTGAAGCTGCCGTACAGGTGGTAAATACGACTGACCGCGCTGCAGTGGGCCAGTTGATTACCATGACCGAATATGTGGATGTGATTGTGCCTCGTGGTGGCAAGAGCCTGATCGAACGGATTACCGAGGAAGCACGCGTACCGGTCATCAAACATTTAGATGGCAACTGTCATGTCTATGTGGAAGCTCAAGCGGACTTGTTGAAAGCCTTGCCGATTGCGCTCAATGCCAAAACCCATCGCTATGGCGTATGCAATGCCATGGAAACCCTGCTGGTCGATGAAAAAGTCGCTGAAGAATTCTTGCCACGCATTGCAGAGCTATACCAAGAGAAAAAAGTTGAACTGCGTGGTTGCCGGGAAACCCAGCGTATTCTTGGAGATGCAGTTATTACGGCCACTGAAGAAGACTGGTATACCGAGTATCTGGGTCCGATTCTGGCGATCAAAGTTGTTTCTGGTATAGAAGAAGCCATTGAGCACATCAACAAATATGGCTCGCATCATACTGATTCCATCATTACGGAAAACTACAGTCTGGCTCGCGAATTTCTGGCGGGTGTAGATTCAAGTTCGGTCATGATCAATGCATCTACTCGTTTTGCAGATGGTTTTGAATATGGCTTAGGCGCAGAAATCGGGATTTCGACCGATAAAATCCATGCTCGTGGCCCAGTCGGACTTGAAGGCCTGACTTCGCAGAAATGGATTGTCTTTGGTGATGGTCAGATTCGCCAATAAGTATTCAGATCGCTCATTTAAAACCGCCTCATTTATGAGGCGTTTTTTTATGGGCAGATAAATTCACACTGAAATAGATGGATCAGAACCTTCGGGTCATTTTATTGATAAATCTCTTTATAGAATTGTATGTAGAAACAATATTTGCCTTTTCAGGCGCTAAACTAAAAAACCAATCTGTTCTAAAATAAACTTTAAGCAGAATTGAGTATTCTTATTGATTATATTTTCAGCATCATTTTATTTATAAATGAAAACTATGAACTGATAAATTTTAGTTATTATTGTTAAATCGGTCGATAATGCTTAAGTCTAATCTGCTAAAGTCTATCTAGGACAGAAAAAAAACAAATGTTAAAACATATTCATTGATCTGGATTGCTGCTTCATTGTCCGCAATTGGGTCAAGCAAATGGACGAGAATTTTAATTAAAAATTGGGTAATCAATCGTGTCTAAATCAGTATTAGTTATTAATTGTGGCTCTTCTTCAATCAAGTTTGCATTACTTCTTGAGGAGCAGAATTTCCGTATTCATGGTTTAGCTGAGAACTTAGGCACAGAGAATGCTCGCATTAAAGGTGTGACGGTTGGCAATGAGCCGGTCGATATCCATATTCCATTTGCTGACCACAAAAAAGCACTTGAAGTGGGTCTTGAACGTCTGGCCAATTACCGTCCGGACGCGATCGGTCACCGTGTCGTACATGGTGGCAGCCTGACCAAGGCTGAACTGATCAATGACGAGATTATTGAAAAAATTCGTGAAGCAACGCCGCTTGCGCCATTACACAATCCGGCACACTTAATTGGTATTGAAGCAACCAAACGCTTATTCCCGGAATTACCACAAGTTGCAGTATTTGATACTGCCTTCCATCAAACCATGCCAGCGCATGCTTATCGTTATGCCCTGCCGAAATTTTTATATACTGCTCATGGTGTGCGTCGCTATGGCTTCCACGGGACTAGTCATGCCTATGTTTCAGAACGTGGTTCTGAACTGGCAGGTAGTTTCAAACAAGGTGGCTGGTTAACTGCGCATTTAGGTAATGGTAGCTCGACCTGTGCCGTTTGGAATGGGCAAAGTGTAGATACTTCAATGGGCTTAACTCCGCTTGAAGGCATTGTTATGGGCACACGCAGTGGTGATGTCGATCCAAGCCTGCATAGTTTCTTGGCGAAAAACCTGGGTTGGGACATTTATAAAATTGACAAGATGCTGAATAGCCAAAGTGGTCTTTTGGGTCTGTCTGACCTGTCGAATGACATGCGTACCCTGATTGAAGCTTCAGAGCAAGGCAATGAAGATGCCGCACTGGCGATTGAAGTATTCTGCTACCGTTTAGCTAAATCTCTGGCAGCGTTGAGCTGTGGTCTGCCACGTCTTAATGGTCTGTTCTTCACTGGCGGTATTGGCGAAAATTCAGCCTATATCCGCGAAAAGACCATGACTTACCTGCCCCACTTCGGCTTCAATCTGGATAAAAACGCCAACAATGAATTGAAACGCGGTACTGAAGGTCGGATCGATTCAGGTACAGGCCCACAAATCTGGGTAGTGCCAACAGATGAAGAAGGCCGTATCGCACAAGAAGTTCAAAGTGTGGTTGAACTTGAGGGGGAGCGCAATACTGCAAAAAAGTCTAAAGCTGAGGTAACGCCTGCATAAGCAGGCTTAGCCACTTTTTAACTGATTTTTATTATTCTGCGACTGACATAACTTATGAAAACAATTTTATTGGTTCCCACTGGGGAAGGCGTAGGCTTAACTTCTGCATGTTTGGGCCTGATTTATGCACTGGAATGCCAAGGGGTAAAAGCTGGTTTCCTGAAACCTTTTGCCCAGGAATTGAATGAAATCGAAGACCGAACCACGGCTTTGTATCGTCATATTTCTCAAAGTGAAACTGTTGAACCCATCCGTTATAGCAAAGTCTTGCAGCAGATCAATCTGGGTGAACAGGATGAATTGCTTGAAGAAGCGGTACGTCTGCATCGTCAAATCGCCAAACAGCATGACCTGATTATTGTCGAAGGTCTGCTGCCAAATACTCAGGACAGTTTTGCCGATGATTTGAATGCTTCACTGGCACAAGCACTGGATGCCAAAGTTATTGTGGTCAGCAATGCCAATATTCAACAGCCAAGCCAAACCGCAGACAAAGTTGAACATCAGCTGCGTAATTTTGGTGGCGCTAGCTCTACCCGTCTGGCAGGTATCATGTTAATGCGCACCAAAGGCCTGCCTGAAGAATCTGCGCAGATTCCTGTCACGCTGAATCCAGATTTACGCCTTAAAGCTGAAACCGCCGAATTTATCACCGCCATTCGGCAGACGCATCCGCATATTGGTTCTGAAAAATTGCCAGTGATTGGCTTGGTGCCTTTCAGTAAAACCTTAAGTGTGCCACGCATGTCTGATCTGGCTGCCCATATTTCTGCTTACTGGATTAATGAAGGCGAAGCCAAGCAGCGCCGTGTACAACACAGCAGCCTGATTTCAGCCAATATTGAACATGAATTGCATAAGTTTGTAGCGGGTGAACTGATCATCAGTGCATCTGACCGAATTGATGTGTTACTGGCAAGTAGTCTGGCTAGCAGTAACGGGATTCCTTTGGCCGGTCTGGTGCTGACTGAACATCAACAACCAAATGATCATGTACTGGAATTCTGTCAAGCTGCTATCAAGCAAGGTTTACCGATTTTACATACGCCACTTAGCACTTTTGAAACCGCACAAAAACTGGCAAATCTCAGCAATGAAATTCCGGTAGATGATACCGAACGTGCAGATCAGGTGACGCGTTTTGTTTCAAGCCATATCAATCCGGAATGGCTGAATCAAATATTAAATGGTTCTTATAAACCACGTCTGTCACCTTCCGCTTTCCGTCATGAACTGGTACAAAAATCGATTGCCGCGAAAAAACGTATTGTACTGCCAGAGGGTGATGAACCGCGCACTGTACAAGCAGCAGCGATCTGTCAGTCTCGTGGCATTGCACAATGTATTTTGCTGGCCAAGCCTGAAGCTGTGCTAGAAGTAGCCAAAGCTCGCGGCATTGAATTGCCTGAAGATCTGGAAATTCTTGACCCAGATCTGGTACATGAAAATTACATCGACAAGATGGTCGAACTGCGTAAAGGCAAGCTCAACGAACTGCAAGCCCGTGAACAACTGCAAGATACGGTAGTACTTGGCACCATGATGCTGGCGCTGGATCAGGTTGACGGTTTGGTGTCGGGCGCAGTACATACCACCGCAAATACGGTGCGCCCTGCCTTCCAGCTGATCAAGACTGCTCCGGATTATTCTCTGGTATCTTCCGTATTCTTTATGCTATTGCCAGATGAAGTCTATGTGTATGGTGACTGTGCGATTAATCCGGACCCTGATGCAGAACAGCTGGCCGAAATTGCAATCCAGTCCGCCGATTCTGCCAAAGCCTTTGGTATAGACCCACGCATTGCCATGATTTCCTATTCGACGGGAACTTCCGGTACCGGCGCAGATGTGGAAAAAGTCGCTGAAGCCACACGGATTGCCAAAGAACGCCGCCCTGACCTGCTGATTGATGGTCCATTACAATATGATGCAGCATCTGTAGAAAGTGTAGGTCGCCAAAAGGCACCTGATTCACAAGTGGCTGGACGTGCCAATGTATTTATTTTCCCGGATCTGAACACCGGTAACACTACTTATAAAGCGGTTCAACGCGCTGCCAATGTAGTTAGTGTCGGGCCAATGCTGCAAGGCTTGAATAAGCCTGTGAATGACCTGTCGCGTGGTGCCTTGGTCGATGACATCGTGTTTACCATTGCCTTAACTGCGATTCAGGCTGAGCAGCAAGAAGCTTAATACTTCTTGAATTTAAGTTTTCCAAACCATCTGATTGAAAAATCAGGTGGTTTTTTTATAAAAAAACACTCATAGCTTCAATAAATTCAGCACGCGATCATTATCTCGTTTCAATAAACAATAAAAATGCCAGTCTTTCGAACTGGCATTTTCAACGGTTACTCATAAAGTCTGTGACATAAAAAATTAAGCTGAAGCAGCCCTGCTTTTCAGTCCACTAACTTTAATTTCTTATAAGGTAGTCCACTCTTTACGTACCTCTTCCGCAGTTTTATTGAGCACGACGCTATCGTCTTTGATTTCACTTACCCAACTCAAGGGAATCAGATGATGCTCATTATTTTCATCATCACTTCTTGTTAATTTAATTGAATCCTGACCTTCTAAATGGTCCACCTTCCCGACTTGAGTACCACATGAAGCAATGACTGAAGCATGTTCTTTAATATCACTTGCATTAAAATTGTTCATTCTACTTGCCTGTTTCTAGAAGTTGAGAGAAACAGTCTAAGCAATAAAAAATGCCGCATGTGTAAGGGTTTTCAGGCTTTGAGTTTTTCTGGGTTAAAAATGTAATTGGTCAACATGGCTTGAGTAAGCTATAGGAGAGATGCTTTTTAAATTTGAGTTTTCAAATATTTTTATAACTGGATTTGAAGATTTGAAGATTTGAAGATTTGAAGATTTGAAGATTTGAAGATTTGAAGATTTGAAGATTTGAAGATTTGAAGATTTGAAGATTTGA
>NZ_KB850158.1:307677-414665 GCF_000369725.1 Acinetobacter sp. CIP 101966 | reverse complement strand
GATTTGAAGATTTGAAGATTTGAAGATTTGAAGATTTGAAGATTTGAAGATTTGAAGATTTGAAGATTTGAAGATTTGAAGATTTGAAGATTTGAAGATAGGTTAATTTTTTATGTCTTAAAATAAAAAAGAAGATAAAGCTTAGGCTTGATCTTCTTTCTGACCGTACATCCAAGTTGCAGCGATATATACACAAAAACCAGCTGCCATCAAAATACCTGTAACCATTGTTAGGATCTCCCGTTTCAATAGCTGCATTATGTAAAAGTTTTATGACAGTTATATGACAATCTGGTTTTTTATTAAATTTAAAATAATTAATAAAATTCAATCGCTTAATACGGAATAAGCAAAATTATGCGTATTTTTTATCTGAAATATGACATTGAATATGACAACTTGCTGTCATATTTGACCCATGGAATAGCTAAAGTCCTTGCTCAGATTGCTTAAACTATAAACTTTCGGCCAATGCTCGCCCAAAATGCCCACAACCCGATTCTTTTGTCTTATAATTTAGCCCGCTAGCTATCAGCCCGCTCAAGAGATATTTGTATGACAACTATTATCAAGCAAGATGACTTGATCACATCGGTTAAAGATGCGCTTCAGTTCATTTCTTACTATCACCCACAAGACTTCATCCAAGCGATGAGCCGTGCGTATGATCGTGAAGAGAACAAAGCTGCTAAAGATGCGATCGCACAAATCTTAATTAACTCACGCATGTGTGCAGAAGGCCACCGCCCAATCTGTCAAGATACCGGTATCGTCAACGTATTTGTTGAAGTGGGCATGGACGTTAAATTCGATTTAACCATGAGCCTGGATGATGCAATCAATGAAGGCGTACGTCAAGGTTATTTAGAAAACTCGAACGTGCTTCGTGCATCAGTTCTGGCTGATCCTGCATTTGGTCGCAAGAACACCAAAGACAATACCCCTGCCGTGATTTACCACAAGCTTGTGCCTGGTAATAAAGTAGATATCACTGTGGCAGCCAAAGGTGGCGGTTCAGAAAACAAATCTAAACTGGCAATGTTAAACCCGTCTGATTCAATCGTGGATTGGGTACTGAAAACTGTTCCGACCATGGGTGCAGGCTGGTGTCCACCAGGTATGCTGGGGATAGGTATTGGTGGTACTGCTGAAAAAGCCATGATGCTTGCCAAAGAAGCATTGATGGAAGAGATCAACATGGACGAATTACTTCGTCGTGGTCCACAAAGCAAAATGGAAGAGCTTCGTATTGAAATCTTCGAAAAAGTAAATGCTTTGGGTATTGGTGCACAAGGTCTTGGCGGTTTAACCACTGTACTTGATATTAAAATTAAGGATTACCCTTGTCATGCCGCTGGTAAGCCAGTCGGTATGATCCCGAACTGTGCTGCAACTCGTCATGCACACTTCCAGTTAGATGGTACAGGTGTTGCACACATTCAAGCACCTAAACTTGAAGACTACCCTGCTGTGACTTGGGATTCTTCATCTTCTAAACGTGTTGACCTCGACACGATTACCCAAGAAGAAATGAATGCTTGGAAACCAGGCGATACGCTTCTTCTAAACGGTACAATTTATACTGGTCGTGACGCTGCGCACAAACGTATGGTCGACATGCTGAACAACGGTGAAGAACTTCCTGTTGACTTGAAAGGCAAGTTTATCTACTACGTAGGTCCAGTCGATCCAGTCGGTGATGAAGTAGTTGGTCCTGCAGGTCCAACAACGGCTACGCGTATGGATAAATTTACGCGTCAAGTTCTTGAAGCAACTGGCATGTTCGGCATGATCGGTAAAGCAGACCGTGGTCCTGCTGCCGTTGAAGCAATTAAAGATAACCAGGCGACTTACCTTATGGCTGTCGGTGGTGCTGCTTACTTAGTATCTAAAGCCATCCGTGAAGCTGAAGTGGTTGCCTTTGCTGACCTAGGCATGGAAGCGATCTACAAGTTTGTGGTAAAAGATATGCCGGTATCTGTAGCAGTTGATGTGAATGGTACTTCTATTCACGCGACTGCACCTAAAATCTGGCAAGCAAAAATTGGCAAGATTCCAGTAGTTGACGCTGCTGCGGGCTAATTTTTACTACAATAAAAAAGCACCCTGAATGGGTGCTTTTTTATGATGTTTGCTCAAAAAAATGTCCAAACTACCAGGTACGTGGATCCCAAAGTTTAAAAGGTGCTTTCAGCTGTACATCTAATGATGGATCATAAGCAGTCGGTTCAATTTTTTGGGCTTTTTTACGAATCTGGCCAGTTTCTTGATCTTGTGCCACGAAGTTAAAGCTGTCTGATTTTAGCTGAGTAAAAGCAATTTCATTCAGGCCAACTTTTTCCGGCATCAGCATGAGCGGCCCGGAAACACTCCGGCGTGTACTGATATTCTCTTCATCATATTTAATAAAATAAGACTGTCCCGCTTCGACAGTAAAATCCAGATATTTAGGTTTCTGGAAATGCAGCGCGCCTAGCGGTCGACTGGTACTCAAACGATAGGTCCCTGCAGGCACTTCAATCCAGTAATAATGGTTGTGCAATAAGCTTGGAATATGTTCTTGATTGATAAACAGGCTGGCAGCGACAATTTCCTGACGATTCCATTTAGAATCGGGCCGGTATACATACACGATGGCGGCTTCATCATGCTGCGGTTTCACCGTCTGAAACTGGTTGCCCTGCTTTTGATTGACCCAACCGCCAATGGTGAACATGCCGATACGATGCTGCTCGACAAAGCCCGGTTTTTTTTCAAGATCGATATTTTTTAAAGTGCTGAGTGGCTGTGTAGGCTCAACGACGGCTTTCTTACCATGACACCCCAGCAATGCCAAACTGCTGATGAGTACAATTGCGACTCCACGCATGCTTATCCCTCACTGCGTCTTTATTCTTTTGTATGCAAGTGCTTTGCGATTTGTTTTTTATAAGTTTTAGGCATCCACGCCTAGTGAATCAGATTAACACCGAGCTTTATTTTTGGAAATAAAAAACGTGCGAAAACACGGAGTTTTCGCACGTTTCGGACGAATAGCAATTAAGCGGATTTGCTATTCACGACCTTTAAATCTATTTTTGTCGCAGTCTCTTGCTGATCATGTGGCTGACGCTCGGCACGGTATTCCGGCTCTGCTTCACCTTTAATCACGGCTTCATTGATGACGACAGTGCCGACATCGCTACGGCTTGGCAAGTCATACATGGTTTCCAGCAATGAATTTTCTAGGATCGAACGTAGACCGCGTGCACCTGTATTACGCTCAACTGCTTTCTTAGCCACTGCACGTAATGCCGATTCTTCAAAAACCAGATCCACATCTTCCATATCAAACAGATGTTGATACTGACGGGTTAACGCATTCTTCGGCTCAGTCAGAATCTGCATCAATGCTTCTTCATCCAACTCGTCCAAAGTGGCAATTACTGGCAAACGACCAATAAATTCTGGAATCAAACCAAATTTTACCAGGTCAGTTGCTTCAACTTGACGGAACAAGTCAGACAGCTTCTTGGTTTCATCTTTTTTACGCACTTCTGCAGTAAAGCCGATGCCACCTTTTTCCTGACGTTGCTGTACAATTTTCTCAAGTCCTGAGAATGCACCACCACAGATAAACAGGATGTTCGAGGTATCAATCTGAATGAATTCTTGCTGCGGATGCTTACGTCCACCTTGTGGCGGAATTGATGCAACCGTACCTTCAATCATTTTCAATAATGCTTGCTGAACACCTTCACCCGATACATCACGCGTGATGGATGGGTTTTCAGACTTGCGGGTAATCTTGTCGATCTCGTCGATATAGATAATGCCCTTTTGCGCTTTTTCGACATCGTAATCTGCTTTTTGCAGTAGCTTCTGTACGATGTTTTCTACATCTTCACCCACATAACCGGCTTCGGTCAGTGTCGTTGCATCTGCCATGGCAAATGGAACATCAAGAAGACGTGCCAGCGTTTGTGCAAGCAAGGTTTTGCCCGATCCTGTCGGACCAACCAACATAATATTACTTTTTGAAAGCTCGACTGAATCATCAGCTTTCTTGCCATTATTTTGCACTTTCAAGCGCTTGTAATGGTTATAAACCGCAACTGACAAGGTTTTTTTCGCGACGTCTTGACCAATCACATATTGATCCAAGGCCGCACGAATTTCATGCGGTTTCGGCAAAGGACGATTGGCCCAGTCATTGGTTTCCACCTGCTGACTGGTTTGAACCAAATCTAAGCATACGTCCACACATTCGTTACAAATGTATGCGTCCTCGCCTGCAATCAGCTTCCCGACTTCAGACTGCGTTTTACCGCAAAATGAACAATGCTTTTGTCCTTGAGGATGTTCGGACATATTTACTCCACTATCTCAATCTTTAAAACTTATGGACGTTTAGTTAAAACTTCGTCCACAAGACCGTATTCTTTCGCTTGCTGAGCAGTCATAAAGTTGTCACGGTCTGTATCACGTGCAACTTTCTCGTAATCCTGACCGCTGTGTTCAGCCATTAAACGGTTTAAACGTTCTTTAATAAACAGGATTTCACGTGCATGAATTTCAATATCTGAAGCCTGACCACGGAAACCACCTAAAGGCTGGTGAATCATGACACGGGCATTTTCAAGGCAATAACGCTTACCTTTGGTACCGGCATTCAGCAGGAACGCACCCATTGATGCTGCCTGACCCATGCAGTACGTTACGACATCAGGTTTGATAAACTGCATGGTGTCATAAATCGCCATACCCGCAGTTACCGAACCGCCTGGTGAATTGATATATAGATGAATATCTTTATCTGGATTTTCCGCCTCTAAAAACAACATTTGCGCAACGATCAGGTTCGCCATGTTGT
Source organism: Acinetobacter sp. CIP 101966 (assembly GCF_000369725.1). NCBI lineage: Bacteria > Pseudomonadati > Pseudomonadota > Gammaproteobacteria > Moraxellales > Moraxellaceae > Acinetobacter > Acinetobacter sp. CIP 101966. The sequence continues at coordinate 409,813 of NZ_KB850158.1, read as the reverse complement.
CTTCAACTTCGCCCGTCATAAAAATTACACGTTCACGCAAAAGGCGTGAATAAATATCAAAAGAACGCTCACCACGAGAGGATTGTTCTACCACCATTGGCACTAAAGCGTTTTCAATCGTTGGAACATACATACGTTTATTTATTCCTAAATTTTTTGTGACCTAACCCATAATCACAATATGAGGGATAATCACTGAAATTGCAAAAAATTCGCCAACAAATCCATTATATTTTTTGCATTAGTTTTGTGAAAAACAGAAATGCTTTTTTCAGGCATCAATATGAAAAAAAGGCGCATTAAGCGCCTTTTTTATCGAAAGCTAAATTAGCCTTGTTGACGAGCTTGCTGCTCTTTCAATAAGTCTTCATAGCTTACAGTCGCATCAGTTACTTTAGCAGAAGCCAAAATGTAATCAACAACTTGGTCTTCTAGTACAACTGCTTCGATTTGGGCACGTTGTTGCGCATCGTTTTTGAAGTATTCAATTACTTCGTTTGGATCTTCATAAGAAGAAGCCATGTCTTCGATGTACGCTTCAACGCGTGCAGCATCTACTTCAATTTTCGCATCAGCTAAAACACGGCTTACAAGTACGCCAAGTTTTACAGATTTTTCAGCTTGTTCTTTGAACAATTCGTCTGGAAGCATACTTGAATCAAATGCTTTCGCACCTTGAGCACCAAACTGCTGTGTGAACTGCTGGATCATTTGTTGACGTTGACGGTCAATTTCTTGAGCAAGCATAGCAGCTGGAAGTTCAACTTCGTTTGCAGCTACAAGTGCATCGAAAGTCGCGCCTTTAACCTGGTTGCGAAGGCCATTCTTCACTTCACGTTCCATGTTTTTACGAACGTCAGCTTTTAACTTCTCAACGCCTTCTTCTTCAGATACACCGAAGATTTTCAGGAATTCAGCATCGATTTCTGGAAGTTTTTGCTTTTCAACAAGCTTCACAGTGATTTTGAATTGAGCTTGTTTACCAGCAAGGTTTTCAGCTTGGTAGTCTTCAGGGAAAGTTACATCAATCACTTTCTCTTCGCCTTTCTTCATACCAACGATACCGTCTTCGAAGCCAGGGATCATACGACCAGAACCAAGTACTAGTTTGAAGTCTTCTGCAGAACCGCCTTCAAATTTTTCGCCGTCGATTGAACCTTCAAAATCAAAAGTTACTTGCATGTCTTTTTTAGCCATGCCTTTTGTTTCAGCCCAAGCAGCATGTTGTTTTTGAAGATTTTCAATCATCTTCTCAACGTCTTTGTCATTTACTTCAGCTGCTTTACGCTCAACTTCCAAACCGTCGAATTTCACTTCGATTTCTGGATAAACTTCAACAGTCGCTGTATATACCAGCGCGTCGTCTTTCATTTCAGTTTTTTCGATGTTTGGCATGCCCACAGCATTGATTTTTTCTTGCTGGATCGCTTCGAAAACTGTGTCACGAATAATATCGTTTACTACTTCTTGGTAGATACCCGCGCCGTATTCACGACGAACTACGTTTACAGGCACTTTACCTGGACGGAAGCCGTTGATCTTCGCAGTTTTAGCAGTGCGCTTTAAACGAGCTTCAAATTGCTCATTAATACGGCTCGTCGGTACAGAAACATTTAAACGACGGGCAACGCCCGAAACCGCTTCAGAAGTTACTTGCATGGCTTCCTCTATATATTAGGTTATAACAGGTTTATAAAAATGTGCCACATTATATGACAACATTTAAGGATATACAAAAAATACGCGCGAGTTCCAGTTTTTAAGCCCTTTTTTCACTTGAATTGCCACCTTTCCAGATACCTAGTCAACCCAATTTAAATAGAGAAAATGTATATTTTTATTGCAAATGATAAATACTATCATTAATATCCAGTTTCTTATTTGAGCAACAATACTAATTTATTCTTCGGTTCGGGAATCTGGTCATGCATAGTTTTAGTCTTCGTCCACTTACATTGGCAATTCTTGGGGTTACAGCAACATCTACTTTTGCAGAGACTGTGAACGAGACAGCGACTCCTACAACAACACATCAAATGTCTACGATTGTGGTTTCAGCGGCGGGTTTTGAACAAGATATTAAAAATGCGCCTGCTTCAATTAGTGTAGTAACCGCAGAAGAATTAAAGAAAAAAGGTATTACCAGTATTGCAGATGCGCTCAGTGAAGTACCAGGTGTCGACGTACGAAATGGCCAAGGCAAAACTGGTGGTTTAAATATCCAAATGCGTGGTCTGAATCAATCTTACACTCTTATTTTGATCGATGGTCAGCGTCAGAATACTTCTGGTTCAATTGGTCCAAATGGTTTTGGTGAATTTAGTACAAGCTTTATGCCACCATTAGCTTCTATTGAACGTATTGAAGTCATTCGTGGTCCTATGTCTACCCTTTATGGTTCTGATGCCATGGGCGGTATCATTAATATTATTACCAAGAAAGTTGCATCAGAATGGAATGGTAACGTTTCTGTTGAACAGAATATTCAAGAAAATTCTGATATTGGTAATAACTGGAAAACCAGTGCAGTTGTTAATGGTCCAGTGATTCAAGATAAACTTGGTATACAAGTACGTGGCGAGTTTTTCCACCGCGATCAATCAGATCGACTTGTTACCCCCGCAAAAACTATTGATGAAGGTAGCCAAGGTCGTGACCCACGTACAGTAGAAGCAAATAATTATGCTGTGGGTACAAAACTTACGCTAAATGTAAATGATAATGTCTCTACTTGGGTAGACTTTGATCATGCTAAACAACGTTTTGATAATAGTGATGCCCGTTTAGGTGAACTTTACGAATTCAACCGTACGACAGGTTTACCATCAGGAATTGGTTCATATAAAGACGAGATCAAATTCTTAAGAGATCGTATTTCTGCAGGTGTAGATGCTGAGCTTAGCTTAGGTCAATGGAAAACATTTGCAAACTATGTTTCTTCTAAACAAGAAGGCCGTCGTCTTCCAAAAGGAAATGTACCTGAATACAATTATTATTCAGATGGTACACAAGATCGTATTTTAGAAAATAAAGACCTAACCGTTGATTCTCGTATTATTTCAACACTTGGCAACCATAAACTTACAGCTGGTGTTGAATATAAAGATGGTGAAACCATCGATAACTCAGCAGGTAATGGAGTTGCTTTTAAACAAGATTCTTGGTCTGTGTTCGCTGAGGATGAATGGAATCTAACGGATTCTCTTGCATTCACTTTCGGTGGTCGCTACGAAGACCATAGTGCTTTTGGTGGTCACTTTACACCTCGCGCATATTTAGTTTGGAACACCAATGATCAGTTGATTTTAAAAGGTGGTATAAGTACTGGCTATAAAGTTCCAACAGCGAATGACCTTCATAATGGAATCAATGGTTTTAGCTCACAAGGCCGAAACGTGACTTTGGGCAACCCAGATCTTAAGCCTGAAGAAACCACAAACTATGAACTTGGTTTCGTTTACGACAACTTGTCTAATTTCTCTTTAGCTACCACTGCGTTCTTTACTCAGTTTAAAGATATTATCATCAGTGATGCACGCGTCGTTGAAAACTGTTTATGGGCAGGTCGCCCAACAGGACAAGCACCTGCAAACAACTGCATGACTGTAGGCAGTTTTGATAATCAGCAAAACTTTAGCTTTAAAGGCAATGCAGGCGAAGCTGAAAGCTACGGTGTGGAACTTAGTGCTAAATATGAAATTTCTCCAAGCTTTGATGTAAAAGCAAACTATACTTGGTTAGAGTCTGAAATTACCGAAGGTGAAAATAAAGGTAATCCTATTGAAAATACACCTCGTCACGCTTTGAACTTCACAGGAACTTGGTATGTGAATGATAAGTTCACTACCTGGTTAGAAGCTGAATATAAATCTGACCGTGTACGTTTCATAGATCCTGATTTAAGCGATGTCAATGTAAGTCGTGAAATTGATGCTGTCGGCAATAAGTTAAAAGCCTATGAGCTATTTAATTTAGGTGCATCTTATAAAGTCAACAATCAAGTTACTGTTTCAGGTCGTGTGAATAACTTATTGAACAAAGACTTTGGCGACTATAAGTCATTTATTAATAGTGATAACGAAGTTGAAAATGCTTTCCTATATACTAAAACGACGAGTGGTTTAGCGGGTACTTATATTCCAGACCGTAACTACTGGCTATCTGTTTCATATGACTTCTAATATTTAAGTGAAAGTTATTTAAAACCCTGCCCTGGCAGGGTTTTTTATTATCGCTAGATTAGTACTCCACGAAAAATCCCTAATTTATGTCCCTTTATAGACATCATTATTCTCAATAAAAATTTAATAATCAGATTAATTTTTCAATATTTATTAAAATCAAAAACTTAAGTAGATATTGTTATATCATTACATTTAAAAACTCATTTAATATTTTCTTAAAGATCATGAATTCCCATGATAAAAAGATAAAAATAAAAACAAGAATCATTATTATTCGCATACATTTTTAGCATTCATTTATTAGGTTTAACATGACCTTCATTAAAACACGTAAAAAAATCGTTTCCTCTGCAATTGTTTCATCTTTATCAATGGTAGCTGCATCTGCGATGGCAGAAGAACAGGTGATCCAGTTAGAGACTATTCATCAAGAAGTCAAAGCTGAAAAAGCACCCAGCTTAAAAGTAGATCAATCTGCGAATAGCAAATTTGTTGCGCCTTTACTCGACACCCCCAAGTCAGTTTCAGTGATTTCAAAACAGCTGATTGCCGATACACAAGTGACGACTTTAGCTGATGCACTGCGTACAGTTCCGGGGATTACCTTGGGTGCAGGTGAAGGTGGTAATCCGAATGGTGACCGTCCATTTATTCGTGGTTATAACTCTGAAAGTTCGATGTATGTAGACGGCGTTCGTAATGCCACCTCACAAAACCGTGAAATGTTTGCGGTAGAACAAGTTGAAGTGACCAAAGGTTCTGCTTCTGCCATGGGCGGTGCAGGCACCACTGGCGGTAGCATTAACATGATTTCTAAAGTCGCTAAAGCAGGCGATTTTCTAGAAGGTTCGGTCGCTGGCGGCACAGATAATTATCAACGTATTACTTTAGATGGTAACAAAGACTTTGGTAATGGTATTGCGGCACGTGTGGCAGTCATGGGGCATCAAAATGAAAAAGCCGGCCAGAAAGACGGTGCAGAATATAAACGTGCCGGTATTGCACCGAGTATTAGCTTTGGTCTGGACACCCCTACTCGCGCGACTCTCAGTTATTACTACTTAAAATCGGACGATACGCCTGACTCAGGTATCCCGTATAACAACCCATTTGCTGCTCCAAGAACTGCAACAGCAACTGACTATCGTCCATTAAATGGAAATGGCAAGCCAATTGACGTTAAACAAGGTCAATATTACGGCTGGAAAGATCGTGATTTCCAAAAACAAGAAAATCAGATCGGAACCATCAAATTAGAACATGACTTAACTGACAATCTAACCATTAGCAATACTGCTGTGTATGGCAACTCTAAGAATGATTACCTTTGGACCAATCCAGATGACTCTCAGGGTAACTTTTACAACAAAGCAGGTTTTACAAGTGAATTAACAGGAAATGTTTGGGCACGTGCCAACTCACGTGTAGCAGATACTGATGCTTTTACCGACCAACTTGCTTTAACCGGTAAATTTAATACCGGTATGCTTAAACATAGTTTTAATCTAGGTGCCGAATATTCAGATCAGGAAACTGATCGTACGCAATATATTATTAATGGCCTAAATGCGACAGGTAGCGCGTATGCTGCTTGCGGTGATGTCACCAATATTGCATCAGGTTGGTGTACTTCTGTACAGAACCCTAACCGTGCTCCATGGACAGGTATGTTAAGTACCAATGGTGCTGACCGTTACAATATCGAGAGCAAATCAAAGTCTGTTTATTTTCTGGATAGTATTGAATTCACCCCTCAGTGGCTTTTAGATTTGGGCGTTCGTTGGGATGACTACTCAACTGAGCAAACCATGACTTATGGTGCACGAAATAATGCGGTTACTGGTGCAAACAATACACCGATTACAGCAAGTGCTGGCGATCAAGTGACGATTAAAAATGATAAAGATTTTATCAACTATCAAGCTGGTCTTACTTTTAAACCGGTTGAAAATGGCAGCATCTATGCAAGTTATGCGACTTCGTCTAATCCAGTCGGTGTAGATGGTGGCGATGGTTCTGAAGGGATTACAGCTGCAATCAATAATCTTAAACCTGAAGAAGTCCGCACTATGGAACTAGGAACCAAATGGGATGTCTTGAATGATAAGCTCAACTTGACTGCAGCTATTTTCCGTACCGAAAAAACCAATACTCGTGCGACCGGAGATGATGGCACCACAAGTAATATTGGTGAAACTCGTGTCGATGGTATTGAGCTTGGTGTAAATGGGAACATCACAGATAAATGGGCAGTTTCTGCAGGTTATACTTATTTAGACAGTGAGTTAGTTGATGGTGGTTATGAAAATATTGGCACTACAGCAGCTCCAATCTACATTTCCAATAGAAGTAATGGTAATCAGGTTCAAAACGTCGCGAAAAACAGTGCAACCCTTTGGACTACTTATGCAGTAACTCCTGCTTTAACTCTAGGTGCTGGTGCCGTCGCAATGGACAAAGTCTATGGTAATGCTACTAATACCAAGTTTGTACCGGGCTATGTTCGCTATGATGCCATGGCACGTTATAACGTGAATGAAAACGTTGATTTGCAATTAAATCTTAACAACCTGTCTGATGAACGTTACTTCACTAAAGCCTATTCATCTCACTATGCTACTGAAGCAGAAGGCCGTAGCGCAGTGCTGGCAGTCAACTTTAAATATTAATTCAATGCAACCGCATAGCCTCCTGATGGGGGCTATGTTATTTTTAAAATACGATTATTCAGGGGTTTCCAGTGCTGCATCATATTCCAAATGTACTGAGCAAAGAACAGGTACAATATTTCCGTGAGGAGATGAATAAGATTGAGTGGGTCAACGGCAAGGTTACCGCGGGTACACTCTCTGCCACCGTGAAACAGAATCAGCAATTGCCTGAAGATCATCCACTTACTCATCATCTCAGCAATATTATTCTAGAATCTCTGGGACAGCATCCACTATTTTTATCAGCTGCAATTCCTCTGGACATTATTCCTCCCCTGTTTAACCGCTATGAAAATAATGAATCTTTCGGCTTTCACGTCGACAATTCGATTCGTCGTATCCGCGGGAGCAATGAACGCCTCAGAACGGATTTATCCTGTACGGTTTTTTTAAGTGAGCCGGAAGAATATGTCGGTGGTGAGCTGGTGGTCGAAGACACTTACGGTTATCACGAAGTAAAATTGCCTGCCGGTGATATGATTTTGTATCCGTCGACCAGCCTTCATGAAGTCACGCCAATCACTTCCGGTTGTCGAATTGCTTCATTTTTTTGGGTACAAAGCATGATCCGGGATGATGCAGAACGGCATATGCTGTTTAATCTGGATCAGAGTATTCAAAACCTGAGAATGCAGCTGGGTGATCAGCATACAGAAGTCATGAAACTGACCAATCTGTATCATAATTTAATGCGTAAATGGGCTGAACTTTAAAAGATGCCCTGACGTCAATGATCTTTGAAAATCATTGGATTTATTTTTTATTAAAATATACTGCGTTATGGCACTATTGAACGTAATAAATAACGCATTACGTCCAAATCAAGAAAATATAAAATACAATATTTAGAATAAGTGAAAATATTTTTCAATTCTTAAAGTTTATAAGAAAATCTTTATTACCATACGACTAAAATCCATAAAAATAGCAAAAACTTTTCGGGATAAGTGGATTAAACTTTAAATTATAAGTAAGGCATTTAGTGCATTTGGTGAAGCTAAACCACCAATATTTAGACCATATTTCAGGTTTGAACCAGACTGTCACTAAAACCCAATGAATAGACAAAATCTATGCCGCTGACCCACGCACCGCTTTAACCAAGATTACGGTACCCAAGTTAGCATAAGGAGCTCTCTCATGATGTTGGCTGATCCAAGTAAAAAATACCGTCGTATGTATCAACGTGTGGACTTACCAGACCGTCAATGGCCGAACAACGAAATCAATAAAGCGCCAATCTGGATGAGTACCGACCTGCGTGACGGTAACCAAGCGATCTTTGAGCCAATGAACATGGAGCAGAAATTCAAGATGTTCCAGATGTTGGTGAAAATCGGTTTCAAACATATTGAAATCGGCTTCCCGTCAGCATCGCAAATTGACTTCGATTTCACCCGTAAATTGATTGAAGAAGGTCATATTCCGGATGACGTTTATATCGAGGTCTTGGTTCAGGCACGTGATCATTTGATTCAGCGTACCTTTGAATCTTTACAAGGCGCAAAACGTGCCATTGTACATATCTATAATTCCAACTCGCCGACATTCCGCAATAAAGTCTTGAATGTTGATGTTGAAGGTGCAAAACAGCTTGCCATTAATGCTGCACAGAAAGTAAAAGAATATGCCGCAAAACAGCCGGAAACTGAATTTGTATTTCAGTACAGCCCGGAATGTTTTACTGCAACCGAATTAGAAGTTGCAAAAGATGTCTGCGATGCCGTCACTGAAATCTGGGAAGCATCACCGACCAATAAAGTCATTTTGAACTTGCCTGCAACCGTAGAAGTTTCAGGACCACACATCTATGCCGATCAAATCGAATGGATGCACCGTAACATTCAGCGTCGTGACGGCGTAATCATTTCAGTTCACTGTCATAATGACCGTGGCTGTGGCATTGCTGCTTCTGAATTGGCAATTATGGCTGGTGCTGACCGGGTCGAAGGTTGTGTATTTGGTAATGGCGAACGTACCGGTAACGTCGACGTGGCTGCGATTGCCTTGAACATGTATACCCAAGGCGTGGCACCGAATTTAGATTTCTCCAACATCAATGAAATCATTGCGACTGTGGAAGAATGTACCGGTTTACCTGTGCACCCGCGTCATCCATATGCCGGTGATTTGGTGTTTACTGCATTCTCGGGTTCGCATCAGGATGCCATCAAAAAAGGTTTCGAGTTCCAGAAAAACGAAGAAATCTGGGATATGCCGTACTTGCCAATCGACCCGAAAGATTTGGGCCGTGACTATGACGCAGTAATCCGTGTGAATTCACAGTCAGGTAAAGGTGGTATTGCCTACTTGTTAGAATCCAACTACAACGTGATTTTGCCGCGTCGTTTACAGATTGAATTCTCTCAGATCGTACAAAAACGTACCGATGAGCAAGGCACTGAAATCAGTGCGACTGAAATCTGGAAGTTGTTCAAAGAAACCTATGTGGATGCTAAAAACGTTCACTATTCTGCGAAAAACTACAAATTGTCGGATGACAATGGCAATCAGGTGATTGAGCTTGATCTTGAAATTGATGGCCAGTCACGTCGTGTTCGTGGTGAAGGCAATGGTCCAATTTCTGCGATTTTGGATGCACTTCAGTTGCCGATTGACGTGGTGAACTATGAAGAGCGCAGCATCAGTTCTGGCGCCCATGCCAAAGCCTTGGCCTTGATCGAACTTCAGGTGAAAGGTACCGGTAAATCTGCCTTTGGTGCAGGAGTACATGACAACATCGTGACCTCTTCTATCGAAGCAATTATTGCCTCGACCAACCGTCTGATTGATCAGGGTGTTTTAAGCACTGATCAGGTAATTGCTGCTGCGGTCTAAACGGCGGTATTAGAATTTGCGATAATTCATAGCACTAAAATGACTTTAGAAGGATACCGGCAAATGGTATCCTTTTATTATTCATACTAAAGATTTAAGGCGAATCCTCCCCGTGTCTTTTCCAGCTGACTCAGTGGGCATTGTTGTCCCACAAAAGTTCCAATTTGAAGAGCCGTTAGAGCTTGAATGCGGTCGCATCCTCCCACGTTTTGAACTGATGGTTGAAACTTATGGCGAAATCAATGCCGATAAGTCCAATGCCATTCTGATTTGTCATGCCCTTTCCGGTCATCACCATGCTGCTGGCTATCATCATGAAGATGATAAAAAAGCTGGCTGGTGGGATTCATGTATTGGTCCCGGCAAAGCTATTGATACGTCAAAATTCTTTGTGGTTTCACTGAATAATATTGGTGGCTGTAGCGGCTCTACCGGCCCGATCTCGCCAAACCCTGAAAATGATAACCGTCCTTATGGTCCCGATTTCCCCTTGGTTACGGTCCGTGACTGGGTCAAAACTCAGGCCCTGCTCTCTGATCGTTTAGGGATTGATACCTGGGATGCCATTATTGGTGGTTCACTGGGTGGTATGCAGGCATTGCAATGGTCAGTGGATTATCCAAACCGTTTAAGAAAATGCGTAATTATTGCCAGCGCTCCGAAACTTTCTGCACAGAATATTGCCTTTAACGAAGTAGCACGTCAGTCGATTTTGTCAGACCCAGATTTCCATAATGGCCGTTATCTGGAAAATGACAGCTATCCAAAACGTGGCCTGATTCTGGCGCGTATGGTCGGTCATATTACTTACCTGTCCGAAGAAGCCATGAAACAGAAGTTTGGCCGCGATTTGAAATCAGGCAAATTTATGTATGGCTTTGACGTTGAATTTCAGGTCGAAAGCTATTTGCGTTATCAAGGTGAGCAATTCAGCCGTAACTTCGATGCCAATACCTATCTGATCATGACCAAGGCACTGGATTACTTTGATCCGTCGCGTGAATATGAACAGTCGCTCAAAAAAGCCATGGCCAATACCCAGTGCAAATTCCTGGTGGTGTCATTCACGACTGACTGGCGTTTTACTCCTGCCCGCTCGCAGGAAATCGTGGATGCGCTAATTAGCAACCATAAACCTGTGAGCTATCTGGATATTGATGCCGAACAGGGTCATGACTCTTTCCTGTTCCCGATTCCGCTCTATGTAAAATCTTTGCGTGCATTCCTGGGTGGTGAAGAACACCTGAAAGCAACACCAAAGGAGGCCGTATAATGCGTATCGATCAACAACTCGCTGAAAAGTGGATCAAGCCCGGTTCTAGCGTACTCGACCTTGGTTGTGGCGACGGTGAACTGCTGGCACAAATGAGCAAAAAGCACGATATTCGTGCATACGGATTAGAAATTGATCAGGAAAAGATTGCAATTGCAGTCAGTCGCGGGTTAAATATCATCCAGCAAGACTTAAACCTCGGCTTAAGCCGCTTTGCTAACCAGTCTTTTGACAATGTGGTCATGGCACAAGCTTTGCAAGCTGTAGATGCGCCTGACGTATTATTACGTGATATGGTGCGTGTGGGGAAACAGGCCATTATTACCTTTCCGAACTTTGCACATTGGAAGACCCGGTCTTTCTTGGCAATCAAAGGGAGAATGCCGGTTTCTGAAGCCTTGCCGTATATGTGGTATAACACCCCGAATATCCACTTATGTACATTTCGTGATTTTGAAGCACTTTGTGCGGAAAATAACATCAAAATTATTAATCGACTCGCTGTGAACGGGAATCAAGAAGATAGTTTGCTAAGCAAGCATCTCCCTAATCTATTTGGTGAAGTCGCAATTTATCGAGTGAGCGCGCTATGAAAAAATTATTATTAAGTACGACGCTACTGGCGGGACTTTTTGGCATGCAAGCCCATGCAGATTATGTTGCACCTAGTCCATCTGTTGCCAGTCAAGCGGCTCAGTATTCCATCATGGATATCAACAGTCTGACCAAAGCAGCGAAAGCTGGTCAGGCCGGTGCACAGTTTTATTTGGCCACCAAATACCAGTATGGTAAAGATATTCAAAAAGATGAACGACAGGCCTTTGCCTGGTATAAAGCTGCTGCGGATCAAGGTCTGGCAGTTGCACAGCTGAATGTTGGCCGTATGCTGGCCGATGGCATTGGCACCAGAAAAGATGAAGCGCTGGCACGTCAGTATTTTGAAAAAGCGGCTAGCCGTGGCGATAACCGTGCCAGCTTTAACCTGGCAATGATGGAAGAGAAAAAGAAAAACTATATGGGCGCTTACCAGTGGTATGAACTTTCTACCCGTGATGGCATGCTCGATAATAAGGTGATTACGCTATCGGAAGGCAGAAAAACTGCCTTGGCGGCGAATTTGACCCAAGAGCAGATCCGTCAGGCGCGTGATCGTGCCGACAGATGGATTCAGGCACAATAAGCTGAATGGTATAAATAGCACCTTCGGGTGCTTTTTTATTGCCGCAAATTCTTCATCAATTGCTAAAATAGCGCCCATTCTTTATCTAATAATGAGTTTTTGACATGGCTGCAACTGACTGGTTATCCCAAGGCACACTGGTATTGGCGAGTAATAACAAAGGTAAAATTGCCGAGTTTGAAAAACTGTTTGCCGAGTTACAACTTCCGGTTGAAGTCGTGGCTCAGGGCAAGTTGAATATCGAAGATGCGATCGAAGATGGTCTAAGCTTTGTCGAAAATGCCATTATTAAGGCTCGCCATGCTTCTAAAATTTCCGGAAAACCTGCTATTGCAGATGATTCAGGTATTTGTGTGCCTGTTCTTGGAGGTGCTCCCGGCATTTACTCGGCTCGTTATGCCGGTGAGCATGGCAACGATGCCGCCAATAATGAAAAACTGCTGGCCGATCTCAAACCCTTACGCCAAGAGGGTGAAGCAATTGAGGGTATGTTTGTTTGTGTACTGGCACTGGTCCAACATGCCGAAGACCCCTTACCGCAAGTCTTTCAGGGTGTCTGGCATGGGGAAATTCTGGAAGCTGCGCGTGGTGAAAATGGTTTTGGCTATGACCCGTTGTTCTGGTTACCTGAACTGGGTATTGCTAGTGCTGAAATGAGTAAGGAACAGAAAAACAAAATCAGTCATCGTGGTCAGGCGATGCAGTTGTTTAAGGCAAGTTTGGCGAAGTAAGTTTTCCATATTTTCCCCTCTCCTTCTAGGCATAGGTATCTACACAATTCCTGAACTTTGCGTTAAATTGAAGAGCATGCTCTTCAATTTAACATCTCTGGCCTGGATCAGCGTCTTGTCAAGCGCTATAACAGCCTTGTAAAGCTCAATATGAACCCTCTTGCTTCACTTGCTCCGGCAATCAAAGACCTGGCTTCTGCCCAAAAGTCGAGTTTCGCAACCACACAAGCGGTCTGGCGATTCCTGAATAATGACAAAATCTCTTTTAGTCAGTTAAACCAGCCAATTGAACATCTTGCATGTGAACAGATCAAGGCATCACCGCATCAATATGCATTGATTGTTCATGACTGGTCTCAGCTACAGTATGTGAAACACCATCATAAAATTCAGCGCCTGCAAAGAACCCATCAATATGATTCAGGCTATGAATTGCAAAGCAGTCTGCTGGTTGATGCAGCCTCGGGACTACCTATTGCGCCACTGGCGCAGACACTATCAGATGCCTCAGGCTGCTATTCCACATTCAGTCAACACTCTGCTGGGCGCAAATCTCATCTAGATTCACTTACCGAACAAATCAAAGTGATTGAACAATATCCCATTGAGAAAACATGTGTTCATATCATTGATCGTGAAGGTGACTCCATTGCCCACCTAAGGGAAATGAGCAGCCAGGGTTTTAAATGGCTGATTCGGGCGAAAGAAGGCCATCGAATTGAGCATCAGGGCAAAACATGCAAAGTTGCAGAAGCCGCAGAACGAGTAGAAACGCAGCAGGTCCAGCCGATTGCCTATAAAGGAAACCGGCATATGTTGCATGTGGGAGAAACTGCTATCCGGATAACACGTGCAGCAAAACCGAAGAGAAATGACGATTCAGGCCAACGGGTTGCTCCCCAGCCAGGGAGTGCGATTGAAGCCAGATTAATTGTTGCCGTAGTGAAAGATGATCAGGATAAGACCGTCGCAAGATGGTCACTAATCAGCAATGTTCCATCAGAGATTACTACGGTAGAGATGACGACCTGGTATTACTGGCGCTGGACAATTGAATGCTATTTCAAGCTGCTCAAGCAGGCAGGTCATGATATTGAAGCATGGCTTCAGACCAGACCTGAAGCCATTTTAAGGCGGTTACTGATTAGCTGTATGGCTTGTGTTTTAACTTGGCGAATCCAGCGTTCTGAAGATGAACACCATCAGAAAATTCGTGTATTTCTCACCCGTCTTTCAGGTCGGCAGCAGAAAAGAGGTAGGTTGGAAAGTGCACCTGCCTTATTGGCAGGGCTTTCGATTTTACTGAACACTCTTCAACTGCTCTCGGAATATTCAATAGATGAACTCAATGAGATAGCCACAATGGCATTAGGTATCTCATAGATGTGTAGATACCTATGCCCATAGGGCAGAGGGAGATTTCTAAATCCCCTTTTGCAAAGGGTGAACTTTTATAGATGAGGCATCAATGCATGCACCACTGCCCCATATAAGGCAATCAAGATCGCGCTGGCCAAAGTTCCCGAAGCAATATATTTGGCGGAATGGCCTGTTCCCTGATAATGGGTTTCCAGCGCCACAATATTGGCTGCAGGCGGCAATAAAAAGAACATCAGCATTACCGCATAAGTCAGCGTCTGCTGCGGAATAGGTAAATAATAATAGGCGGCAACACACAGCAAAACCGCAAACAGCCCTCTATAAAAAATCAGTTGCAGACTACGCATTAAATCGAAGCGGCTGATCCGCACATTGCTCAGCCACATTCCCAGCACACACATGCCGCTAAAAGTGACCAGTACTTTATTGGCCTGATACAGTATCTCTATCCAAGGCACTTGCTGCCAATGACTCAAATCCCAAAATGATAATAAAGCTGCTACAGACAGTGCCACCACAGGTGGTGAGAGCAGCACATTCTTTAAAATATAGCCGCTATCTTGTCTGGCTTCACTGACTGCCATCACCGCACAGACATTGCCAAACAAGGAACCACCGATGTACAGGGCAACTACGGTACTGGTCGCTTGCGGGCCAAAAACTGCCAGTGCAAAAGGAATTCCCAGCCATGCCCCATTTAAATAGCTCAGGCATAAGGCACGCAGTTTATTTTTCAGGGTGAAATAAAACAAGGCAAAGAATACGCAGGAACAGAAAAAGCTGAAGGCAATCAGCCACAAACTGCCCTCTTGGTAAAACACCATATTGTAAATAATCAGTACCGGAATCAGGACCCGTGCCAATAAAGCTGCCAAGAGAGGGCGAACCGGTTTTAAATATTGCACACCCCAATAACCGATCAGAAAAGACAGGAGGGGAAGAATTAAGGCCATGACAATGCTGCTGAGATTTCCATATCAAGCTGTATGCTAGCACAGCATACTTTTCATTGAATTATGAAATTTTTTATATGAGTGATTCATTCCCCTGTTGCCGTGTCGGCAAACTGTCATCAAAGCGTCACCGCGCTGTCATACAAGCCTGCTGAGATAGGTGCATGAAATATAGAGGATAAAATAATGGCAGGATTATCAATTTGGCATGTGCTGATTTTCGCAATTGTGGTGATTTTATTGTTCGGTACATCGAAACTTAAAAATCTGGGTAAAGACGTCGGCGGCGCGATTAAAGACTTTAAAAAATCAGTAAAGGATGAAGAGGCTGAACAGGCCAAGCTTGCAGAGCCACGCACCATTGATGCCCAGGTCAAAACGCCTGAACATTCGGTTAAAAGTTAAGAGTTCGCTATGCTCAATATTGGAATGACCGAGCTGCTGATTTTCGGGATTATTGCGCTTTTGGTTCTTGGGCCAGATAAGCTTCCGGAAGCAGTCCGTTTTGTCGGAACATGGTACGGCAAGATCAAGCGTATGGTGAGCAATGTTCAGAATGATCTTGATCGTGAATTGCGCCTGTCTGAGCTACGTGAACAGATGCAGGCTGAAATGCAGCGGATTCAGGAACTGGAGGCCAAGATGCAGGCACAAGTGGCTGATTTGCAGCAACCGATTGCAGCTGATCAATTAAAAATAAAACCTCAGTCTGCTCAGCCCTTGCTCAGCTATCAGCCGGTGCGACAGCCTGTATCCTCCGTGTATTTACCCAAGCCTACAGCAATTCAAACCATGATTTCAGAACAACGCTATACAAAAATGAAGGTGGCCGTATGACATCCTTGCCGACCACACCAGCCTCCAATGATGCTGCAGCGCTGAACCTCGAACAGATGCCGATTACCCAGCATTTGATCATCTTAAGAAAGCATCTGTTTAAAGTGGTTGCTGTCCTGATTGGCCTGTTTTTCTGCTTATTACCCTTTGCCAATCAGACTTACCAATGGTTGTCCGAACCGTTGCGTGCACAGCTACCTGCCAGTTCAACCATGATTGCCACGGATGTCACTGCAACCTTCATGGCACCCTTTAAGCTGAACTTCTTTGTCGCGCTGATGATCGCGATGCCGTTTATCCTGTATCAGCTTTGGACCTTTATTAAGCCTGCGCTCTATGCCAAAGAAAAGAGCCTGGCCTTGCCGCTTCTGATCGGCAGTATCGTGCTGTTTTATACCGGTATCAGTTTTGCCTACTTTGTGGCATTGCCCTCGATTCTGCATTTTTTTATCAGTGTTTCGCCGGAAACTGTGGCCCCGATGACCGACATCAACAGTTATCTCAGCTTCTGTTTAAAGCTGTTTCTGGTCTTTGGTTTTACCTTTGAAATTCCCATTATTACCCTGGTTCTGATCTTGATTGGCGCAGTTTCGACACAGACTCTGGTAGAGAAACGGCGCTTTATTATTGTGGGTTGCTTTTTTGTGGCAATGTTTGTTACACCTCCGGATGCCCTATCGATGATCATGCTGGCTGTCCCAATGTGGCTACTGTTTGAACTGGGTTTACTGGCAGGGAAACTGATTGAAAAACGTCGTTTAAAGACTAAATAACAATAACTATCCAAAACAAAAAAAATATCGATTTACTCAGGCAGCTCTGGCTGTCTTTTTGTTTCCAATTTTCAATAAAATACTGATTTATTTAATTTTAATGCAACATTTCTTTAAGATTACTGTCATATCCCAAGCTTAAGGTATTGAAAACTTCTACACCACCAAGCACTTATTTTTTAATTGGGACTTTAAAATGAAAAATGAAGACATGATACCTTGCCAGGATCTGGTTGAAGACAGTAACAACTCAAACAACACGCACTTCCAAACGATTCTGGATCAATATACTAGCCGCCGCAGCTTTATTGCGAAAACTACAAGTGGGGCAATGGCATTAGCATTTGCAGCAACAATAAGTGGTTGTTCAGATGATGATAATGATTCTGGTACACCTGACAGTAATCCAACTACACCGCCAGATACCACTAGCCCAGATCAACATGCCTGGAGTGATCTAAAAGCACGTCCGAATAAATTAGTCTTTGAGCCGGTTCGCAAGAATACCCAAAACTTCTTCAGTGTTCCTGAAGGTTATGAGCTTAAAGTATTGTATGCAGTCGGCGATCCAATCAACCCTGCTTATCCAGAAAAGACCGATACCACCTTAGCTTCTGGTGCTTCTTACCAGTTCCGTTCAGGCGATAACCATGATGGTATGAGCTTCTTCGGTATGCATCCAACCAATAAAAATTATGCTGCCAAAGAATCAACACAAGGTTTACTTGTTTTAAACCACGAATACCTACAACAATCTCAGCTCCATACACCAGAAGGTACAATTACCATCGATGGCGTACGTCCAGAAGATCAGGTACTCCGTGAAGTGAATGCGCATGGTGTTTCTGTTATTGAGATCAGCAAAGATGCAAATACACAAGACGTTAAAATCAACTTAAATTCTAATTTTAACCGTCGTATCACTGCAGCAACCGAGATGGAAATTAATGGACCAGCACGTGGTTCTGACTTAGTCAAAACTATTTTCTCACCAGATGGAACATTGACTCGCGGTACCTTTGCAAACTGTGGTAATGGTTATACGCCATGGGGAACTTACTTAACGGCTGAAGAAAACTGGAGTGGTTATTTCGCTCGTCAAGCCAACGACACCCGCGCTATTGCAAAAGAAGAAATTTCATTATCTCGTTATGGTCGTGGTGGTACTGATGCTCGTTCGTCTCAATACCGCTGGAATACTCCTGTTGCTGAATTAACTGGTGATAAAGGACTTTATGATCGTTGGGATATTTCAGTTAAAGGCGCAAATGCTTTAGCAGATTATCGTAATGTCATGAATACCTGTGGATTCATTGTAGAGATTGACCCATTTAGCGCGACTACACGTCCAGTTAAACGTACTGCACTGGGACGTTTTGCACATGAAGATTGCCGCTGTAGTAACCCTATTCCGGGTCAGCCATTAGCGTTCTATATGGGTGATGATGCGACCGGCGAATATATCTATAAATTTGTTTCTGAAGCAGTCTGGGATCCGAAAGACGTCAATGGTGGTTATACCGCTGGTGATAAATACATGGATAAAGGGACATTATATGTCGCTAAATTCAATGATGACGGTACAGGTGAATGGCTAGAACTGACTCATGGCAAAAATGGTTTAACTGCTGCCAATGAAATCTATCCGTTTGCAGGCCAAGATGACATCGTCATCAATGCCCGTCTTGCTGCTGACCATGTAGGTGCGACCAAAATGGACCGTCCAGAATGGGTTGCAGTGAATCCCGAAAATGGTGAAGTGTATGTAACCTTAACCAACAACAGCAACCGTGGTCGTGCATATGAAACTGATGCTGCCAACCCACGTAGCTACATCGACTTTAAAGGTTCAAGCGCCAGCAATTCAGGCAATATGAATGGTCATATCATTCGTTTCAGTGAAGCTAAAAATACAGTTACAGCGACAAGTTTTGCTTGGGATATTTTCCTGTTCGGTGCAGAAGCACGTGCTGCTTCTAACATCAACCTGTCAGGTCTGGATGATTTAAATGACTTCTCCAGCCCGGACGGCATGTGGTTCGATCCGCGCGGTATTCTGTGGATTCAGACGGATGATGGTCAGTACACCGATGAAACCAACTGCATGATGCTGGCAGCACTTCCGGGTACTGTGGGTGATGGTGCTAAAGCGCTTGCAGCCAGCACCAAAGCAGAAGGACAGGAAACCTTTGTTGGTGCCAAACTCAGCAATGATCGTGTTCGTCGCTTTTTGACTGGTCCATCGGGTTGTGAAATTACCGGCGTGACTATTACCCCGGACTATAAAGCGATCTTTGTCAACGTTCAGCATCCAGGGGGTGCATGGCCAGCCAACCAAAGCGAGCGTTATAGCCGTTTAGGCAAAGTACCTCGCTCTGCAACTGTGGTCATTACCCGTAAAGATGGTGGCGCCATTGCGGGTGAGGCTTTGGAACAAGCGAGCGTATAAAAAAAGCTGTTATTCAAAAATGCCGACGTCAAGTCGGCATTTTTTATATCCGGTGATTATTTCAGGCTAATTATTTTCTCAATAGTTTGACCTGCGGTCGCACCTTGTTGTGACTTCTCGATCCAGTGCCATCGTCCCTGCTGCATTCTCAAAAAATTGGAGCATCGGGTGCCATAGGCCGGACTCTGAATAAAAGTCGAAGACAGCAGCTGTTCCATTTCCACGGAGATGCCGGTATCTGGCAGAAGTTCAGGAATCACCTTACGTTCATCTTCCAGAATATCCCAGACTGCATGACACAAATCTGCTTCTGCGATCTCCTGGTGTTGCAGCATCGGTAAAAATTCCTGGGTAAAGCGTTTACGTAAATGTCGGGTCTTGTACCAGTCTTCACTCATCAGGCCATTCGAAACCACATAGACGCCATGCGCCAGTACTTGTGGTGCTTCACCGCGATTGCTCATATACACCGCCTGATCTTGATCGCCGATAAACAGGTTAAAGCCGGCATAGTCACACTGGCGTTGTTCCAGATCTTGAGCAAAACGAATCGGCGTTAAGTCAGAATCTAAAAAGTTCTGGATGATATGTCCACGTGAAGTCGGATAATGCCCTTTGTCCTGCCCATCACGAAAATTGGTAATCACCGCCCAGCGACCAGAAGCCGTAATCCCCATCCAGGTACCGCCCGACTGTAAATCTTGCCCGGCAATTATCGGACTATTCTCCCATTCATGCAGCTCCTGCGTAGGACGCTGATAGAACTCATCCCGATTTGAAATCAGACATAATGAGCTCTGATCCAGAACCCGCCAAGCCAATGCCACGATACACATAATTTACGCTCTCGATCTTTACACATTGAATGTACAACATTTTTCTTTGCTTTAAGCTAAAATCTGTGCAAAACAGAATCACAAGGAACAGGAATGCTCACCTATCCCAATATTGATCCCGTCGCGATTTCGCTCGGGCCCTTACAAGTCCACTGGTATGGACTGATGTACTTACTGGCATTTTTATTTGCCTGGGGATTGGCGACGTTTCGCGCCAAACAACGTGGCTGGACACCGGATATGGTGTCTGACCTGATTTTCTTCGGTGCACTCGGTGTGATCATCGGTGGCCGTGTCGGTTATGTCTTCTTCTACGGTTTTTCTCAGTTCCTGGCCGATCCTTTATGGCTGTTCCAGATCTGGACCGGCGGTATGAGTTTCCATGGCGGTTTCCTCGGGGTCATTCTGGCCATGTTGTGGTGGTGCAAGAAATATAAGATGACCTGGTTCCAGACTCTGGATTTTATCGCACCTTGCGTACCGACAGGCTTGATGTTTGGCCGAATTGGTAACTTTATTGGTGGCGAACTGTATGGCCGTCAGGTCACCGACCCAAACTTTGCCTGGGGCATGATCTTTCCGACCGATCCGCTGCAACTGGTTCGTCATCCATCTCAACTCTATCAGGCACTATGTGAAGGCCTAATCCTGTTTATTGTACTGTGGTGGTTCAGCTCGAAGCCACGTCCACGTATGGCAGTTTCCGCGCTGTTCCTGATTGGTTATGGTCTGGCACGTTTTGTAGTTGAATTCTTCCGTGAGCCGGACAATGGCCAGCTGTTTATTGGCTGGATGAGCAAAGGACAATTCCTGAGCCTGCCAATGATCCTGATTGGCTTATGGATGATGTGGTATGCCTACCAGAAGAACATCTATGACTGGGGTCCAAACAAAAATAGCTGAGAAAATCGCGTAATTTAGCGAGGCAAAGGCCTCGCTTTTTTATACTCAAAATATGCTAAAGTGCCGATTATCTCTTCTATTCTTTCATCATTATGCTTGAGTTCTGGTTTAATCCGCAGGTATCTGTTCTCAAAAAACTATTGATCTTTATTGTGATTGCAGCGACAGCTGCAGGCTTGTACTGGATGCAACCACTGCCCTTAGATTCTATTTTGATGTTTGTCGGGACCGGCATCATTTTTCTGATCTGTCGTTACTGCAAAATCCACTTTGCCAGCAAAAATCCGACCGGTTTGCTGTATAGATTACTGACCTGGATTCCAATTGCCTTATTGATTGCTTTAGTTTTTATGAATATGCAACAGGGCGAAATCCTGATTCCGGGTGCACAAGGCATTGCCTTTATGGCACTGGCAATTTGTCTGTTTTCTCCACTGTCCCTGCTCAATCAGAACAAATCAGATGCAGGTTCACCCCATGCTTGAGTTCTGGTATTCGGAACGCTGTAGCCGTCAAATCAAACTCATCGCCATCATCGCGACCTGTATTTTGATTTATACAGCATCGACTGTGGCCCAGTTAGATCCGGTATTTGTGGGGGTGAGTTTAGCGATTGGAATTGTCGTGCATTTACTACACCATTTCCGCCTGAAAATCTCAAAATCCAATCCCTATGCAAATGGCTTTAGCGCCTTGAGCCGGGTCATTCCCATCATTGCCTTAATTACCCTGTTTGGCTATTTACCAGAACAGCACCAGCAATGGGGCAAATTTGCCTTGGGTCTGCAATGTCTTGGCTTTGCCGCGATTGGATTATTTATCGTTTCAATCTATGAAAGCCGTGCGAAGCGTTTTGAGGACTGATCACTTCGCAGTGTTTTCTTAGAAGTAAGTTTCCAGACGATAGTAACTATAAGTCACGTTTTTATTGCGATAAACCGCATGATCTCGCTGTTTAAAATCCGATACCCAGGCACTACCTGAATAAGCCGCGATATGTCCATATTTATGTCCCTGAGTACGGTCAATAATATAGATATCGCCTTTTTTCGGCCGATCAAAAGAAGCATTAATTTTTTTATAACCCAGCTGCATCAGGGTACTTCCCCAATCTGCTGCTGCGACCGGATGATTCACAATTTTCGCACCAGAAGATTGCAGACCGACACGAATACTGCGCGCACATTTCTGTGTACTGGTATTTCGGGTAATGCCTTGCAGATAACTGGTAAATTTCTCGATATTGATACGATGGCCATTGCTTACGCCTGAAGCGTTACGGACAGTGGCTTTTTGGGATGACTTTTTAGGTCTTTGCTCCGATTGGGAACGCACCATGATATTCGCTTGGACAGGAGCATATACTTCGCTCATGTTTACTTGATGATCATAGATCATGCCTTACCAACCGCTCCTCGCCTGTAATTTAGGCTTTCATATTGTTAACAAGCCGAGAATACTAGTCGTTTAAATGTTATCTTTCACATTAAAAATGTAAATAAATTTGTCTATTTTTCCGGCATTCAAATTAAGCCGTTCTTTCTCATACAGTTACAAAACCCATCATCTTTGCAAAAAAAATGTAAAGCAAAGCCAATTCCAATGCCTTGCAAAGCTTTTTCAGCCTGAAATACGCAAAATGAGTCCTTATCTTTTTCTACTCAAACGTGTGGATTTAATCTGTAGCTCGGCCATTTTCAGATAACATTTCACCACATGATTACATCATTTTGAGCTTTACCGCCTGTATTACACTGATGCGGCATTTTTAAACCTTGAACTAAACTTTAAATATTGAACTAAACAGAGAAGAAAAATGAGTCAGACTTTAAGTACCGTTTCAAATTTTAATTTAGAACAATATTTAAGTACCTGGTATGACATTGCACACTTGCCGATGAAGCGCCAACCTGAAGACAGCACCGATATTTCTGCGGTATAGAGCTTGAATGAAAATGGTAAGGTGGATGAAGCCATTGCTGAAGCGATCATTGTCGATGCAGAACAGGCCAAGCTTGAAGTCAGCTTTTTACCTGAAGGCTTGCATGGGATCCCGTTTACCAAGGGCGATTATTGGGTCTTAAAAATCGATCCGGATTATCAGACGGCACTCGTGGGCGAGCCGAATAAAGAATATTTATGGTGATTACATCGCGACACCAGTCTGGACGAAGCGACTCAACGCGAATATTTAAGTTATGCAGCACCCTTAGGTTATGATCTGTCTGATCTGATTCATACCGTCCATACTGGCCATAAAACCGCTTAAACCTTTTCTACAACAAGCACCCGCACTGGGTATTTTTTTTTTGATTGGGTGCTTGCCGATCTTTTTTGCAGAAGATGCAATATCAGAAATATTAGAAAAAAATGTTATGATGCATTCAATTCAATTTACCCAGCTCGACAGAAAGTGGATTTATCCGAGATAAACTTTTTCTGCTGAAAAAAAAGGTAATTTAAACAAATTTTTAAGAGAGACCTATGCGCCAATATCTTGACCTATTACAACATATCCTCGACAACGGCGGCGATAAAGGCGACCGTACCGGTACAGGTACACGTTCGGTATTTGGTCATCAGATGCGCTTTGATCTTTCCCAAGGTTTTCCTTTACTGACCACCAAAAAAGTTCATTTCCGCTCTATCGTGATCGAACTGTTGTGGTTCCTGAAAGGCGATACCAATGTTCAGTATTTAAAAGACAATAAAGTCTCGATTTGGGATGAATGGGCGACCGCAGAACAAACTGCGCGTTTTGGCCGTCCTGAAGGCGAATTAGGCCCAGTATATGGTCACCAATGGCGCAATTTTGGTGCCAGCAAAAATGCAGACAATAGTTATAATCAGGATGGTTTTGACCAGATCAAATGGTTGATTAATGAAGTTAAAACCAATCCAAATTCGCGCCGTCTGATTGTATCGGGCTGGAACCCGAATGAAGCGGGTCAGGTCGCATTACCCCCTTGCCATACCCTGTTCCAGTTCTTTGTACACAATGGAAAATTGTCTTGTCAGTTATACCAGCGCAGTGCCGATGTATTCTTAGGTGTTCCATTTAATATTGCCAGCTATGCTTTGTTGACGCATATGATCGCGCAAGTCTGTGATCTGGAAGTGGGTGACTTTATCTGGACTGGTGGCGATACCCACTTGTACAGCAACCATTTTGAACAAGCACAGTTGCAGCTTAGCCGTGAGCCACTCGACCTCTGTCAATTAAAACTAAATCCCGAGATTAAAGACCTGTTCGATTTCAAATTTGAAGATATCGAAATTGTCGGTTATGAATCTCATCCAGGAATTAAAGCCCCTGTCGCTGTTTAATTTTCTTTATTATAAAGTTCCCCCTCCTCCTAGGAGAGGGCTAGGAAGAGGTTTTTTACCACGCGTGAATCGCCACCTCCTTTCAAAATATATTCCTAGCCCTAAAGCATGAAGGCAATCAATATAGATTTTTAACCTTTCTTTCGTACCAGTAAAAAATTACACGAAGGACTTTGGGCTTGATAAGAAGGATTCAATACATGTCATTTCAAGATTTAGAAGTTGTACACGTCGTTGCCATGGATCAGCAGCGTTGTATCGGCAAGGGCAATGACCTACCTTGGCATATCTCTGCCGACCTGAAACACTTCAAGGAAATCACCCAAGGCGGTGTGGTGGTGATGGGTCGCAAGACACTAGAATCGATGGGACGTACCTTGCCTAAACGGGTAAATTGGGTCATTACCCGTGATCCAGACTGGGCATTTGCAGGTACCAAAGTCGCTTATAGCATTGAAGACGCGCTGAGTCAGGCCGTGGCAGATGTGAAGGCTTCAGAAAAGCCTGACACCATTTTCATCATTGGTGGCGGTGAAATCTTTAAACAGACCATGAATATTACAGACCGTCTGGAACTGACCCATGTCGAACTGGATGTACAGGGCGATGCCTATTATCCAGCGATTCCGGCAGAATTTAAAAAAGTCGCTGCCGAGCAACATATCGACGACAAAACCGGCATTGCTTTTGAGTTCGCAACCTACAGAAAATAAAACTTATTTCTCATGATAAAGTGATGATGCAGGGACGCGAATATATTTCCAAGCACTGGAGTCTGTGGCTGCTGGGCAGTCTGTTTACTTTATTCGTCATTCTATCGAGTTTGTGGCTCAGCCTGATGCTTTGGGTGCATCAACCCATCGGCAAAATCGGCAGCTTGATGCTGATTGGACTCTGGCTGACCTTTGCGCTGGTCGTTCTCGGGATTTATTTCACCTGGCATCTGATCTCCCGCCAAGTCGATAGCGTTCTTTATCTTCTGGCCTTTTTATTCTGTCTGCTGGGATATTTTAGTCTGGAAGCGCGTCAGGATCGGGAGTGGAATCCTGAAGTTTCCCAGCTTTTGCATTATGAGCAGCAAGGTGATCAGCTCACCTTACACAATATCCGCAACTTTGACTGGCAGGCCGATGGTCGCTATATCGAACGCTGGGAAAGCCGGAGTTTTGATCTGAATCAGATTACTGGCGTGAACATCATTACTTCCTACTGGATGGGACCTAAAATTGCCCACACCCTAGTCAGCTTCGATTTTGCCAATCAAAAGCCACTCACCTTCTCGATTGAAATCCGCAAGGAAAAGAATGAAGAGTTTTCAGCGATTGGTGGCTTTTTCCGTAAATATGAACTGAGTCTGGTCGCATCGGATGAAAAGGATATTGTCTATACCCGTAGCAATGTCCGTGGTGAACAGGTCTACTTTTTCCCGGTAAAGATGCCGCAAGCTCAGGCCAAAGCGCTATTCAAGGAATATCTGCGTCAGGCCGATGAACTGGTCCAAAAGCCAAAATGGTATAATACCCTGACCAGTAATTGCACCACACTGGTCTTTGATATGGTTCAGGCGGTATCGCAACAACAGCTACCCTCAGATTACCGGCTGCTGGCCTCCGGCTATTTACCAAATTATCTCTATGACCTGAAAGTACTGGAGCAGTCTTGGGATATGCGCACCTGGTATCAACGCGCGCATATCAATCCACGGGTAGAACACACCGCTAATCTGTCCAGTCAGGACTATTCACGACTGATCCGGCAGGGCCTACCAAAACCCGACATGCGATAACTGTGTAGCAAATCCACTTCAATAAAGATACAAAATCAACTGGAACCTTGATCATTTTTTTGTTTATATACAAATAGCTAGTCAATGATCAGAGTATCTCTCATGCTAAAAAAATTAACTGCAATCGCGATTTTAGGCTCGGTTTTAACGGTCATGGGCTGCGAAACTGTGCCCAATACAGCCACGACACAAACCGCGAATCATTTACAACTTTTGCAAAATCGTACTTGGATTGCGACCCAGATTGGTAATACTGAAATCAAGACTGCGCCAACCGCACGCAATGTTCCGAGTCTGCAATTTGATGCCAGTACCCAGCGCGTTTCAGGTTCAGATAGCTGTAACCGGATTATGGGCAGTTACACAACAGCGAAAGACACGCTGACCCTGAACCAAATGGCCACTACCCGTATGGCCTGTATGAATAACGATCAGCTTGATCAGAAATTTAATGAAGCTTTAGCCAAAGTGACACATTATCAAGTATTTGGTAAAACCTTAAAATTACTGGATCGCCATGGGAATCTCTTGATCCAGCTAGAAAGTGCTGTTCAGCCGCGTTAATACTTCCCTACAAAAAGCCTGTATGGACAGGCTTTTTTATCTTTCATACTGATGAGCTGGAATTTAACCATCAGCCCGATTGAGTTATTTAATTGAATGAGGAATCAACCATGCAACAGGCACTTTTCGGTGGGGGATGCTTTTGGTGTACTGAAGCCGTATTTTTACAGATCCAGGGGGTTCAGCAGGTCATCAGTGGCTATGCAGGTGGGCACACAACTCAGCCAAACTATGATGATGTCTGTGGTGGCAATACCGGCCATGCCGAAGTCATTCTGATCGATTTCGATGAAAACCAGATTAACTATACCCAGTTGCTTGATGTATTTTTTGCGACCCATGATCCGACTACATTAAACCGTCAGGGCAATGATGTCGGCACCCAGTATCGTTCTGTAATTTATTATCTGAATGATGAACAGCAGCAACAGGCGCAGCAGGCGATCGATGCTCTGAAAACCGATAGCATCAATGTGGTGACTGAACTGAGCCCTGCTCCAACTTTCTATCCGGCGGAAGACTATCATCAAAACTTCTTTGCCAAGAACCCGACCCAGGGCTATTGCAATTTTGCCATTCCACCAAAATTGAATAAATTACGCAGCAAATTTACGACCCTATTAAAAACCCATTAAGATTCACGAAAAATGGGCATAAAAAAAGCGACTGCAATCAGTCGCTTTTTTTATTATCTAAATCTTAGTTATCGGTTGCAAAAGCAATATCGCTGAGTCCGGCTCCACTCGCACGCGACATGACTTGCGCCACCGAGTCATAACGTGATTCTTTATCCGCTTTCAACACAATAGTCGGCTGACGTTCAGCTTGGCCCGCTTCATTAAAACGGGTTTCAAGCTGCTCTAGCGTCAGTACATCGCCATTCCAGGCAATGTCACCTTCGGCATTGATGCTGATCGTGACATTTTCAGGCGGCAGATCGATAATCTCCGCAGTAGTTTGTGGCAAGGTTAATGGAATTGATGGGTTCGCAACGGTCGCTGTCACCAGAAAGATGATCATCAATACCAACATAATGTCGATGAGGGGAATGAGGTTCATCTCATTCATGCCTACATCGTTGTCTTCACCCAGTTGAAAAGCCATTAAGCTTGACCTCCCACGAAACTCTGTTGTGTTACTTTTTCATCAGACTTTTTTGCAGCAGATTCCTGTTGCAGCATGGTATCAATCAACAGACCGTGTGCCTGATCCTGTAATTCATGAGCCAAGCCACGATTAGCACGTACACAGATGTTATAAGCCAGTACCGCAGGAATTGCGACTGCCAGACCTAAGCCCGTCATAATCAAGGCTTCACCGACTGGAGTTGCTACTTGTGCCAGACCAGCCTGACCACTTTTACCAACAGCAACCAGCGCATGGAAGATGCCCCATACCGTACCGAACAAACCGACAAATGGAGAGATCGATGCGATGGTACCCAAAACTGATACACCTTTTTCGGCATTGGCTTTTTCTGCTGAAATCTGGCGTAACAGCGCCTGTTCTGCCACTGCCTTACGCTGTTCAAAGCCCAAAGGAGCCAGTTTGGTTTTCAGTTGTTCCAATGCTTTAGATAACTGAGCATAGGCAATCTGTTTCAGCTGGCGAGTGCCCATCAAACGCAGCACAAAAATGGTCCATGTCGCAATCGACATTGCCAATAACACGAAATACAGTGTTTTACTGACTGCATCAGCGTGTTGCCAATAAACTGAAAAGTTCATATTCGAACTCCTAATGGGTGAGCCGTTATTTAACCTGAAAATCGAAAGGCTGTTCCACACGGGTTGGATAAGCCACACCATTTTCAACATATTTGGTGAGTTGTGCACGACGTACCGCCGCTTCTACTTTGCGCGTTACCGCCGGGCTACAACTTGAATCTCGTGCAGTCGCAGAAACTACTTTACCCTGCTCATTCGCTGAAACATCTACTACCAGTGAACAGGCTGATTTTAATTCACCTGCAGAGAGTGAGACTTTTGGTGAACGCTGCCAAGACACGCCCCCACCAATCGATACACTTTTCGGGGATGGCGGCGCAGCAGGTGCTGGCGGTGTCACAGGCGCAGGTGGCGCGACCGGAGCAGGTGCCGGTTTAATTTTAGTTTCAGTGACCACTGTCGGTACAACCGGACTTGGGGTTGGTTTTGCTTCAACTGGTGGTGCTTTAACCACTTTTGGCGCTTCAGCCTTTTTCACCTGCTCGATTTTTTCTACTTTTTTCGGTGGTGGTGGCAGCGGTTTATCGACAATTTTGACTTCTTTAGGCTTAGGCGGCTCTTTTTGTGGCTCGGCCTTCGGCTTTGGCGGTAAAGGTTTTGGCGCTTCCTGGAGTTTAACAAAGCGCACTTTTAAGGGTTGCTTATCAATGGGTGTCAGCTCAGGTGCTTTCATCTGGCTGATCGCATATAACACACCCACATGCCCAACCAGTACAGCCGCCACGATAGAGATGACTTTCTTTTTCATCTGATTCGGCGGTGTAGGCATTTGGGGCGCAGCAACTTGACTCATTAAATCTATTACCTTGAGGAGATGATGTGGAACAAACTATCAAGCTCATCGGTTAGCACAATTAAAGTATGCCAATAATAAATGAGAAGTGTTTTCATTTGCAACCGCTAATCCTACCTTTGACTGACTTTTTTTGCATCAAAACAAAAAAAGGCACACTAAAAGTATGCCTTTTTAAAATGCAATGCAAGTCTTATTGGAACACGACAGTCTTGTTGCCATCGACAATAATACGGTCTTCCAGATGCCATTTCACCGCGCGGGCCAATACATTACGTTCCACGTCCTGACCGAGTTCACGTAACTGTTCAACAGTAAAGTCATGGTTCACGCGCTCCACATCCTGCTCGATGATCGGACCTTGATCCAGATCAGCAGTCACATAGTGCGCAGTTGCACCAATCAGCTTCACGCCTTTTTCATAGGCCTGTTTGTACGGATTGGCACCCACGAAAGCTGGCAGGAAAGAATGATGAATGTTGATCACTTTCATTTCCCACTTGCTGACAAATTCTTCATCTAAAATCTGCATATAACGTGCCAGCACCAACAAGTCATTGCCTTGCATCAGCTGATCAATTTCTGCATAAGCTTCAGGTTTGTTGTCTTTGTTCACCGGCACGACTTCAAATGGAATGCCAAAGTTTTCAACTGCTTCGCGTAAAGTCTCGTGATTCGATACCACTTTGGTAATTTCACAAGGCAAACCACCACGTGCATGACGCCATAACAGCTCAAGCAAGGCATGATCGACTTTAGACACCAAAATACCGACTTTTTTCACGTCACTGACCAGCGCCAGACGCCATTGCATGCCATAGCGTTCCGCCACATTTGCTGCAAAAGTCTGAGTAATACTTTCTTTTCGACTTTGAAGATTATCTAATTCAAATTCAACGCGCATGAAGTAACGTCCGCCCTGCGCTGCTGTCGCATATTGGTCAAGCGCAGTAATGTTGGCACCTTGATGATACAAGAAGCTCGAAACAGCCTGCACGATGCCCGGCTTGTCTTCACAAGTAATCAATAAACGTGCGGTGTTAGCAGTCGTCATATTCATGTTGGTTTAAGTCACTAATCAGTTAAATTAAAAAATAAGCCGAGTATTCTAACGCGTTTCTTGAATATTCTGAATAGTTTGTTCAGATTCAGTGTCTTTAGAAGAAGACAGGCTGGCAAAAAGTTCCGAAGAGCCCAAACTGCTCAATAAACCTTCATAGGTTTGACGACTTTCACCCCGTAAATACGCCCCTTCCAGGAATACCATCTGGCGCAGTGACTGCCAGACCCATTTTTCTTCCAGCGTATTGGAATCAGTCAGATGTCCTGACATATACAGGAAGTTGGTCCAGTTGGTCAGGACAATCCACAGGTTGATGATCAGGGCTTCAATTTCTGAATCGGTCATGTCCATCAGGCCTGCATTAACAAAGCCCTTATAGATTTTCTGGCCCTGCTGCATCACCTGTCCGGCAAAGCGTGGATACATCTTGCGAAAATCTTCGTTATTTTCTACCAGATGATACACATCACGATGCAGGAAACGATAAGCCCATAGCTGACTGCTCAGTACCTGAAAATAATGCACCTTGTCATTGGCATCCAGCGCACGGTCATCCGGCAGCGCCAGCATTTCTAGCGTCTGACGCTGGTACTGTTCCATCAATTCTTTAATAATTTCATTTTTATTGCGGAAATGATAATACAAGTTACCCGGGCTCATGCCGAGTTCAGCCGCAATATGATTGGTGGTTACCGATCGTTCGCCACGCTCGTTAAACAGCTGCAAACTGAGCTGCAAGATACGCTCTTTAGTTTTTAAGGTTTTGGTTTGGGACATCCTAAAATAACCATTCAGTTCATGCATTAGCAGCCTAACACACAAAGTCACTTGACTAATTAGAGTATTTGCTCTAAAAATTAATTAATCGATTTTTGAATAATGGTAGTGCGGCATGAACAGTCACACAAAAACAACATCAATGACACCACATTTTTTTGATAGCCAATATCTGAATGAAGTCTTGGCGCAACAAAAACACGCTTACTTACACTACCCTCTGCCGACTGCAAAGGAACGTATCGATCGTTTAGCTCGACTTAAGCGTATCTTAGTTAAGTATCAAGATCAATTTGCTGATGCAATTAATCAGGACTATGGTAACCGTTCCATTGGGGAAACCAAGATTGGTGAACTGCTCACCTGTCTGGAACATATCAAATATTACAGCAAAAACTTGACTCGATGGATGAAACCTTCCAAGCGTCATGTGGGCATTATTCATCAGCCGGCTAAAGCCTGGGTACAATATCAGCCTTTGGGCGTGGTTGGGATTATCGCACCATGGAACTATCCGCTGTTGTTGTCGATTGGTCCTCTGATTTGCGCACTGGCTGCCGGCAACCATGCTATGATCAAAATTTCCAGTGCATCGGCTGCTTTTGGTGAAGTCCTGGAAAAAGCGCTGGCTGAAGCCTTCCCTAAAGAATTGGTCGCTGTAGTGAATGGTGGCGGTGTAATTTCAGATGCCTTCTGTCGCTTGCCTTTCGATAAACTGATTTTCACTGGCTCAACTGCGGTCGGTAAAACCGTCATGGCAGCCGCTGCCGAAAATCTGGTTCCGGTGATTCTGGAACTAGGCGGTAAATCGCCGGTACTGGTGCATCCATCAATTGATCTACGTGATGTTGCGCAGCGGATTGCGGTGGGCAAACTGTGGAATGCCGGTCAGACCTGTGTAGCGCCAGATTATATGTTCCTGCCTCGTGGCAAGACGGCTGAGTTTATTGACCATTTTAAAGCCTGTGTCGAAAGCATGTATCCGGATATCACCCATAATCAGGATTACACCTCGATTATCAATGACAAACAATATAACCGTCTGCAAGGTTATCTGGATGATGCTCGCGAACAGGGTGCGCAAGTTATTGAAATTAATCCACGCAGTGAAAACTCGGCTGATCTGCGCAAGATTGCACCGACCATTGTGACCAATGTCACCCCGATGATGCAGATCATGCAGCATGAAATCTTTGGTCCGCTGTTACCGATCATGGAATATGATCAAATTGACGATGTCATCGACTTTATTAATAGCCGTCCACGCCCACTTGCTTTATACTACTTCGACTTTGATCAGGCGCGTGCCGATTATGTCGCACAGCGTACCCATTCAGGGCATTTCGGGCAAAATACGGTACTGACCCATGTTGCGCAGGACGATCTACCATTTGGGGGTGTCGGTGCATCAGGTATGGGTAAATACCATGGCCCAGAAGGCTTCTTCAGTTTGTCGCATGAACGCTCAGTAATGTCGAATCCAAAGCTGTATAGCTTGAAATACATTCTGCCACCGTTCAATAAACCGATTCACAAGCTGATTTCGAAGACACTTCTCCGCTAAATGATCAAGGCATGAGCTATCGATATAGTTCGTGCCGCGTTTTGACGAAAATCGCTTGTCTTTTAAGCGCATTTTTGATATAAAACGCCCCTTGAATGATTTCAATCCGTTTATTTTTGACTGGCCATACAGATTTGCTGTTGGCTAAATCAATGGAGTTACACCATGTCTAAGGTTTGCCAAGTTACCGGCAAGCGTCCAGTCGTTGGTAACAACGTCTCACACGCCAACAACAAAACTAAGCGCCGGTTCGAGCCGAACCTGCATCACCACCGTTTCTGGTTAGAAAGCGAAAAACGTTTTGTACGTCTTCGTTTAACCACTAAAGGTATGCGTATTATCGACAAATTGGGCATTGAAAAGGTTGTTGCTGACCTACGTGCTCAAGGTCAAAAGATCTAAGGAGTCTGAACCATGCGTGATAAAATTCGCTTAGTTTCTTCAGCTGGTACAGGTTATTTCTATACCACGACTAAGAACAAACGTACTATGCCGGAAAAAATGGAAATCAAAAAATTTGATCCAAAAATCCGTCAACACGTAATCTTCAAAGAAGCTAAAATCAAATAATTTTAGTTTCTTTAAAAAAACGACCTTTGCGGGTCGTTTTTTTTGCACTTTTTTTATCCGGCTTGATAAACTTTCTGCATGTTTTGGCACTTTTTGTGCTTATTTCCCAGCAAACCTAGCTAAAGGAGTATTTAGTGCCACATGACGTAGAGCTCATTATATTACTGGCTGTTGGTTTTGGCTTAGCTTTGGTCTTTGGCTATCTCGCTGCACGGCTACGTCTTCCCCCTTTGATCGGCTACTTAATTGCCGGCATTCTGATTAGTCCCCACACGCCCGGTGTGGTCGGTGATATTCATCTGGCCAACCAGCTGGCAGAACTTGGCGTCATGTTCCTGATGTTTGGTGTCGGGATGCATTTTTCCCTGAACGATCTGATGCAGGTACGCCGGATTGCCCTGCCTGGTGCGATTTTACAGATTGCAGTTGCCACCTTGCTCGGGGTCGGAGTTTCGATGCTGTGGGGCTGGAGCTTTGGCTCAGCGCTGGTCTTTGGCCTAAGCCTGTCCTGTGCCAGTACCGTGGTTCTACTCAAAGCACTCGGTGATCGTGGCTTACTGGATTCAATCAATGGCCGGATTGCTGTTGGCTGGTTGCTGGTCGAAGATCTGGTCATGGTCTTGGCGCTGGTACTGTTACCTGCCACTGCGGTGCTTTTAGGGGGGCAAGCGCTGGAAGGTGCAAGCGATGAGAATATCTGGCTTACCTTAGGGATTACCTTACTTAAAGTCGCAGGCTTTATTGCCTTCATGCTGATTATTGGTAAACGCTTGATTCCGATGATCATACAGGTGGTGGCACGTCTGGGTTCACGTGAGCTGTTTACCTTAACAGTGGTGGCTGCTGCCGTCTCGATTGCCTTTGGTGCCTATAAGATCTTTGGCGTGTCGATGGCACTGGGTGCTTTCTTTGCCGGAATGGTCGTTAAGGAATCTGATTTCAGTCATCGCGCCGAAGAGGAAACTTTGCCACTGCGTGAAATTTTCTCGATTTTATTCTTTGTATCCGTCGGCATGCTGTTTGATCCGCGCATTTTGCTGGAACAACCCATACATGTGCTGGCCGTGGTCGGGATTATCATGATTGGTAAGACTATTGCCGCGATGGCACTGGTGCTGTTCTTCCGCTATCCGATCAATACCGCCTTGACCGTCGGTGCTTCGCTGGCACAGATTGGTGAGTTCTCCTTTATTTTGGCTGCGCTCGGTGTTTCGCTCAACCTGCTTTCGCTGGAAGGTCAAAACCTGATTCTGGCAGGTGCCTTAATTTCGATTACACTTAACTCCTTTATCTTTTCCGCGATTGAGCCAGTACAGAAATGGATTCGGGAACGCTCGACTCTGGCCCGCTTACTGGAACGCAGTGGTGACCCTCTGGCGATGTTACCCGATGAAGTCTCACAGGATTACCTGCGCGATCAGGTGGTGATTATTGGCCATGGTGAGGTTGGGCGGCGTATTACCCGGTCAT
The DNA here is from genome assembly GCF_000369725.1 of Acinetobacter sp. CIP 101966. NCBI lineage: Bacteria > Pseudomonadati > Pseudomonadota > Gammaproteobacteria > Moraxellales > Moraxellaceae > Acinetobacter > Acinetobacter sp. CIP 101966. Next base: position 375,124 of record NZ_KB850158.1, on the reverse strand, counting down.
TGATGGAAGAGAACATCAAGGTGGTGATTGCCGAAGAAAACCGTGATATCGTCGAAAACCTACGTGAGAAAGGCATTGCTGCGGTTTCTGGTATAGCCACTGAAGCCGGAGTACTGATTCAGGCACATATTCAGCATGCGCGCTTACTGGTCATTTCGCCTATGGATATCATCGATATTCATAAAATTGTCGACATTGCCAAGACCTTGAATCCACAAATTCAGGTACTGGTCTGTGCAGAAAGCAAGGAAGAAGCTGAAGCCATTCGTCGGGATAATGTCGGTGCGGTTTATTATGCCAAAGAAGAAATGGCAAAAAATATGAGCAATCATATTTTGAACCAGATTGAGATCGCGCATCAGCATACGCCTTCTCATTAAAGTTTTTCTTTAAATAAACACTGAATAAAAAAGTTGCCGGATCTGGCAACTTTTTTTATGTACATCAATATATCTCTGAGCCAAATATTTTATTAACACACTGGCTTCAGACTGCTCACGACTTAAATTTTAAAATACTGATTTTTCATCTTCATTTTTAAATGAGCTTCTTTCTAATGCTTAAAATCTGTCCAACCCAATAACCTACCTATGAAACTCAAAAAGCACACCGATAGTGTGCTTTCTAAATAAATTTCAACGATTAACTCATATACTTTGGTTCTTCATCCACAACTTCAGCCTGCCATTCATTGACCTGCTGTTCCAGCAAGCCATAGAGTGCTGCCTGAATCATCTGTTGCGCAATCACGGGCGTCTGCTCTCCAAGTAGAGCTTTCACCTCATCATTAAATTGAATCATGACCAAAGGCTGTTTATGTGAGCCTGCATTGCGTAGAGCCAACGCGCCACCTTCAAGTTGAACGAGTTCTAAAATCGCGTCTTGATTACCAAATAAATCTTTCAACTGTTCTATAGACATATATCCTCCATGTTCAACATGGTGGCAAAGCGCCGGGTGCACTTTGCATCATTAGAGTAATTGATATAGGGTTAAAAATTGCAATTTCAAGTACAGCCGATCCGATTAAAATTCAATCATCTCATTACGAAAACCATCAATTAATTGGGTCAGGTCACGATGCCACTCTCTCAATATAGCAGTATCAGGTAACCATGCTTGTGGAGACTGTGTGACTTTAATGATGAGATTTGAGGAGGTTTCGTCTTCAGGTTCTGGGGTACTTGGTTCGGGCGCATACTGGCACAGACGGTAAGCGCGCTTCAGTTCAGCAATGAAACCGCTCTTGGACAAATGTTGCAGCACCGCGACTTCTGGCGAAATTTGGCCTTTGGCCGCCATGAGTTCTTCGATCGATTTTAGCGTCGGATGAGGATCATTCAGGCGATAGTAACGCACCAGTTCCTGTAAAAATGCTAACAAAGCACCATGCAAATGAAACACAGTTGCTTCACGTTGTGCCTGAGCCTGTTGTACATGTTCAGTTTGCTCTGCTTGCTGGCAGGAAAGGCGGGCAAAATACAGTTTTTGATTGGTACGGTCCGCATGATAGCGAGCAACACGGGTCATCGAGATTTCCTAAGGTTTAAAACAAATTTTGGCTTTTATAAAGTAAAAGGTTCGCCTACATTTCGCAATCAAAAGATGTTTAGACTGAATCCATCCAGCACTGAAATTTAGAGCATTGAGCTCACTGATTAAGTACGGCGATACTAAATTGCAGCCATAAAAAAGGAGCCTATCAAGTGCTCCTTTTTTGAGTTTAAGCCTGAGGCTTATCTTCTGTGGCTTTCACGCGGATCCCATGTCCGTGCAGGCGTAAAGTATTCAGGCCTTTAATGGCTTTGACTGCTTCACGGCCATGTGGCATTTCTACAAAAGCAAAACCTTTTGATTTGCCTGTTGCTGCATCAAGCACCAAAGTACAGGTCTCCACTGTGCCATATTCCTGGAACAGTTTCAGTAATTCGGCTTCTGTGACCGTACGTTCTAAATTACGAACTAAAATTTTCATCTTACAACCTTAAGAAGATAGGCAAAAAATATCAAAAAGCACGCGCCTACTCTACTTTTTGCATGAAACAACTTTGCTATAGTTTAATCGAGATCAATCCCAAAATCTAAATTAATCGACTTGCGTTCAATCAAGGCACTTTTTACAGTTTGCTGCCGGGTTTTGTAATGGGTTTCCGTGGTGCATAAATGCCGGGTGAGATCATTCAGGAAATAACTTTCGACTTTACGCCCCTGCTCATCGACCGTTTCCCGCGCCCAATGATTCAGGTTCTGTTTGGTCAGAATTAATTCATTTTTTGCCCGGGTCAACGCCACATACAGCACACGACGTTCTTCTTCGACATCATCAAAATCACCTTGAGCACGCGCATGCGGATAATTCCCCGGCGTCACATTGGCTACATAACAGACATTTTGCTCGGTGCCTTTGGCCGAGTGAATGGTGATTAAGGTCACCACATCATGATCCGACTGGCGCTCGATTTCCGAGATGGACACCGGATCCAGTACATATTCCTCTAAAAATTCACTCAGCTGTGAATGCTTGGACGCCAGCTGTTTGACCAGTTCAAAATCACTTTGGCGACGTGGCCAATCCTTTTTATAGTTTTCTGCCAATTGAGATTCAATCGCCTGAATCGCCAGACCGACACAAGCTTGCACTTCGCCTTTGAGCACACTCATCTGCTGCATGATCAGAATAGTCTCTAGCGGTATCTTGCCAAACTGTTCTAATTTCTTTGCAATCTGATCCATTTCCGGTTCAGCCAATAACTGCTGTGACAGCTTGCTGGCACCGACATCACCCACACCATTCCACAGGGTCAAGAAACGCATCCAGGCAATATCATCCAATGGATTAGCCACCACGCGCAGCATGCTGAGCAAATCTTTGACATGCGCCGTTTCCAGCAGCTTCATGCCACCAATAAAGCGATACGGCACATTAGCCGCGATACAGGCTGCCTCAATATGCCGTGCGGCAAAACTGGAACGAACCAGCACCATATGCTCGCCCCACTTACTACCTTGCAGATAATGACGCTCTTTAATATCAATCGCGATCCATTTGGCTTCATCAAACTCATTCGGGAAAATATGCATGCGCGGCTTTACACCTTCTCCGCGATACGCTTCCAGACGTTTGTCATATTTGATTTCAGACTGATCGAGCAGCCAGTTGGACAGATCCAGAATTTCCTGGGTCGAGCGGTAGTTTTTTTCTAATTTAAAAATCTGCGCATCTGGCACACGTTCTTTGAAATGGTGAATATTTTCAAAGTCTGCACCACGAAAGCCATAAATCGACTGCGCATCATCACCGACACAGAACAGGCTGATCCGGTCTTTCAGTGGCTCCAGCAAAGCCCATTGCAATGGATTGGTATCCTGCATTTCATCGACCAGCATATGCCGACAGATTGAAGCGACATAGTCGACCAGACCTTCGGACTGTGCCAGCGCCGTAGCTACTACCGCCAGAATATCGTCATAATCCAGAAAACTTCGCGCTTGCTTACGTGCTTCATATTCTTTCATAATTTCGGCAATCTGGTCCTTTAAGGCCAGATATTCCGGCATCTGTTTTTCCAGCGCCAGACTGAGCTTTTGCCGGGTATTCCTTGCAAAAGAATACAAATCACATAATTCCTGAGGCTTAGGCAAATGATTGGGGTTCTTCTTGTCATCACGACCGCGAATCAGGCGGAACATCATCAGCTGATCATCACGATCAATAATCGAAAACTGTTCCAGACCAAAAGCTTTCGGAATACGGCGCAGCAGATACATACAGAAGGTATGAAAGGTCGAGGCTCGCAGTCCCTTGGCTTGTTCACCAAGTGCCAGTTCGACACGCGCCACAATTTCACTGGCAGCCCGGCGGGTAAAGGTCAGAATCTGAATCTGGTTGGCAGGCACGCCCTGTTCAATCAAGTAAGCTGCGCGTGCCACGATGGTCTTGGTTTTGCCACAACCTGCCCCGGCCAGCACCAAACTGTGTTTTGCTTCTGTGGTCGCTGCTTGCTTTTGTTGGGGGTTTAATTCATCAATCAGGGTGGCTAAACTCATTTTCACTCATCATTTTGTGGATGTATGTAGTTTAACAGATCGCTTCCAGAATTATGGCTTTTCAGTTGTCCTGAAACTGTCTCCAATTTTATTTCCTGATTTGATATTAGCTAACGACAGGGCGTGCTGGATTACAGGAGAGAGAAATACTTTCACTCTGTCAAAAGATTTTTAACTATCTCAGCGACAGCTTTCTCCAAGTTCATTTCTGCATTATTTAAGGCTTCCTCTAAAGGACAATCTGGCGGATTAATCCCAACAATCTGGCTAAATCCTGACTCAAACAAATCCTCAATCCCTTCACCGACTAGACCAGCAAAAGCAATCACCGGTTTATTGAAGTGTTTTGCAACCTGCGCCACACCAAATGGCGTTTTGCCAAATTTGGTTTGAAAATCAATTTTACCTTCCCCGGTAAACACATGATCTGCTTGCGCTATTTTCTCGTTGAGTTGAACCTGTTGAATCATCAGCTCTACACCTGATCGAATGGAAGCAGCAGTGAATGCCATTAAACCAAAACCCAATCCACCGGCAGCGCCCGCACCTGCCACATGACGATAATCACAGCCAATCTGCTGAGCAACCACATCGGCGAAATGACAGAGGTTTTGATCCAACTGCTTGACCATTTCAGGCGTTGCACCTTTTTGTGGTCCAAAGATTATCGATGCACCATTTGGTCCACACAGTGGATTGTTGACATCCGATGCAATGATTATTTCAGTATCTGCTAAACGTGGATCAAGTTCGGATAAATCCATTGATTTGACCAGATCTAAGTTTCCACCACAGACCTGAATTAATTCACCCGCATGATTTAGAAACCGCACACCCAGTGCCTGTGCCATGCCGGCACCACCATCATTGGTAACACTCCCACCCAGCCCAATGATGATTTTTTTCACACTCAAGTCCAATGCCTGTTTGATCATTTCTCCTGTGCCATAAGTTGAAGTGAGCATCGGATTACGCTGTGAAGGCTTCAATAAATGAATGCCATTGGCCTCGGCCATTTCAATCACGGCAGTTTGACCTGGATCAACCAAACCCCAATAGGTCTGAATACGTTGCTCAGGCAGTGGTCCGGTCACTTCACATGCAATACTTTGCCCCTTTAAACTTGAAATCAATGCATCGACCGTGCCTTCACCGCCATCAGCCATTGGCACATGAATGATATGGGCATCCGGAATGACGTTCTGAATACCGCGTTGCATGGCCTGACAAGCCCGCGCAGCAGACATGCTTTCTTTAAATGAGTCAGGAGCAAGTACAAAGGTGAGCGGCATGATGTAATCTTTTATCCACAAATGAAGTCTAAATTGTGGATAAATCCAGTACTATCCACAAGTCTTTATTTCCAGCCCAGTTCAATTGCAGTTATCTCATTAATCAAGGTTTGATTTAAAGATTCTGGCATTTTACTGGTAGTTTGAGACAGGGGAATATGCCCTGCCATCAGCTCCGCCTTGGATTGCGGAAATAAGGGTTGCTGATCTGGAAATGCATAACCCAGCGGATAAATCGGTTGCCCTGTCGCTAAATCGTATTTATCCGAAGCACCAAAGGCATGCAGCAATTCATGAACCAAGACAATTTTATTCTGTTCAGTCTGTTGCTTGGATGCAAATAGATTCACCGAACCAATCCGGCCTTTTTGCAAGGCGGTTGAATGCTTTAATTGCTTGGTCTGCGCTGGATCATAGTAATTTAAAAATAAAGTCACATTGGCTGAAGGATCTGAACTCTGTCGCTGTTTCCAGGCATAGAAACGGAATTTTAAACTCCATAAAACTGTATTGATGAGCGAAGCCTGCTCAGGGACTTTGGGTGGTAGAACTTGAAGCTCACGGCCTAAATTAAAATAAAAATAAGTCGGCTGTCCACGATACCGCTGAGCTGCTTTTTCCAGATATTCCCGTGCTCCATTCAGGTCCTGAGCTGACAGTTGCTGGATATATTGCTGTGTGGTCGGTAATCCATCGGCATTAATCGGATGCAGCAACACAATAATCGGCTTTGACCAGTTCTGGTTTTGATCACGATAGGCATTGACCGCGACAATCAATAAGATGATTAATAAAATCAGAATCCGAATCTTTTTCCACATATCGATTACACACTCTGCTTTTTCATTTTTCTTAAATACATCTGACTCATTTCTATTTTTGTTTCAAATAAATTTAAAGTTTTTATTAATCCTGACAATTTGGCTCTACCATAGTTACGAGAGTCAAAATCAGGCTTTACTGCACTGATATACTGCCCGACCATCCCTAAATTCGCCCATCCATTATCATCGGCATTATCTTTTACAGCTTTATAAATTAAGTTAAGCGTAGCTCGATCCATCCCTTCAGGTAACTGAATTTCCTTTTGCGCAGATATAGTTTTTTGTCCATTAGTCTTGATAATCTCCGAAACTTTTTTATCTATTGATCCTGTTTCTTCACCATCCTCATTATTTTTAATTTCACTATCTACAAGTAAGTTTTCGATATAAATGAACTTGTCACAGGCTTTCTTAAATGCTTCAGGCGTAGCTTTTTTGCCAAAGCCATACACTGTTAGACCATTTTCACGAATACGTGAAGCTAAGGGCGTGAAATCGCTATCGCTGGATACGATACAAAATCCATCTAATGCGCCTGCATAAAGTAAATCCATAGCATCAATGATCAGGATCATATCCGTCGCATCTTTACCCTTGGTATAAGCGAATTGTTGTACCGGAGTGATGGCATGAGGAAGGAGTACATCTCGCCATTTCTTTAAAGTTTCGCTGCTCCAGTCCCCATACACACGTTTGACACTGGCAATTCCATATTTCGCAACTTCCTCCAATACCGATGAAATCGCGTTGATAGAAGAATTATCCGCATCGATTAATACAGCGAACTTTTTTGTCTGAATATCCACATCCACCCCAAGATATTATTTTTAATTTTTTATATACATGATTCTGACATAAAAAATGCCGACTTTCGTCAGCATTTTTTTGAATCTTAGAGTTTAGGCTTCAACCCATTTTCCGTCCTGATAAACCAGAGACCATTTGGTTTGCTTGCCTTCTGCAGTTTCCGAACCAATATATTGTGACTGGTTCTTACGGCTAAATTTTACCAGAGTTGGATTCCCTTCCGGGTCCACATCAGGTGCCTGCAAGATAAACTGATACTTTGGATCAAGCTGATCAGCAACAGAACGAATCTCGGCCACTTTCGGTGCACGGGTTTCACGCACTTTCGGGAACTTGCTCGCCGCCAGGAATAAACCGGCTGCACCGTCACGCAGTACAAAGAAATCGTCATGCTTGGCAGAACGTAAATGTTCCATCTTGATCGGATCCACACGTGGAGGTGCAGGCTGACCGCTCTTTAAGACTTTACGGGTATTGTCACAGCTGGTACAGGCAAAGTAAGGACCAAAACGGCCTGTCTTCAGCTGCATTTCGCCATCACACTTGTCGCATGGAATGCTTGGGCCATCATAGCCTTTAATTTTGAACTCGCCTTCTTCAAGTTCAAAACCACTACAGTCCGGGTTATTCCCACAGATATGGAGTTTACGACCGCCATCAATCACATAGCTGTCCATGGCAGTTTCACAGATCGGACAACGCTTCTTCGACATCAGGTCAGCAGTTTCCGCAGCCTCATCATCAGACAATGCAGCCAGAGACTCAACTGGTGTCAGGTTCAAGGTTCCCTTACAACGCTCTTTCGGCGGCAAGTTATAGCCTGAACAACCCAAGAATACACCTGTGGTTCCGGTACGGATCTGCATTGGACGGTCACATTCTTTACAGTGTACCGCATCCACTTCTACAGGCTGATTACGGCGCATTCCGTTTTCACCCTGCGCTGTAGTCAAACGTTGTTTAAAATCGCCATAGAAGCTGTCTAATAGCTCTTTCCAGTTACGCTCACCATCTGCTACCTTATCCAGCTGACCTTCAAGATCTGCGGTAAAGGCATAGTTCATCAGATTACTAAAATTTTCATCCAGACGATCGGTAACGATCTCACCCATCTTCTCGGCATAGAGACGACGGTTATCCAGTTTCACATAACCACGATCCTGAATGGTCGAGATAATCGCAGCATAGGTCGATGGACGGCCAATGCCTTTTTTCTCGAGTTCTTTCACCAGTGAGGCTTCAGTAAAACGTGCCGGTGGCTTGGTGAAATGTTGAGATGGATCAAGTCTCTCAAGTTTAAGCACTTCACCGACTTTGACCGCAGGCAATAAAATATCGTCATCGGCTTTATTGGCACCACGCACGCGAGTAAAGCCATCAAAGACCAAGGTACGGCCTTTAGCTTTCAGTTCCACGCCATTGGCATCCACTAAAATGGTAGAAGACAAATATTCTGCCGGAGTCATCTGACAGGCAACAAACTGGCGCCAGATCAAGTCATAGAGGCGCTGTGCATCACGCTCAACACCCACTAGGCTGTCGCCTTTTAAGCCAACCATAGATGGACGAATGGCTTCATGCGCTTCTTGCGCACCGGCTTTATTGCCATAACGGTTCGGCTTGGCAGGCAAATATTTCTCGCCAAACTCCGATTCGATATGGCCACGCACCATATTCACCGCATCATCACTCAAGAATGTCGAGTCGGTACGCATATAGGTAATGAAACCGGCTTCATACAGGCGCTGCGCCAGCATCATGGTTTTCTTCACAGAAAAACCGAGACGGGTACTGGCTGCCTGTTGTAGCGTTGACGTGATATACGGCGCACTTGGATTAACCTTGGTTGGCTTATCTTCACGTGCAGAAACCGTATAATCAGCATCTTTGATCAGGTTTAATAAGGCATCAGTTTCGGCTTTATTGCGTAGCTTGAGCGTCTTGCCATTTTGCTTGACCGCTTCGAGACGAATATCATCTTTTTTCGATTTGGTATCGGCAAACACTTGCCAGTATTCTTCAGGAATGAAGGCACGAATTTCACGTTCACGCTCGACCACTAGCTTCACCGCAACCGACTGTACACGACCGGCTGACAGACCACGCGCAATCTTTTCCCAAAGCAATGGCGAAATCATAAAGCCCACGACACGATCCAGGAAACGGCGTGCCTGCTGCGCATTGACTTTATTGGTATCCAGACGTGACGGATGCTTAAAGGCATCCTGAATCGCATTTTTGGTAATTTCATTAAAGACCACACGCTGATAACGCGAATCATCACCGCCGATGACTTCTTTTAAATGCCAGGCAATCGCCTCTCCTTCCCTGTCCATATCCGTTGCCAGATAGACTTCATCGACTTGCGATGCCAGTTTTTTCAGTTCGGCAACCACATGTTCTTTGCCAGGAAGGACTTCGTATTTGGCTTTCCAGTCATGTTCCGGATCGACACCCATGCGGTTAATCAACGCATTCTGTGATTTTTCAGCTTTTTCTGCATCCGTCAGTTTGGTACGTGTCGCTGGTTTTTTCTCTGTCGATTTTGCAGAACCGCCAGTCGGTAAGTCACGCACATGACCCACCGATGATTTTACGATGTAGTTCGGACCAAGGTACTTATTGATTGTTTTCGCTTTTGCAGGCGACTCCACAATCACTAGGGCACGCTTGCTTCCAGCGTCGGGAGACTTCGCTGTGCTGCTTTTTGATGTGGACCGAGGAGCGTTCGCCATAATTAACCGTTAATCCTGTTTATTTCTAAATTAAAGTTCAGCCAAAGCGTGTAACAGTGCTTTGATGTCGTCGAGTTGGGTCGCTCTTAAATCAGCTTCTTCATCCCAGTACATGCCGACACAGTTGGCCTGCATATCAATAGCATAAATGCCTTTTAATGCAATGGGAAAATCTTTAAATTTCTCATCACCCTGCACGATTTCGAGTTTATTATCGACAACACGGGCGCGCATCAAGGGCAAACGCGCATCTGGCATCAGCACACTGTAGTACGCGACCATACTGGCACGACTTTCAGTCGCCTTCGGGATTTTGGTCCAGTCCGGTGCCACCACCAGACGTGGATGCAAACCCATTTTACGGGCTTTGTCACGCATCAGGCCCAAGGCTTTTTCTCGGGGGCTCACGCGCAACCCGAAAATCGACCCTATGACGAAAATGATGATGACCACCGTCACCCAGATTCCAGTGTTTTCCATAGTTCAACCTTTATGTTCTATTATTAGAGTTGCATAAGCACAATATAAAACGCAAGTTTGCACGATAAAATTAATTCAGGAACATTTCATGACTATATAAAATTTCGTGACCATTCCAGTAAATATAACCTTTCTCGATCAACTCCTTCAGCAGCAAGCGGATGTCCGATTTTGGAAATAACTGTTCCAGTAAATCACGCAGCTCATAAATGTCTTTGGGTTTATCGCCCTGCAATTCACGCAGTTTACGCGCCACTTCCAGTTGTACCGGATCGATCCGGCCAAAGTTCTTGAACAGGTCTTGCTGTGCCGACTGGATTGGTGACTTGAGTATTTCAGATTCAACTGGAGCTTCTTCTGCCTTCAGTTGGGAAATGACCTGATCCAGTTTTGGATTTTCAACCGGGCTTTGTTCATCCAGATTGAGTTGCAGCCATTGTTTCAAAACTTTTTTGCGGAAGCTGATTTGCTCATCATAGCGTTTGACGATTTTCAGGTTAATCAACATGCCGACCACATGCTGAGCTTTTACCGGCATCACTTGCAGAATATTCGCCACTGAGTTTTTTAGGGTTTCCACCGTATTCGGTTTGCCGCTCATTTTCCCTAACGCATCACAGTATTTTTTCACCAGTTGCAAGGCAGGTTTGTTCTTGATGGTATCCAGACTCGGAAGATGATTTTTAGGTTGATCGGTTGGAATGTTTGTCTCATCAGGCTGAATCTGAATTAGGTGACACGGAATATCAGAAGCTTGCAGCATCTGCTGCAACATCTCGCAGCTGTCCATCGCCGAGATCAATTCAACCTCGGTTTCCGGCTCCAGTAGCGCCATAAGCTGACCGACAATGACCGCATATTCATATTCTTTTTGTGGCGATTCAGGCGTGTCCAGTACCACCACCTGACCACTGCTAATCCAGCCGGCAAGCTCGGTTAAATCCTCTAAGGAGAATTCAAATTTTCCGGCACAGCTAAACAGATATAAAGTCGAATAATGCGCCACAATCTCACGCATTAACTTGGCTGTAGGGAAATTATTTTCGAGGTCGAGTAGAACAACTTTTGGGTGCATGGGACGCAATTCCGGAATGTACCTGAGAGCCGGTATTAGAGTAGGAAGTGAGTGAAAGGTCAAATAATTTTATGGCTGAATGGGTGCAGCCCTGTTTCGGCAGAGGGCCAAACTGCATTTTATGAAATGCCGGCAAGAAATCTGTTTGCAAGCGCGAATGTTTGTTTTCAACAGGAAAATTCTTTTACACTTGATCATCGCGTTGCACTTTATTACTTTTATATGCGTGTTTAAGGCAATTTAAAAGCCCATTCAAAACAAAAATACTTCTCTTTTTATCATCTTATAGATTGACTCATTTTTATTTTTCAATAAAAAACCCTTAGATCAGCTAAGGGTTATTGTTGATTAAATCATTGGTTGCAAATTAATAATGCGGTGGTCGGTCTGCAACCGGATCAAATTCTGCTATGCCTTCAGACAGATCTGAAGACTCAACACGTTGATATAACAGCGTCATTTGCTTTTTCAGGTCAGCAATTTCCAGGGTCTGTTTGGCCACCTGATCATTCAACTGTTCAACTAAATCGTCTAAAAATGCAATTCGCACTTGCAAATCTTCAATGGGTGCGGAAAATGACGCCTGATCATTTAGATTTTGTTGTTTAGTCATTTAAAGTCCTCATTGGGGATTTCAGGAAACATTATGGCCTATATTACCCTTAGGGATGTCCAACTTGCGTTTGGTGGACCCGCCCTGCTCGACGGCGCGAATTTTAACTTGGAACGCGGCGAACGAGTGTGTTTGATTGGCCGTAATGGTGAGGGTAAGTCTACCTTACTTAAGCTGATTGAAGGAAGTTTACTGCCTGACAACGGCGAAGTTTCATTACAAAACGGCATTACCATTTCCATGCTGGCGCAAGATGTACCGATGGATTCAGGTAAAGTGGCTGATATCGTGGCAGATGGCGCTGGTGAAGCGTCAGAAGTTCTGCGTGCTTATCATGCTGCCAGTGAAGCTTGTGTACTAGGTGACATGGACGCCTGTGATCGTATGGGCAACCTGCAACACAAAATGGATCAGCTGGATGGCTGGGCCCTGGAAACCAAGGTCAATTCGATTTTAAGCAAAATGGGCCTGGACCCGGATGCAGATCTTGCCGATTTGTCTGGTGGTCGTAAACGTCGTGTCTTGCTAGCACGTGCTTTACTTACCCAACCTGATGTCCTGTTACTCGACGAACCGACTAACCATTTAGACGTTGAAAGTATCGAATGGCTGGAAAAATTCCTGCTCGATCAAAATAATTTGACCCTATTGTTCATTTCGCATGACCGTGCCTTTGTCGATAGCATTGCTACCCGTATTGTTGAACTGGATCGTGGTCAACTGCGTAGTTATGAAGGTAACTATTCACGTTATCTAGACCTGAAAGCCCAGCAAATGGAAGCTGAAGAAAAGCAAAATGCGCTGTTCGATAAAAAGCTGGCTGAGGAAGAAGTCTGGATCCGTCAAGGGATTAAAGCCCGTCGTACCCGTAACGAAGGTCGTGTCCGTGCCCTAAAAGCATTACGTGAAGAATCTAGAGCACGTCGTTCGCAACAAGGTAAAGTGACGATGGCGACTCAGGATGCCAACCGTTCCGGCAAACTGGTGTTTGAAATTGAGAACCTGAGTGTGAAATTCGGTGACAATGCACCGATCATCAACAACTTCTCTGCACTTGTCCTCCGTGGCGACCGTATCGGTCTGGTCGGTGATAACGGTGTCGGTAAAACTACCCTCATTAAAGCCATTCTGGGCGAGCTAGAACATGGCGGTACGGTGAAGACCGGTACGCAGTTAGAAGTGGCCTATTTCGACCAGCTCCGTAATGCGCTGGATCTGGAAAAATCTGTTAAAGATAACGTCTCAGAAGGTTCTGACCACGTGGATGTGAATGGTAACCGTCGTCATATCTATAGTTATTTACAAGATTTCCTGTTTTCGCCAGAACGTGCCCGTACCCCAGTCAAAGCTTTGTCAGGTGGTGAGCGCAACCGTATCCTGCTAGCGAAACTGTTGCTGAAACCATCGAACCTGATTGTGATGGATGAGCCAACCAACGACCTGGATATGGTGACTTTAGAGTTACTGGAAGAGATGCTGGGTGGCTACAAAGGCACCCTGCTGTTGATCTCGCATGACCGTGCCTTTATGGACAACGTGGTAACATCCACTTGGGTCTTTGATGGTAAGGGCAATATTGACGAATATGTTGGCGGTTATCAGGATTATCTTGAACAGCGCCCGGATCAAACCGTGGTTGACCAAAAAAGTGCCGTGAAAAAAGCCATGGCCAAAGCAGAAGCTGAGGCGGCACCGGTCGCTGCCAAGAAAGTTAAGCTTAGCTACAAGGACCAGCGTGCACTCGAACAGCTTCCAGCTGAGATGGAAGCGCTAGAAAAAGAGCAGGTCGAGATCAATGCACAACTGGCTGATGGCTCTTTATTTGTGACTGATTCCGATAAAGCACTGAAACTGTCTAAACGCTTATCCGAAATTGATGAGCTGTTACTGGAAAAATTAGAGCGTTGGGAAGAACTGGACAACCTAAGTAACGGCTAAATATTCCCCGAGCTTTTACTAAAGCATCTGTATTCGTACAGATGCTTTTTTATTTCAATAATCTTCTCTGTTAGACTGCATTTAATCTTTTGGCCCTAAATTGTTTTATGAGTACTCAGCCTGCATATCAACCCGGTGAATTTCAATGGTCATTCCTGTTACCTCAATATTGGGGCAAATGGCTAGGCATTATTTTCCTGATGATTCTGGCGATCTTACCTTGGGCCATTCAGCATCGTCTGGCGTCCCTGCTGGGCCACCTTTCTTTTAAATACTTGAAATCACGCCGTGAAACCACGCTGCGTAATCTGGAAGTCTGCTTTCCCGAATGGTCTGAAAAGCAGGTACAGGACAATGCCCGTCAGGTATTTATCGATCAAATGCTGGGGGTGTTTGAGACGCTGAATGCCTGGTACAGTCCGAAATGGTTTCAGGGCCGCGTCAGTATTGAAGGCTTGGAACATATTCAGAAGGCACAAGCCGCAGGCCAAGGCATGCTGTTATTAGGCACGCATTCAACTTTGCTCGATGCGGGTGGTTATCTTTGCGCACAATATTTTGAACCGGATGTAGTCTATCGTCCGCAGAATAATCCACTTTTGGACATGCTGATTTACCGTTGTCGCGCCACAATTTATGCCAATCAGATTGACCATGATGATATGCGCGGTCTGGTACGTAACCTGAAAAATGGCCATGCGATCTGGTACAGTCCGGATCAGGATTATGGTTTAAAACAAGGCGTGATGGCACCTTTTTTTGGCGTGCCTGCGGCGACTGTAACCGCACATCGCCGTTTACTGAAAATGACCAAAGCGGCTGCAATTCCTTTATATTTCTACCGTCATGGCGATATTAACAATCCGCGCTACCATGTGCTCATTGAACCGGCACTGGAAAACTTCCCTAGTGAGAATGAAGTTGAAGATGCCACTCGCGTGAACCGGGTGATTGAGCAGCAGTTGCGCATCGCACCGACCCAATATATGTGGTTCCACCGCCGTTTTAAGACTCGCCCTGAAGGTTATAAATCAATTTACTAAATCGATTTGATCACGGAATTTGAAGGGCTATAGCTTAAAATCATGTTTAAGTAATTGAAATAATTTAACCCGAGCTCTACATCCTGTAAAACTCGGGTTAATGAGGTTGTGCTTTCACATATTATAATTCGTTCTGCTTTTTTGTGATTTCCCTTTCAGCATCATATCCATGATGTTTTCATTCAGCTTCGTCTTCCTTATGAGAATATCCTTTCTCGACTCCCTGTGCTGATAAACCTAGAATACCCAGATTCCCAACCCCTGCCCATTCGCAAGAAGCGTAAACTGTTGTAAGCAATATCGTACACTTTTCTTCTAAAAACCTATGAGATTTTGCCCCCTTCTTTATAAGCCAGGGCAACTTCATCAGTGACTATTTTTTCCTCTTTCTCTGCTTTCTGAATGCCCTCTTCAATGGCTTTTTGTGCTTCCTGCTCATCTTTATCAGTTTGTTCTAATTCTTCCTGAATATGCTCGAATACCCGACCGGTTTGTAATACCAGAAAGACCGGAAAATGGTCAGAACCTACATGCGGTAAACGCTCCATGTGTACCAAGGCAAAATCGGTACTATGAAAGACGTGATCCAGCGACCAGCGGAAAAAAGGATAATCTGCGTGAAAAGTATTCACATAATGACGTCCTACCCGCGGATCCAGCAGCCCACTAATGCGTTGAAACAGGCGTGTGGTACGTGACCAGGCCACGTCATTCAGATCGCCCATGACGATACAGCTTTCATCCAGATCTTTAATCTGATCACCGACAATCAGCAGTTCAGCATCACGCAAGGTAGAATCCTTGGCCTCGGTCGGACTGGGTGGTTTGGGATGCAGACAGTAGAGCTGTACCGGTTGTCCTGAGCGTAAAATCACCGTGGTATGAATGGAGGGAATTTCATCACTCAGAATAAATTTAACCTCAGTTTCACTCAGTTCGAGCTTGCTATATAGATGCATGCCATACAGATTATCCAAAGGCACAGGCACGCGATAAGGATAATCAGCTTCAATCACCGAGAGTGCATTTTGCCAGTTTTGATCGGTTTCCAGAGTCAAAACCAGATCTGGCTGATGAATCTGGATCTGCTCGATCAGTAAATGATATTTGGTATTGGTAGTAAGTACATTGGAAACGACCAGGGAAATCTGACGTTGCGGATCCAGCTGATCATGCTTGACCTGCTTGACCTGTTTTTTCCAGATAAAGGTATAGGGCAATACCATTTTCAACTGATAGGCCAAAGCTGCCATCAGACCGATAAAAAGCAGCTGATTCAACCAGTTCCAGGGATGATCAACCAGGAGAAAAAGAATAAAGGCGATAAAGCCCAATACCAGAATTTGTAAGCGTGGGAAATCCGCACCCCGAATCCACCATTCATCGCGTGGTATCAGTGACCAAAAACTTAACCAAATGACAATGATTGCCAGAATTTGGATAACCCATATCATAAACTGCGCTCTTAATTAAGTTATTATTTTTTCTAAAAGAAAAATGACGTTATCAATTTTGTATGTATCATAAAGCAGATATTTCTCTCAAGAATATTGATGTTTTGATTGTGTAGCTCTTGCAGTTGAGTCCCTTTTTGGTACACTCGAATCCCTTTTGATTTTTTAACGCACCGAGGCAAAGTGACATGAAAGTAGGTCTGGTCGGTTGGCGCGGGATGGTTGGTTCCGTCCTTATGCAACGTATGGTTGAAGAGAATGATTTTGCTCATTTTGAGCCATTCTATTTCTCTACCAGTAATGCAGGCGGTGAAGCGCCGGCATTTGGCGGTAAGACCGCCCCAGCACTTATGGATGCATCAGACATTAACAGTCTGAAGCAAATGGATGTCATTATTACCTGTCAAGGTGGCGAATATACCTCTGAAGTTTTCCCGAAACTGAAAGCTGAAGGCTGGAACGGTTACTGGATTGATGCAGCATCGACCTTACGTATGGATGATGAAGCCATCATCGTACTTGATCCGGTGAACATGCATGTGATCAAAGACGGTCTGGTCAAAGGCACCAAGACTTTTGTCGGCGGTAATTGCACAGTTTCCTTGATGCTGATGGGCTTGGGCGGTCTGTTCCAGAACAATCTGGTGGAATGGGCAACTTCAATGACCTATCAGGCCGCTTCAGGTGCAGGCGCACAGAACATGCGTGAACTGATCAATGGTATGGGTTATTTATATAACAATACCAAAGAGTTGCTAGATGATCCGCGTTCTCCAATTCTGGATATCGACTCTAGAATTGCTGAATTACAACGTGGTGAAGGCTTCCCGTCTGCAAACTTTGGCGTTCCTTTGGCTGGCTCACTCATTCCTTATATCGACAAGCAGCTGGAAAGCGGCCAGTCGAAAGAAGAATGGAAAGGTCAGGTTGAAACCAACAAGATTCTGGGCAATCAGCAGATCGTACCGATTGATGGTCACTGTGTGCGTATTGGTGCCATGCGTTGTCACTCTCAGGCATTAACCCTGAAATTGAAAAAAGATGTACCTTTGGATGAAATCGAAGACATCATTGCACGTGCCAATGACTGGTCTAAAGTGGTTCCAAATACTCGTGAAGCATCGATGACTGATCTGACGCCTGTTGCTGTAACAGGTACTTTAAGCGTTCCAGTAGGCCGTCTGCGCAAGCTGAACATGGGTAAAGAATATCTGGGTGCATTCACTGTAGGTGACCAGTTGCTTTGGGGTGCCGCTGAGCCGTTACGCCGTATGCTGCGTATTCTGATTGATTATAAAAATGCCTAATATCCTTTGGATATAAAGCCAAAAGCCGATCTTTATTGATCGGCTTTTTTATGTAACTATTGCGTAAGTATTTTACAAAAAACAAACATCCCGTTAATCTATAATTTTCGCTATGCGATAATGACTGAGCTCACGATTAAGATGACTGTATATAACAAATTAAAGCTTGCCATTTTAGCCATTGTCGCTTCACAAAATATTTATGCGATTAATGTAGATCCGGTTCAGATTCAGTCTGCCCCAGGGGAATTACTCTACGCAGAAATGACTTTTCGGCAGTCTGATATCAATTTGCCGATTGAAGTCAGTCTGGCTTCACCTGAAGATTTACTCTCGATAGGTGCATCGCATCAGCCACCTGGTCATCTGAACTTTTTTACTCGGCGCAGCAATAATGGCACCGGGGTTATTACTATTACTTCTTCTCGCCCCATGACAGAGCGCGAGCTGAATATTATTGTCAAAATCAAGGAAGGCAATGCTGCACGTCTGCAACATATCCGTACGCCCTTACAAGCTAAAACTGATTTATTAAAAGCTAGTCTCAAACAGAATGAACGCCCGCTTGCACCAGTTGTCGTCGTCAGTGAAAAAGATATTGCACTCAACTTACCCGTAAGTAGCCATTACAGTACAGCAGCTTCCGCTGCCTCAAATAAGCCACCGGTTTTAGAAAAGCCATTGGCATTGCAACGCACAGCACCACCTGTATTATCGAATATTTCCATTCCTAAAACTGCATTTGCACCAGCTGTAATGACATCAAGTCCAGCGATTCAGGCGCAAGCGATTGCGCCTGTGCTTAAAAGCGAGGCTGTAACTGCACCCGATATTCAAGCCCCAGTTAAAACTGCAGCGGCGCTTTCAGATTCAGTAAAGACCTCACAAGCAACTCTTGCATCGCCGGCTCCTGCAGCAGCCTCGACTACAAACAAACCAACCAGTACGATACCAGCAAATCAAAGTGCATCAGCACCAAATAAAGCAAATATGCAGAAAGCTGTAGAGTCCCATTCTGATCATCAAACTGCTTCCAGTGATCCATTGGTGAAAAAATTTGCTGAGGAACAAGCCAGAAAATCAACTGGATCAGCTAATCCGGTGAAAACTCCAGCTCCAGTTACTACAAAAGCTTCACCAGTCAAAGCAACTCCGAATCAGACTCAACCTACTTATGTAGTTCAATCCAATGAGTCACTGTGGGGAATTGCCTCACGAATTGCTCAACAGCAGCAGCGCCCGGTCAATGAAGTCATGCAACAAATTAAAAAAGACAATGAGCATGCTTTTATTGGAGGAAATGCCAATCGTCTACGTAAAGGTGCTGCATTGAACTTAAATACGACTCATCCTACACCTGCGCCTATTAAAGTCACTGCGGCAAAGCAAACCGAGCTACCGTCTAAGCCTACTGGCAAGACTAAATACCGCCTGAATCAGGCAGAAATGAGCCTAGTGGCTGAGAACCAGCGCGATTCCGGGCAAGTTTCTGCAAACCAGAACACAGAACGCAATCAAACATCAAAGGAATTGTCATTAAAAGTTATGACAGCCCGAGAAAAAACCGTTAAATTACAGAGAAACGTAACTGAATTAGAATTGGCACTCAATCAGAAGGATCACAGAATTCAGTTATTAAATGCGCGTCTGGCCCAGCTACAACAACAGCTCAAAGCCCAACAAGCAGATAAGAAGCCAATTAATTAAAAAGTTACACATGACGATTTATTGGGATAGGCGAACTTAAACTACTCTATCCCCAAGGGGTAAAACATGCTGATTTATGTGATTCCATTAGTGATATTGATCATCGTATTAATTGTCTTTAAAAAACGACAAGATGCTCAAGAATCAGATAAAGCAAAAACTAAAACGGTAAAAGCGAAAAAACCTGGCTCTGCTTCAAAAGCTGCTCCACAAAGAACCAAAGTAGTGGAGCCAGTCGGGGTCACAAAAAAATCAGCAACGCCATTATCAGCAGAAACATGCAAGAAAATTGAAGGCCTGATTCAGGAACGTAATTTTTTTGCGGCCGAAGCACAGATTAATCAGGCACTGAATCGGGATAATTCCCAGCATGAACTCTATCTGTTGTTATTGGATATTCATATCTTACAAAAAGATGAGTTTGCGATTTCACAGCTGCTCAACCATATCCGCTCTTTGCATTTAGATGAGATTCTGGCGCAAGCTGAAGCGAAACAGCGTGAATTTGAAAAATCTTCATCTGCTGTACAAGATACCATTGATTTCCCAAGTGCCCAGCCTAAAACTTCTTCTGCGCAGGAAGCTACTTCAACTTCAGATGCTTTTGCCGATCTGGTTGCACCGGCCCCTTCAAATGAACTGGCATTTGAACAATTGCAGCAGGACTTTCAATCAAGCAAGCCGGCCCCTGTTGCAGAACCTGTAACAGATATTCAGCCACTTGAATTTAATTTTGAACCAAAGACTACCCCAGTAGAAACACCAAAAGCTGAAGAGGCTCCTGTACCTGCTGCTCCTTCTGTAGATTTTGAATTTCAGAGTACATCTACAGATATTCAAACTACAGCAGTAACAGAAACGGCACCTGTCTTAGACTTTAAACTGGATTTGGAACAATCTGCTCCAGTAGAAACAGCACCAACTGTGACTGAGGAAATCAAGCCTCTCGATTTTTCATTCTCACTTGACACACCTGTACCAGCAGCTGAAAAAACGGCTGTGCCAGCGACTGAGTTTGACCTGTCTAGCTTGACAGCTGCAGCACCTGTGGCAGAACCAGCGTCACAAACCAATCTATCAGGCATGGATTTTAAATTAGATCATTTGGAAACCACGCCAGAAGCACCTGCTGCGACAGCGATGAATTTCGATCTTCCTGCTACACCAGCTCAGGCAACGATAGACCAGCATGATCCGCTGGTGCAATCTTTCCCGGAATTACTGGATGTTAATGAAGCAAGTCTTAACCTGGATCTTGCCCAGCAATATATTCAACTCGGTGCCTATACCGCTGCTCGTGAAGTCATTGCGGAGCGAGAAGCTGAATATACTCCTGAGCAACAACAACGCGCCGAGCAATTACTGAATCAAATCGCATCTTGATGCATTTCGATTTACACTAAAGCAGTCAATAATTGGCTGCTTTTTTTATGATAAAAAATATTGCATTAATTTATATGGGCGGCACATTCGGCTGTGTGGGAGACCCTCTTGCACCGATGCCTGCTGATTTATTTATTCCAAAGCTCGAACAGATACTCGCAGAGCATTATTTCGTCGAATGCTATCATGCACCCGCTATTAAGGACAGTAGTGCCTGTACAGCAACCGACTGGTTGCAACTGGTACAGTTTATTCAGCAATTGCAATCGCGGCAGATCCAGCATTTTGTGATTATTCACGGTACAGATACACTGAGTTATGCCAGTGCAGTACTGGCACATTTTATTGGAAACTCGGCGCATGTGGTGTTGACCGGTAGCCAATATCCGTTGCTGAATGCTCAAGACAATGAACAGCGTGAATTTAGCGATGCCCTGGATAACCTGAAATTTGCATTAGATTCGGTCAGCACCTGTAGCGCCGGAGTCTATCTGGCATTCCATCATCAGCTGCTACATGCGCAAACTGCACTGAAACAGCATACTACCGAGTTAAATGCCTTTGCAGGTCTTGAGGCCAATATCGCAATCCAGACCCATCAACCGTGTTATCAGGTCAAGGTAGAAGATATTGCGAAAGCGGCTGAATTCAACTGCATGAGCATCATGATGCAGCCGATTGATCTGGCTCAGCAGCTGAATAACTTGAACAACCTCTTGGCTCGACCACCGCATTTTCTATTTTTGCAAGGTTTTGGCACTGGCAACCTGGCGGTCAATGACACCATGATTGCGCTCATTGATCAACTCTATGAGCAGGGCTGCATTTCCGTCTTGACCACCCAAGTGCCTTTTGGTGCGACGGATCAGCGCTATGCTATTGCCGAATGGGTCAATCACTGCAAAATTTTGCTGAATGAAAGTTATGGACATGCGGATCTGTATGCAAAAGCCCTGAAAATGTATTTACAATACGACACTGTAGAGCAATGGCATCGTCATTGGTACGATCAATAAGGTTTGAGGTCATTATGCAGCGTTTTGCGGTGGGAATTGAGTTTTGTGGGATGCATTATCGGGGATGGCAGACTCAACAGCCGGGAGTTGCAAGCGTACAGGAAACCATTGAAAGGGTCCTGAGCCGAGTTGCCGATCAACCGATTAGCCTACAGGGTGCCGGCCGCACGGATGCCGGGGTACATGCGACCAACATGGTGGCACATTTTGATACTGATGCCGTGCGTTCTGAACGTGGCTGGCTGATGGGCTGCAATAGCCAACTCCCTAAAGACATCTCGATCCAGTGGATCAAAGAAATGGATCACAGCTTCCATGCCCGTTTTAAGGCACAGGCGCGCCGCTATCGCTATGTGGTCTACAACCACCCTGTACGCCCGGCATTGCTGCATAAACAGGTCACCCATGTCTATGCACCGCTTGATGTTGAACAGATGATATACGCCGCGAAAAAGTTTGAAGGCACGCATAACTTTGAAAGCTTCCGCGCCGCAGCCTGTCAGTCCAATCAGCCCGTTCGTCATGTCAGCCATTGCCACCTGATTCAGCATGGTCAATATCTGGTATTGGATATTCAAGCCGATGGCTTTCTGCACCATATGGTGCGCAATATCATGGGCTGTTTACTGGAAATTGGTCAGGGTATGTACGCTGCCGATCATATTGATACTATTTTCGCTGCCGAAGATCGTAAAGCCGCAGGCGTGACTGCACCAGCAGATGGTTTGTATTTTATTCATGCTGACTATCCGGCGCAGTTTGAATTACCGGAGTTACCCTTAGGTCCACATTGGCTGAATATGCCGGAATAGTTTTTAAATTTTTTAGAATATTTACCTCCCCTAACCCCTCCTAAAAGGAGGGGAATTCCCACTGCTGTCCCATAGTTTGCTTTAAATAAAAAAACCTGAGTCCTAACAGTTAAAATATGAGTGCAAACAAACACTTTAACGACCAGGATTCAGGTTTTGTTACATCAGAATACCGTATTTCATGAGCTAATTAAACCTGTTGTGCGACAGGATTTTGAACAACTTGCTAAAGTACACCATGTTGGACAGAAATTTAGAGCGGCTTCCCGGTGGGATCAGTTTATTGCCATATTGATGTCTCAATTCTCTTGTAGGCAAAGTCTGAGAGATATTCAATCCAATTTGGAGTGCCAACAGGAAAAGCTAAGTCATCTCGGAGCAAAGTCTATTCCCCGAAGCACGCTGGCACGAATCAATGAGCAGCAGCCTGCTGCCTTGTATCAACAGCTATTTTACAAGTTGCTTAAATACTATGAACACTCAAAAGTAGCTCATAAATTTCGCTTTAAGAATCCCTTGTATTCCTTGGATGCCAGTCATATTGACCTGTCGCTTTCCTTATGTGAATGGGCCAAAGTTCACGACTCAAAAGCCAGCATGAAACTCAGCATAGGATTGAATCACAGCAATGATATTCCTGAGTTTGTTGCAGTTGAAAATGGCAAAGAAAATGACATGGTACAAGGCCGCAAATTCCAGTTTCCTGCTGGCAGCATTGTAGTTTTTGATAAAGGCTATGTCGATTACCAATGGTATGCAAATCTGACTGCTCAAAACATTGGATTTGTCACACGTTTTAGGCCTAAATCTGTGTATCAGGTGATCCAGCAACATCCAGTGCTTGAATCCAAAGGTATTCTAAAAGATGAAACCATTCAGCTGAATAGCGCACATGCCCTAAAAAGAAAAGCCCCAGTGTTAAGAAGAATTGAATATAGAGATCAGCAAAGTGGCAAGCACTTTAGCTTTCTCAGCAATAACTTTCATTTAGCCGCCTCCACCATTGCGGCGATTTATAAAGATCGTTGGAAAGTTGAGCTGTTCTTTAAGGCGATTAAGCAGAATCTCAAATTAAAAGCGTTTCTAGGCCGCAGCAGGAACGCAATTCAGACACAAATCTGGATTGCGATGATCGCCTATTTATTGGTGAGTTTCGCTCAACATTTAGGGAAAACAGGTTGGACAGTTCAACGTTTACTCAGAATAATTCAAGTGAATTTGTTTGAAAGAAGAACTTTAAAAGCTTTATTTTCACCCGATAAAATACCCATAAAACAAGAGGAAGCTCAAATGAGCTTCCTCTTGTGAAAAATTGTGGGACAGCAATGGGGGAATTCCTCCCTTTTTTAAAGAGAGGTTAGGAGGGATTTTTAACGCTGCTTCCGCTTCCGATATTCCACTGGCGTTTCATTGGTCCAGCGTTTAAAGGCACGATAGAAGGTACTTGGCTCGGAAAAACCGGTCAGATAGACAATCCGCTCGACGCTCTCATTGGTACTCGCCAGCAAACGCTTGGCCAGACGACAACGATAATCCGAGAGAATCTGCTGAAAACTGGTATGTGCCTCACTCAGTTGCGTTCTCAAACGGCGTGGCGTGATATTCAGTTGTGCTGCTACAGTTTCCAGTGTGGTTTCACCACTCTCCAAAGTAGAGCCGATCGCACGACGGACTTCACCGACCAGATCATATCTTGCCAGTTCCTGTAGCTTTTCAATGGCCAGTTGCTCATGCAGCTGCAACAGCTCAGGTTCAGCCTGCCACAGCGGATATTCCAGGATAGTCGGATCGAAATACAAACGAGTTTCTTTCTGACCTAGACTGACCGGACACTCATAAACCCGGAAGTATTCATCATCAGGTGCCCCTTTATAAAAATTAAAATCGATATAAATCGGCTCAAAACGCCCTTCGGTAATAAATTTAAAGAAACGCAGTACACCTGACATAGCACATTCAGTAAAATGACGATTGACCAGACTCTCAGCAAAAGGCTGTTCACCATTGGTTAAATAGCAGCGATCATCTTCAATCACTAATTTGGCAGCAAAGGCATCGCTGATCAGTCGCTGATAAGCCAAAGCACGTTTCAGTCCCTCACCAAAATTTTCAGATGAAACAAACAGGTGTTCAATGACCTGACCACGATAAAGTGGCAGGTGCTCACCCAGATGCAATCCAATGTCCGGGTCCTTGCTGACTTCCTCTGCCGCCACCCAAAAGGCATATTGGGCACTCAGCGGGGTACGGTCATTGGCTTCCACCTGATTTAAAGCCACTCCTGCTTTGGTCAAAAGTTCTTCTGTTGGCAACCCCGCACGACGAATCGCCTGATAGCCTAAACGCAATACGACTGATGCATCCGTTAGCTGACTCACTCAAAAGCCTTCCTTGTATGTACTTCATTTATACTTAAAAAGATTAATTTTAGATTAACTGTGATTGACCAAACTGACAACAGAAACAGGTGTCTTTTTAGTTAAAAAAATTATCGTGACAGTTCGCCTATTTTACTGGCAGATGATCAGTCTAACGCCCGTTTCGTCTTGTATTTTGCAAAAAAATTGACTATAATTTGCGCCTTTCCAATTTATTCATTCAGGTAGGCTATGGCCAATAAAGAGGAACTCATCGAGTTCGAAGGCGTTGTCACCGAGACGCTTCCTAATACTATGTTCCGTGTACGTTTAGAGAACGGTCACGAAGTGATTGCCCACATCTCTGGTAAAATGCGTAAACACTATATCCGTATTTTGACTGGCGACAGTGTGAAGGTTGAAATGACACCTTATGATTTGACTAAAGGTCGTATCACATATCGTGCACGCTAAGTTTTAGCGCAAGCAAAAGCCACTTTTAGTGGCTTTTTTATTACTTGAATTATTTATCAATCAATAAAATAATTTGACACAGGCCTATAAATTCACAACTATTCATTGAATTAAAACAACACGTATAAAAACAATGAATATGAAATGCTTACCCCTACTTTCCAGCTTGTTTCTCGTTGCGTGCGCTACCGGCGGCAATCAGCATCTGCATCAGTCTCTACAACCTTATGTGGGTCAAACTGCAGCACAGGTTCGTAGCCAGCTTGATCTTCGCGCAACGGGATTCAAGACCTCCCAGCAACCGATTCAAACCGCAGAATCTCTCAGCTACACTATTTTTCGGGATATGAATATTCCGATGGCCACGCCGAATATTAGTCAGAGTATCTCGATCGGTGCACCAATGCCGATGCCCTCAAATGGTGGTTATAACATTGAGATGAAATGCCAAATCTGGTTTGACCTAAAAAATGAAATTGTTCAAGCCATCCGCTATACCGGTAGAGCTTGCTAAGCTGTACTCATCGAGTTCAAAGCCTGTATCTAATTAAATCAGGGATCAACCTCACCACGCTAAACTTCTACCGTGTATCAAATCACAACAGTATTTTTGCATGGAATGCGCTTACACTCATTTTATTTGGTGTGAGGACAACTCATGAAGTTCACACTGATTTTAGCATGCTGCACAGCCTTGGGTTTGCTTAGTGCATGCACCACCACCTCCTCAACGACTGCACAGCGTGATGCCTATTTACAACAGTTCATTGGGCAAAGCAGCCAACTGATCGATCAAACTTTGGATCTAAAACGTTTAGGTTACCAGCAGATCAGTGGGCCTGAACGCAGCGCCAAGCAATTAAGCTATGTGGTACAACGCCCCATTACCATTCCTTTGCCTGTAGCGCAGTTTCCTGCCACAGGGACAGGCACTGTACCGATTCCTGTCTCAGTAAGTCCTGCCGGCGGCTACGACGTCAAATTGCAATGTAAAATCACCTTCTTACTCAAAGATAATATTGCGACCGCGGTACGCACCACAGGCCGAACCTGTTAAGGGGTTTAAGCTTTGGAATTTCTATTATAAAAAAACGCAGCTCAAGGCTGCGTTTTTTTGAATCAAAACAGGCTTAGTTCAATGCAGCAACGACTGCTTGACCCATTTCAACCGTACCGACTTTTTGCATGCCTTCAGACATGATATCTGCCGTACGCAAGCCTTGATCCAAGACCTGACCTACTGCATCTTCAATCGCTTTAGCAGCCGCTTCTTCACGGAAGGTATAACGCAACATCATCGCCACCGAAAGAATCGTCGCTAATGGATTTGCCAGGTTTTGACCGGCGATATCTGGTGCAGAACCATGACAAGGCTCATACATGCCCTTGCCATTTTCATCCAGAGATGCCGATGGCAACATGCCGATTGAACCGGTCAACATCGCAGCTTCATCAGACAGGATATCACCGAACAGATTCGAGGTGACAATCACGTCAAACTGCTTTGGCGCACGCACCAGTTGCATTGCGGCATTGTCGACATACATATGCGATAAATTAATTTCAGGGTATTCGGCATCTTTCAGCGCAGTCACTGTCTGTTTCCACAGTTCAGTTACTTCAAGCACGTTGGCTTTATCCACTGAACATACTTTACCACCGCGCAAGTTGGCCATTTCAAAAGCGACTTTGGCGATACGCTTGATTTCAGATTCTGAATAAACGTCAGTGTTATAGCCTTGTTTCTCGCCATTTTCCAGTTCACGGATACCGCGTGGCTGACCGAAGTAAATACCACCGGTCAATTCACGCACAATCAGAATATCCAGACCTGCTACGATTTCAGGCTTTAAACTTGAAGCATCAGCCAATTGCGGATAAAGAATGGCTGGACGCAAGTTAGCAAACAGGTTCAGTTCACTACGCAATTTCAATAAACCACGTTCCGGACGAATTGAGCGCTCAATCGTATCCCATTTTGGACCGCCCACGGCACCGAGTAAAATCGCATCAGCTTTTTTAGCCTGTTCAGAGGTCACTTCAGGATACGGTGAACCATGTGCATCAATGGCTGCACCACCGAGTAAGCCCTGTTCCCATGTCAAATCGAGATTAAATTTTTCATTTACGCGTGTGAGTACTTGCTCTGCGGCTTTTACAATTTCAGGGCCGATGCCGTCACCAGCTAAAATCAAAATTTGTTTAGACATGAGATTTTCCGTTTAAAACGTCAGATTCAGACCTGACAGAGGTTAAATTTTCTTTTCTACAAACTCTGCAATCCCGGTGACTGCATTATAGGGTTTGCAAAAACGACGAATGGTTTTTTGCTCTTGTACCAGATCTACGCAAAGCGGATCCGGCGCCGAAGAATTTAATAAACTGCTGCTACGCGCACTACGGTCACGAAACATTTTTAAGCTATAGCGGTTATTGGCCTGAAAACGATGGAATACATGTAAAGTTTCCGCTTTATCCTTACTGATCGGATAAAAACGCACGACCAGTTCATGCTGTCCTGCCGGCACAGATAAATAAATCGGATTGGCCTGATTTAAATTTTTGGCCTGCAAGCGCACCAGTTTCTGCTTCAGCGCCTCATCACTGATGCGGCCATTGTCGGCGTTGACAATAATGGTCTGATTGAAGCGTTCGAACTGGCAATCTGGCGTCCCTGTACAGTAGATCAGGGCATTGCTTTTGCTCTCAGTATTTTCTTTGGCATGTTTGAGTTTCATCGTGTCGATGCTTTGACATGCAGTCAACAGCACCGATACTGAACTTAAAGCAAGCCACTGTTTCCAATAATTCGCCATAATGTCTGTCTTACCTAATCAAAAAACTCAATAATCTTCCGATATTAGCAAGGGCATCGCAGTCATGCCATGACAATTTTTACTGATTTATCCATGAATTTCGGCAAATACCCAAGGACGCGATTGTTTGGTTTTTTCTTCATAGGCACGAATATCATCCGCCACCTGCAAAGTTAAGCCAATATCATCCAGACCATTTAACAGGCAATGCTTGCGAAATGGATCGACTTCAAACTTAAAGCTTTCACCCGTAGGGGTACGAACTTCTTGTGCTTGCAAGTCAATGGTCAGTTGATAACCTTCATCTTCCGCACATTCCTTAAATAACTGCTCAACAATATCTTCAGCCAAAATCACAGGCAACATACCGTTTTTAAAACAGTTATTAAAGAAAATATCAGCAAAGCTTGGCGCAATCACGGTACGCAAACCATATTCGCTCAAGGCCCACGGCGCATGTTCACGGCTAGAACCACAACCAAAGTTGGCACGTGAAATTAAAATAGATGCGCCCTGATAACGTGGCTGGTTCAAGACAAAGTCCGGATTGATCGGACGAACTGAATTGTCCTGACCTGGATAACCTTCATCCAAGTAACGCAATTCATCAAATAAATTTTCACCAAAACCGGTACGTTTGATCGATTTCAAAAACTGTTTTGGAATAATTAAATCGGTATCGACATTGGCACGGTCTAAAGGTGCAACGATACCTTGTTCAACGGTATAAGCTTTCATATTTATTTCCCAACGAATTCGTAACCTCTCCCTACCCCTCTCCTACAAAGAGAGGGAACTCCTTCTCCCTCTGGGAGAAGGTCGGGATGAGGGCTTAAACTAGAATGAACGAACATCAACAAAGTGACCAGCAATTGCCGCTGCCGCTGCCATTGCGGGGCTCACCAAGTGGGTACGACCGCCATTGCCCTGACGACCTTCAAAGTTACGGTTCGATGTTGAAGCACAGTGCTCGCCTGGTTGCAATTTGTCAGCATTCATTGCCAAACACATAGAGCAGCCTGGTTCACGCCATTCAAAGCCCGCTTCGATCAGGATTTTATCTAAACCTTCCGCTTCAGCTTGTGCTTTCACCAAACCAGAACCTGGAACGACCATCGCCTGTTTAATGGTGGATGCCACCTTCTTGCCTTTCGCCACTTCAGCCGCTGCACGGATATCTTCAATACGTGAGTTGGTGCACGAACCGATAAAGACACGATCCAGCTGAATCTCAGCCAAGGCCTGACCGGCAGTTAAGCCCATATATTGATAAGCACGTGTCCAGTCATTGCGCTGTACGTCATCTTTCGCCTGTTCCAACGTTGGAACTGCTTGAGAGACTGGAATCACCATTTCAGGAGAAGTACCCCAAGATACTTGTGGCTCAATCTCTTCACCTTGCAAGACCACAACGGTATCGAAGTGCGCGCCTTCATCAGAATGCAAGGTATTCCAGTAAGCAATAGCTTGATCCCACTGCTCGCCTTTCGGTGCATATGGACGGTTTTTCACGTATTCAATAGTCTTGTCATCGACAGCAACCATCCCTACACGGGCACCGCCTTCGATCGCCATATTACATACCGTCATACGGCCTTCGATCGACATATCACGGAACACCTGACCACCGAATTCAATCGCGTGACCTGTACCACCTGCCGTACCAATCTTGCCGATAATCGCCAAGACCACATCTTTCGGTGTCACGCCCTGACCTAATTTTCCGTCAACGCGCACCAACATGTTTTTCATCTTCTTTTGAACCAGGCATTGGGTCGCCAATACATGTTCAACTTCTGATGTCCCGATCCCATGCGCCAAACAGCCAAAAGCACCGTGTGTTGCAGTATGCGAGTCACCACACACCACCGTCATGCCCGGTAAGGTCAAGCCTTGCTCCGGCCCGACCACATGCGCGATGCCCTGACGGATATCATTAATATCAAATTCAACAATATTAAAGGTCTTGCAGTTGTCATCCAAAGTTTGCACCTGGATGCGCGAGGTTTCATCTTCAATTCCGGCAACACCCTGCTCACGCTCTTTTTTCGAGGTCGGTACGTTATGATCCGGTGTGGCAATATTCGCGCTTAAACGCCATGGCTGGCGCCCGGCCAGTTGCAAACCTTCAAAGGCCTGTGGAGAAGTCACTTCATGTAATAAGTGACGGTCGATGTACAGTAAGGCAGAACCATCATCACGTTGCGTTACTAAATGGTCGTCCCACAATTTGTCATATAATGTTTTTGCTGTTTGGGTTGCGCCTGCCATGTCGATGTACTCCACTGGACTGGGTAAATTCTTTCTCTGATTTTGATTATATCGCTGCAATCACATAAATCTAATTTATCATTTTTATCAGTTAAAAAACTTTTTGGAATCTTTTAAAAGCTGAATCAAATCAGACTTTCACTTTATTTTCATCAATCTAATTTTCCGATTAATTTATTAAAAATATTCGTTTTTACAAATTAAATGAGAATTATTATTATTTCTTCATCGACAGAGATGATGATTTTGAGGAACTTCGACATGGCACATATTCAACGCTTTGTAGACAATAACCAGCGCATGTTTAAAAAGACTTTCAGCTACTACATTATGCATATTACCGTAGCGATGATTGTGGGTTATTTGGTGACTGGCAGTCTGACGATGGCGATTGCCTTGAGTTTATTAGAACCAACGGTACAGGCAGTGGCTTTCTTCTTCCATGAAAAAATCTGGGAGCGTAATAACCAACAGCAGAATGAGGACATTACCGTCTAAACTCTTCGGTCGAGGTTCCTGATAAAAGACTACCTTTATAGGTGGTCTTTTTTAGTTTTAAAAATGCCAAGGCTTTGAAAATGTATAGTAATTCAGCACTGCAACATAGATGAGCTAATTTTGCTTTGATTTATTCTTAAAATATAACAATAATATATTTACACATAAAAATTCTTTATAGGTGGTTAAGATGAATCTCGCAGCCTTTGAAGCCTTCGTAAAAGTCATGGAAACCGGTTCGATTTCTCTGGCCGCAGATCAGCTCTTCATTACCCAGCCTGCTGTCACCAAACGTATTCACAGTCTGGAAGAATACTTTGGGGTCAAGCTGTTTGAATCTGCCGGACGTGGTGTACAGGCCACCCACGCGGCGCACTCTCTGTTGCCTAAAGTGAAAAACTGGCTGAATGAACTCGGTGATATTCATTATACCTTGAGCCATGAACAGGGTCAGGTACAGGGCAAACTAAAAATTGGTACCAGTCATCATATTGGCCTGCATCATCTGCCGAGTCATTTGCGCCGTTATGTTCAGGAATATCCTGACGTGACTCTGGATGTGCATTTTGTCGATTCCGAGCAGGCGCATGAACAAGTGATTGCCGGCGATCTGGAACTGGCATTTTTAACCTTGCCGCCACGGGGTGATGCGCGTCTGAATTATGTGACTATTTGGAATGATCCTCTAGTCTTTGTGGTGGCACCGTTTCATCCGCTGGCGCAGCAAAAAAATCTGTGTCTGGAAGATTTGCTCGACTATCCAAGCCTGTTGCCCTCATCACAGACCTATACCTCGCAAATTACTTTGGCCGAATTTGAGAAACAGGGCATCAAACCGAAAGTCAGTATGAGTAACAATCCGCTGGAATCGATCCGGATGCTGGTATCGATTGGCTTAGGCTGGTCGGTACTGCCAAAAACTTTGGTCAATCATGACCTGCACCAGCTGGATATTAATCTGGAAATGAACCGTCGTTTGGGCATGGTCTGGCATCCCGGTCGTACTCAGTCCAAAGCAGCTCAGGCTCTGGTTCAGCTCATGCAGGGTGCCTCGCTGTCTATTTAAGCCGTTCCTGAACATGCTGCATCCAAAACGGTGCAGCATTTTGTTACCTAAATACACCCCATCTGGCGATATCTTTCGAGTATTTTTAAGACAATTCCATTCTTTTGCAGTGCAGAGGAATGCTTAAAACTATTCGATGGAGCCTGACGGATGCAGCTCGATTCTCCCTTAAAATCCCACTCTCAAGATAAAACCAATACAAGCAGCCTGTGGCTTTCGGCCAAACCGATGCTGCTGCCCACGCCGGCACTTGATTTTGCCGATGAACAGACTGCCCGGCACTGCCTGCGCGAATATTTCCTGAACACCTTTGACACCTATGAACAACTGTTTGAATGCCTCAAACATGAAGATGCATTTTTCATCAAGCCGATTACTTTACGTCATCCGCTAATTTTTTATTTTGCCCATACCGCCACTTTTTTTGTCAATAAACTGCTGCTCAGCAAGCTAATTAGCGAACGCGTAAATCCGCATTTTGAAAGTATCTTCGCGATCGGTGTAGACGAGATGAGCTGGGATGACCTGGATGAAGTGCACTATGACTGGCCCAGTGTGCAGGAAGTCCGTGATTATCGGCATCAGGTACGCGCCCTGATCCTGAACATCCTTGAACATGCTCCGCTAACTCTACCCTTAAACTGGCAAAACCCTTGGTGGACCATCATCATGGACATCGAACATGAACGGATCCATCTGGAAACTTCTTCTGTGCTGATCCGCCAGCATGCTTTGGAACATGTACGCCAGCATCCGCAATGGCGTGCCAATATTATTACCGGCATGGCCCCGGATAATATTTTGCTGGATGTGCCGGAAGGCAAAGTGCATTTACAGAAAGATTTTAACCATCCATTTTATGGCTGGGACAATGAATACGGCCGGCATGAAGCCGAGGTTGCAGCTTTTGCAGCCTCCAAATATCTGGTATCGAATCAGGAATTTCTGGCCTTTGTCGAAGCTGATGGCTATCAGACCGAACACTACTGGAGTGAAGAAGGTCTAGGCTGGCTGCAATTTTCACAAGCTGCTCATCCCTGTTTCTGGCGCAAAACTGAATTAGGCTGGTCACTGCGATTGATGCTAGAAGAAGTGCCGATGCCTTGGGACTGGCCGGTAGAAGTGAATTATCATGAAGCCAAGGCCTTTTGTCAGTGGAAATCCCAACTGCTGGGAAAAACCATTCGCTTGCCGACTGAAGATGAATGGTATCGCCTGTATGCAGTTTCCGATCTGGATTCAGATTTACCGAGCCCTGAACAGGCCAATATCGAGTTGAAATACGGCACCAGCTCCTGTCCGGTCGATCATTTCAAGCAGGGCGATTTTTATGATATTCAGGGCAATGTCTGGCAGTGGACTGAAACTCCGATCTATCCATTTCAGGGTTTTCAGGTGCATCCGCTTTATGATGATTTCAGTACACCAACCTTTGACGGTCGCCATAACCTGATGAAAGGTGGCTCCTGGATTTCGGCGGGCAATGAAGCTTTATATAGTTCCCGCTACGCCTTCAGACGGCATTTCTTTCAGCACGCTGGTTTTCGCTACGTCGCCTCTGATCAGGCACTGCAACATTTCCCTTCGAACTATGAAAGCGACCAGCTGGTCTCCCAATATCTGGAATTCCAGTACGGCCCCGAATATTTTGGTATCGCTAATTTTGCCAAAACACTGGTCGATCTGGCACAACCCTATTTTCAGCAAGTGCCATGTCATCGTGCCTTAGATATTGGCTGTGCTACCGGCCGCGCCAGCTTTGAACTGGCACACTATTTTGATCAGGTGACCGGTCTGGACTTCTCAGCACGTTTTATCCAGCAGGCAGTCTATTTGGCTCAAGGCAATAGGGTACGTTATCAGCTGCCGCTAGAAGGTGAATTAAGCGAAGAAAAAAGCTGTTCACTTGAAGATGTCGCTTTGGAACAGTTTGCGTCAAAAACGGAATTTTTTCAGGCCGATGCCTGCAACCTGAAAGCACATTTTAGCGACTATGATTTTATTCTGGCAGCGAACCTGATTGACCGGCTGCATCATCCGAAAGACTTTTTATTGCAGATTCATAAACGTATCAATATAGGTGGAATTTTAATGCTGAGTTCGCCCTATACCTGGCTGGAAGAACATACGGCGCGTAGCGAATGGCTGGGCGGTTTTCAGCAGGATGGGGAAAAGATCACGACTTTGGCTGGTATTTCCAACATTTTAACCCAGCACTTTGAATTGGTGGCCGAACCCCAAGATGTGCCTTTTGTGATTCGAGAAACGGCCAGAAAGTATCAACATACCCTGTCACAAGTCACGATCTGGAAACGGATTCGCTAAAGGTAAGGTCATAGTCTAAAAAGCCAATCATACGATTGGCTTTATATCTTATCCTTCACTGGTTGAATTTTCATGCAAGGATTCATTGAGTTGATCTACCACAATCGCCCATTCGCCATCAGAGGCTATTTTCTCGCTTAAAAATTGACGTTGTGCCTCTGACCAATACGGCGCATCCAGTAAAGTCAGATCTTTATGCAATTGATGCTCGTGAATAAATGTTTCAATACCTTCTGCACTGGCATCCAAGCCAAGCTGTTGGAACAGATGTGTCATACGTGGTCGAACGTGAGTCATATCTCATACCTCAGAATCTACTATTGTTATCATGTCCTGTTTTTCGAGCATAGCATGTCTGATTCAGCTGGACTGTGAAAAAACATTAATATTCAAATGAGGCAAATAAAAAGCACAACCGAAGTTGTACTTAATAATCACATCAATGAGTTCGGAGTGATTAGATCGACCAGTCCTGTATTTTCCAACCCTGTTCTTGGGCTAAAGTTTCCAAGCGATCATCCGGATTGACTGCAATCGCATGATCCGCATATTCCAGCAAGAAACGGTCATTAATAGAATCTGAATAAGCCCAAGACTCGGTTACGTCGCGGCCTTCCAGCCATTGTTCCAGACGCACCAGCTTGCCTTGCTGATAGCATGCGGTATTGATGACTTTACCAGTATATTTCCCATCAATGACTTCAGCATTGGTGGCAATAATTTCAGTAATTCCGAATTCACGAAAAATGGGTGCGGTAATAAAGTCTGAAGTTGCGGTAATCCCCACTAAGGCATGCCCTGCTTCACGGTGGCGCTCAATGGCTTTAAAACCTTCAGGACGCATTTGTGGACGAATGACTTTTTGCATGAACAGTTGATGTAATTCAGTCAAATAATGATTGTCATGTTTGGTCAGAAACTGGAACACAAATTCATTATAGGCATAAGGATCCAGCTGACCTTTTTTATAATCGTCATAGAACTTGTCATTCATGGCGCGATGCTGAACTGGATCGACCAGGCCCTCACTGACCAAAAACTCTCCCCAAGAATGATCCGAATCCGTGTTTAACAAGGTGTGATCGAGATCAAATAGCGCCAATTTCATGAAAATACTCGTTAAAACTGAAATTTAAGAAAAAAATTGTAAATCTATCTCCGCTAGTCGATAGAAATTCGTTAAGATCATAGCAATTTTAACATTTTTAAACTTTGCTTTTTTCGAGTTGGATAACGAAATAATGCTCCCCGATGGCAAAGGCATAAATTAAACAATTTTTAGGTAGCCAAATGATCGACTCTGAAGGTTTCCGACCGAATGTCGGGATCATTTTGGCAAACGATGCTGGACAGGTTTTATGGGCAAAACGCATTGGTCATAATGCATGGCAATTTCCACAAGGCGGAATCCAATATGGAGAAACCCCTGAGCAGGCACTCTATCGTGAGCTGAGAGAAGAAGTTGGCTTATTGCCCGAACACGTCCAGATAGTCGCGCAAACCAAAGGCTGGTTGCGCTATCGTTTGCCGCATCGATACATTCGTACGGACTCTGATCCGGTCTGTATCGGTCAAAAACAAAAGTGGTTTTTACTCAAACTCACGGCCCCCGTTCAGCATATTCAGTTGAATCTGTCTGATCCGCCCGAATTTGATCAATGGCAATGGGTCAGTTACTGGTACCCACTCGGTCAAGTCGTGAATTTCAAACGTGATGTTTACCGCAAAGCCCTGGTGGAGTTGTGTCAGCAACTACCCCAGCAAAAACCTTAAAAAATCGCATAAATAATGCAGATTTTTTACGCGGCTATTGTTATAAATAAACTTAATCACTGAAATTCTGAATAGACGGAGCAGACCTTATGTCGAATATGCAACTGGACACCTTGAGACGTATTGTTCAGGAGATCAATGCGTCCACCAGTTTGCATGAATCACTCGACATTATGGTCAAGCATGTGGCCGAGGCCATGCAGGTTGATGTCTGCTCGATCTATCTCCTCGATGAACGCAATCAGCGTTATCTGCTCATGGCGTCTAAAGGCCTGAATGCAGAATCTGTCGGCCATGTGTCTTTGCAGACCGGTGAGGGTCTGGTGGGCCTGGTTGGACAACGTGAAGAAATTGTCAATCTGGACAATGCCCCTAAACATGAGCGCTTCCTGTTTTTACCTGAAACCGGTGAGGAAATTTATAACTCCTTCCTCGGTGTGCCGGTGATGTACCGCCGTAAGGTCATGGGTGTACTGGTGGTTCAGAATAAAGAATCACAGGACTTTTCTGAAGCTGCTGAATCCTTTCTGGTCACACTCTGCGCGCAGCTTTCTGGCGTCATCGCCCATGCCCATGCCGTTGGCAATATCGATGTATTCCGTAAGCCGAGCAACCTGCCCGCCTATAAAACCTTTCAGGGAGTTTCTGGCTCCGGTGGCATTGCCTTAGGTCGTGCAGTGATTCTCTATCCGCCAGCAGATCTTGCCGCAGTCCCTGACCGTGAAGCAGATGACATCAGCGAAGAACTGCAGCTCTTAGATAACGCGCTAAATTCAGTCCGTGAAGAAATCCAGTCACTGGATGACAAAATGCAGGATGCGTTAATGGCCGAGGAACGCGCACTGTTTAGCGTGTTCTTGCGTATGCTGGATGAAAATGCCCTGCCTGCAGAAATCAAGGCTTTTATTCGTGAAGGTCACTGGGCACAAGGCGCCGTGCGAATTGTTATTGACAATCATGTGGCACAATTTTCCCAAATGGAAGATGATTATTTACGTGAGCGGGTAGCGGACTTAAAAGATCTGGGCCGCCGTATTCTGGCGCGCTTACAGGAAGCCGATGCCAGTCACCGTGAATTGACCGATGAAAGTATTCTGATTGGTGAGGAAATTTCGACGGCTGCACTGGTTGAACTACCTGTAGATAAAATTGCCGCGATTGTCACTACCGAAGGCGCCATGAACTCACATATGGTGATTGTGGCGCGTGCTCTTGGTATTCCGACCGTGGTCGGCGTGACCGAACTGCCGATCAACACCCTCGATGATGTAGAGATGATTGTCGATGCACATCAGGGCCGGGTCTTTATTAATCCCCCACGTCGCCTGCGCAGTCGCTATAAAGAAATTCAAAAAGAAGAAGAACAGCTTGCTAAAGATCTGCGCCAGTACGAAACCAAAGATGCGATTACCCCGGATGGCGTGGCGGTCAAACTCTACGTCAACACCGGCCTGATGATTGATGTGGTGCGTGGCGTGCAGCGTGGTGCCAAAGGTGTCGGTTTATACCGTTCTGAAATTCCGTTTATGTTGCGTGACCGCTTCCCGGGCGAGGAAGAACAACGTGCGATTTATCGTCAGCAGCTCAGTCACTTTGCCAATAAACCGGTGGTGATGCGAACGTTGGACATTGGTGCAGACAAAGACCTGCCGTATTTCTCGATTGAAGAAGAAAACTCGGCACTCGGCTGGCGTGGCATTCGTTTTACCCTGGATCATCCGGAAATTTTTTCTTCACAGATTCGCGCCATGCTCAAAGCCAGTATCGGACTGAATAACCTGCATATTCTGCTGCCGATGGTGACCAGTGTCAGCGAGGTCGAGGAAGCGCTCTATCTGCTGGAACGTGACCATGCGGCGATTCAAGAAGAAGAACAGGTCAAGGTAAATAAACCAAAACTCGGCATCATGGTGGAAGTGCCGAGTGTGCTTCATCAGATTGATGAATTTTCCGAACTGGTGGATTTCTTCTCGGTCGGCTCCAACGATCTGACCCAATATCTGTTGGCTGTGGATCGCAATAATCCACGGGTAGCCAATGTCTATTCACATTTACACCCTGCAGTACTGCGTGCCCTGACCCGTCTGGTGCAGGACTGTCATCGTAATGAAAAACCGGTCAGTATCTGCGGTGAAATGGCGGGCGATCCGCTGTCTGCAGTTTTGCTCATGGCCATGGGCTTTAATACCCTGTCGATGAGTTCCAGTAATATTTTGCGGGTACGTAAAACCATTTGTCATGTTCCGATGAGTGATGCACAAGAATTGCTGCAACATGTGTTAAAAATGGACAATCCGCTCATGGTAAAAAGCTGGTTAGAATATTATTTCAGAACCCATGGTTTAGGGGATATGGTGAAATCTGCATCACGTATGGTGAGTGCCTAATACGGGACTTTTTCCAGTCCCTCGACAGTGGTAGAGGTGGTTATGGAATTTCTGGTCATCCTGTTCATGATTGTTGCGGTGTTCTATGTGGTCATTCTTGCACCGGCCTTGGCTGCCCGCAAAGAAGCTCATAATTCCGGTTCATCTTATATACGCCCCGCCAGCAATCGAGCAATGAGCTATGCCGATCGGCCTAAAATGACTCCATTATTGGGCATTGAAATTTCGGCATCGCAACGGCGGCGTTTAGGCAGAGATGACCCCTCCGTCATTGCTGCCAGACTCTATCACCAACAAAAAGATCAATTTGCCAGTTTTCAGCAGGCCAGACCACAGCCTCATTCCCCTCACCACAAAGCACCAGTGCAAAGCAAACTCAATAAATTCTTTAATGACTTAATCGCGGATGAATCGACAACATCATCCCGGTATCCAAATCAATATTCGCAAACTCGTAACAACCGACCTGTCGCCCCGCTCTCTCCAGTTAAAACTAATCCTAAGCAGCCCCCACGTCGTCCCCAGCCACCTTACAGACCTTAAGCGGCCATTAAAAAAGGGCGATCTTCCATGGAATATCGCCCTTGTCTGTGCTTGTTGTAGCCACGTTTTGCATTTTTCTTTCGGTCTACAAAGACCTGGCTTTTGTTGACTTCATGCATGTGTTTTGCCACAAAATTGTGGATCACCACCTGCTCGGCTGTTTTTTTCTTGGCCATTTTACTCTCTATGTGATTTTGAGGAAGGAGTGAGATAATTATAGGGCCGACTGATTAATTTTCAAGCATATTTGCCAATGCTTTTTTAAAAATAAAGACCATCTGGATAGGATTTTCTGTATGCAAAAATGCGAGCTATAGCCAGAAAACACCCTTATTCCATTCATTATTTTTATGGGTTTCTTCAGACCAACAAAACTTAATTAAAAAACCATTTAAAATAAATCAGTTATAAAATTGTATTTTAAATGATACTTTTCACTTATTATTTTTATCCTTTGATAAAAACATATTATGGACTTAGATATTGTTATTTTCGTTTAATCCCATTCATTATTCGAGTTATTCAAAATATATAGAATTTGATATTGTCACAGAGTGGAGAACCCGTTACTTTTTAAGAGTAACCATTTAATTTTCAACATTTTAAACTTTATTAAATTTAAAAATATTTTTTGAGTGAGCTCACTCAATTATACCCTGAATTCCGTTTTGTGCTGTAACACCCTTTATTTAAAGATATTGTAAATATAGCGAAACCTGATCTGATTAGCATATATCTCAATATTTTATGAATACTAGGTAAACGACATAAGATATTCAAAACTTGGAGAGGAAAGATGAGCCAAGATTTTAAAAAATGCCCTGTCACCCACCTGACCACTGAAGCTGGTGCCCCTGTGGTCGACAACCAGAACAGTATGACGGCAGGTGCGCGTGGACCTTTACTTGCCCAGGATTTATGGCTGAATGAAAAACTGGCCAACTTTGTCCGCGAAGTGATTCCAGAGCGTCGTATGCATGCCAAAGGTTCAGGTGCTTTTGGTATCTTTACCGTGACCAATGATATTACCCAATATAGCCGCGCTAAAATTTTCTCTGAAGTCGGCAAAAAAACCGAAATGTTTGCCCGTTTCTCAACAGTGGCGGGTGAACGTGGTGCGGCCGATGCGGAACGCGATATTCGCGGTTTTGCCTTAAAATTCTATACTGAAGAAGGCAACTGGGATCTGGTCGGCAATAACACCCCGGTGTTTTTCCTGCGGGATGCGCGCAAGTTCCCTGACCTGAATAAAGCAGTCAAACGCGACCCGAAAACCAACAAGCGCAGCGCCACCAATAACTGGGATTTCTGGACACTGTTGCCTGAAGCTTTGCATCAAGTGACCATTGTCATGTCCGACCGCGGGATTCCGACCGGTTACCGTCATATGCATGGTTTTGGCAGTCACACCTTCAGTTTTATCAATGCCAAAAATGAACGCTTCTGGGTAAAATTCCATATGCGTACCCAGCAAGGCATCCAGAACCTGACCGATGCTGAAGCTGCAGACTTGATCGCCAAAGACCGTGAAAGCAGCCAGACCGACCTGTTTGATGCCATCGAACGTGGTGACTATCCAAAATGGAAAATGTACGTTCAGATCATGCCGGAACTGGAAGCCGAAACAGTGCCTTATCATCCATTTGACCTGACCAAAGTCTGGCCAAAGGGCGATTATCCACTGATTGAAGTCGGTGAATTCGAACTGAACCGCAATCCGGAAAACTATTTCCAGGATGTAGAACAAGCAGCCTTTGCACCAAGCAATCTTGTACCGGGTATCAGCTACTCACCGGACCGTATGTTACAGGCACGTTTAGTGAACTATGCCGACGCAGCGCGTTACCGTGTTGGCGTGAATCATTCACAGGTTCCAGTCAATGCTGCACGTTGTCCTGTACATTCGAACCGCCGTGATGGTCAAGGCCGCATGGATGGCAACTATGGTTCATTGCCACATTACGAGCCGAACAGTTTTAGCCAGTGGCAGGAACAACCGGAATTCAGAGAACCGCCACTGAAAATCACCGGTGATGCCGATTTCTGGGATTTCCGTGAAGATGACAATGATTACTTCAGCCAGCCACGCGCCCTGTTTAACCTGATGAATGACCAGCAGAAACAGGCTCTGTTTAATAACACGGCCGGAGCGATGGGTGATGCGCTAGATTTCATTAAATACCGTCACATCCGCAACTGTTACGCTTGCGATCCAGCTTATGGGCAAGGCGTTGCTAAGGCCTTAGGTATGACTGTAGCAGATGCCCAAGCAGCACGTGAAAGCGATCCAGCCAAAGGTTTGCCTAGCTTTCTCTAAGCCAGTTTAGACATGTATAGAAACCACCTTCGGGTGGTTTTTTATTGCAGCATCAAGCACTATAGAAACAAGCTGGCACAAAAAGAAATACAACAATGCATCCAAATATTGAAGACATCATTCAACAACACGACATTGTTTTATTTGATGCTGTTTGCGTAATCTGCAATGGC
This sequence comes from Acinetobacter sp. CIP 101966, assembly GCF_000369725.1. Lineage (NCBI taxonomy): Bacteria > Pseudomonadati > Pseudomonadota > Gammaproteobacteria > Moraxellales > Moraxellaceae > Acinetobacter > Acinetobacter sp. CIP 101966. The sequence goes on along the minus strand of NZ_KB850158.1, from coordinate 333,591 downwards.
TGGACACGGTTTCTGATTAAATACGATAAAAAGATTCAGTTTAAACTGGTCTCTGCCCAATCGCCTTTAGGTACAGCACTGCTCGAACATTACCAGATGTCCACTGCACATTACAGCACGATGCTCGTCATCCAAGCTGGCACACTTTATACCGAATCCACTGCCCTGTTAAAAGTCATGCAGCATCTCGGTTTTCCGTTGAATTTAATGAGTACAGGCTATTTAGTGCCGCGTTTTATCCGCGACTTTCTGTATCGTGGCGTTGCTTTAAAGCGCTACCAACTATTTGGTAAAACTGATTATTGCCTGATTCCATCTAGCGAAAATAAACACCATTTTCTGGAAGAAGCTGTCCGTGTTGGCCATTCAACGCATCCCACAGGAACAGCAGGAAGTGCTTAAACAATGATCCGCTTGCCTTCCCGTATGCAGTAAAATGGATTAATCAACTTGGAAGAATGCTTGATGATCTCATGTAACTCATGTTCCGGTGCATCCCGGTCTTCATCCGTGAGCTGAAAAGTACGGTAATGAATCGCCAGTGAACATTTGGCCTGTAAGTCATGATGGGCATGAAAGGCATCTTCCGGATTCATATGGATCGCGCGCATCAGTTCACGCGGCTCATACGCTCCAATCGGGAGTAAGGCAATCCGCGGTGCACCCAGACGTTTACGGATTTCTTTAAAGTGCGAAGCGTAACCACTATCTCCGGCAAAGAAACAATGCTCCTTGCCATGTAATAAAGAAAAGCCTCCCCAAAGTGCGCAGTTCTGATCGCGCATGCCGCGCCCTGAGGCATGTTGGGCCGGCGTATAGACAATCCGGATCTCTTCAAAAAAGGCATTTTCCCACCAGTCCATTTCATGCACGGTATAATGTTCTGGCAAATACCAGGCATTACCCAGACCAGTATAAATCGGCATCTCAAAAGTGTTGTGCAGCCATTCCAGACTGGCCAGATCCATATGATCATAATGGTTATGGCTGAGCAGTACCGCATCAATCTGGGGTAACTCATCCAGAGCAATGCCAGCCGGAATGACCCGCTGCGGCCCTGTGGAAGCCGATGGACTGGCATATTCAGCCCAGACCGGGTCGGTCAGGAAATTATAGGGGCCGATCTGAATTAATGTGGTGGCGTGACCAATAAACCAGACTTGCCAGTCATCCAGAGCTGCATCTGGACGTTGCTGTGGCAATGCGCGCGGACGAGAAAAAAACTCGGCACGTTCCTCGTCAAGATTAACATTCCAGGTCTTGGATTTTCGGGTAATGAGCCATTTATATAAATCAAAGCGACCGCGCGATAGAGAAGCATGCTCAAGATTACGAAACTGTTTTCCGTCGAAATGATCTGAATGCAGATACTCAAACACTGGCTTAGACCAGAGATGTTTCCAACTGGATTCCGTGATTAACTGGAATTTTTTAGTTTTGAGAAGATCTTGCATAAACATCCACTATTTATTATTCGCTATATGCAAGACAACAACCTCTTGAAATGGTCAAGCGGTGCATCTTTTAATGAGCATACAAACTAAAAACAGGCACACTACAACATAGTATGAAATCCGTCACAGAAAATCATGTATGTTTTTGTTATTTTTAGCAAAAAAATGGCATTTCATCGACCTTATGGCTGGCTGAAGCCTTGGATTATCTAGAAAAATATCGCTCGCGCCCTTCTGTCTAAAAATACAAAATGATACTCAATATTTATAAGCCCATGCTGACAAAAGCATGTCTGCCCATTGATGATTTTATGATGAAATTCGCCATACCTCAGTATCATCACATCAATTGTGCGAGAAAGGCAAGTTGAGATCAAAATACCAACCTCAAGCGTTTTTTAGATCTTTATACACGACCTTGAGTTCGTTCCAGCCATACGGCCTTGGTTTGGGGTTTCACAAATAAAGCAATAATTTCCGGGTGCAGCTGTTTAATCTGCGCTTCGATCCGGTTGACACAGGCTTCAATTTCATCAGAAGTTAAATCATCTTTAAATTCCAGACTCAATGATGCAATGACTTGCTGAGCACCCATCTGCTCAGTCAATACCCCATTAGCACTAAAAACTGCCGCATCCTGTTGAGCAATGTTCAATACATCTTCACGCAGTTTTGGATCTGCCGTTTCACCCAGTAACAAACCTTTGGTTTCACGTGCCAGAAACCAGGCAGAAACCGCCAGAACAATACCAATTAAAATCGATGCGGCACCGTCCAATTCAGGAATATTCAGTTGATGCGCCAGAAAGATACCGACCAGAGCAATCACCAAGCCGACCAGGGCGGCAGTATCTTCAAATAACACGGTAAAGGTCGTTGGATCTTTACTGTGTCGAAAGGCTTCAAAATATCCCAGATTTCCCTTTTGTTTACGAAAGGTTTTTAAAGCCACTGACCATGAAAATCCTTCAAAAAGAATCGCCAGACCCAGCACAATATAATTGATCAATGGATCCTGCATGACTTCAGGCTGAAGAATATGCTGTATCCCTTGATAGATGGACACAATCGCACCCAGGGCAAAAACCATCAGTGCCACAATAAAAGCCCAAAAATACAGTTCACGCCCATAACCAAAAGGATGTTTGGCATTTGCCGGTTTTTCTGATTTTTTCATGCCATATAACAGTAAAATTTCATTCAAGGTATCTACTACGGAATGAATTGCCTCACTGAACATGGCAGAACTATTGGTTATATAGGACGCAACAAATTTCACCAGCGCAATCGCCAGATTACCAAACAGGGCTGCATAGACTACGATTTTATTGGATTCAGACATCCTGACACTGTCCTAAATAAGCTTGTGCAAGCTTGAATGATTTATGTATCAAAATCTTAATCATTTATTTTTGAAAGTTGTTTTACAAATTGTTGCTTAGTCGTGATCTCTCACGTTGTTGAATCACTTTACTCTCCACTAAAATAATAAAAGGGCTTTCGCCCTTTTGGTTTTTACAGTTTTAATGCTTGGAAAAATACTGCTCGCGCCACTCTTTCCAGAAATACATGATGATCCCGAACATCACCACAGCAATTCCCGCAAAAGCATGACTGCTGATAATTTCATGATTTAAGGTTGCTCCCAATACCAGAGCGATCACCGGCGTCATCACATTACTCAATGAAACGGTCGAAGCATTTAGACGGCGAATCAGCCAGAAATAACACAGCATTGCCACAATCGAGGACATGATCATGGTAAATACGAAACCGATCATTGCCTGTGTGCTAGGCAACTGAGTCGGCATATGTTGCCAGATAAAGGGTACTAAAATGAGTGAACCAGCTGCGGAGATCAGCAATGACCCCGTCGCTTGCGACATCGGACTCAAGGGGGCACTGATCTGTTTAACCCAGAAGATCGAGCTGATATAAGACACCATACTGATCAGCATCAGCACTACACCCCAAGGATTGATCTTGCTGTCTGCCGAGTCGGCAAAAACAAAACAAAAACCGGCGACGGCCACTGCCATGCCGAGCCATTGCAGCCAGATCAGTTTATGGGTTTTTAAAATCATATGCCCGATTAAACCGGCGATCAGCGGTGAAAAACCAAAAATCAGTGCCATCAATCCTGAGGTCAGATAATTGGCCGCCAGATAAATAAACAGCTGCGCGCCAATTAAATTCAAACTGCCTGCCAGATAACTTTTCATTGAAGTGCGGTCAAAAGGCAGCGGATCGCGCATGATCTTCAGCAGGAACAGTGCAATAACCGAGGCACCAAAATAGCGAATGATCAGCACCCACATCGGGTGAATCTCGGCCACGCTCCAGACAATCGCCAGTGGCGTTGCCGCCCAGATCAGCACCAATAAAGCGTAAATACTTGCCGTGACCGGCAATGAAGATGAAGAACTCATAAGTCTCCTAAACGAGGCCAAGAAGTTCTGGATCAGCAACTTCAAAAATAGCGTATAGCGAATTCATGCTGAGATGAAGTTTTAATTTTTGATAAATTCATCAAGTTTCGTGCATAAAAAACAGACCTATGCAAAACATAGGTCTGTCCAAAAATATCTCAATACAACTTAAGCAATTTTGCGTAAGTCTTGCGCGATATCCAAATGTTTTTCAACATCAAACGCCGTACTTTTGCTGATCATTTTTTTCAAATGACGCATTTCTTTGGCTGCATTCACGGTAATCCCGCCAACGATCTGACCATCAGTCACACCATACATCACGAATGAATTGTCTGCACCTTTGGCTGCATCCATTTCACCACGGATATGCCATTCAGCTGCGGCCATATCGCCGACAAACTGGAAATTGATATTCAGCTGATCCGTCCAGAACCAGGCCGGATTGGCTTTCGGATGTTCCACCCCCATCACGTGACGCGCAAAGATACCTGCCTGAAGGTTGGCATTTTCCCAGGTTTCCACGCGGCGGTGATTGCCACAGTCACGCAACTGAGTCGCAACATCGCCTGCTGCATAAATGTCAGCATTCGAGGTTTGGCAATGTTCATTGACTTTAATCGCAACATCAACGTCCAGACCTGCATCTACTGCAAGCTGTGCATTTGGCACGATCCCGATTCCGTAAACTACAGCATCAGCACGAAGCTCTTTACCGCCTTCCAGCGTTACCACGACTTCTTCTCCGTCTAAACGGCAATCTGCAATCTTGGTTTCAAGACGCACATCAACCTGGTTTTGACGATGCTGTTCCAGCAGGAATTCGCTCAGGATTTGTGGTGAACAACGACCCATAACCATCGGACCCATTTCGATCACAGTCACCTGACAGTCTTTGTAACGTGCAGATGATGCCAACTCAAGACCAATCACGCCACCACCGATCAGGATGATACGGCGACCGGCTTGAAGTACAGGCACCAGTGCCTGTGAATCTTCCAAGTTACGCAGGGTATAGACGTGTTTGCCCAAAGCATCGAAATTAGGCAAACGGCGCGCGGCACCACCTGTTGCAAGCAAGAGCTTGTCGTAAGCAACAACATCACCGTTCAGGAGTTCAACCGTTTTCGCTTCGGCATTAATTTTCGCTACGCCATTGCCGCGAATCGTTTCTACGCCTAAATCTGCCAGTTTCTGTTCCGACAGGATTTCGATCTTGGTTTCTTCAGGTTTTAGAATCACATCTTTAGACAACGGTGGACGCTCATAAGGAAGATGGCTTTCATCACCAATTAGGGTAATTTTGCCTTCATACTTATTGCCACGAAGTTCTAAAATTGCGCTCGCACCTGCCTGGCCAGCACCCACGATCACGATGTTGTTTACGTTGCTCATTTTCTTAACCTTTTAACTCTGCAGATACGATACCGAAGCCGGCAATCCATTCGCTGATGTCTTCATAGCAATGCGTGGTCATTTCATACTCACCCATTTCGCTTAAGGCAGCGAAGGCAGCCATCCAAGAACGGACTTCCTGACCACCACGACCACCATCATGGCGGATTTCAGCTTCAGTCATCGCTTCTAATGTTGCAAAATCAGCATGCTTGAAGGTTTCTAGCAGGGCAATATCCCATTCAGCATTCAAAGGCACGGCAACTGACGTATCTCCTGCTGCCAGCTTTTGACCCACTGCAATAATCTTGGATTGACGTGCATGACGTGCTTCAGGCGTTGGATAACGACCTGCAATCAGGAACTCTTCCACTTCTGGTAGTACTGCACCCATTTGTGGTGTAGGTGGATCATGTGACAGACCACCGGTACCTAAAACAAGCACACGCTCGTTTTCAAGGTTTAAAGACTTGATGTATTGACCCACAGCACGGCCCAAAGCAATAGTACGTTTGGTGGTTGGCATCGGTGCTGCAGCGCCATTAATAAAAATTGGAATCGTTGGATAACGATCAAGTTTGCCTTCACACAGGAAATGTAAGGGCTGAGTCACGCCATGGTCGGCCTGCATACGGTATGAGTAGGCAACATCCACGCCTTCATCCAGTACACGTCGAACCAGATCTAATGCCTTGTCTTCAGGTACATCAATATGGTCATTGTCCTTGCCATAATCCCAGTCACCTGCGGCTTTGGCACGAATACCCACGCAGAAACTTGGCATCAGGTCATAGAAGAAACCATTAAAATGGTCAGGACCAAAGGTAATGATCAGGGTTGGGTCGTAAGCTTTTACTTCAGCAGACAGTTTTTCAAACGCTTCACGAACAGCCTGTTCTTTACGTTTTTCCTGCGGTGAAGCAAATTCCATTAAAGGACTGTGCGATGCACAAATAAGTTTAACGGCCATGAGAGACTCTTTAAAAGGAAGGCAGCCAAAAACAGGCTGCCGAAAAGTCCATTTCAGACTAGATTTTTATTCGTCAAAGAAACCGGCACGTGGCTGACGTAAGCCGCGAATACCCAGACCGCATTCTGCATTGATCAGAACACCAGTCAAAGGACGGTTATTTTGACGAGATGCCAAGAGCACATATGAACCAGTCATATCTTCCGGCTCAGGTAAGAAATTCAGTGGCATGCCACGGGCGATTTTCTCAGGATCACGTGCATCGAGCAGGCCAAGATTTTCCTGACCTAAAGATGCAGCACCTTTGATATTCACATTCATACCTGACGGTGCAACAGCGTTCACTCGTACTTTAGGCGCAAGCTCGTAAGCCAGTTCTTTCATAATCCCGACACCCGCATGCTTAGATGCAGTATATACAGGGCCTCCGCCAGCGGAGTACAGTGCCGAATTAGACAAAGTAAATATGATAGAACCTTCAGAAGCGATCAATGCATCCAGTGCAGCCTTCGCACCGAGGATCAGAGATTTGGTATTGATGCCCATAATCTCGTCAAAGGCTTTTTCTAGTTGCTCACCAGAGGTATTGACGATATCGGCATAGTGATCCCAAATACCGGCATTACCAACGAAACAATCGAGTTTACCGAAACGTTCCACAGTGGCTTGAACTGCACGAACGTTATCTGCATAGCTGGCTACATCACCTTCGATCGCAAGAACTTTTCCACCGAAGTGTTCATTTAATGCATCTACTTTAGCTTTTGAACGTTGAAGAACCGCAACTTGTGCACCTTCCTCAATAAAACGCTCGACCAAAGCCCAGCCTAAGCCTGAACCACCACCAGTAATAAGTGCAACTTCGCCTTGTAGCCAACCCATGCTTACTCTCCTGCCATCTCTACAAACAATTGACCATCTTCAAGTACAACTGGGAATGTTTGAATTGGGTCAGTTGCTGGTAAGCAAAGTGCCTGACCTGTTTTCAAACAGAAGCGAGCTGCGTGAAGTGGACATTCCACTGTACCGTCGTCTTCAAGGTAGCCTTCAGACATAGAAGCATTACCGTGTGAACAGCGGTCGTTCATTGCGAAGAATTCGCCACCGTTGTTGAATACTGCAAGCGCTTCGATACCGTTTACGCCGCAATCCACTTTTAACGCTTCGCCTTCGTCTAATTCGTCAACTTGGCAAACAAAAATCTTATTCATTAGAAGAACACACTCAGGTTATGTGAGTTATAGGTAACTTGGTCAAGCGTGATCTTACGGTTGAAGATCTGGAAGCCCAGGCCGCCTTCAACTTTGCGGATCTTGTCATGACGTTTACCACAGTAAATCGTAACGTCTTTCTCTTTCTGGGTACGGTACAGTAGGTATGTCACGTACACATCGTATTCGCCTTCAACTTCAGTTGGCTCAACAATCACGTTGCTCACCATGTGAGTGGTACGTGATGGAGGCTCTTCAGCCCAAGCCATACCAGTTTCTAGACGTGCAACACGACGTTCCAGAAGATCTTTCGTATCGTTGAACACCCAAGTGGTAGGTGGTTCAACTGAACGACGACGGTCACGGGTTTGTGCGTTTGGTGTGGTACGTAGCGTGTAAGAAATATCTTCAGCTAAGGTATCTAACCATTCGCGGAATTTCCAATCGTCTAGCAATTTTGCTTCGCGATACAGGAACTGACTAATTTGGTGATGAAGTTCTAAGCTGATTTGACTCATTTCATAAGCTCCTTCTCATATTCGTCAGCTGCTTTTTCTACGTCTTCCCATTTTTCATAGATCAATAAATCTGCCCAGCGGCGGTACATACCACGTGCTGCAGTTTCAGAGAAAATGTAGTTGGTGATACCCGGGATACCATCTTCACGTACTTTTTCGTTGCCTTTACCCATTTCCATAATGAGTTTGTTTTGACGCGCTTTGTAACCACGTAAAACTTTTTGAATCTCGATCCAGTTCTCAGAGTCATCTTGCTCCAGGAAACCGGCTGGACCAAAGGCACGCGTTGCAGAACGTTCGAATGCTTCTTTCACTTATTGAGATGCTTCAGCATCCGCGATACAGAATGCCCACACTTCAGTTTTGTTTGGACCACGTGGATGCCATACGCGAAGTGTTGCAGTACCGTTCAACCAAGACAAAGTTGGGAACATGGTGTTGTGACCTGCAAGACGCAGTGCACGAGTCTCGCCTAGGCGCTCTTTAACTTCGTCGTAAGTTTCACGGAAGTAATTGGCAACTTCACCGTCAACCCATACGTTTGCATCTGGTTTTTCAGTAAAGAAGAAGCCTGAACCGTGACCACGTGAACCGTACTGGATCGCGTCTTTAGCCGTTTCCCAAACTGGACGAGCAGTTTGCGCAGCACCTAATTTTTTAGATGATTGATCGTCTGGTTTTGCGCCCAATACTTGGATCGCAGAAGCGTGAGAGAACAATGCGTGGTATTGGTCAGAGGCGAACTGTTCAGCCGCAAATTTCCAGTTACACTCGATTTCCCACTTGTGTACACCACCGATGATTTCAGTACCACCTGGACGACGGTCAACAACGCCATCTAAATACCAAGCGATATCGCCCATGTATTCTTCTAGATCAGGTGTGGTTTCATCCCAACAAGCGAATACCAAGCCTTTGTAAGACTTCACACGATTCACTTCAACCAGACCCCATTGCTCTTTACATGCACCATGCGGGTAAGCACGATCTTCAAGCGGGATATCTTTTAAAGAACCGTCAATGCCATATGACCAGCCGTGGTATGGGCAAGTAAATGCACGGGTATTACCACAGTCAGCGAAGCTCACACGCATAGAACGGTGACGGCACTGGTTTAAAAATGCTTTGATTGAGCCGTCTTTTTGACGTGCCACAATGATTGGATCTTCACCCATGTAGGTATTGAAGAAATCACCAGCCTTAGGAATTTGGCTTTCATGGCAAAGGAATAACCAAGTACGACCGAAAACACGTTCGAGTTCTAATTCGTAAATGTCAGGATCTGTATAAATAGATGGCGTAATACGTCCATTTTGTGCATCGACTAAAGCATCGATTTCGCGCACATCAATTTTTCCACTCATGAAAAGCTCTCCTGTGACCTATCTTTGGCACAAAGTAATAGACTCAACTTTTCAACGATGATGGATTTGACAGCGTTTTTCGGGAAATATTTTTTTTGTTTCAATTAAGAGCTTAAAACAATTATTAAGCACGTGAATTTTTATATTAAAACATCTATTAATCCCGCCAGAGCATTTAGTTTATGAATGGGAAAATAATCTTCACGACATAGTTGTTTATAGATTATACTTTGAGGAAATTATAGTAAGACATTTTTTGGATTACTCTTTGGGTTGATGACATGGAATTACGACACCTTCGCTACTTTATCACCGTTGCTGAAGAGCTCAATTTTAGTAAGGCAGCACTTAAACTTTATACGGCTCAACCCTCACTTAGCCAGCAAATCAAAGACCTGGAAGAAGATGTCGGGGTAAAGCTACTCAACCGGACCAAACGTAAAGTAGAGCTGACCGAAGAAGGCGCCGTATTCCTGGAACAGGCCCGTCTCACCCTTGCACAGGCGGACAAAGCCGTTGCCATGGCACGTCAGGTGTCACAGGCCAAACAGCAAATGCTCCGTATCGGTTTTGTACCGGTAGCCGAGATGAAAATCTTCCCCTATATCTTGCCAAATCTACGTGTACAGAACCCAGATTTAAAAATTGAACTGCTCAGCCTGAACAACAATGAGCAGATGCGTTTGTTAAAAAAAGGTGATCTAGATCTGACATTTACCCGTTATAATTTCAATAATGATGAAATTGAAAGCCAGTTCGTGATTCGTGAACCGCTGATTTTTCTCCTGCCTAAAGATCACCCCTTAGCAAAATACGAAAGAATTCCTGTTAAAGCATTGAATGGTATTGATTTTATTATTCCATCAGCAGAGCAGTCCTTGACCCTGAACCAGGCTATTCTGGACTTTGCCAAAGCCAACGGCATTGAACTCAATATCGTGCAAAAGGCCGATAATATTTTATTTAATATCAACTCGATCGGAATGGGCCTAGGCTGTACCATTTTGCCTGGCTATATTGCACCACTAACCATGGATAATACCGTGATTCGTCCGCTGGACGTGGAGTTGCCCTATTTAGACCTGTATGTCAGCTACCATAAAAACAACAAATCCTATGTCGTGAGCAAATTTCTTGAGCTTTTGACCCGTGTGTTCTATCTGGATATTAACCGTAGCGAACAAAATTAATCCTATTTCTTCCCTGCATTAGGCATATGCCATTCAACTTATGATAGGCATGTGCTTTTTTTGTTTTATTATTTTATGCTTAAGAATCCATTTTTAATTCTATTTTATAATAAAGAATCTATTTCTGGCGCTTAAATTTGTCACTTGCCCTTGACCCAAATTGTGTATTTTTAGCTCTAAATGTACTGCATTTACCACTTAAGTCTAATAAAGTTTCATTCGGATTTTTCTCAGTTTAAATAGCTCAAACCTATAAAAATTATTAGATTTTTATATTTATTCAAATAAATGAGAATCAAACTCACTTAGGTGCGCTACCTTAAATATTTCCGATATAAAAAAGGATGACCGAAGCCATCCTTTTTTAAAACTATATCGAGCTTATTTTACGCCGTGTACAGCCAGATAGTTTTTGATCACAGTGTTGAACTCATCTGCTTTTTCCACTTGAGACCAGTGACCGCATTGGCTGAAGATATGTGCATCAGCATTTGGCACGATGTTCAGAATGTCCCAAGTACGAGAAACCGGAATCACCACGTCTTGCGTACCATGAATCAACAATACAGGCACAGTAATGTCTTTCATTTTTTCGAAGTCTACTGGGAATTCGAAACGGTCACGGTCACGTGCGCCAACCACATCCATTAAACGATTTGATGCATAGTCATTTGCAGCAGAAGCAAAACGTACTTTTACCAGTTCATCAGTAATCAGGTCTTTGTTTACGACAAACATAGAAAGGGTTTTCTTGATTCCTTCTTCTGTAAGAACTGGGTTTGCGTGAGCTTTAAGTACAGCTGTCTGTTTCGCACCGCCCGTACCCATAGACACGATACCCAAAATACGATCTGGATAATCCAATGCCATCTGGAATGCTAACCAGCCACCCAGAGAGTTACCGACCAACCAGGTTTTTTCGATACCCAAAGCATCTAGCGTACGGATCGCATGATCTACCCAGGCACGGATACCATATTCAGTACCCGGTGCAACCACAGTTTGGCCATAACCAATGGTATCAATCGCGATACAACGCGCTTGCTCACCAATTTGTGGCAGGTTTAACCACCAGTTTGCCGCGGCCGATACACCTGTACCTGAACCGTGTAAAAATAGAATAGGCGTACCTTCACCAATTTCGTGGTAATGGGTCAACTCGCCTTCAGCGGTTTCAATCCATTTGTCTTCTAAGCCAAAGAATGGATCTGTTTGATAGTCAGGGATTTGAACAGTGCTCATATTGCTTCCTCTTACAGTCTTTCGCTTGCGTGTCCCTCTATTTTCAAGAATTCGACGTCAAGTTGACTCATTAAAATGACTTGTGTACACCCTTATATTAACCGCTCAACCGCAGCAAACTGATACAAAATTACGATTGCACCCTACAAAATAGATATAATTTAAGTGTTTGCTTTATATATTTTTTTATAAATTAAACCCTACATAAACTAAGGTTTTAACTGCATTCTTAAACCAAAAAGCAGCCAGAAGACTGACTGCTTTTAAAATATAGGGGTATTAGAATTTATGGGTATAAGTGGTGGCGACACGGTATTCTTGCAGGTCTGGTTTTGCTGGATTGGCAAAATTCACATCAATATACATCGCCTGTACACCCAAACCTTTTAATTTACCTTCTGGCACAGTGTAGTTCACGATGGCATTCACTTCATCCGTATTGAAGTTCTGACCTTGATACGCCCCAGTACCTTTCTGATCATAACCTTTGAAATATACTGCTGTTGCGTTTAGGCCTTTTGCACCCATTTCAGAGAAGTCATAGCCATAAGAAACACTCCATGACTTTTCTTCTGGTGCGGTAAAGGTCGCTACCCCCCAGTTCGCCAGATAAGGCTGTGGCACCCAGCCACCCAATGTCGGGAATGCACTATCACCAAACATTTGCTGGTAACCCACACCTACGCTATGTGCACCATGATTCACTTTTGCAGCGACAGATAATGCCTGGTTATCGATCTCACCATACAGCTTGTCACCTGACTCCGAGTTATCGAAGTAACGAATGTGGCTATCTAATTTGGTTTTTTCACCGAGCGCAGTTTTGTAATTCACACCCAGATAATGCTGTTGGTAAATGTCTTGAACATCGGCATACCAGTAGCTCGCCCCTACTTCTTTAGTAAGCTGGTGGTCTACACCCGCAATCCACATGCCATCAGCTTCAGCACCCGTATCATAGAAACTTGGTGGAGCAAATTTAGTTAAGTCACGGAACTGGTTGTCATAACGGTTGTTAATACCATCAATATACGCCAGAGTTAACTTGGTATCCTTAAGGTCTTTAGACTCTAACCAAGCGCCACTATAAGTCGTTAATAACTGACGGGATGGATCGAATACCAAGACTGGAGATACCGGCAATAACTGGCCGACTTTCAGCTCAGTTTGTGAAACTTTGGCTTTTAAGGTCGCGCCGACTTTACCGAAATGATCTTTTGATTCTTTGCCATCGTGCGGTAAAACCCAGTCCGGATTTTTATCATGGCCGTTGAGTTTGACTGCATGTTGCACCAGTACATCAGCACCAACCTGCACACCACCACCGATATCGTGATAACCGGACTTGGCATCCAGAGTCACCCCTTGTGACCAAGAACCCCAGTTACGTGATGAATAGTCATCTTGATACTGACGGTCTAGATAAAAGTTTTTAAATTTGAGTTGAACATTGCTGTCGTCAATAAAGTCTGCATTCGTTGCAGTTGTCCCTAAAGTTGCTGTCGCAGCAAGCATTGCAATCCATAAATTGTGACGACGCATGATGAGTTCCCCATTCAGCTGATAAAATCCATGCAGCCATCATGCGCAAGTCGGTTTAAATAAAAAATCCGACCACAGTATTAAACTTTTGCTCTTTTAGCTCTGCATATTCCGGGCCCAGATTTAAGCACTCAATCTCTTAGATTTTAAACCGATTAATGAAAATAAAAATTTGACCAGATATTTAATTCAAATTTCTGTTTCCTTTATTAATAAGCGCAATTTTTTTAAAAACTTTAAGATAATATTTTTTATTTATCGTTTTTATGTTTAAGGAAAAAATTAAACTGAAATAATCTTCACATAGCACTATAACTAAAATATCTGAGATCAGAGTTTTAATATATTATTAAATCTACTTAATAATAAAAAAGCATCCAAATCGGATGCTTTTTTATTAGCCTTATTTTAATACGAATGCATTAAAAATTAAGCTTGTAACTCGCGCGCTTTAGACATGGTTAATGCCAGGTCTTCAATCATGTCTTCCTGACCACCTACCGTACCACGGCGACCAAGTTCCATCAGGATTTCACGTGCAGATACGCCATATTTCGCTTCAGCGCGTTTAGCAAACAACAGGAATGAAGAGTAAACACCCGCATAACCTAAAGTAGCCGCATCACGGTCTGCACGAATTGGGTTGTGCATCATTGGAATCACTAGATCTTCAGCAACATCTTGTACTTTGAACAAGTCAACGCCAGTGTCCATACCCATACGGTTTGCCACAGCGATAAACAGTTCAAGTGGCGTATTACCTGCGCCAGCACCCAAACCTGCAGATGCCAAGTCAACACGTACTGCACCGGCTTGAACCGCTGAAACAGAGTTGGCAACGCCCATACCCAAGTTATGGTGACCGTGGAAACCAATTTCGATGTCTGAACCCAAGTTGGCACGTAAAATACCCACGCGGTCAGTCACGTCATTCGGCAACATATAACCCGCAGAGTCAGTCACATAGATACAGTTTGCACCGTATGACACCATTTTTTGTGCTTCTTCAAGAAGTTTTTCTGGAGCTGCCATGTGTGCCATCATCAAGAAGCCCACAGTGTCCATACCCAGTTTGCGCGCAGCAGTAATATGCTGTTCAGAAACGTCAGCTTCTGTAGAGTGTGTTGCAACACGAATCGTTGCTACACCTAGATCATGTGCCATTTTTAAATGGTCAACCGTACCAATACCCGGAATTAAAAGTGCAGATACTTTGGCTTGTTTAAGCTTTGGAATCACCGCGGTTAAATATTCTTCGTCTGTTGCAGCTGCAAAACCGTAGTTCACAGAGTTACCGCCTAGGCCGTCACCATGTGTTACTTCTATTAAAGGTACACCGGCATCATCAAGTGCAGTGGCAATCGCAACCATTTGCTCTGGTGTAGTTTGATGGCGCATTGGGTGCATACCATCACGTAACGTCATATCATTAATAATAATTTTTGACATGGTCTGCTCCTTAAGCTTCTGCTTCAGCTTGCGCTGCTTGGTTAGCAATGAGACGTTCTGCAAACATTTCTGCAGTACGTGCAGCAGCTGCAGTCATAATGTCCAGGTTACCGGCATATTTAGGCAAGTAATCACCCAAACCTTCCACTTCCAAGAACATTGAAACACGGTTGCCGTCAAATACTGGACCATTTACAAGTTTGTAACCTGGTACATATTTTTGAACTTCCTTGATCATGGCATGCACAGATGCTGTGATGGCAGCCTGATCCGGCGTACCTTCAACTAAGCAGTGCACAGTGTCACGCATCATCAGTGGTGGCTCAGCAGGGTTGATAATGATGATCGCTTTACCTTGTTTCGCGCCGCCCACCTGCTCAATTGCACCGGCAGTGGTACGTGTAAATTCATCAATATTTTTACGTGTACCAGGACCAACCGATTTAGTCGATACCGTTGCGATGATTTCACCGTAGTTCACAGCTTGAACACGTGAAATCGCTGCCACCATAGGAATGGTTGCCTGACCGCCACATGTCACCATGTTTACGTTCGGCAAGTCACCTTGTTCAAGCAAAGCTTCAAGATTTACCGGTGGTACGCAGAATGGACCAATCGCTGCAGGCGTCAAGTCAATCATCTGTACGCCAAGTTCATTCAACTTGCGGCTGTTTTCAGCATGTACATATGCAGACGTTGCATCAAAAGCAATTTGAATATTGTCTGCTAAAACATGAGGCAATAAACCGTCTACGCCCTCAGCAGTGGTTTTTAAACCCATTTTCGCTGCACGCGCCAAACCTTCAGAGGTTGGGTCA
Organism: Acinetobacter sp. CIP 101966; assembly: GCF_000369725.1. Taxonomy (NCBI): domain Bacteria; kingdom Pseudomonadati; phylum Pseudomonadota; class Gammaproteobacteria; order Moraxellales; family Moraxellaceae; genus Acinetobacter; species Acinetobacter sp. CIP 101966. The sequence continues at coordinate 318,009 of NZ_KB850158.1, read as the reverse complement.
ATCCCAACCATCCAAACTGGCTCTAACCATTCGCTACGTTGAAGTTTGTAAAGCAAGTCAGTCCCAATGTTCCCAGGACCGATCAATGCACATTTAATCTTTTTCATGAATCTGTACTCTCAAAAATTCCGTGTTTAGCTCAATGCTTATTCAGCTGCAAACGCTGCTGTCACTGAACCAAAGCCTTCAATTTCAACTTTGAATTCATCACCCGGGTGTGCAACCACCATTGGACCTAATGCACCGGTCAATACGATGTCACCGGCAAGAAGCGGACGACCACGACGAACCATCTCATCCGCCAACCAAACTGCAGCATTGAGCGGGTTTGCAAGGCAGGCTTTACCTACACCAGTCGATACCACTTCATCACCACGGGTCATGGTCATTTTGCAGTTCACCAAATCCAAGTTTTCAAGTTTCACAGGTTTTGAACCCAAAACGAAAGCTGCAGAAGATGCGTTATCGGCAACGGTATCAATCAAGGAAATTTTCCAGTTTTCGATACGGCTATCCACCACTTCTACCGCTGGCAAGGCATATTCAGTCGCACTGATAATGTCTGCATAGGTATGATGTTCTTTGGTCAGATCTTTGTTGATGATTAATGCGATTTCTGCTTCAACTTTAGGCTGAATCAATAGACCTGCCGGGATAGCTTCGCCATCACCATACGACATGTCTGCAAACAGCATACCGAAGTCAGGCTGATCTACACCAAGTTGAGCTTGTACAACTTTTGAAGTCAAACCGATTTTGCGGCCAACTAAACGACGTCCTTCGCTTAAGGCACGTTGGGTATTTAATTCTTGAACTGCGTAAGCAATATCTACATCAGCACTTTCACCACCCAACTGTGGGCGAACCGGTGCAATCGCAGTTTGTGACAACTCAGCTTCTCTAAGTGCCAATGCGACTGATTCAACAACAGCAGAATTCGACATCAATGTTTCCTTAAACTGCAAAAAAAATTGGACTTATACCGTGATCGATGGAAATGGAATGAACAATCAGAAAAAATCTATGCAAATGATCAAACCCATCAGCAAATGGGTGCTGTCCATCTTGAGAAACGTGTATATGTATAAACTGATTTAGAATCTAAAAAATGCGGTTTTTATGCCAATACTTATTTTATTTTTTACAATAGCTATTAGCTATAAATGGCATTCTATTTTTTAAGTGAAACAAAGCACTTAGCATAGATATTTCATGATATCCGAGTAATCAACTCTGCAATGCAGGTGATTCATTTTAACAATCAATCATGCCTACGACTAAAAGATGAGACGATCCTTACATTTTGAGCAAAAACGATATATGCATTGCTCAATCAACATGATATTTTTAAATAATTAAAAACAATGACTTAAGATATTAGCAATGAAAATTAAAACACTGGTATTGATGGCTTTACTGAGCACCTTATGTAGTACAAGCTTTGCACAAAGTTATCAAAATCAACTTAAAAACAAGTATCTCATTTTAAATGGCGCAAGTTGTGCCGGACTTAAATTTAATCCTCAAGCGACCGCTGCTGCCTGGCAAAATGAAATGGACTGTAGCCGTGGCGACTCCAATACCGATGCATGGCGCATTACCTGGATTACACCAGAGATTTTTATGATGACTGAAGTCATTCGTCCCAATGAAATTTCACCGCCGCGTAATAATCTTTATAAAATCATGAGCATTGAAAATAAAACCGTCACTGTGGTCAATTACTGGACCGGTTGGGGTAACCACAAACCTGATCTGCAAAAATTTAGAATCCAGTAAGTCAATTTAGAACTTAATACGTATAAAAAAAGGGCGATTTTAAATCACCCTTTTAACATCCGAGATCTATTAAACTGCCTGTTTCAAATTCACCTGATTTAATAATAACTGGTGCAGACTTGCAACATCCTCAGCAATAGCAATTGGCTTGTATTGAGCCAGCGTTTCAGGTGTATGCACCCCATAACTTACCCCAATACGTGGCATGGCAATATTCTGCGCCATTTCCAGGTCATAGGACGTATCACCGACCATAATCGCATTTTCAGCACTGACACCGGTAATGTACAAAATTTCTGCGAGCATCAGTGGATCAGGTTTAGATTTGGTTTCACTTGCCGCACGGGTCACAACAAAAAGCTCATGACTCTGGGTTTGACTTAATACCCGGTCCAAACCTTTACGGCTTTTTCCGGTTGCCACCGCAAGTTTGATGCCTTCAGCTTTTAATGTTTGCAGCATCTCAGCTACCCCTTCAAACCATGCATCACCTTTCGAATTTTCAACATAGTGGGTTGCATAGCATTGCAAAATATCAGCATGCAATTCAGGTACATCTGGAAACAAGACTTGTGCAACTTCAGGCAACCCCAAACCGATAATGCTTTTTGCAGCGTCATCCGTTAAGGGTTGTTGATATTCTTTGGCAGCAAATTGTAGGCTTTGAACAATCTGCCCAACTGAATCAAATAAAGTCCCATCCCAATCAAAAATAACAAGTTCTAAAGTTTTGTTCATGAATTAATCCAATATTTGATTCAGAGTGAATAATCACTTGAAATTGACCTCTCCCTTGCGAACTCAGAATATATTCTGAGGATTCTCATCTCCTAAGACGAGGGAGTTTCTATTATTTTTCAAGCTCAAGGAACGAACTAAATATGGTGAGATAAGTTTAACAAAATTTAATTCATTCCTCTCATTTGCTATCGTGACATTCCCTCTCCTTAGGAGATGAGCAGCGCAAGGGAGAGGTCAAAGTTATTCATCTACATTCTTGAATAACGGGACTATTCATCAAATAATCCCGCTACTTAAGAGAAGAGCATTTAGTCTTCGTCCCGATCCGTTAAAGCCGGTTCTTTATCTTTCTTCTGTGCACGGAGCTGTGCCACCAGACTTTGCATGTCTTCAGGCAATGGTGCTTCAATGGTTTCATAACCCGGAATTTCCAGACGCAGTGCATGCAAACATAAACGACGGGCTTTCGGACCTTTGTATGCAGTTTCATGACCATATTTTTCATCGCCAATTAAAGGATGACCAATACTTAAACCATGTACACGAATCTGATGGGTACGGCCTGAAAGCGGCGATGCATAGACAAGCGTTGCATGCATAAAGCGCTCAGCCACATTCCACTGCGTCTTAGACTCTTTACCTTCTTTCGGTGACACGCATACACGACGCTCACCATTGGCCAGCTCATAACGGTGTAAAGGTGCATCAATCAGTTGACGATCGATCACAACATTGCCTTTCACAATCGCCGCATAGGTTTTTTTGATTTTATGTTCACGCAACATATCTTGTAATGTTTTCAACACGCTACGCTTTTTGGAAATCATCACCAGACCGGAAGTATCACGGTCAATCCGGTGAATCAGTTCCAGATACTTTTTACCGGTTGCGGCACGCAAGCCCTCAATCAGGCCATAGGCCACACCGCTACCACCATGCACAGCAATCCCGGAAGGTTTATTCACGACCATCAAACCTTCATCTTCATAAATCACACGGGCCAATAAGCCTTGTGCCACTTTGTCAGAAACAGGTGCAGCAGATTCATCTTTTTGTTCATAGCGAATCGGCGCAACGCGAATCTGGTCACCGATTGCGAGTTTGGTTTCTGCTTTAATGCGTTTTTTATTAACGCGAACCTGGCCTTCACGAATCAGACGATAGATACGGCTTTTTGGCACACCTTTCAGACGACTAAACAGGAAATTATCGATGCGTTGTCCATCTTGATGTTCATCCACTTCAAACCAAGTGACGTTTTGCCATTGTTGCGTAGAATTCATACAGTTACTATGACCCAAAAAATACTAAAATTGATTAAAAACTGATCACTTAGGTTATGCTTTACACAAGAAACATAAGCTTAGCCCATAGGCAGATGATGCAAGGTTTGATATAGTCAGCGCACGGAAACCATCGTTTGTGAGTAAAAGTTGAATCATTTCAGATTTTTCTGAACTTGATTGTTCAATTAAAGACTCACATGATACGGGAAGGTCCCCAAAGAATTATGCCACGCCGAAGGCTTATTATATCGGCAAACAAAGCAAACTGTTGCGTTTAATTGTACCTCAGGTACATAAATCAGTTTGTCTTAAAAAATATGTCGCCAACTTTGTTGGTTTTTAAACGTAAACTGATACACATCAGATTAGTCGCAACCTGAAGACGACTTCAGGCTACAGCGTTGATGCATTGGATCTGCACAGTTTGTAAAGATACGACGACAATTCCGTATCAAGACACTTTCTATAAAGAAGGGATGATCTTCGAGCAATGTGACAGTGAAAGTTACACACATCCAATGCACCGCTCGTCCGCCAGTGAAGCGTTCAGGTGACTTTAATCCGTTTAAAGATTGAAGCCGTATTGCCATCATCAATACGTGAATCAAAAACCGAAGCCCATCTATATTAAATAGAGCTCGGTCATAAAAGACTCAAACCACAATGAAATTCATTGCAGATTTGAGCCATTGATCCGTGATGTGTGATGTTCGCTACGTGTATAGCGATTTTTTGCTGTGTATCACTATAAGGTGTTACACCCATGAAACGTATGTTGATTAATGCAACACATGCCGAAGAAATTCGCGTTGCACTTGTCACTGGTCAGCGTCTTTACGATTTTGATTTAGAAAATCGTACCCGTGAACAAAAAAAATCCAATATCTACAAAGGTCACGTGACTCGCGTTGAACCTTCTTTAGAAGCTGTATTCGTTGAATATGGTGCAGGTCGCCAAGGCTTCCTGTCAATGCGTGAAATCGCAAATTCATATTACAAAGCCGACCCTCGCCAAACTTCAAATATCCGTGAACTGATCACTGAAGGTACCGAACTTCTGGTTCAGGTGGAAAAAGAAGAGCGTGGCAATAAAGGCGCTGCTCTGTCTACTTTTATCTCACTTGCTGGCCGTTATTTGGTATTAATGCCAAACAACCCGAAAGGTGGTGGTATCAGCCGTCAGATTTCCGGTTCAGTGCGTGAAGAACTGAAAGAAATGCTGGCAACACTGAACGTGCCACGTGGTATGAGTGTGATTGTGCGTACTGCCGGGATTGGCCGTTCACAAGAAGAATTGCAACTCGACTTACAGCACTTGTTAGACCTTTGGGCACAAATCCAGAGCACTGCAAGTTCAGGTCCATCGCCAATGTTGGTACATCAGGAAGCGGGCGTGGTGACACGTGCCATTCGTGACTACCTGCGTGATGATGTTGCTGAAATCCTGATTGACTCAGAACAAGCCTATAACGAAGCCTACAACTTCGTAAAAGCGGTAATGCCACGTCAGTTAGAAAAGCTGAAAACCTATACCTTAAATGAACCTTTATTCGCGCATTTCGCGATTGAAAGCCAAATTCAAACCGCTTATGAACGTGAAGTAAAACTTCCTTCGGGCGGTTCGATCGTGATCGACCAAACTGAAGCTTTAGTGTCAATTGACATTAACTCAGCAAAATCGACTCGCGGTAGCGACGTTGAAGACACCGCGTTAAACACCAACATTGAAGCGGCAGAAGAAATCGCGCGTCAATTACGTTTACGCGATATCGGTGGCCTGGTGGTGATCGACTTCATCGACATGACCAAAGACCGCAACCAGCGTATGGTGGAAGCGAAGCTACGTGAAGCAACGCAAAGTGACCGTGCCCGTATTCAGTTCGGTCAATTGTCACGTTTTGGTTTGATGGAAATGAGCCGTCAACGTCTACGTCCTTCTCTTGAAGAAGCGACTGGCTACGTTTGCCCACGCTGCCATGGTACCGGCATGGTTCGTGATCTTCGTTCTTTATCACTTTCGATTATGCGTAAAGTGGAAGAGATTGCATTACGCGAACGTCATGGTGAAGTTCAAGTCGAAGTTCCAGTGGAAATTGCGGCCTTCTTATTGAATGAAAAACGTCACACCTTGGTGTATTTGGAACAGACTTCAAATGTACGTGTGACTGTGTTGCCGCACCCGCATCTAGAAACACCGCATTATGAAATCACTTATAATGCCGAAGGCTTTGCACCAACCAGCTATGAACGTACTGAAGCAACACGTTCAAGTGAAAAAGAGTTGGGCTATGAGTCATCTGAATGGCATTTAGAAGAAGAACAACATACGCATGCTGCTGCACCAGCGCCTGCTCAACAGCAAAACAACGGTAGAAACAATAAACGCCGTAACCAGCAAAACCAAAATGCACAGCAAGCACCTGTTGCGCAACAAGCTCCTGCCCAAGCACAAGTTGCTGCTCCTGCATCTAGCCCATGTGCCTGGTTAGAAAACCTGTTTGTTCAAAAACAGGCAGCGACTGTTGATCAATCGCGTACTGCCAACAATGCAGCTGCAGCAATTGAGCAAATGATCAATGGCGGTGCGGTGAGCCGTGGTCAGTTCGGTCAATTGTCTGCACCGGTGGCACAACCTGCGCCACAGCAAGTGTCTCAACCTGCTGCTCCGGCAAGCAGCAATGCTTACCTGGCACCATCGACTGTAGCGCAAAAACAGGAACGTGATGCTGAAAAGCCGGCAGAGCGTGATGAAAGAGCACCACGTCATAACAACAAAAAACCACGTAATCCGAAGCACAAAGAACCGCGTGAGCAGGTTCAGTCTGAAGCTTCCGCTCCTCAGCAACATCAGGTGCATGAAGAAGTGGTTCAGGTATCTCGTCAAGAGCAACGTCATGAAGCACGTGAAAACAAGCGTAATTCTCGCCGTCAGCATCACAATGAGCCATCTCAGCAAAATGATGTTCAAAACAATGAACAACAGCCTCAACAGGTAATGCCACGTCGTGACCGCCGCAACCAGCCACGTCAGGAACGTCCAAATCGCCACCGCGATCCAAGCGTGCTGAATGAGCAGGCTCAACAAGCAGCACCTGCAGTCGTTGAAGTTCCAGCAGTCAATGACAAGCAGCTTCGTGTTGAATTGGTCGATGCGCCACGTCAAGACGTGATGCCGACTGCTATGGTGGTGAATATTGACCAGGCGAAAAGCGAAATCGTGGCATTGAATGACAATGCTGCAATTGCAACGCCAGCGGTTGAAGTGACTGCACCGGCAGATGCGCCAGTTGAAGAAGCCGCGGCTGAAAATGTAGTGGAAGCTGCACTGACAGCCCCTGCTGAAGAAGTTGTGACAGCGGAAGAATCAAGCGCTGAAAAACCACGTGCCAGCAACGATCCGCGTCAGCGTCGTCGTCAGCAGCGTGAAGGACAGCCTCAACAGGCTACAGTTCAGAAGTTGACTCCTTCACAAGTACCAACGTTGGGTCAGTTCACCATTGGTAGCCTGATTCGCCATGTTTATGGTGAAGACTGCTCCGTACTGATTGAACAGTTTGGTTTATTGCCAACCTTCAACCGTGCTCTAGAGAAGTTCACAAAAGAGTACAACGCGAGTCTGGTGGCTGCAGCAACGCCTGCCACAGAGAAAAAACCGGTCACCCGTGATGTTCAAGTGACCGTAGCCAAGGTTGAAGCAGAGCCGGCTCCAGTTCTGGACCTGACTCCACCAAAACCGGTGTCGGACAAACGTGTCGCAAACGATCCACGTGAGCGTCGCCGTCTGGCTAAACAGGCTGCAGAACAGGCCCTGCAACAAGCCAAGCAACAGGCCAAAGTAGAAACAGCTCCGGCAGTTGAAACTGCGCCAGAAGCACCTGTAGCAGAAGCGCAAGCAGAGTCTGCTGAAGCAGCGGCAACTGAAACTCCAGTAACCACTGAAGTAGCTATTGAAGAAACCGTAAATGCTCAGCCAGCTGAACAAGCAACTGAAACTACGGCACCAGTAGATACAGCTCCTACAGAAGCGGCTCCAGTGACTGAAGCTCAACCTAGAGATGCTGCACCAGTTGAAGCAAATGCTGAATCAGAAGCTCCTGTTACAGAAGCCCAGGATCAGGCCGAAGTAACAACAGAAGACACTGAAGCCAGCGAAGCTGAAAAAGCGGAGAAACAGGCTGCTCGTCCACGTCGTCCACGTGGTCGTCCACCGAAAAAAGCCAATACTGCAACTGAATCATAATTTGCTCAATTGCAGTCATCTAAAAAAACCTAGTCATTTCGGTGACTAGGTTTTTTTTGCTAGATTTAGTCAGAATAGGTTGATTGCACTAGTGTTTTAACGCTAAAAGATGGATAGCTCGTCTACTGTATATAAATTGAACGTATCGGATACGAAAAATAAATAGGATTCTCATGACCCAAATGAAACCACACGATCTGATTGGGATTGCAGATGTCGCTGCCAAAATCCCGGCTTTCTTGACCAAAGTGCCCAATTTGCTCACTGGTCTAAGACAGGCATATTTACGTACTCCGAACACACCGGCCGGCCTGGGTCTGGCTTTTGAAAAAGCCACCAAGCGTAACCCGGAAGGCATTGCCTTGCGTTTTGAAGAGCAAAGCTATAGCTATGCTGCTCTCAATGCCTGGGCCAACCAGATTGCCCATTTCTATCTATCCTTGGGCGCCAAGAAAGGTGATGTTGTTGCTGTCATGGTCGAGAACCGCCCTGAGCTGATTGCCAGCGTGATTGGTCTGGCTAAACTGGGTGTGACCACCGCTCTGGTCAATACCTCTCAAGTCGGCAAAGTGCTGACGCACAGTATCAATCTGGTCAAACCGATTGCCCTGATTGTCGGTGAAGAATGTCGTCATGCAGTCAACGAAATTCGTAATGACCTGAATATTAGCAGTGACCGCTTGCACTGGTTTGCAGATCAAAATACTCAAGCCGATCCGGGTCAGGCACCTGAAGGCTTTATCAACCTGGCTGAAAAAACCGATCTCTCCCCTAAGTTCAATCCATCGACCACCCATTCAGTGCAGGGCAAAGACGGGCTGTTCTATATTTACACCTCGGGTACCACGGGCCTACCTAAAGCGGTGATCTTTACCAATGGCCGCTGGACGCTGGCTTATGGCACCTATGGGCATGTGCTGAATCTCAATAAAGATGATGTGATGTACTGTACCCTGCCGCTTTATCATGCCACAGGCATGGTGGTGTGCTGGTGCGGTGTCATTGCAGGGAGCAGCACCCTGGCTATTCGCCGTAAATTTTCGACCTCTTCTTTCTGGAAGGATGTGCAAAAATTTGATGCCTCTGCGATTGGTTATGTCGGTGAGTTGTGCCGCTATCTGATGGATGCTCCCCCATCTGAACTGGAAAAAGGTCACCGCGTGACTAAGATGATTGGGAATGGCATGCGCCCAAATATCTGGGATAAATTTAAATCCCGTTTTGGCATTCAGGAAGTGCTGGAACTGTATGCCTCTAGTGAAGGCAATGTCGGTTTTAGCAATATTTTCAATTTTGACAATACCGTCGGTTTCTCACCCACACCGTATGCGATTATTGCCTTTGATAAAGATAAAAATGAGCCGGTACGGGACGCTAAAGGCCATTGCAAACGGGTGAAAAAAGGCGAAACTGGTTTATTAATTGGTAAAATTACCCGCCGTTCACCCTTTGATGGCTATACCGATCCGGAAAAAAACAAGTCAGTCATCATGCAGGATGTATTTACCAAAGGTGATGCTTACTTCAATACCGGAGATCTGGTGCGCAATATCGGCTTCCGTCATGCGCAGTTTGTTGATCGTTTAGGCGAGACTTTCCGCTGGAAAGGGGAAAATGTTTCTACAACTGAAGTGGAAAACATGCTGACCGAGTATGACAAAATCGTTGAAGCGGTGGTGTATGGCGTAGAAATTCCCAATACCAATGGTCGTGCCGGTATGGCCGCGATTACCCTGCAACCCGATGTAAAATTGGATGATGCAGATTTAGCAGCCATGGCCGCTTGCTTTAAAAAATGCTTGCCGGCTTATGCGGTACCGGTATTTTTACGTATACAACAGCAGATTGAAACTACAGGCACCTTTAAATACCAGAAAAATAAATTGAAAGAGCAAGCATTTGATCCGAGTAAAACCGATGAACGCCTGCTGGTGTTATTGCCAGGTGCAACGGCATATTCGGAGCTCACCGCAGAGATTTTTGCCAATATCCAGGCCTATCAATATCGCTTCTAAGTACTGAAGTTGCCTATTTTTTGTTTAGATAAAGCATAATTGTTGTATTTATAATCAAACATGGGCAACTTTGTTATTTTTTGCTTGCGCTGAAATGAGATCTTGCTACAATACGCTCCATCAAACAAAGTGGTGCTTTAAGCTATTTAGCTTGACTTGCACTGCACATTCAAACCAGGTTTGAATGATGGTTCAGGGTCGTTAGCTCAGCTGGTAGAGCAGCGGACTTTTAATCCGTTGGTCCCGCGTTCGAATCGCGGACGACCCACCA
>NZ_KB850158.1:0-307322 GCF_000369725.1 Acinetobacter sp. CIP 101966 | reverse complement strand
CATCATTTTTATTCCTCAGGGTCGTTAGCTCAGCTGGTAGAGCAGCGGACTTTTAATCCGTTGGTCCCGCGTTCGAATCGCGGACGACCCACCATTCTTTCCTTAGAATCTTTCTCTGATTTACTTCATTATATTTTAATTAAATTGCGATGTTTTGGTCGTGTATTTCTGCATCCAGATTTTATGTTCACGCGTTCCCGCAACTTGCCTTTATTGTCTAATCTAAATCGTATTTGAATTAAGCTTTCGACCAGATCAGCCGATTATTATCGGGCATTATTCTTGAATATGAAAGGATGTGTCTTTGACCAGTTCATAGGCTTTTGAAGGTGCCGGATAGCCACGATCAAATAATTCCCGGTTGGTTTTTTCCTTTTCACTATAGATTTTTTCCAGATTCATGACTAAGTGACTTGAATCTTTAATCTTATAGTAAAAGCTCGCTCCTTCTTTGAGATTCACCACCACATCGGTACGTTCCGGATTGATAAACCAGCGGTCTTTACGGTAGGTAATATTATGAGCCGTACTGTTTTTGGTATTATCAATAAATATTTTGCCATACTGTAAAATGCTGCGATGCACCGTACCATCCGGTAGTAAAGTCAAAATAAATTCTGCCTTACCTTCAGTACAGGGCGCAAAGCGGCCATCACAGTCGATTTCAGTATGATAGCGACCTATAAACACCTTGGCATCCTCTGGTACAGTTGCCGGGTTTAAATCTGCTTCTACCGGAAGAGTCGCCTGCCCTGCGACCTAAGTTAAGGATTTGGCGCTGACAGTCACCACATCGGCCTTCGTATTGGCAGCGGAAATTTTAACGCCCTCTTCTGAGGTCGCCTGACCTTCCTGTTCAGGTTTGACCTGCTGCTGATCACAAGCCTGCAAAATCACTACACTCCCCAACACCAGGCTACATTTAAAAAAACTGCTTAATGTACAACGTGATACATCCAATTTCATTTTTAATAAACCTAAATAGGAAACATGGCGAGCAAAAAGCACACAGCAAAGCTGATGAACTTTACACAAGAGTTCAATAGAATTTTCACTATGTTAGTAGCTCTTAGATTTGATTTTAATGTTTATTAACATTACTTAACGATTTTATTTGTAATCAGCACTTTAAAAAGTTTAACTCAACTCCATTTCTTTAAGTATGGATCTAGTTATAGGATTCAAACCTATTTTTAATCAGGAGATTTTAATGGCCAATGTTGGTTTATATCGCTCTAACCGCTCAAACATGATTGCAGGGGTGATGGGTGGTATTGCTGAACGTTTTGGTTGGAACGCAAATTTATTACGTCTAATTTTTGTGGTGATTTCAATCATGAGTGCCGCATTTCCGGGTATTTTGGTGTATCTGGTATTATGGTTAATCATGCCGAAAAAACCGTACAGAATTGATCATAATGCGGCTCAGCAAGCTCAAGGCTATCAACATCCTGTCCGTACAGTGAATCAGGATAAACACTATTAAGTTGCATATTAATTTTAACAAGAGCCCTTGACCAGTTTCATCGCAGAGCTTCCTCTTTCACCCCGAGTAAATGGGATGAAATTTTGATGCCACGGTAATTTCCCCAAGTTATCGTGGCTTTTTTTGCCTATATTTTTTGTTATTTCTTTGCTGTATTACAGCTTTTCACTTTCTTTCTCAGTTGAATTCACGATAAGTTCAATATTCTAAGTTTTGAAATGGATTTCACATGACTCAGGCAGAATGGATGATGCTGTGGCTCTGTGCCGTAGCAGCCCTGCTACATGGTTTAAGCGGCTTTGGCTTTCCCATGATGAGTACGGCTGTTCTGTCCAGCGCATATCCGCTTAGCATCGCGGTTACCCTTGTCATTCTACCCTGTCTGCTGCTGAATCTGATCATGCTGAATGCTGACCCTGCGCATAGCCTGTTGAATAGTATTGGCTATTATATAAAACGTTATTGGCCATTAATGCTTAGTAGCCTGGTCGGCAGTGTACTCGGGGTCAAGCTATTACTTTGGCTAAATGAGGCTTATTTAAAACTGTTATTGGGTCTGGTAATTATATTTTATGTCTTGGACCAGTTACGGGCACGCCCCTTACAAGTTAGTCCGCATATTTCCAGCATGCTCTGTTTTGGTTTACTGGCCGGCATTATTGGAGGTGCAACCAATGCCATGGCACCTTTTCTGATGATGTATCTGATGAGTTGCCAACTCTCTAAAACAGATATTGTCATTATCAGTAATCTCAATTTCATTGCCGGTAAACTGATCCAGCTGGTTTTACTTTTTCCAATTCTGATCACACTGGAAACCCATCAACAGCATATTCTGATCGGGATCAGCTTATTCGCCCTTGCTGGTGTCTGGATTGGAGGCAAAATACGCCATCGTTTATCTCAGCAACACTTCAAATGGATTGTCTTGGCTTTACTTTTCGGCTTGGGCCTGTATGCCTTCTGGCAAAGTACTGGATTATTGCAACAATCTGGTTATAGTATCTTTAAATAGGATATTTTTTAAGCAAAACAAAATTACAAATTTAAAGCTAATATAAAAAATGATGTAAATAAAAATCTTGCAAGGAGAGCATATGACTCAGACCAACCTAGCTACCCCGACCAATGCCATGCCCAAAGGGCTGCTTAAAGGCTGGATTCTTATTTTTGTCGCAGCCATTGTAGCCTATGGCTTATATCTTTACCTGCCCTATGACCAGAATGCCAATAAAGGACTGGCACTTTTAGCCTTTATCGGTATCTTATGGCTGACTGAAGCCATTCATATCACGATTACAGCTTTACTCATCCCCGTGATGGCGGTATTGCTGGCCATGCCAATGGCCTCTGGTGAGGAACTAGTTCCGATTACCACACAAGCCGCTTTGGTCACTTTTGCCGATCCTGTCATTTTCCTGTTTTTTGGTGGTTTTGCGCTGGCAACGGCGTTGCATATCCAGAAACTGGACCGGAAAATTGCCATGTGGATCATCTCCATGTCCAGAGGGCATCTGGGCATTTCTGTACTGGCGATTTTTGTGGTGACGGCGCTGCTGTCCATGTGGATTTCCAATACGGCGACTGCTGCCATGATGCTGCCTTTGGCCTTAGGCTTGCTTTCACATATGGATGTCAGCAAGGATCGTAAAACTTTTGTCTTTATCCTGCTCGGCATTGCCTATTCGGCCAGTATTGGCGGACTGGGCACCATGGTCGGTTCCCCTCCGAATGCCATTGCCGCCAAGGCCCTCGGCTATGATTTTGCCGACTGGATGAAAATCGGCTTGCCGATGATGTTCATTATTCTTCCTGCCATGCTAGTCAGTTTATATCTGGTACTACGTCCAAAACTGAATCATAAAATACAATTTGCGACCGAAGATATTCCTTGGACCAGAACCCGTATAGCCACCATGATCCTCTTTCTTTGTACTGCAATTGCCTGGATTTTCAGTAAAAAATTCACCGAAATTTTTGGTATTTCACAACCGGATACCTGGATTGCAATTTCGGCTGCCTGTATGGTGGTGATTCTGGGTACCGCAAGCTGGAAACAAATTACAGAAAATACTGATTGGGGGGTGTTATATCTATTTGGTGGTGGTCTGACCCTGAGTGCCATTCTGAAGGATTCAGGCAGTTCGCTAGTATTGGGTCAAACTTTGGCCAATGCTTTTGGTGATGCCCCCCCGCTGATGATTATTTTTGTAGTCGCTACTTTTATTATCTTTCTGACTGAATTTACCAGTAATACCGCTTCGGCTGCTCTACTGGTACCAGTATTTGCCGCAATTGCGGATCAGATGGGAATGCCCAAAGAAATTCTGGTGATTGTCATTGGCATTGGCGCCTCGTGTGCCTTTATGCTGCCGGTAGCGACTCCGCCAAATGCGATTGTCTTTGGAACCGGTCATATCCAGCAAAGCGAAATGATGAAAGTCGGTTTTGTACTGAATATCATGTGTATCTTTATTATTTCACTGTTTATTTACTGGTTCTTTATTTAATCATTAAAGTTTTTAAGCATTACACCACCCACAAAGCACACTCCGGTGTGCTTTGTCGTATTATTCGCCTATATTTTGAATTTTCTCCTCATCAAAAATTTGTATGCTTTTAAAAATGATAAAGATAAAGTCCCTATATTAAAAACAGCAAAAAGTGGCAAACACATAGTAGACAGGATGTTTCACTTAATCTCTCAACCGATCCAGAATTCTCCCTGGAAAATGACGCTTAACCTCGCGCTTACCCCTTTGATCATCGCTGTAATTTTATTCCCTTATGCGCTATTTCATGAAGCCAGCTCTGGGATTTTCTCCATTTTCAGAAGCCTATTTTCGGCGCTTTTGAGTGGCTTCTTTGTCTGCCTGACTTACTGGGTGATGGTCTTTCCTTTCCGATCAGTGATTCATCTGCCGCTACGCTATTATCAGCTATTTAATATTATGACGATTTTACCAAGCTGCGTCTTGGGGATCCTCACTTTGGCCTATATCTGGCATCATCCACTCAAAGTTTTGAGTACTCATTTTTTTTGTTTCTACTGTATTTTTCCCTGTCAATCGCACTATTTTACAGTTTTCTCAGCTGGCAAGCTGACCAGAGCTGATCACGCCCTGCCTGTTAACTTCTGTTTTAATCCGGTTTTAAGCTTTCATTTTAAAATGATTCAGCTCCTGATTGAGTGCAGCAATCATATCTGCCCGGCTGATAATTCCCACCAATTTCTGTTCACTCACCACCGGAATATAGTTGAACGAACGCTCGACAAAATACGGCACCAGATCCTGAATGGGTTGTAAGGGCTGCACCGTAATTACCTTACGGGTCATGATATGTTTGACCTGATGTTCCCAGCTACTGCGCACATCGGCAGCGCGCTTGAACCATTCCACCACCTGATACATTGCCAGTGTACCGACCAGTTGTTCATCGGCATTAACGACGGGCAGGCTCATCAGGTTCATCTGTTTAAACTTGTCCAGTGCGTGCTGGATATCATCATTTTCATGCAGGGTTGCCACATCCTTCGTCATAATATCCTGGCAGCTAAATTCATGCACCGCACGCGCATTGGCGCGGTTTTGTGCCTCCAGAATGATTTTTTGCAGGTCATATTCACTGATATCCAGCAGCTCGGTGCGCTGATCCAGCACTTCCTGAATATCCTGCGGTTGAATGGTGACTTTCTGGGTCGGCGTCGGATCCTTGGAACGAGTATTTAATTGGGCTTGCTGCGGATAATCCTTGCCAATCATCCGGTTAAAGACAATGGCAATTACCATCAGTAAAATTGAATTGAGTAGTACCGGATAAAATACAAAGGCATAACCGAGTTCATGCACCGGCTGGCCGCCCAGCACTGCGGTAATGGCCACGGCGCCACTCGGTGGATGCAGGGAATCTGTGGTCATCATCAGAACGATCGCCAAGGCCACGGCTACACTAAAAGCCTCAGTCGGACTAGCTATGAATAAAGCGCAACTCACGCCAATCACGGCAGCAATGGTATTTCCGACCAGAATATTCCAGGGCTGTGCTAGAGGACTGGCCGGCACAGCAAACAGCAATACCGAAGATGCACCCATCGGGGCAATATACCAGGCTTCAAAATCCCCCAGAATCCATAAACTCAACAAGGACGAAACCACCAAACCCAATAGTGCGCCAGCTCCACAGAGCAACCGGTCTTTGAGTGGAAGGACTTTGAAATTCGGTTTTAAGGTATTGAGCCAGTCGAGATGGGAGTGAAACACAGTGCGCCTGATCTTATTGTTCATAGATTTTGGGCATTATAGAGCCAAGCCAGATGAAAGGCATCTGTGTTTTACATCTTTTCATCATGAGTCGATCGAAGCTTTTTAAAACCATAATAATCTCGCTCAGCTTGAAAATACTGATCCTGTTTTTTTTGCAGAACAACCGCTCCCCTATCAATCGCCATTGAAATGGAAAAACCCTTTGTAACCATTTTGCTTAGTATATTTCCAGAACATTTTTATTGTGGCCTGCCTATTCATTCAGGTTTGATCAGGGGCTGGATTTTTAACAGCTCAACCTGACCATAATAGGTTGAAAATGCCACATCTCCGGCATCGACTCCAGTGCCAATCCGAATAAGATTTTCGACTGGAGCCAAACGGGTCGGATCAAACTGCACCCAGCCACCGTCTAAATAGGCTTCAAAAATGGCATGAAAATCGGGTAAAAACTTTTCAATTTCCACATAACCGACCACCATGCGTGCCGGAATTCCCAAGGCACGGCATAGGGCAATGCCTAAATGGGCAAAGTCACGACATACGCCTGCACGATGCACCAGTACATCTGTGGCAGTGGTAAATTGGTCGGAACTACCAGACACATAAAAAATATTGTTATAAATCCACTGTTCAATCGCCTTGACCCGCGTATAGCCCGGTGTCATCCAGCCAAATGAGCGTTTCGCCATTTCCAGTAATAAATCTGAATTGCAATAACGGCTGGCCAGCAAATAAGGCAAGACTTCATCGGGCAGCTCAGGAATGGCTACTTCTTTCAGACCTTGCTGAAGCTCAAGAGAGAGACTCGGTTGACGAACCACTGTCGCCGCATAATTCAGCTCAAAAGCGTCACAGGGTTCAACCTGTAGCCGAACATGACGGTTTTGATGCTGAGCATCCTGAAATTCATGCCATGCTACGGGCAGATTAAAGCTGAGTTTTTCTTCGAGAATATTCTGATCGGAATGATGTGCTACCTGAAGCATAAAAATAAATTCTGTCGGTTGCACGACCTTGTATTTTAAATAGCATTGAATTTTGTAAGTGGTCATGAAGTTCCTTATTTTTAAGCATTATTATATTGCGTGAATATTAAACCAATTTTAGAGTCGCAATCGTATGAGATCCGTTGAACTTTATGACTCTCCGGTTAACAGCATGCCATACATCTGATTTATTCCTGATTTTCAGATCAGCCTGTATCGACCAGCAAAGCTAAAATCGCAGTAAGCCTCTAAATGTCGCGTATCCTTTAAGCCTGTTTTATTTTTTTCAGAAAAGTATCCCTACATTAACCCTTTGCCACTCCCCTGCAAAGTCCTTATAATTGAGCACAATTTTTCTCTAATTTTAAGTGGATGACCATGAGTCGCGCCATATCGCATATTGATACCTTCCAAGGCTTAATTCTTGCCTTACAAACTTACTGGGCGGAGCAAGGCTGCGTCATTTTGCAACCTTATGATATGGAAATGGGTGCAGGGACATTCCACACTGCGACTTTCCTTCGTGCACTGGGTCCTGAAACCTGGAATGCCGCTTATGTTCAACCGTCACGCCGTCCGAAAGATGGCCGTTATGGTGAAAACCCGAACCGTTTGCAACATTATTACCAATTCCAGGTGGTGCTTAAGCCAAACCCGGATAACATCCAGCAGCTTTATCTTGATTCATTAAAAGCGATCGGTATTGACCCACTGGTACACGACATTCGTTTCGTAGAAGATAACTGGGAATCTCCAACACTGGGCGCTTGGGGCTTAGGTTGGGAAGTTTGGCTCAATGGCATGGAAGTGACGCAGTTCACTTACTTCCAGCAAGTCGGTGGTGTTGAATGCTACCCTGTGACTGGCGAAATCACGTATGGTCTTGAGCGTCTTGCCATGTACTTGCAAGGTGTAGACTCAGTTTACGATTTGGTTTGGACCAAAGGTCAGTTCGGTACGGTGACTTATGGCGATGTGTTCCATCAAAATGAAGTGGAACAATCGACCTATAACTTCGAATATGCCAACGTTGAAAAAATGTTTGAATTGTTCGATTTCTACGAAGCTGAAGCAACACGTTTGATCGAAGCGAAACTTCCACTTCCTGCATATGAGCAAGTCGTGAAAGCATCACACAGCTTCAACTTATTGGATGCGCGTGGCGCGATTTCTGTGACTGAACGTCAGCGTTACATTTTACGTGTACGTACATTGGCACGTTCTATTGCGACCAGCTATGTAGCAGCACGTGCGGAACTTGGTTTCCCAATGGCTGAACCTGCATTACGTGATGAAGTGTTGGCACAATTAAAAGCGCAAGTTGAAGCAGAAGCGAAAGAAGCAAACAAGGAGAGCAAATAATGTCTAAACATACCGTTTTGTTCGAATTGGGTTGTGAAGAACTTCCACCAAAAAGCCTGAAAAAATTACGTGATGCCTTACATGCAGAAACAGTAAAAGGCTTAAAAGATGCTGGTCTTGTTTTTGATTCAATCGAAGCCTATGCAGCACCTCGTCGTCTTGCACTTAAAATTGTCAATGTTGATGCTGCACAAGCAGACACACAAAAACGTTTTGACGGCCCTGCCAAACAGGCAGCCTTTGATGCTGAAGGCAACCCGACGAAAGCACTTGAAGGCTTTATGCGTGGTCAAGGCATCACGGTTGATCAAGTATCAACTTTCCAAGCAGGTAAAGTTGAAAAAGTCTGCTACCTAAAAGACGTAAAAGGTCAAAGCCTTGACGTTTTACTGCCACAAATTTTACAAAATGCTTTGGACAATCTTCCAATCGCAAAACGTATGCGTTCTGCTGCTAGCCGTACTGAATTCGTGCGTCCTGTAAAATGGGTTGTGTTGTTAAAAGACAACGATGTGGTTGATGCAACAATTCAAGATCACAAAGCCGGTAACGTCACTTACGGTCATCGTTTCCACGCGCCAGAAGCAATTACTTTAACGCACGCTGACGAATACTTAGCGAAGTTAAAAGCAGCTCACGTTGTGGCGTCATTTGAAGAACGTCAAGCCATCATTGATGGTCAAGTCAAAGCGCTTGCTGATGAAGTCAATGCCATTGCGATTGTACCAAGCGATCTTCGTGACGAAGTGACTGCATTGGTTGAATGGCCTGTTGCGCTTCGTGCAAGCTTCGAAGAACGCTTCCTTGCAGTTCCTCAAGAAGCATTGATCACCACGATGCAGGACAACCAAAAGTACTTCTGTTTGGTAAATGCTGACAATAAACTTCAACCGTACTTCATTACTGTGTCAAACATTGAGTCGAAAGACCCGACACAAATTATTGAAGGTAACGAGAAAGTGGTTCGTCCACGTTTGTCTGATGCTGAATTCTTCTTCTTGCAAGATCAAAAGCAACCGCTTGCATCTCGTAAAGAGAAATTGGCAAACATGGTATTCCAAGCAGAATTGGGTACGCTTTGGAACAAGTCTGAACGTATTGCAAAACTCGCTGTTGCACTTGCGCCAATTACCGGTGCGAATCCTCAAGATGCTGAAAAAGCTGCACTGCTTGCAAAATGCGATTTAACTTCTGAGCTTGTGGGTGAATTCCCAGAACTTCAAGGCATCGCGGGGACTTACTACGCACGTCTTGAAGGTGAAAATGATGAAGTGGCTGAGTCTTTGGGTGAGCAATATTTACCTAAATTTGCAGGTGATGTTTTACCAAAAACGAAGACAGGTACAACGATTGCCCTTGCGGATCGTTTAGACACGCTCACAGGTATTTTCGGTATTGGTCAAGCACCTACAGGTTCTAAAGACCCGTTTGCACTGCGTCGCTCTGCGATTGGTATTTTACGTCTGGTAACTGAAAACGAGCTTGATGTTTCAATCGAAGATTTGATCAAACTTGCACTTGCTGCTTATGGCGATGTATTGAAAGATCACGACAAGACTTTGGCAGATGCTGTTGCATTCCTTGAAGGTCGTTACCGTGCGAAATACGAAGACCAAGGCGTTGCGGTTGATGTGATTCAAGCTGTTCAAGCGCTTTCACCAAAATCTCCGCTTGATTTTGACAAGCGTGTAAATGCAGTTAATCACTTCCGTGCATTGCCTGAAGCGGCTGCGCTTGCTGCTGCCAACAAGCGTGTTGCGAATATTTTAGCGAAAGAAGCGACACCTGAAGGTACTGTGGTTGAAGCAAACCTGGTTGAAGATGCTGAAAAAGCTTTATTCGCTGAACTTGCGAAAATTGCGCCTCAAGTTGAACCGTTATTTGCTGCGAAAGACTACACTGCTGCCTTGTCTGCACTTGCTGCACTTCGTGCGCCAGTCGATGCATTCTTTGATGGCGTCATGGTGATGGCTGATGATGCTGACCTGAAAGCAAACCGTTTACGTATGCTTGCACAGCTTCGTGACTTGTTCACGAAAGTGGCTGATATTTCAGTGCTTCAACATTAAGCTCTGATTGAAATAAAAAACCCGCTTTAAAGCGGGTTTTTTTATGATTTTACCCTAAACTTATGATATAAAAATTTTATTTCTGATAACAATTCAATATGATAGATAATAATTTTACGGAAGATATAGAGAAAGACCCAAACCGAATAGCTGGGGGTAAGGTGATTTATCCTAGTCTATTAGCTCCTGGTATTCATAAGATATCCCTAGAAACACTAGAACAAACTGTACTTGTCCCCTTTCAGGATAAAAGAACACGTTCTAACCTCTGCAACCGCCTAAGAGCCTTAATTCAAGAATTAGAAACATATCAAGTTGAAATGATCATTTGGTTAGATGGATCATTTTGTTCAAAAAAGCCTCATCCTAGTGACATTGATATAGTTTTATTTCTAAATGAAGAAGACCTTAATAAACTTTCATCTAAAAAATATAATGAATTACTTTCATATCTAGAAAATCGTAATACAATTCGCGCCCGATATGGCTGTGATCTATTTTTTAATACTATGAGTGATGAAGGTCGCTATCATTACAGGCGCAGTCTTTTCAGTTTTAATCAACTATCTGAAGCTAAAGGTTTCATTCAACTTCGAGTTAACTCCCATGAATATCTCTACTCTTGAAGAACAAATATATTTAGCTGAAGAAATTATAAAAAAGGATAGTGAAACCCTAGATGAAAATGATCGCTTCAAAGTAGCTTCATTTAACTCTTTTAAAGACCACTTAGCCAACCTAAGAAAGCAACTTTATGATCTGCAACTTCGTAGAGAAAAAGAAATTCTAGAAGTTCGTTTTATTGGCGAGAAAGCTCACAATGGATCATTGCCTTTAATTTTACATGCCGCTTTATCAAAGGGATTAGCTGAAAGCTTAATTACTCTTTCAACGAAAGTTCGTACCCCTAAAAAGCATGCTGATTATGTCAATCAATCTGAATTAGATCTTCGCTTAGCTAATATCGTTTCAGGTTCGACAAAATTTATTCTTAGTTTAGAAATTCAACCAGATCTTTTTGGTTGGAGTCTGTCGCAAAATACTCTTAGTCAATGGTTTGGTTTTTTTGAATCATTAGACCATCCTGAAGAAAATCAGGAAGTTTTCTCAATCATGGGGAATAAAGGTATATCAAGTATTAAATCAATGCTTAATGCTTTAAAAAGCAATAATCTTGACTTCGAGCTGAATTGGAATTCTCATCTAAATAAAAACCACCATTGGATGGGCAGTTCACAAAAAATTGAAAAGGCTTTAAATTTTTTAAATGAATTAGAAATCCAAGAACCTTTGCTATGTGAAATTTCAGGATTAATTCAAAGTCTTGATAGATCAGGAAAAATTAATATCATTGATGATAATAAAAAAAATTATCGTATAAGATTGGAAAAATCTGTTTTATCCGAAATAGAAAAATTACGGATTAATCAATATGTAACATTAAGAGTAATGAAACATATCAGCCATCACCCCACATTTGATAAAATTATTGAAAACTATGATTTTATTGAAATAATCTAAACGAATTCATCCTATATATCTTTATAAAGATGTCTACATGAATACGATTAGTACTAGATCTAATTAAAGATATGGTTATCCCTTTTGCAATTCCCTATACTCAACCTAACAACACTCAACAAGAAAGAATCATATGAAATTTAAAGCTCTTATTTTGACGGGTCTTGCGAGTATCGCAGTTACAGCTTGTACATCTGCACCCAAAATCCCACAGCTTCAGGTTGGTGTCTTACAGGAAGTCCAAAACCTCGAAGTGGTTCCAGCCACGACCAACAACAAGGCAAAACTGACCAAATTCCTCGACAAATGCGTGATTGAATTTACCGGCGATATCGGCAATAACCGTGTCATTGAACAATGGTCATTTAAAGGCATGACTCTAATCGATGCCGGCTCAGCGACTTTCCAGCGCGACGGTACTAGCACTGCACAAAAATTTGACCTGCACGATGCGGGCGTACAAAAGAACTTTGTCAGCTTACGCGAACATTTCGCAAAAGATGCGTTGACACAATGTGACTAAAAAAATCGCCCTGTTTCTAGTCTAAGAATAGGGCTTTTATTTTGCTGAAAATCAATTCAAGGCTTCTCCTGATATCTACTGCCCTTTCTTTAAAATTACAATATTCCGGCACAGATCAACCTGAAAGCTCTGCACTCTTCACAGGATATTCATTGTTTTTGACCCATTATCCGTTACACTGAAAAACAAACTCAGACCGCACTTAGACGAATTCGAGGTCGATCCATAATGAATATCAAAACCCCAATTATTTTAACGACAGCTTTAATGCTTTCTGTTCCAGCATTCGCACAAACCACGACTCAGTCTGCTAAACCGGTTAAGCCTTATGGTGAAAATCCGAACCTGCTGCATGTCTTTGCTTATAAAGCACAGGAAGGCGTGATTAATACTGCTGAGAAAGTCGGTGAAGCAACGGAAAAAGGCATTGCCAAAATCAAGCCGGGGGTAGACCGGGCCTGGAGCAATACCAAATCTGCAACCTCTGATACACCGCAAAAAGTAGATCAGGGTGCAACTCAGGCAGCCCAACAAACCGGTCAGAAAATCCAGCAGACCAAAGAAGTCTGGCGTGGAAATTCACAACAGGCACCTATCGTGCAGCAGCCTTTAAGCCAGTCGAGTGCGACGCAAAACCCAAATACACCACAGACTCAACCCCAGTCAGGATCAGCTACCAGTTATGCAGTAACCGATTTATAAAAAAAGCCCGTGATGGGCTTTTTTAATTTTTAGAAAATAAAACTATTACCTTGTATCGACGCGATCTATGAATTGACCTGTCGAATCGGCTGACCCTGTTTAAATGCTGCTACATTTTCGACCATTTGATCCACAATCCGTTGTCTTGCATCGACACTGCCCCAAGCATTATGCGGTGTCACAATCAGGTTGGGAATCGTAGAGTCGAGCAGCACATTGCCCTGTTTCGGTGGTTCTACCGTTAGAACATCTGTCGCTGCACCGGCAATCTTGCCTGCACGCAGAGCCTCAGCCAATGCCGCTTCATCGACAATTCCGCCACGCGCACAGTTAATTAAAAATGCGCTGCTTTTCATTGCATCCAGCTCAGTATGACTGATTAAATGGTGGGTATCTTCAGTGAGTGGACAATGCAAAGTTAAAAAATCGACTTGAGGAAGTAGCTCGGCAAATGGCGCACGAGATGCATCCGCCGGACGATTTGGCAGCGCGGCAATAAGCACTTTCATGCCAAAGGCTTCGGCCAGTTTCGCCACCGCATGGCCCAGTTCGCCATAACCCACAATGCCCAATGTTTTTCCGGCCAGCTCGACAATTGGCGCATCCAGCAAACAGAACTGACTGGCTTTTTGCCATTCGCCTTGTTGTAACGCACGTTGGTAAGACAGGAATGAAGTTGCCAGATTCAGCATCAACATGATGGTATGCTGCGCGACTGCCGAAGTGCCATAAGCCTGACAGTTACACACGACGATCCCTTGCGCTTTGGCCGCCTCAAGGTCGACATTATTGGTGCCGGTTGCAGAGATTAAAATGAGTTTGAGTTGAGGGCATTGCTGAATCGTAGCTGCACCGATCATCACCTTATTCGTAATGATAACATCGACATCAGCTACACGGGATGCAATCTCGGCAGCCGAGGTCGCCGGATACAAAACCAGTGGATCAAATGCGGCATGCAGTGCCTGAAAGTCTAAATCCTGCTGGTCTAAAGAAGCATAGTCTAAATAAACGGCTTTCATGGCTGTTCCCTCAATCCTGTTTGACAATTTATGTCTGTCATTTAAAACAAGTCATTGAGTCTTTTCAACCTGTTTCCAGCCTGATGCAATTAATCCAGCGGTTTATCCATATGATTACGTAGTGACTTGCGAATTCGATACACCACATACACAGACAGAATAATCATAAAGATGATGGACGCACTGACCATGATCACTGCAGGATGCACAGTTTCTGCATGCGCCAGATTAGGTAGAACCAAACCGAAGATAAAACATACTTGCATCATAGAGATCCCCTTCTTCGTTTCAACCATCGGGAACGATATAATTGGTTTATTATTTATACCGCTTATCTCTATATTATGCCAAGCTCATCACAAGTCAAGTAATTGTTTTTTATAAAAATTTTTAGTTAACTTATCTCAGTGTGCGTCACAAACTGCGTATTTTTGTCACTATCGTCGATAAAAGCAGCAGCACCATACTCATTGGTACTCAGATTCAGCTGCTTATAGCTAAACATATAAAAATCGCTATAACGCTTCATTAAAATCGGGTGCATACCCAGACTGAGCTCATCCTGTTCCTTGATCAGTTTCATGATATGCCGGTCATTCATCACCACCAAATAACGTTCATCATTCAGATTAATACTCAATAAACCATTACCTTTGGCATAAATCGGAATCAGAAATTTATGGTTCAGGGCAATTGCACCTTCTGCATAACTTTCGATTTTATGACTGATGACATTAAATACCAGACCATGTCCATAGTGGTCCAATAACAGCTGACGATTTTCCTGCGGCAAATTCACATGAATGCCCAGTTTGAGCAGGTCATGCTGATCAACCTGTTTATTGCGTAACAGTTCCCGCAAAATCACCTGTTTCTGGCTGGCATCAAAAAACTGGTTATCCAGTTGCAGATCGTTATTTTTCAGAATGTGCCCCAAAGCCATGCGGTGTCGTGGCAAGACATTTTCAATCACCTTACGATAATAGAACTTGCTGTTTTTCTTGACCCGGCGCATTTTCTGATAGAAATAGCTTGGCTCATATTCATGCACCAAAAAGTCATAGAGCAATTCGGAACTAGCCAAAACTGCGATCGCATCATGTCCGGTAAAAGGCAAATGCAGCACATGATGATGCGGAATCAGCGCCTCTAATTTCAGATAATGGGCCCGATCTTCGGCACAGTAGGGATCATACACAATAATATATTCACAGGCGTTGTCGATATCTTCGGCCGCAACCCGCATATTGGCATTCAGCTCTGGCTGATAGAACATGTTATAGCGGGCATCATGTACATCTTCCGGATCAATCGAGTATTGCGGCACCATCGCCACCACCCGTTGCACGCCCAAGGCACGGGAATATTTAATCGCGGCATAGCCGCCCATCGAACCGCCATAGGCAATACGCTGCTGAAATGGCGCAATCAGATCTGCGATGGCTTGCAACATGTTCCACATGGAACCTTGCGGAAACCAGGATTTATGCTTAGGCATAATGCCAAGCACATTAAACTCGAATTTCGCCAGTGACTTTTCTGCATTGATGTTGAGGCCCTTGGCACGGGTAATCAAATCGCCAAATGAAAAAATCAGTTCTGAAGAAGATCCCGGCATAAAAATCGCGCGTATATGTTCATCTTCAAAAAAAATCTGCTTGTCCATAACTTTCCCGTGCTGGTAAATCGAACCCTTCCACAACAATTCAGTCAATGAACGCTGTCAAAAAAGTGAATATGCTATTTTATATCGATCAAAAAGATTAAAAAGCGCAAAATATGACACAATCATTACATCCTGCAGCAAAACGGGGTTTTAGTGCGTCGGCTGAGCTCTATCAGCAAGTGCGTCCCGATTATCCGGCAGAAATCAGCCAATGGCTGAGTGAAACGCTGGCTTTGCCTGTAGATGCGCATCTTCTGGATTTGGGTAGTGGAACTGGCAAGTTTATCCCCTATTTACGCCCGCTCAGTAAGCACATTATCGCGATTGATCCTGTCCGGGAAATGCTGGCTCAATTAAAACAGGCGCATCCGGACATTCATGCTCTTGAAGGCGTTAGCCATCAACTTCCCCTGCCTGATCATAGCCTGAATGCGGTATTTTGTGCACAGTCATTTCACTGGTTTGCCGATTCTGCTACCTTACAAGAATTAGATCGGGTACTCAAACCGCAGGGTTATCTGGTGTTAATTTGGAATCAGCGCGATACTCGGATCGACTGGGTTCAGGCCTTGGCCGATTGTATTGCCCCCTTGGAAGGCGATACGCCGCGCTATCATAGCGGCACCTGGCGCGAGGTCTTTGCACAGCAAACGCTATTTCAGCCCTATGCAGAAACCACAATGACCCAGCAACAGCATGGCAGTGTCGAGCAGGTGGTATCCAAGCGGCTGCTCTCGACTAGTTTTATTGCAGCCATGCCTGAACAGCAGCAGGCACAGTTAAAACAACAATTTGAACAGATCATCCAGCAATATACAGCCAAAAGCGCAGAGGAAATGATCGATTTTCCTTATGTCACCCATATCTATGTGTTCAAGAAAAGTAATTAAAAACAGGAGGCGATCATGCATAAAATACCAGGAATGACACGAACGCTGTTGTTCGCTGCGGCCATGCTGCTGATGGCATGTGACCAGAAAACGACCGAAACTCCGACTGAAGCGACAACAGATAATACGGCTTCAGATCAAGTCATGCAGGAACTGAAAACCGAGCCACTGAAAGACTTCCCTAAAACTGCTGATGATCCGCATGATATTGCTGCATTGACAGATTATGAACAGCGCTTTCAGGAAATGAGCAGCGACTTGGAAAAAGAATTAAACAGCATGCGCGATGATGAAAATATGACAGAAGAATTTGTCCAGCAACGTCAGCGTGATCATGTCCAGTCAGCATTGAATATGTTGAAGGCTTTAGAACTGAAAACCGAACAGGGCCGTTATATTCAGGGCTTAATGTATCAATACTGGGAACATCAGGACAAATTACTCAATACTCCCAAGACTCAAGCTACACCCGTGAATGAAGCCAGTGAGAATGTCAAAGGTCTAGGGAAATATCTACACGCCCAAGAACAACTGGAACGCTGGCGTTCGCAATATCCGGATCTCGCCAAGAAAGAACCCGCTTCCCGGCAAGTGAAGGAATAGTCTAGGATGCTAGATTGGCACACAGCTTAGATAAAATACAAAAATAATCTAAGCTGAACTGGCAGCTTTAAAACAGCGTGAATGAACAAGGCCGGATCTGTTGAGTCTGCATTCAGTATAAATACTAGATCATCCTAGCTATAAAATGACTTAATCTGCTGTCAGAAACTGATGCACACCTTCACCCGCTGCACGCCCTGTGGCAAAACAGGCTGTCAGTAGATAACCGCCGGTCGGTGCATCCCAGTCCAGCATTTCTCCGCAAAGAAATACATGTGGGTTAGATTTCAATTGTAGCTGTTCTGACAACACTTCACGCTTGACACCACCTGCACAGCTAATCGCCTCTTCAATCGGGCGGAAACCTGTGAGTGGAAGGGTCAAATGTTTAATTTTTTTGGCTAATTCAGCAGCATCTTGCCATACCGCTTTGGCTACCAATTCCCGTACTAAGGCCGCCTTGGCACCGTCCAATCCAGCTTTACGCCAGACATTAGTTAAAGACTGCTTCTTACTTGGCTGTAATTTTTGCGCAAGCTGTTCCATGCTTTGATTTGGGAAGAGGTCCAGATGCAGCTGCATCGGCTGCCCCTGTTTTAGTTGCTCGCGTAAACCCCGACCCTGCTTATAGATCAGGCCACTTTCCAGACCATAATGACTGATCACGATATCTCCAACGGTCTTTTCACCTTGCCCTAACCATGCTGCAACACGTTTCAGCGGCTGACCAAAGACTGGCTGCATAAATCGAGACCAGGGATATTCCACTCCGGCATTACTGGCCTGGAAAAGCTCAATTTCATCCAGCTTTAACCAGGCTTGCCATGCCCCATCACTACCCAACGCTGACCAAGACACTGCACCACAAGCCAGAATAATGGCATCAAAATGTTCAGTGCGATGTTCATTATTTTTCAGATCATGTAGCTCAAGCTGTTGTTGCTCTAACTGGCTGACTTTATGCCGGTAATGAAACTGGATGCCATCACTAGCCAAACGCTTGAGCCAGGCACGCAGCAAGGGCGCGGCTTTCATCTCTGTGGGAAATACCCGGCCGGATGAACCGATATAAGGCTCAATGCCGAGCTGCTTCATCCAGTCTTGAATCCAGAGTGCATCCCAGCGTTTGATCCAGGGAGACAACCACTCCACCTGATCATAACGTTGTACAAACTGTGGCACAGGCTCAGCATGGGAAATATTCAGACCGGTCTTGCCTGCCATCAGGAATTTACGCGCAGCAGACGGTTTTTGCTCATAGACATGCAGCTCATAACCAAACTGACTGAGCACTTCTGCCGCCATTAAGCCTGCGGGGCCTGCGCCCACAATAGCAATGCGTTTGCTCATCTGCTTATTCCGCGACGGTGGCATTCTGCCCTTGTAAAGGCTGGAAATCATCAAAGCGCGTTACATAACTTTCAGGCTTGCTGATGATCAGTTGCTGGCATAATTCGCCACGTTCCAGATATTTAATTTCAAAATGGGTACGCGCCGAATCTGCAGCAATCACTTCTTTGACAGAAGGCAGCTTCCAGAGCTCTCGCACCTGTGTTTCTGCTTCTTCGATATAAGTAGGAATATTACTGGCCAGCGTAATCGTTCCACCGATTTTCAGGCGGGAAAGCAGGAACTCAAAAAATGGCATATTGACCCAGCGCTGTGTCGGATTATGCGGTTCAGGATTTGGATATAAAATAAAGAATTGTTCTACCTGCTGCGGATACAGTGCATGCACGATCCACGGTAAAGCATCGGCATGAACGGTTTGTAAATTAGTTTGACCCTCAACCGCATGCTGTTTTTGCATCGCCAGAAATTTTTCACGGGTACGTTCAATTGCAATCAGTTGAGTGTCGGGATTATTCTTGCTGAATAACAAGGCATGTTTACCTTTACCCGCTCCCACTTCGACGCAGACCGGTTCAGGACTAATGCTTTGAAAATCACGGGGCGCATGCATACGCTGTGCTTGAAATTGACGAATCGGCATAATCAGATCAAACTAATAAAAACCGTATAAGTCTAACAAGTGCGGCTATATTTGCCTAATCGAACCTTTATTTTTCTTTGGAGTCGTCCCATGCCTACCACTTTAAACTGTCCGCGCTGTGGCAAGCTGACCACATGGGAAGATAATGAATTCCGTCCTTTTTGTTCAGAACGTTGCAAGATGATTGATCTAGGGGCTTGGGCCAATGAAGAATATAGCCTGCCTACTCAGGATGCACCACAAGCCGATAATAGCGAAGAATAAAATGTCTTCCTTGTCGAAAATTCTGTCTGAAAGCAGAATCTTGTCGAAATTAAGTAAATAAATCATATGAATTTTATAAAATTACTTAGATAAAGCAACACGAATTAACATCATTCATAAAGCCTTAGTATTATTGTTCTACTCTAAATTTTCACATTATTTTTAGAGCAATAATATGGGTTATATTATTTTAAGAGTCATATTAATTGGGGTTGGTCTACTCGCACTTCTTTCGTTGGGAGTCGGCATTTTCCAACAAGATAGTTTATTTATTGTATTGGGTGTGCTTTTTGCTTTTGCCGCTTGGCTCATACACATGCAAACGCGACAACTTCGCAATAATCCCTTTTCAGAATAAAGATAAAAGACCAAACTATGTTGGTCTTTTATTTACGCTTTTAACCCGCTTTACCTGCAACAAACGGATTATGCTGCTTTTCAAAACCAATGGTGCTGATCGGCCCATGTCCTGAAATGAATTGAGTTTCATCTGGCAGGCTGAAACATTCACGCTGAATTGAATCTAAGAGCTGTTGATGATTGCCACGCGGGAAATCAGTCCGGCCAATTGAGCCTTTGAACAAGACATCACCTGTCCATAACAAGTCATAATTTTTGTTATAGAACATCACGTGACCCGGCGTATGGCCTGGAGCAAAACGCACTTCGAACTCCTCATTGCCGAGTTTGAGCACTTCACCACCTTCCAGCCACTGGGTCACTTCAACTTTTTCCGGAATCGGAAAACCATAACGTGCCGAAACTTCTTGAATCATGTCAAGCCAGAATGCATCTTCCTTATGTGGTCCGATTACCGGTACATTCCAGGCCTTTTTTAATGCACCCACCGCACCCGCATGATCCAGATGGCCATGAGTGAGCCACAAGGCTTTAACCGTTAAACCCAGCGCTTCAACTTCAGCTTTGAGTTTTTCAGGTTCGCCCCCCGCATCAATCAAAATGGCTTCTTTAGTGTCCGCATCCCAAACGATCGAACAGTTTTGCTGAAATGCAGTAACTGGAACAATTTTGACTTGTAACATGGGGTGAAAAACCTCGGGCAAGTTAATGGGCAAGTGTCTGTGTCAATGCATCCAGATTAGCCTGGAGCAGACTGTTGAGCAATCGCAAATGATCTTCACGGCTATTTAAAGCAGGAATATAGCGATAGCTTTCACCGCCGAGTGCTTTAAATGTCTCGGCATTTTCGATTGCCAGCTCTTCAAGCGTTTCCAGACAGTCCGCGGAAAATGCCGGACTCATCACCTGAATTGATTTCACCCCTTGCTTGGCCCAATCTTCGAGCAAAACATCGGTATAGGGCTTGATCCACTCCTGTTTGCCAAACCGCGACTGAAAGCTGATCGCATATTGATCTTCGCTTAAACCTAGTGCTTCCGCCACCAATTTACCCGTGATGCGGCAACGGTCGGCATAAGGATCGCCTTTATCAGCATAAGGCTGTGGAATGCCGTGGAAAGACATCAATAATTTCTCTGGTTGACCATGAATTGCCTGATAATCACGTACACTTTGAGCCAACGACTGGATAAATAAAGGATGTTGATAATAATCCCGGATCACTGTCAAACCGGGTAAATTACGCTGTTTAACCACCCATTTCGCCACCGCATCGTATAGAGGTGCGGTCGACGTGGCTGAATATTGGGGAAACAGGGGAAATAGAATTACGTGTTCCTGTGGCTGCGCGGAGACTTGTGCCAAGACATCCTGAATGTTGGGATTGCCATAGGTCATGGCGGGTACCACATTCAGCTCAAACTGCGGATACAGCTGGGTGAGATGCGTCTTGACTGCTGCGACCTGCTCAAACAGAATTTCACGCATCGGCGAATCCTGTCCCCATACTTGCGCATAGGCCTGTGCTACCCGCTTTGGACGGAAGGGCAAAATGAATAAGCGCAGAATGATTTGCCAGATCGGTTTGGGAATTTCAATCACACGCTGGTCAGATAAAAACTGCTTGAGGAAACGGCGTACCGCTGGAATCGTAGGCTCATCTGGTGTGCCCAAGTTTGCCAATACAATCGTCACTTTCGCTTTAGCAGGAGAATACATTCAGTTCGTCCGTCAGGATATCAACCCCTGTACTTTAACAGCTTTTTATTTATTCTCTCTATGGATTAATACGCTGACTTATATTGAAAAGTGCGATCTAAATCCAGCAAGCTGCTATCTAGCAATTTTTGCGCTTTTGGCGTGATCTGCCACAGCATGCGCTGTCGGTCATCACGACCGGATGGTACAATCCAGTCATTCTGGCGCATTTGAATTTTTAAACTATGCAAGGCACGGATATTCATCTGGGCACGCGCGACAGCATGCGCTCGCGGCATCTGCACCCGTGCATCCTGCAAACCGGTTTCATTCAGATATTCATTCATGCGCTTTGAGAAAAACTCTTCAGGCGTGGGATTGACAAAAGTTGAACCCAGCAGCGTCAACAATTGCGCCCAAGTCAGTTTCTTCTGGACTTTGATTTCCTTGAAGTTACCATCCTGATAAGCATGCATCCGGTATTCAAAAGAAAAAATTTCATGCATCGCTACTTTGGGCAAGCTCAGGAATGGATCAACTTCTGCAGTTCCGCCATCACGTTCCAGTTGAGCCACTTTGGCTTTAAGCTGGTCAATCTCGTCATGCAGCGCCTGGGTATTTTGCGGACGCACCCAGCCGGTCACCGGATAGCGCTCCAGCATTTGCGGCATGTTAAAACGCACTGCCATTTCCAGATCGC
This sequence comes from Acinetobacter sp. CIP 101966, assembly GCF_000369725.1. Lineage (NCBI taxonomy): Bacteria > Pseudomonadati > Pseudomonadota > Gammaproteobacteria > Moraxellales > Moraxellaceae > Acinetobacter > Acinetobacter sp. CIP 101966. The sequence continues at coordinate 285,209 of NZ_KB850158.1, read as the reverse complement.
GCAGGCTGCGGTAAGTAAAGACCTGATCGACTTCCTGCTGTAATAGTTGACGGAATTCCTTAAATTTTTCTTTTAATTCCGGTTTGGCATCATGTAATGCACTTTCACGTGATGCCGGATCATCATGCATAAACACAATAATCGGTTTTTGCTTGGTCACTGCATAAATATATTCGAGATGCATATAGCCGACACCCGATACCGACTGCTCCCCATACTGGCTGCCCAGCAGAATGACGACATAATCACAATCATCAATCTGGCGGCGTGCAAATGCAGTATTCAGCGGTGTACGCTGTTCCAGTCCCCACGAGAAAAACCCCATTCCTACCAGTGTTTGAGACAGAATGATACGCTCCGGTTGCATTTCTGCCCCAGAGGTTGAGATGAACACTTGGTACCGTTTATCCAGCATGGGCTATCCTCTTCTCCTGTACATTTGCGTAAAAATGCATTATCACATGCTTCTTTACCCAATATGGCCACCCCAAAATCAAAATATCTTTCTTCTTAAATTATAAAAATGAGTTTTAAACTGCACTCATATTACTGACCTGCCATTTTAAATCGGCCGGAATCAGGTGCTGCAAAATCGGTCGGAGCTGTTCAGCATTCTGCCCACTCACCACCAATTCAATTTTCACGCTTTCTTTAGACTCATGCTCAAATAATAACCCATTTTTAATTAAAATTCGGGCCGTTTGTCTTGCAACCGCGAATCCTGAGTCAATTAATGTCAGCTTTTGACCAAAAATATACTGAATTGACGATTTTAGGAAGGGGTAATGTGTACATCCTAATACTAAATAATCAGCGCCCTGATCTACAACTGGTTGTAAAATCTCTTTTAATGTCTGCAAACAGGCTGCACTCATCTGCTCTCCAGCCTCAACAAAAGGCACCAGATCCAGACTGGTCACGGGCAGGACTTTGACTTGAGCCGGTTCGGCAAAACGGGAAATGACATCTTTAATCAGCTGGCCGCGGAAGGTTGCAGGCGTGGCCAATACCGCCACAGTTTTCGACTGGGTATTCAGGACGGCCGGTTTAAGTGCGGGTACTAAACCGATAATCGGAAAGTTTTCACCATAATAGTCACGCAAATAATCCAGACTAAAAGCGGAAGCGGTATTACAAGCCACCACCGCAACTTTACAACCTTGACGATAAAGCCATTCAATCGCCTGAGCCGTCAAGGCACGAATTTCCTGATCATCTCTCGGGCCATAAGGCACATGCGCAGTATCCGCATAATAGACAAAGCGTTCATTAGGCAAATGGCGGGCAATTTCCAGGGCGACTGACAAGCCGCCTACGCCTGAGTCAAAAATGCCAATAGGCGCATCTGCCGTGGCATTGGGCATCGGGTCTAATAACTGGGAAATTGGTTGAATAGCGCTCATAACGTTGCAGGTAGCTTGTTTGAAATTTCTAGCGATCAAGCTTAAACCTCAGGTGCTCAAATGCAAGTCTAAATCACCACTTTTCAAACTTAAAACGGTTTCGCCTGCCGGATTTTCATCAAGCTCTCCCATCTCGACCAGATGTAAAAATGCCGCACGCTGAATCAGTGCATTAATCCCAAAACGCACATGCACATAAGGCCTCAACTCACCTTTGTATTCACGCATAAAGATTGGATGTTCAGCATCGACAATAATCAGGTCTTGCGTGGTTGTGCCCAGTTGCAGATAAGTCACTCCATTGATCTCAACCTGATCGACCTGATTGACAAATAAAGGTTCATCTTCAACTTCGATTTCAATCATTTCTACTGGTGTTTTTAGATAGAATTTATCGTTTTCTTTCCAGAGCACCGTTGCAAACAGGTCAATCATCGGCTGACGCTTGATCAATTGACCTTCGTGCCACCATTGGCCGTTGGCTAAAACCTTGAGATCCATTGTGCCACAATGCTTTGGCTGCCATTGCTCCAAAGGGGGTATTGACCTTTTGTGACTGCCCTGTGCATCTTTTAAGTATTGTGCGATATCCATTAAATTTTTATCATCGGGATAAGTTACTTTTTTCGTCGGATTTGTGCTGGGTACTGGCTTATCCATAAAAGAAGACCTTAATGACGGAAAAATAATATGTTTCAGCCAATTGGCTAAAACCGGCTTTAAAACTATACTAGCCCAGATTATCAAAGACACCAGCATTTTTGTGTCTAGGAACCAAGAACACTTATGGCAGCACCCAATCATATGATTATGGTTGCCACCGAATAGTAATATGAGGAGTCCTACATGGAACACATCGAACGTGAATCGATGGAGTTTGACGTCGTCATCGTAGGCGCAGGCCCTGCGGGTCTTTCTGCTGCGATCAAAATCCGTCAACTTGCAATTGAAAACAACTTAAACGATTTGTCCGTTTGTGTCGTAGAAAAAGGCTCCGAAGTCGGTGCGCATATTCTGTCTGGTGCTGTGCTTGAACCGCGTGCCATGAACGAGCTGTTCCCGGACTGGAAAGAACAGGGTGCCCCGCTGAATGTCCCGGTGACTGAAGATAAAACCTTCTTCCTGCTGTCAGATGAAAAATCACAGGAAGCACCGCACTGGATGGTGCCTAAAACCATGCATAACGATGGCAACTATGTCATTTCACTGGGCAATGTGGTGCGCTGGTTAGGCCAGAAAGCGGAAGAACTGGAAGTGTCGATCTTTCCGGGCTTTGCCGCGTCTGAAATTCTGTATCATGCCGATGGTACAGTCAAAGGCATCCAAACCGGTGATATGGGTATTGGTAAAGATGGCGAACCAACGCATAACTTTACCCCGGGTTATGAACTGCATGCCAAATACACAATTTTCGCTGAAGGCTGTCGTGGTCACTTAGGTAAACGTCTGATCCAGAAGTTCAACCTGGACAAGGACGCTGATCCGCAACACTACGGTATCGGCATTAAAGAGCTTTGGGAAATCGATCCTGCCAAGCATAAACCGGGTCTGGTGATGCACGGTGCCGGCTGGCCACTAAATGAAACTGGTTCTTCAGGTGGCTGGTGGTTATACCATGCTGAGAATAACCAGGTGACTCTGGGCATGATCGTAGATCTGTCTTACACCAACCCGCATATGTATCCCTTCATGGAAATGCAGCGCTGGAAAACCCATCCATTGATCAAGCAGTATCTGGAAGGTGGTAAGCGTATTTCTTATGGTGCGCGTGCTGTGACCAAAGGTGGTTTTAACTCATTACCAAAATTCACCTTCCCGGGTGGCTCGTTAATTGGTGATGATGCCGGCTTCCTGAACTTTGCCAAGATCAAGGGCTCACATACTGCGATGAAATCCGGCATGCTCTGCGGTGAAGCGGTATTTGAGGCGATTGCGGCCGGTGTAGAAAAAGGCGGTGATCTGACGGTGGCACGTGTGGCTGAAGGTGAAGATTTCTTTGTCAAAGAACTGACTGCTTATACCGACAAGTTCAACCATAGCTGGCTAAAAGAAGAGTTATACAACTCGCGTAACTTTGGCCCGGCAATGCACAAGTTCGGTCAATGGATCGGGGGTGCATTCAACTTTATCGACCAGAACGTGTTTAAAGTACCTTTCACCTTGCATGATCTGGTTCAAGACCATGCGGCGCTAAAAACCCAGGCAGCTGAAAGCTTCAAGCCAAACTATCCAAAACCGGATGGCAAGCTGACCTTTGACCGTCTGTCTTCAGTGTTTGTATCGAATACAGTGCATGAAGAGAACCAGCCAGCGCATTTGAAACTGACCGATGCTTCAATTCCGGTTGAAGTGAACCTGCCGAAATGGGACGAGCCTGCACAGCGCTACTGCCCGGCGGGTGTCTATGAAATTATGGAAAATAATGACGGTTCCAAGCGTTTCCAGATCAATGCAGCCAACTGTGTACACTGCAAGACCTGTGACATCAAGGATCCGTCCCAGAACATCACCTGGGTGACACCGGAAGGTGGTGGTGGTCCGAATTACCCGAATATGTAATTTGGATAATTCTTACGCGAGCTTATACCCGAATATGTAATCTGATCATCAGATAAAAAATAAACCCGCTTTTAAGCGGGTTTATTTATGGATAAAGATTAATAATTTCAGTTCCTGTCCATTCATCTATTTAATTAAGCAGATTTTTGAAATTTTATTTTCTAAATAAGACAAATGTTTGAGCTCATCTGTCATTTATCTCTTTAGCCGCCTTTTTTCACTAAATAATGAAATTCTTTATTGCCATTTTCATCCAGTCGTTCTTCCTGTAACAGCAACTCATGTCCCAGATGCATACAGAATTTTGGAATATCCCACGACGTTGAATTATCCGTGGCAAACACCTCAACCACATCACCTGCCTTGGATTTACGGATCGCCTGATGCAACATCATCACTGGCTCAGGACAACGTAAACCTCGGGTATTCAATTGCAGACTTGGAATAATTTCAGTTGGGGACATCGATAGACTCAGGATGGAAAGACCACCATATTTTAGCATAAAGCTGCGATTACATTGCTGCTTTGCATACGTGGCCAGTTTCAAAATCAGGCCTGACTCGTACGATCAAGACTCTGCATCATATTTACAATAGACAAGCGTATTTTCTGCGGTATGATAAAACCACGTTTTTTTAGATATTAAGAGTCTTCAGGAAAAATCATGCACGAGGAATCAGGCCCGTCGTGGGGTATGCGCGGCTTACGCAAATGGCTGGGAACTGCACCCGAAACTCGCGACGAACTGCTAAAATTAGTACAAGATTCACGTCGATTTTTAGAACCCGATACTGTTGCCATGCTTGAGGGCGTTCTTGACCTCCCGGCAACCAAAATTCGTGAAGTCATGACGCCTCGCACGTCTATGATCAGCTTACAGGAAGATGACCAACTGCTGGATATCCTGCATGTGCTGGTCGAATCTGCGCATTCACGTTTTCCGGTATTTTCATCCGATCAGACCGACAATGTAGTCGGCATTCTATTGGCCAAGGATCTATTGCCTTTTCTGACTGAGCCGACGGCCAAGGTCGATATTCGCGCGCTTATGCGTCAGCCTTTGTTTGTTCCGGAAAGTGCCCGCTCCGATCAGGTGCTGCGCATGCTGAAAAATACCCAGACGCATATTGCCGTAGTGATTGATGAATACGGTACGACTTCGGGTCTGGTAACACTGGAAGATATTCTGGAAGAAATTGTCGGTGAAATTGAAGATGAACATGACAATGCTGATGAAGAAGCATACTACATCGTTCCGGACAATGATCCGGCTACGGCCAATACCTGGGTGGTACAAGCGCTGACCCCGATTGAGTATTTCAATAATATGCTGGATGCGACTTTCCCTGATGATGAAGTGGAAACCATGGGTGGCTTGTTATTACAGGAAATTGGTCTGGTGAGTGACCTTGAAGGTCAAACCATTGAACTGGAAAACTGGCAATTTACCATTCTTGAGGCAGATTCACGCTCTATTCATCTAATTCGAGCCGTGCGCCAATGAGAGCGTATTTCGATAAGCTGTTGAGTTCGTCTCAACAGCAAAAACCTTTGCCGCTGATCTATCCTGTTTTAATTGCCTTATTCGCAGGTGCCATTTTTAGTTTGGCACTGGCTCCCTATCATTACTGGTGGCTGGCGATTCTGTCTCCGGCATTACTCTATGCCTGCCTGCGCGGACGTAGCGCAAAACAGGCTTTTGGCATTGGCTGGGCTTATGGGATTGGCTTGTGGTTTGTCGGTGCATTCTGGCTGTATACCTCGATTCATGTCTATGGAGATACCAGCGCATTTCTCAGTGTTGTAATGATCCTGATTATGGCACTGGTGATGGGACTGTTTAGTGCCGTTCAAACGTTTGTCTACCGCCGCTTTTTCCCAGAAACCCCTTTAACCTTTGCCCCGCTCTGGGTGCTGTTTGAATGGTCCAAGACTTGGGTCTTTACCGGTTTCCCGTGGCTATTTGCTGGCTATGCCTTTACCGAACGCTACTTGGATGCTTATGCGCCTTTATTCGGGGTGTTCGGGGTGTCTTTCGTGGTGATCATTCTGGCCTGTGCACTGGTTGAAATTCTGAATAGACGCCTGTTCTGGGCTATTCCTTCGGCAGTTTTATTACTCGGTGCCTGGGGCGCAGCACAGCTGACGTTTGTTGAGCAAAAAAATCAAAAGCCTTTAACGGTTTCCCTGATTCAGGGCAATATTCCGCAAGACTTGAAATGGCTAACTGAATATCAGGTGAAGACCTTATTGATTTATGCCAATTTGAGTAAAACCGAATGGGGCCGTGATCTGATCGTCTGGCCGGAATCTTCGATTCCCATGTTCCAGACTGATATTGAAGCCTTTCTGGAGGCCATGAAAGTACAAGCTGAAAAATCAGGCACTGCATGGGTGACCGGCATTCCATATTGGGATTTAGCCGAATCGCAGACTGCGGGCTATCCAAAATATTACAATAGTATTATGGCCAGTGGCGATGAATCCGATGGCCTATACAAGAAGCAACGACTGGTTCCCTTTGGTGAATATATCCCCTTATCAGGCTGGCTGAGCTGGGTCTTGCCAGGTCTGCAAAATGATCCTTCCATGAGTGGTTTTACCCGGGGCGCAGATCATCAAAAACCATTGAATGTGAAAAATCATCCATTGGGTTCTGCAATTTGCTATGAAGTGGCCTACCCGAATTTGACCCGTCGCAATGCCAGCCAAAGTGATTTTCTGGTGACCGTGTCTAATGATGCCTGGTTTACCGGCACGGCAGGACCATTACAGCATCTGCAAATGGTGCAAATGCGTGCTAAAGAAAATGGCCGCTGGTTTATTCGCGCCACCAATACCGGTGTAACCGCCTTTATTGACCACAATGGCCACATCGTAAAAAAAGCCCCGGTGGATCAGGAAGCGGTATTACGTGGTGAACTTCCAGCCATGCAGGGCGAAACGCTGTATATGAAACTCAGTGATTGGCCAGTGATGATCTTCTCAGTTCTGCTTTTGCTTATTGGATGGCGCTTCCGTCCACGTAAAGTGGATGTCAGCTTTAAGTCAAGAAGATAATTTCTTCAAGTCCCTCTTTTACAAAGAGGGATTTAGGGGATTCCTGAATATAGCACCTTATCAATCCCTCCTAAGCTCCCTTTATGAAAGCGAAGAACACTCAAGGCAATAAAAAACCGAGGTCACAGCCTCGGTTTTCTATCTCTTTAAAACTTAAAACTGTATAGCCAGATAACACACCATACTGGCAAGAGACAACATCGGCACATGACGATACAGGTTAACCAATGTCTGCTCAAATGCTGAACCTTGTTCGGCTTGAATGCGGATTACACTCGCATTTAATGCTGACCAGAAACACAGGGCCAATAAACTGCTCATCAAACTGATAGCAAAGAAAGCCACCATAATCTGGCTGCTGCCTTCGGTGCTTTGCCATAAATGGACGATTCCCTGACTGATCGGCAGCATGCTTAAAACCAGAAGAACAGATTTCAGCATCGACCAATGAAATTGATTGATTTCATCCCCTAAGATTAATGCTTTCATGTGCTTCTCCGTTGGCGAGTCAAGTACCATTCAGATCATTATGAGCTTTTTTAAATAAATAGAAAGTGTATGTTTATTCATATTTTACGAGAATTGTAATAGATAAATATGGGAATAATTCTTATTATAACTCGCATATCGTTTTTATTATTTCATTATTATAAATATCATTAACTTACATTATATTTAATAATTAATAGTTATTATCACTTCACTTCGTATTGAAATAGCCTATTCAGTGAAGTGATATATTCTATCTATCGAAAATTTATAACGATTCTCAATTAAGGCTGATAATAAATATCGGCATCTGTTCCTTCACCACCCGATTGACCATCTGCACCAAATGAATATAGATCGAAGCTGCGGCCATCGGTGCCCGGAATCACATATTGCAGTTCATTATCCCAGCTGTCTTTTGGAAAACCGCCCTTGACATAACCGCCTGGCACCCAGTTTTTTGCAGTCGCTGGCTGATTCACCAGTGCATCCAGACCGCCTTCCTGCATACTTGGATACTTGCCATTGTCCAGCTTGTATTGATCCAGTGAACCTGCAATGCTCTGCAACTTGATCACGGTGGTATCTACTTTGGCTTTTTCACCGCGTCCCATCACATTCGGAACAATCAGCGCAGCAAGCACACCGAGAATAACAATCACCACCATGACTTCGATTAAGGTAAAGCCCGTCTGTTTATTTAATTGATTCCTTTTCATTCAATCTCTCTCATTTATTTGCATCATTCAGAATTTCCACTTGAATCTTGATCACAGCAAAATTCTAACTGGCTTCTGTTTAAATCATATTATTCATATTCACAATTGGCAGCATCACTGCAATCACAATCACCAAAACAATACTGGCCATCAATACCAGCATTAAAGGTTCCAGCAAGGCCAGTAAAGTTGAAATCAGGGTGGTCACTTCGCGATCCTGCATCTGTGAAGCACGTTCCAACATGCGGTCCAGTTCACCAGACGCTTCACCACTTTTGATCATTTGTACCATCATCGGCGGGAAATAACCACTGCGTTCCAGTTGGGTCGCCAGGTTGCCACCTTCAGTGACTTTTTCCGCTGCCAGATTGACAGCATCACGGATCACCCAGTTGTTACTGACTGCAGCACCAATGCGCAGTGCATCGACCAGCGGCACGCCAGACTGGGTCAAAATGGATAAGGTACTGGCAAAACGTGCGGCATTAATCCCGCGTGACAATTTGCCGAATAAAGGTAATTTTAAGGTCAGACGGTCAAAGGCATAATGCCCGGCGGTGGTTCTTAAAAACCGGACCAACAGGAAAATCCCCAAAGCACCACCAATCAATAAAAATGGCCAAGAAATGCGGATAAAATCACTGGCTTTCATCAAGGCCACGGTAATCCACGGTAAGGCGTCTTTACTCTGATCAAAAGTCTTGACGATATCCGGCACCACATAGGTCATCAGCCCCATCACGATCGCAAAGGACATCAGCATCAGGATAATCGGATAGACCATTGCACCCTGAATTTTTTTCTGCATGGCAAACCGGTTTTCGGTATAGTCAGCCAACTGATCCAGAATCAGGTCCAGATGTCCGGAACGCTCACCGGCCGCAATCGTAGCAATATACAGTTCAGGAAAACGTCCGGATTGCTGCAAACCCTGCGCCAGACTATGCCCTTCTAGTACCTTGGAGCGAACCGACATCAGCAGGTTTTGTACATGCACTTTTTCGCTTTGCTTGCCGACGGCACGAATCGCTTCTTCCAGTGGAATCGCAGCAGCGACCAGCACGGATAATTGCCGGGTCATCAGAGCCAGATCATAGGCGGTGATGCTTTTTTCAAACCATTTTCGATGATGATGTTGATCTTTTTTTTCGACAGGATCAACAGAGACCGGAATAAGTGCTTTATCCCGTAATTGTTGCCGGATCTGACGTGCAGAATCCCCCTCCAGCACGCCTTTTTGCTGCTTTCCTGAAGCATCAAGCGCAATAAACTGATATGCAGGCATTGTAATGCTCTAATTTTCCAAAATTTTGCTTAACGCTGTTGCGTCAGACCACCGAAATCATTCATATTCTTTGATATAAATTATCTGCTCACTCTAACATAATCGAACTTTAAGCACGACGAAATTTCTTCAGGATCTCCACCCCAAGATATGCAAAATTCTCACACCGATTCCAGTCTACTTTATCGCGTACGCGTTGCTGTACCTGTACATGTATTTGATTGTTTTGATTACACAATGAGTGCAGAACAATTTGAACAGGCGCAGATTGGCGCACGTGTACTGGTATCGTTTGGTCGGCAGAATCTGGTCGGGGTGATTATCGAAAAACTGCCTGCAGACACTCCTCTCGACCCACGCTTTAAGCTTAAGGCAGTAACCGAACTGCTCGATGAACGCGCCATTATAGATGCCAAAGTTTTAAGTTTGTTGACATGGTCAGCGCAGTATTACCAGTTTCCGATCGGTGAAGTCGTCCACAGTGCCCTGCCGACTCTGTTGCGTCAGGGTAAGCCTTATAACCTGCTGGCCCGTACCTGGAAATTACTGGACCCTGATGCCGAGGCCAAAGTACGCCGTTCGGACAAGCAGCAGGAAGCTTACCGGATTTTAAAACTGCATCCGGTCGGGACCACTGAAAATGTGCTGAACATGGCCGGGATTGAAACCGCGACCTTAAAAGCGCTGGAGAAAAAAGAGATTTGCGCCTGTGTGCTGGAGCCACAAGATTTCAATCCGCAGCCGATGCAGCTGGCACAAATGCCGCTTACTGCCAATCCTGAACAAAAACATGCAGTCGAACAGGTATTAAAATATCGCAATCAATATCAAGCTTTTTTACTGGATGGTCTGACCGGCAGCGGTAAAACTGAAGTGTATTTGCAGATCATGGAACAGGTACTGAAACAGGGCAAACAGGTGCTGGTGCTGGTGCCGGAAATCGGCCTGACGCCGCAAACCATCAGCCGTTTTCAGTCCCGTTTTCATTGCCATATTGCGTTGCTGCATTCCGGGCTGAATGATTCCAAACGGCTACAAGCCTGGCAGTCGGCGGAAACCGGCAAAGCCTCAATCGTACTCGGTACACGTTCTGCCATTTATACCCCGATGCCGAATCTGGGCCTGATCATTCTGGATGAAGAACATGACCTGTCCTTTAAACAGCAGGAAGGCTTCCGCTATCATGCCCGCGATGTCGCCCTGTACCGCGGCCATTTACAGCAATGTCCAGTACTGCTGGGATCAGCGACGCCAAGCATTGACAGTTATGCACTGGTTGAACATGGCAAGATGCAGGTGCTGGAGCTGAATCAACGTGCCGGCACGGCCTTGATGCCCAAAATCCATATTCTGGATTTAAAAGTTGCGCAAAAAAAGCATGGGATTAGCCTTCAACTGATTCAGGACATCAAAAAGCGCCTGGAGAAAAAAGAACAGGTGCTGATTTTTTTAAACCGCCGTGGCTATGCTCCCGTCCTGCTGTGTGGCAGCTGTGGTTGGCAGGCGCAATGTCCGCACTGTGATGCCAACTTCACTGTACACCGTCAGCCTTATCAGCATCTGCATTGCCATCACTGCGGCACTATTCACCGCATGCCAGAACACTGCCCGCAATGTCAGCATCAGGAACTGGTTACGCTGGGCATGGGCACCGGCAAAGTCGAAGAGCATCTGAATGAACTCTTTCCGGATTTTGAGGTGATTCGGGTCGATCGCGATTCCACCAGTCGGGTCGGGAGCTGGCAGAAAATCTATGACAAGATTCAGAAAAGCGAACCGGCGATTCTACTCGGCACCCAGATGCTGGCCAAAGGCCATCATTTTCCTTATGTGACGCTGGTGGCGATTCTGGATATCGACTCCGGTCTGCTGAGTGTGGACTTCCGTGCTACTGAACGGACTGCGCAACTGATCGTGCAAGTGGCTGGCCGTGCCGGACGTGGTGAACATAAAGGCGATGTTTATCTGCAGACCCTCAGACCTGATCATGCCCTGCTGAACACCTTAGTGAATGAAAATTATCGCGTATTTGCCCAGCAGACCTTAAAAGAACGACAGATGGCCAGAATGCCGCCCTACCGTTATGCCATCCTGATTCGCTGTGAATCCAAGGATCATGCACAAAATACCGAATTCTTACAGAAACATGCAGCACTCCTCAGGCAATATCCTGATCTGGCGCTGGACATCTGGGGACCAATTCCTGCGCCAATGGAACGTAAGGCCGGACGCTATCAGTCGCATATGGTGCTATTGGCAGCGGATCGTCCACGTTTGCATTACTATGTGCGTAGCTGGTGGCAAAACATGTTGCATGACAAACCTTCTAGCATGAAGCTCACGCTGGACATCGACCCTCAGGAACTGAGCTAAAAGATATTGCGCCTGAGGATCGGTCTGGAATACAAGACTCCCAGTCTGGATCAAGAATAAATTTAGGGCAGGAAAATGTCGATACTGTTACAAATAACACTGGTTCTGGTCATTGCACTGTTGATAGTGCCACTGAGTAAAAGGCTCAGATTGCCAAGTGTGCTGGGCTATCTGTTAACAGGGATCATCTTAAGTCCAAGCCTTTTGCACCTGATTCAGACACCCGAAGTCATGAGTAGTTTCATGCAAGTCAGCCTGATGGCACTGATGTTCTGGATCGGCCTGCAACTCAGACCACAACGCATTGTGCAGATTAATCCCTCCCTGTGGATGATGGCTGCTTTACAGGTACTAATCAGCACCCTGATTTTCACGCTCATGGCCTGGGTTTTCCTTCAGCAAAGCCTACTCGCCAGCATTGTAATTGGACTCGCCGGCAGTTTGTCCGCCATGACTCTGGTGATTCAACATCTCAATCATCAGGAACAGTTCGCCACCAGCTATGGTCAGCAAGCCTATTCGATCCTGCTGGTTCATTCCCTGTTGGCCATTCTGGTGATTGCAGCTATTCCCCTATTTGCCGGGATTCGCTCGACTGAACATGGGGTGGCCTACTTTGCTGCCCTCATCGCGACGTTGAGCGGTCTGTTCCTGTGTAATCGTTACCTGATGCAGCCGTTGTATCGCTGGATTGCTAAAAGTGGCAGTCACGAACTGCATGCGATTGTAGCGATTGCGGTGACCTTGGCATTATTGGTGCTGATGAATACCCTCGGACTGAATCTATTTCTCGGTGCCTTATTTGCCGGCATTTTATTGGCAGATTCAGATTTCAGGCCTGCGGTAGAAAGTACGATTCGGCCTTTTCAGGGCCTGTTGATGGGCTTGGCATTTATCAGTCTAGGCATGTCACTGCACTTAGCTGATCTGCTAAATTTTCCCTGGATGATTCTGGGCGGCACCCTCACTTTAATCTTGGGCAAGTTTGCAATCAGTCTAGCATTGGCGCGTTATCATCAAAATAGCTGGCGCAATAGTACCTTGCTAGCAGCCAGTCTGGCACAAGGTGGCGAATTTGCCTTACTCGCACTGGTGATTGCGGTATCCGACCAGATTATTACGGCCGATCTACTCTCTCCCTTGCTGTGGATGGTGAGTTTTTCCTTGCTGCTGACGCCAGCATTTTATTGGTTATTGCACAGTCAGATCCTACCGCATCTGGATCGTCACAATCATCTGGCAGCGACCTTCGAAACTGATCTCAATCCTCAAACCAGTACACCGATTCTGCTGATTGGCTTTGGCCGCTTCGGGCAAATTATCGCCCGGATTTTACTGCAGCAGCAACATGCCTTTAGTGTCATGGACAGCAATGTGCCAGCCACTGAACTTCTGGCGCAGTACGATATCCCTTTCTATCAGGCGGATGCAACAGAACCCGAAGCCTTGATACAGACCGGTATTGCCACAGTACAACAGGTGATTGTGGCGATTGACGATATTGAAGACTCAATGCTGATCGTGCGGCATCTGCGGCTGAATTATCCTGAAACCTGTTTATGGGTCCGCGCCCGTGATCGACATCATGTGCATTTATTGCAGGATTTGGGCGTGAAACATATCTGGCGTGAAACTTATCTTTCCGCCTTGGAACTCAGTCAAGCCTTATTAACCCAGCTCAATCCTGACCCGGAAGAAAGCCTGCAACAGATTCAAAACTTCCGTGAACAGGATGAAAAGTTGCTCAATAGTCAATATCATCTGGATCCGGATGAACATCCAAATTATGAAAATCAGCGCAGCAGTTTGGCTGAACTGGAGCATCTGTTTACCCAGGATCAACGCCATAAAGTGCAAAAACAGGCTACACCGCAGCAACAGGATACAAACGGCGCAGGAATTGATACGTTAAGAGATGAACTGTCCTAACTTGTGTTTTACAATAATGACACCATTAAAGCAGGGTTATGGAGAATTTTATGTCTGATTTACGCCAACGCTTTTTTATTGAAGATAGCCCTGTTCGTGGTGAAGTGGTGCATCTTGAAGAAGCTTTACAAACCATTTTAGCGCAACGTGACTATGCGCCTGCAGTTAAAATCCTGCTAGGTGAAATGCTTAGTGCCACTGCACTGCTGGCCAGCACATTGAAGATTAAAGGGCGTATCAGCCTGCAAATTCAGGCATCGGGCACATTTAAATGGGCTATGGCTGAATGTAACCATTTGGGTGAAGTTCGCGCTCTGGCTGACTATGAAGAAGATCCGCACTTTCTGGTCGGTGAAGACAGTAGTACAGTGTTGAAATCACTCACCTCTCCGGTTCTATTCATCAATATCGAACCAGAATTTGGTGAGCGTTATCAGGGGATTGTACCCCTTGATAAAGAAAATCTGGCGGGCTGTCTGATGCAGTATTATGACCTGTCTGCACAGATTCCGACGCGTATTGTACTGGCAAGTGACCATCAGCGTGCAGGTGGTTTACTGATTCAGTTATTACCACGTAATAGTGAAGAAGAACAACGCCGGGTAGATGAAGACCTATGGCCACGTCTGACCATGCTCACAGAGACCCTAAAAACTGAAGAGTTAGTCGGTTTGCAAGCCACTGATATTCTGTACCGTTTATATAATGAAGAAGAAGTGCGTCTGCCAGATACGGAAGTGTTGAAGTTCGGTTGTACCTGCTCTAAAGAGCGTTGTGCAGTCGCTTTACAGCAAATCGGCATAGAGTCGATCCGTGAAACACTGGAATTCCAGAATCCGATCGAGATGGACTGCCAGTTCTGTAATAGCCAATATACCTTTACCGCTGAAGAAGCCTTGGGCCTATTTGGTAAACACCTAAGCTAAGCAGTTCGAATCCTTAAGTTTAAAAGCATTCCCCGGAATGCTTTTTTTATATTTTAAAACCTATATGACTGAGCTCAATAGAGCATATTCTCTTACAGTAGAAAACTCGTCTACTCCCTGAATCAAACTCTCCTGTAAATCCAATCCAAAAATTCCAGTTAAATTATAATATTATTCACATTAACAAAACATAAATATTCATCATTTTAAAAAAATTATGAGAAAGGCTTCACAGTTCATACTCTTGATTTAATTATGCTTTTAAAATAAATTAGAGCAATAATTCTAAAATGAATACATCATCAATTTAACAGGTATGTTATGAGAAAATTATTGAATACTCTAGTAATGGGGATGAGTTTAGCCGCAGTTTCTAGTTTGGCCTTTGCCTATGAAGATCCGTTATTGGGTAAATGGAAAACCATCGATGATCAGTCTGGTTATTCTCGTGCGGATGTGGAAATTCGCAAGAAAGCAGATGGCAGTTATGAAGGGGTAATTGTCGAAACACGCAGCTTGCCTGGCGCAGAAAAAATGGGGATCTGTCATAAATGTCCAGGTCAGCTCAAGAACAAGCCTTTTCTAGGCCTGCCATTTATCTGGGATTTTAAGGCAGATCCGAAAAAGCCGCGTGAATACCATGATGGCAAAGTACTTGATCCGATCAGTGGCAAAGTTTATAAGGGCAAAGCACGCTTAAGTGCTAATGGCAAACGTCTGACCTTGCGTGGTTATGTCGGGGTATCAGTAATTGGTCGCAGTGTTACTTGGGTAAAATATTAATTTCAGAAAGATTTTCAAAGCCCCTATATCAGGGGCTTTTTTCTTTGTCATGATTCGAAACAATAAGGTACAAATAAAAACTGTTTTGGAGCAGGCAAAGTCATAATAATGGATCGAAGACGGTTATTTTTTATCCATTTATGATGATCAATCTTCAGCCTCGTTCAATTTTGCCCTTTGGTCTGCTTTGCAGCCCTGATATGGCGCCCTCTATTCAACACAGGAAAGTGATTGAATACGCTTTGTCGATAACACATAAAATTATAAAAACCATTTCAGCTTTAACCTTCTTTGCCTCGCATGCTGCTGATAAAGATCCGGTCAGACCGACTGATTCATCGACTACCAGCACATCCCGACTCTTCACTCATGATCATTTGAGTCATCACTCTGAGTCTGCATGTCCAAGGATTGGAAAGCGTTCTATTTTAGCACCTTCCCTTTCTCCGGATTTTGCACACTTGGCTGTTTAAGGAGTAGACCCATGACTACGATTCAGTACCAAGAAAGTTTTTCCCACGGTTATACCCCCTCAGAAATTATGGACGATCGTTCATTTGACTTGATCCACTTTGCAGAAGCGTGTGGACAAAGCCCGGAATGGGTCATGCAGTTAATTGAACATGGAATTTTACCCAATCGTTCTACAACCCCGACCAGCACTTTCCTCGGTGAAGATATCTCGCGTGCACAACGCGCCTATCGCCTGCAACGCGATTTTGATGCCTCATTTAGCGCTGTTGCCATGATGCTGGACCTCATTGATGAAGTGCAGGAGTTACGCCGTGAGGTCAAACACTTGCACTTCAAGTAAATCATTTTCATGTTCTTTCGATCTGCATTTTCAAGTGCAGATCAGAACATATTTATATTTAATTTTATGATTAGAGTATAAGAATCCCTATGAAAACCAAAGATTGCAATAAGAAAATCAAATACATGTTTCCCGAATACCGCGACTTGATTGTGCAACTTCGCGAGAAAAATCCCTATTTTGCCAAATTATTCGAGGAACATAATGAGCTGGACAAAGAAATCAGCCAGCTTGAACTTGATCCAGTCAATCATATCAACAATGATATTGAGGCGATCAAGCGTAAAAAACTGAAATTAAAAGATGAAATCTATAAAATACTGACTCGAACAGCTCAAGTTGAGTGATCAGCAGAACAGAGTGTTGATTTCTACAGAGCTAATCTAAAATTGAAGTCCACTGATCTACGTGTGCTTGAAAAATAGGACAACTTTTATAAATATCGATTGATAAAGGTAGCTCTATTTTAATTTGGTCAGCTTTTCAACTTCTTTCATGGTCTCTTTCACTGATTGCTTAATCGGCTCATAGTCCAGGAACCAGAACAGATTCACGTGTTGATTCTTATGCTGTTGTGCCAGTAGATCAATCACACTGCGCTCCCCTCGGCCGACCAGATGTCTGCGATAGAAATAATACACCAGCAATACCGTGCTAATGAACATGATCATTAACATACTCCAGAACCCGACAGGAGATTTCGCCCCCGGAATAAATTCAAAGTTCATCCCGTAAATCCCGGTCAATAAGGTCAGCGGTGCAAAAATAGCGGTAATTATCGCCAAGATGCGCATATTTTCATTGGTCTGATTGGCAATGGCTGAAAAATGCAGGTCGATAGCCGCCTGAATCGAGGCACGCAAACGAACAGTGTGTTTTTGGATGCGCTCTACATGGCTGACCAGGTCATTCATTCGGACCAGCATAATATCCTGCCGTTCCGACTTCTTCTTACCTTTCAGGTGTGGATAATTATCGATAATTTCATCTCGCAGTTCTTGCAAGGTATCAATTTGCTCTTCACAGAGATTTTCCACTTGTTGAAAAGATATGCTTTCTTGCAATAACTGGTTCCATTTAGTAAAGCGGCGATGCCCCTGTAATAACTCCTGTTGCCAGAATTCAACCCGTCGGGTTAAAGGCACACGTAAATCCAAATAACCATCCACCATGCTATTCAGCAAACGTAACGATAAATCCAGCGGGGTCATCGGGAGTTTTCGTGACTTATTTTGTTCCTGAGTGGAACGGATCACATGGGTTTCAATACGGGAAATATAATTTTTTATTGCTTTATTGCCTTGCTCACGTACTGTAATCAGCACTTGAGGAGTCATGATAAAACTAATCGGAGTAGTCGCCAGACCAAATACTTTTTCATGCTGTTCCAGCGCCTGCTCACCGCTCTCGATGTCATCATCCGGGGTAATCAGCTTGCGAAAAATAAGCAACTCATAGTCATCCATGCTATCAAATACACAAGGATGTTCTAAATTAAGAATATCGTTTACATGCAATTCGTTTAGGTATAAATGGGTCTGCTGTTCTATTTCTTTTTGCCAAGTCTCAGCCCGATTAACCACATCTGCCCGGGTATAGTCGATCCAGATAAATTCAGGTTCGGCTTGAGCAATAGGCTCTTTTTGTACAAAAATATGATGTTCGGTCGGATGTTGGTAAAAATAATAAACCTGCATTAAGACAATTCTCTATTCACAATTCTGCTTTTTGTTGTTGCAGGATAGAGCTAGGCCTTCCCCATCTATCCGTCTTAAAATTATGAGCCGAGCCGAAGACTTAAGCAATCCAATCAGTCTTTATTTGCGTAGCAGAATCTTATTGAAGGCATAAAA
This sequence comes from Acinetobacter sp. CIP 101966, assembly GCF_000369725.1. Lineage (NCBI taxonomy): Bacteria > Pseudomonadati > Pseudomonadota > Gammaproteobacteria > Moraxellales > Moraxellaceae > Acinetobacter > Acinetobacter sp. CIP 101966. Next base: position 267,015 of record NZ_KB850158.1, on the reverse strand, counting down.
AAGCCCTGAGCCAGCCAAAGTAAACACTTTGACCAATCTCAGGGCTTTTTTATTGTTATTCACATGAGTTTTCCCATGTGAATAGTTTAAGAATTAAACTTGTTCGATGTCTTTCATCGTCAATTTGATACGACCACGGTTATCAACATCCGCAACCTGTACTTTCACTTCCTGACCTTCTTTCAATACATCTGCCACGTTCGCAATGCGTTCGTTTGAGATTTGAGAGATGTGAAGCAAGCCATCAGTACCTGGAAGAATATTTACGAACGCACCGAATTCAACGATACGAATTACTTTACCCACGTAAATTGTACCTGGCTCGATTTCAGCAGTAAGTGCCTGGATCTTGGCAACTGCAGCTTGCGCAGCCGCTTTAGTTTCACCAAATACGCGAACTGTACCGTTATCTTCGATATCGATCGCTGCTTTAGTTTCTTCAGTGATCGCACGAATGGTCGCGCCGCCTTTACCGATCACATCACGGATTTTATCCGGGTTGATGTTGATCACCTGGAATGTCGGTGCGTGCATCGAAATTTCAGGACGCGCACGTGAAATCACCTGGTTCATCTCATTCAAGATGTGCATACGACCCGCATAAGCCTGGTTCAATGCAGATTCCATGATCTCTTCAGTGATGCCTTCGATCTTGATGTCCATTTGTAGCGCAGTAATACCGTTTGCAGAACCCGCTACTTTAAAGTCCATGTCGCCCAAGTGATCTTCATCACCCAAGATGTCAGAAAGAACTGCGAAACGCTCGCCTTCTTTCACTAGACCCATCGCAATACCTGCAACTGGTGCTTTAAGTGGAACACCGGCATCCATAAGAGAAAGTGATGCACCACATACAGATGCCATTGAAGACGAACCGTTAGATTCAGTGATGTCAGATACGATACGGATCACATACGGGAAGCGGTCAGCCGCAGGAAGTACAGCTTGAACACCACGACGTGCCAGACGACCATGACCAATCTCACGACGCTTAGGACCAGATTCACGACCTGTTTCACCTACAGAGTATGCAGGGAAGTTATAGTGCAACATGAAGTTGTCAGTTTTGGTACCAGCAAGGGTATCAACCATCAAGGCATCACGTGTATTACCCAAAGTCGTTGTGACCAAGGCCTGAGTTTCACCACGTGTGAACAATGCAGAACCGTGAGCACGATCCAATACGCCTACTTGTACGTCGATTGCACGAACAGTTTTGGTATCACGACCATCGATACGTGGCTTACCAGACAGGATGTTGTCACGTACAGTACGGTATTTAAGGTCTTCGAACAGCTCATTTACTTCTTCTGCAATGCCCGTTTCGTCATTTTCAGGAACGAACTGTGCCACTGCTTCTGCATAAAGCGCGTCAAGTGCCGCATAACGGTCTTGTTTCACTGCAATCGTGTAAGCTTCAGAGATTTTCGCTTCGAATGCTTCTTTCAATTTACCAAGAAGTTCTTCGTTTTTAACTGGAGCAACCCAAGTTGACTCAACCGCGCCTGCAGCTGCAGCAAATTCTTTGATCGCCTGGATCGCAATTTGCATTTCGTCATGACCGAACAATACAGCGCCCAGCATTTGGTCTTCTGAAAGCTCTTTCGCTTCAGATTCAACCATCAGTACTGCAGATTCCGTACCTGCAACGACAAGATCAAGATCAGACTCTTTAAGTTGTTCAAGGTTCGGGTTCAGGATGTATTCACCGTTGATTAAACCCACACGTGCGCCACCAATTGGACCACGGAAAGGTGTACCAGCGATAGACAATGCAGCAGATGTACCTAACATTGCAGCAATGTCAGCATCCATCGTTTTGTCAGAAGAAATAACAGTGGCTGTTACTTGAATTTCGTTGAAGTAACCTTCTGGGAACAATGGACGAATTGGACGGTCAATCAGACGTGAAATCAAAGTTTCAGCTTCAGACTGACGGCCTTCACGCTTGCCATAACCACCCGGGATACGACCAGCAGCATATTGCTTTTCTTGATAGTTTACAGTCAATGGGAAGAAGTCTTGACCTGCTTTTGCTTTAGGCTGTGCCACAACAGCAACAAGTACTTGTACGCCGCCCATGGTGATCACAACAGTGTTTGCCTGACGGGCAACACGACCTGTTTCCAAGATAACGTTGTGCTGACCGAATTGGAATTCTTTACGAATAATATTAAACATTGACATGTTTTATTTTTTCCTAGTTCTTGTGAACAATTATTCTAGTGGAGACCCCTAAGGTTTGGCATTCATGACCATATGGACGAGTAAATGACAAAGCTTAGAAGCCGACCTCACCAGATTAAATACTATTTTTAAACACAAAGAAGGAGCGAAACATTCGCCCCTTCCACTGGCTCAGCGCAAAGCTAAGCCGACTTTAGTTTTCAGTAATACAGCACAAAGCATGCAATACACCCGAAAATAAAGTTTAAATCGAATTAACGACGTAAACCTAAAGCACCGATCAATGCTACATAACGACCGTGGTCTTTACCGTTAAGGTAGTCAAGTAGTTTACGACGTTGGTTAACCATACGGATTAGACCGCGACGGCTATGGTGGTCGTGTTTGTGCTCTTTGAAGTGACCTTGTAAGTCATTGATTTGAGCAGTTAAAAGAGCTACTTGAACTTCTGGTGAACCAGTGTCGTTTTCAGCGCGAGCGAATTTAGCCATGATCTCTGCGCGATCTGCGTTAGTTAAAGCCATTCGATTTCTCCGAGATGCTTGTATATTTTGATAAAAATCAAAGTGATGAGAATTCAAAACCTTGACTGCCGTGCATCACTACAGCAAGTTGCATATTTTAAGGGAAAACGCATCAAATTGCAAAAATAGATCCAGATTTTTGCATGGTTTTGGTTGCTCATTGATACAGCTCAGATCCGATGACTCTTGTTCCTTAAAGATTCAGGTTTTGCATTATTTTAATGAAATAAATCCAGAATAAATTAAATATAGAAACTCCTTTGAAAAGCCCGCAAACCCTTTAGCTCGCTTGAATCTTCAGCTACTCCCCATAGAAAATGGATAAAAAAAAGCCCGAGTAAACTCGGGCTTTTTGGCGCTGTAGTTCTTTCTCTTATCATTATTATTTATTTTATTATTATGGCGTTTTACGCTTATTATTATTTTCAAACATCCTGTTGAAAAATCATCTTCCTTGTGTGGTAGATTTTGCCATATTCCCACCAGACAACTAGAGGTATTTGCCTCATTTTGCTGTAAGCCATTTCGTACATCACCAAGTGAAAATTTGCATAATGTTACACAGCTCCTGTTTTATTTAACGCTATTTACTTAAGTTTACTGGCTAGAGCTGAAAATTTTTGCTAAGAAATTAGGGTAAAAATCCAGCAAGCTTCCTATAAAAAAATCAGGATATAAAAAAGCCTTGTAGTCTCTCCCAAAACTACAAGGCTTAGCGGCTGTAAGTTTCCTCTTTCACTTACTTCACTGTAAGTTCGCTGTCTACCGACATTATTATTATCATTATGCGATTATGCTCAACTTTCCGTGTTGAGTTATTTTGTAGAACCAATCTTCTCAAAAACCGAGCAAAAGCTCTATGCGTCAATTTCCTGAATCCTTGTAAGCTTTTACCTACAAGATTTGATTATTTTTGCCAATTAAATTACTAGATTGTTCAATGATTTTTTGGCTCAAACCACTTTTCCGGGTAGTTTTAACACAAAGTGCTTGTGTAAAAGCATCATAATCTACCAATAAACTGACCACTTTTTTGGCTCGAGTAATTGCAGTATAAATCAACTCTTTGCTCAATAAATTTTTTGCATATTGATCCAGCACCACTGCCGTATGGGAAAATTCTGAACCTTGAGATTTATGAATGGTCAGCGCAAAAGCGGTTTCAATACTTTTAGGTAAACGGGTGGCTAATACCCATTTTTCCAGACTCGGGAAATACACTTCAAACTGACGTTGACCAGATTGCTCACGTAAAAAACAGATACCAATATCACCATTGGACAGGCCCAACTGATAGTCGTTATAGCTCATCATGACGGGTCGTCCGACATACCAGTCGCCCTGTTTCAACTGACCTTGGGCTGCTAAAAAACGTTGTTCAATCTGTAGATTGATCTTGAGCAGCCCCAGATCACCAGAACGGATTGCCGTTAAAATACGGTAATCATCAAAAGTTTTGACCACCTGTTGCACATAGTGTTCAAAATCAGCTGAGTTTCGTTCTGTTTTTATGGCCTGTACATAAGCCTGATAACCATACATCAGCTGGTCATAATACTGATTCAAATTATGCGCGGTCTGTTCGGCACCAGCGAGCAGGTATTGTAACTGCAACTGGTCGATCTTCACCTGATCCAAATCGATCGCCTGTAACTCACTGGCTGCCACGATTTGCTGCTCAAATTTTTGCAAGACGTGAGAAGGCTCATGATTCTGCTGGATAAACTCCGCTATTGCGCCAATCTTGGCCCCTGGCGCAAAACGTCGCGTGGTGATTAAATTGACTCGGTTATCTTCCAGAGTCACTACTTGCTGTAAATCTGCCAGTACCGTTCCGACATCCACAGAAGCCAGCTGGTCTGCATCACCGAGTAAAATCAGCCGTGCATGAGACGGTACGGCGGCCAGCAACATCTGTGACAGATTCAAATCCAGCATCGAGGCTTCATCGACCACAATCACATCATAGGGCAAAGGCTGTTTGGCATGAAAGCGTGGCTGTCCGCGAGTACCCAAACCTAGTAAGCGATGCAGGGTCACCGGTTGCAACTGTTTTAATGCTTCTAGCTCAAACTGTTGTAACGCTTCACTGTGCAAGGCTTTTTGCAGTGCTTCTTTCATTCGCTGTGCAGCCTTTCCCGTAGGCGCTGCCATAGCGATCCGTATATGCGGCAAGGCTTCATATAGCACCGCAATCATATGTGCCAGCGTATAGGTTTTACCAGTCCCCGGACCGCCGGTAATAATGCTTAAGGCTTGCTGCGCCACCATATGCAGGGCTTTTTGCTGCTGTGGATCTGACAATAGGCTGCGATCACGTTCAGATAAATGAATGGCGGCAACCGGCTGGGTTTTAATTCGTGCAATATGTGCGGCTACCTCCTGCTCTAGCTGCCAGTAGCGGTACAAATATAAATGCTGATCTGCAAAAATAAACGGCGCAATTCCTGTACTTTGCTGACGGCGGTCTAGAACCAGATTGTGTAATAAGACAACCTGCCGAGGATCAACTTCGATACAGCTATCCCCCGCCTGCATCGCTTCAAGCAATTGCTCGATCAAGATTTTTGCTGCCGGATCAAATGTAGCCGTACTAAACGGCGGCTGACACAGATAGTCAATCCAAGCCATTAAATTGGAGTCTTGCTGTGACACGTGATTCTGCTCATTTTCCACACAGTTATCCTCAAAGTTATCCACAGGATAATTTTCTGTTTAATCTCTATATATTTTCTCTGTACACGACAAATTTCACAGAACCCTTATCCTATCAGGGTTCTGCCTTCTTAAAATTGCCAAAATTTCCTTAAACTCTTCTTTTTTCCCAAAACCAATTAAACGCTGAATCGCCATTTGAACATAGTCTAAACCATAGCGAAATAAACTCATTGAGAGTCGTCCATGCTTCTTTATTTTTATCGCTTTTTTTTGATCATGTTGCCATTCACCCGTTAAGTAACACCAACAGAAGCTTATAGCTAACACCGCAATCAATTTTTTCACTCGTCTAGGGTCTGTCAAGCGCGTATTTTCAAGATTAAACCCGCGTCCTTTGAGACAACTGAATAAGGTTTCAATTTCCCAGCGTAATGCATAATCCTGAATAGCATTGGCATTAAACTGAGGAGAAACGACGAGTAAAAGCTCTCCATTTTCTAACTGTAGTGCACTTATATATAGTTTCACCCGACCAACCAAAATCCGTCGTTTACGACATTCAATTTGACCAACTTTAAGATGGCGAAATAAATCACTAATTTTATGATTCTTTCCTAAATGATTGGTGACAATGAAGTTTTTTTAACACGAATGCAGAAGTTGATGTCTTGTTCAATTAACCATGTAAACCACTGCTCACCGATAAACTCTCTGTCTGCGAACACATTCACAATACGGTCTTTACCAAAAATGGCTATAAAGCGTTGAATCAAAGCAATACGCTCTTTCGTATCTGAATTTCCACGTTTATTAAGCAATGTCCAAAGGATAGGTATCGCTATTCCACGATAAACGATTGCGAGCATCAGGATATTAATATTTCGTTTTCCCCATTTCCAATTGGTTCTATCTAAAGTCAGTTGCACTTGGTCGAATGAAAACATATTGAAAATCAACTGAGAAATTTGACGATAATCAAAATACTGACCTGCAAAGAAGCGCTGCATACGTCGATAAAATGATTGTGGTAAGCACTTGATGGGCAAGGCTTTAGATGCAGAAGAAAGATTACATGTTTGCTTTAAAATAATCACAAGCATGATGAGCGCAAAGCACTTTAAATGTGACTTGTTCCATTTTAGATATTTGTTTAAGATAAGATATAACTCATTGAGATGTGTCATAGTATTCGTCGTTAGAAAACAATTATTATGACATTATTTCAATGAGTTATCTATTTTTGTCGTGTACAGAGATATATTTTATAAAACTGCAAAGTCAAGCTGATTTTTTCTGCTCAAAATAGCCCAATATTCGATCCAGTTTTTCTATAAATTCGATATCGGGTTGCCAATGATAAGCTCCTTGCTGCGCCTGTCCATTCACCCCGCGCAAATACAGATAGGTCGCGCCGCCCAAGTGCTGCTGAATCGAATAACCCTCCATATTGGCACTCAGATAACGATGCAGCGCCACCAGATACAAAGCGGCCTGCAACCAGTAACTGGACTGGCTCATATTCTGCTGAATCGCCTCAGCACTATAGTGCTGCTGATCAGGTCCGAGGAAGTTACTTTTATAATCGGCAATATGGTAGCGCTGGCCATCGAAATACACCAGATCGATGGAACCGGTCAGATAACGTGCCGACTTAGCTTCATTAAAATCGCTCATGACAATGTCATGTTCGAGAAAAAGCTGATGGATTTGCCGAATCTGCAAAGGGGCATCGATCAAGGAAAGATAAAAAGGAAATTCTGACAGATACTGTTTAGCCTCCAGCTGTGCCAAGGCAAAATCTGCCTGAATCGGAGTGGCCAGAATGTCATGTACCCAGTCATGCACCAGGTTCAGCAAAATATCTTCTGTGATCTCGTCCAGCAAGCCATCAAATGCAGTCTGGAAAATATTGTCCACATTCAGTGATTCAGTACTTGCAGGGCGTGTGAGCTGGGCCACTTCCTGTTCAAAAAACTGGATAAAGGAGTCATCCTCCAGCCCATCGAAATACACTCGAAACTGATCTAAAAATTCCAGCAGACCCGAACGATCGAGCTGTTGTGCCGAGTGAAACAGCTGCTGCCATTGCTGGCGATAAGCTTTGCTTTGGTCATGCAGGCGAATTCCGGTCAATAACTTATAGTTCAGGCTGGACAATACGCGCTGCATACTATGACGCAATTCCTCGGCTTTGAAATCTGCCTGAGCTGTGGCCTGAAACAGGGTTCGCAGATTCACCACAGCGGCCTGATAATGCAGGGAAAAAGCCTGTTCTAGTACACTACGTATATGAAAAGCCTGTTCAAATTTTTCTTTCAGTTCCTGCCAGATTTGCGGTGCGGTATTTTTAAAACGGCGCCGGATTTCCAGATTCCAGTAACTGCTGTCCTGAAAATCAATATGTTCAAAAATGCTGTGCAAGAATGTTCCGGCTACGGTGCCTTTAGGAAAATTCAGCCTAATCCAGTCTAGGGGCACAGCTGCTGGCTGTTCTTCCAGACCGGTAAAATGAATTTCATCGGCAGCACTGTCGGGCTGTTCATAAGCCGTGACCAGATCGTCCTGCAAGATATGTCCATGTAGCTGATGCTGTGACAAAGCCGTAAAACTGGTTTTGGTTCGCGGATAAAACTGCCGCTCTGGCAAAGGTTGCGCCCGCATGTCGACCTGATGATGGTTCGACTGCTCGACCAGGCGCGGTGGCTCCTGAGACAGAGGCGGCTCGACCAGACTTAAAGCATGTTGAAACAGTTGATCTCCCTGACCACGCCAGAAGGCCAGCCCCGAATCGGACTGTGCGTTTTGATCCTGCAGCATGGCATATACTCGGTGACTGGCACGGGTCAGCGCCACATACCAGAGCCGGTGGTTTTCGGCAGCATTACGCGCTGCATTTTGCAGAATCGCCTGCTCATGCAAATTCTTGTGATTGACTGCAATCACCCGGGATTGTTCCAGGATGTTGTCCTGTTCAGGCGCAGACAGGGAAAAATTCAGATTGCCTTTATTCACATCAAAAGCAGCATCTGCTCCCAATAAAAACACCACTTTAAATTCCAGCCCTTTGGAGGCATGAATGGTCATCAGCTGCACCCCATGATCCCCAGACAGCTTGCGTTCTTTTTCGCTGTCCTTGCCTGAAGGTGACTGAAGCTGGCGCAAATACCAGTGATAGAGTTTTTGCGCCCCCTGATAATATTCACTCTGCTGGCTCAGCATCTCGGTCAGATGGCGCAGATTGACCACCACCCGCTCATTGTCCAGACTTTGACTGGCCACCAGATTGGTCCAGACCTGAAACAGGTTCAGTGCATAATTCCAGGCGGTCAAAAAGCCTTTCTCAAACCACATTTCCCGAATTATATCCAGATCCGCAATATAGCGACTGAGGCCTTCACTCTGGCTTTGCAAATCAATCAGTTTTTTCAGATTGAAGCCCAGCAGACGGGTTAGTAAAGCCCGCTTGACCTTGGCCTCATTGAAAGGATCCATAATCGCCGTCAATACGGCCGCGACATCCTGAGCGATGGGACTGGCAAACACGCTCTGTTTGGATTCTTTATAGGAGGGAATGCCCATACGCTGCAGACGCTGCTTCACCTGTTCCAGAGCAAAATGCCCAAATCCCAACACCGCAATATCATCTGCACTCAGGTTTTGCTGATGCTCCTGCTGCTGAAAGTACAATTGTTGCTGGGCGGACTGATTCAGCAATGCACGGATTTTCCAGGCCACCTGATCGGCTTCTACATCGGCTTCACCTAGCTGAATCCATCGTAGCGGCTGTGGATTGCAGGCACCACTGTCGATTAAATCCGGATGTGGCCGGCTACCGGCCTGAATCAAGGTGTACTGCACCTGTTCGCCAAAATCCATTTGCCGCTGGAACAGCGCATCAACCACTTCTACGAGTGGTTTGACTGACCGATGGTTCTGCATCAGGGTATATTCGCGGCCCTGTTTATGCAGCACATCGGCATGTGCCTTGTTATAGGTGAGCATATCGCCGCCACGGAAACCGTAAATTGCCTGTTTCGGATCACCGACCATAATCATGCAGCCGGACTGCACCCGGTTGGCATCACGCCAGATCTTGGCCAGCAGATCATCCTGATCCTGATTGGTGTCCTGAAATTCATCGACCAGAATCAGCGGATAACGTGCCTGTACAAACTGGGCAAAACGCTGTCCCTGCTGGCCTTGCAATGCTTCCGCCAATGTACGGATTTGCTGGGAAAAAGTGGTTTCACCCTGCTGTTGCAAGGTTTGTGGCAAACGGGTCTGCACACTTTGAATAATATGAAATTCCAGATAGGTCGTAAGCTGTTGCAGCTGCTCATCCAGATACTGTTTGACCTCACACAGCGCATCAATTGCCACGATCAGACTATGTTGCAAAATCAGCTGCTGCTCTGCATCCGGACAGCTTTTGTTAAAGACCTGAGTGGTCGGCTGGAAATCGGTTTTCTTGCGGCGCAAATGGCACAGATTCAGTAAAATCGGCTGCAATTCAGCATCAAAGAAACTCATTGTTCCTTGAGTTTTCAGGGCTGCGCTCCAGGTCATAAAGTTTTCACAAATTTCGGTTAACTTGGTCAAAAAACTCTTGTGAAAATACTTCGGACTTTCCTGACAATAACGCCGCATGACGGCAAGATCATGCTCCTGAATATTCACTAATTGACTGATGCAGGCTTCCAATTTGTTCAGGTCACATTCAGCCGGTTCGATCTTCCGAAAATGCTGCTTGCTGAAATTCAGGGCATCACGCACCAGCCCGGTATAATGCTCCACCGGTTTCAGCAGATTCTGGACATACAGATGATTGACCATATATTGCGGCTGCTGCTGGATCCAGTCACGCAGCACATCATGAATCAGCTGCTGGATATACAGATCTTGATCTTCGGTCAGTTCTGCACGTTCAATCTTGCCACTTTCAAAGGCAAATTCACGTAACAGTTTCTGGCTAAAGCTGTCCAGGGTGCCGACAAACAGTTCATCCAGCTGGTTCAACACCAGACGTAAACGGCGACGGGCATAATCCAGTCGTGAACCATAATCTTTCAGTACCTGCTGAAATAAAGGATCGGTTTCATTCTGGATTTTTGCTGTAATTTCAACTGAATTGAGCTGCTGATGACGCTGGATATAAGCCAGCGTTTCCTCGACCCGAAGCCGTACCCGGTTTTTCAGTTCAGCCGTGGCCTTACGGGTAAATGTCGTCGCAATCACCTGATGCGGATAATACTGGTCCAGAAAAATCCGCACCATCAGACTGGATAGCGTATAGGTCTTGCCGGTGCCTGCCGAGGCTTCAATCCAGTGTAGGCCCCGAAACTTCATGTCCTGAATCGGATTGGTAGAAATGGCTGTTTGCGTCTGCTGCTTTAAGAAAGTCATACGGCTATTTCACCCATTCCAGATGTTGATGAATTGGTGCATACAGGCCATGGGCAAAATCATGACAGCAGTTTTGCAAGGCCAGATCCGGATCCTGATCTTGCAAAATAAATTGCCAATCCTGATGCAAGACACTAGATTCATTCGAAGTCAATGGCTTAGCTGTTTTAGGACTATAACTGTTGTTCCAGGCTTCCAACAATTCCTGCATTTCCACAATGGTCATTTTACCCTGTTCATTCTCGGCCCACTGCCACTCTTTTTTCATCAGTAATTCTGCCGGCAAGACCAGCGGCTGCTGTTGACCAATTTCCCACGCCTTTAACCAGAGCTGCAAATACTCATGTGCCTTGCTCGAACTCAAGCCAGAAAACTTCAGGGTTTTATTACTGAAAATGACAATGCGCTCCAGTTCTGGTGAGCGTGCATCGTCATTCAAGTAAGCCAGCCATAGCAGATACTCCAGCCAGATCTGGGCACGGCGTTTTTCCGAGGCCGAAGAGGATTGCATACTCAGCCAGTAGCTGCTGTGTGGAACCTGAGGCACGTTTATATGAATGATCAGTTCAGGACTGAACTGCAGGGATTGTTGGGTGACTGGCGTCAGTTCTTTGCCCAACTGTAGCAAACGTTCTTGCAATAACTGCTGTTCCTGCTGGCTGCCCAGCCAGGTGGCTTGCTGGGTTTTGCCCACCGGCAAACGGTCTAGCATCAGGTTTGGCTCAATCTCCTGCTCTTGTTGTAACAGGAAATCCCGCACCTGATACTGTTCCAGCTTGTTCAATAATAAGGGTTCCCGGGAACTCGGCAAATCGGCATAGCGAATCGTGGAAACCCCGACACTTTTCAGGAATAGACGTGCCGGGAAAATCATATCGCGGATCCATTCATCACCTTTGAGTACCCGGATTTCTTTTTGTTCTAGTGCCGGATAATGTGCATTAATCCAGCTGCTGCGTTTGCCTTCGGCGCTGCGGATATATTCTGCCACTGCAAACCACTGATCCTGATAACGTGGTGTCTGCATATCTGCGAATCCGGCTGGATCAAAAGGCTGCAAGGGATGTACATGATAAAGCTGCTGGATATGTTGAGCGACCGATAGACCATGAATATCCACCATCGGATCGACTTCGACATCCGGCTGTTCAGACTGGCAGATCAGCGCGATATGTTGAACCAGTTCCTGCAAGGCAGTGGATGGATCGCGAGCCTCACCATCCTCCAGATCAAAGCCATTATAGAACAGCCATAGATTTTCCTGTGCCAGCAGCAAGGCATCCAGAAAGGCGCCCTGCTCGTCATCCAGACGGGAACGGTCACCGAGTTGCGGCTTCAGGCTGCGCATCAGGTCAAACGGAACCTGTTGATTACGGCTCGGAAATTTACCGCTATCCAGATTCAGCATCACCACCAGTTTATAAGGCAATGGCCGGATCTGACCAATCTGGCTAAAAGTAATCTGTCCGGTCGGTTCGGCCTGATCCAGCTGCATCTCCAGGGTATTCTGAATTTCTTCCAGCACATAAGGCAGAGGCAGACTGAGTGCCACCAGTTCCTGACTGGCATGCGGATCATCCTGGTCATGATAATCGGCCAAGGTCAGCATCCGCATTTGCTTGTCGATAATCTCGGCAACAGTTTTGAGTGATTCTACCCCGGCATCACGGAACTCGTTCAGGTCGGTGCGCAGATATTCCAGCCAAGTTTTGACTGGCGTGCGTTGTCCGGTTTCATGTAAAGTCAGCCAGTCACGGCGCTGTACCAGATCCTGATAAATCCGGATCAGGGTCGATATCAACGGAAAATCACTGGTCAGAACCTTGGCATAACTCAAGGTATCCTGAAATAGGGTATGTTCAGGAATCGCCAGACCCAACGCCAGACGGTCCAGCGCGAATTTAAAGCTAAACCGGTAATCCTCATCGCCTGCGCTGAGGCTTTGCTGTAAATGCTGCTGGTCCAGTCCACGCTTAAAGCCAGCATCTGTCAGCAACTGCAACATCCGCTCTACCTGACTATAGTCCAGACCATAATACTGTTGGGTCGCATTCAGGCTAAGCCAGTCGGCAAAGTCCTCAATACTGAAACGGCGCCGTACCCACTGAATCCGGCCCAGTACCGCGCGCCAGGCGTTGCTGACATCCAGACGCGACACCCCGGCAATCTGGATCGGTAAATACAGGTTATCTTTCTGCAGGCGTTTGCTGCCAGTCTCATGCTCACGTGGTGGCGGCGCAAAGACACTGCGAATTGCCGGTTCCAGTTCTTTCAAACTTGGCGTCAACACCAGAATATCACTCGGCTGACGCGGCGCGTCATGAGTATCTTGAGCCAGCCAGTGAATCAGCTGTTCTTTGAGGACTTCTAGCTGACGTAATGAAGAATGACAGACATGAATCTGTACCGAATCATCATCAGGGCTTAAAGCATATTGATGCTGTTCAGGCTCGAGTAAATACAGGATATCCGACTGGATTTTGGCCAGCAGCCTGTCCTGATATTCATCGACAAAGACATCAGCCCAGAGACCCTCTTCCCCCGAAGACAGTTTAGAGAGTAGAGAAAAATGATCCCGTGCCTGCTTGCCGAATCGGGTCAGAAGCGGATGCCGCGATTCCCGGTCTTCGGCATTAAAGTTCAGCTGCTTGATCCTGAAGTCTTTTATTTCCGCATCATTCGGTTTACGTTGACGGGTTTTTTCAAAACGCTGAATAAAGCGCTCTTCCCGCTGCAAATCAAATCTGGCTTTCCAGTCAGGATCGACACTGTCCGCCCAGTATTCCTGCGAAGGGTTGAAGTGAAAAATATAGATATCAATGTATTGCCCCAAACGGCGTAAAAAATCCAGCTGGCTGGGTGGCAGTTCCAGCAGGCTAAATACCACAATCTGGGCCGGCAGTCGTTTTAGAGCCTGAGCGCGGGTTTCTGCATTCTCCAGCCGCTCCCAATACAGGCGTTCAATCTCCAGGATTTTGGCATAATCATCCTGAAATACATGCTGCCACAACCAGCGTTGCCAAGCTTCCAGTTCACGCGCCTGAATCTTGACAAAATCCGCCACCTGCATCTCATGACCATTTTCATCTTTGGGGCTATAGATCATTTGCTCGATATCGAGCGCAATATCCTGCCCCCAGGACTCTAACCAGTTACTCGGACAACCACAGTTGTTTGGAGGACAGTTACGCGCGCAATAACCGCGATAATCCATATAATGGCTAAACAAACGCGACACCTGCTCGGCTACCCAGTACAGCATGCTCTGTTTTTTCAGCTGCTTCTCTGTACCCTGCTCCAGCCGGTCAGCACTGTCATAAATCCGCTTCACAATAGAATACAGCGGATGATCGACGTCTAAAGGAATCTGTTCAGGCAGAATGCATTTTCGTAGCGCCTGAAACACGCGCCATTTGATGATAATACGCGGAATATTGGCTTCACGGACCTGCTCCACTTCTTTGGGAGCATTCAATACCCACTGATAAGAGGTCCATTGAAAGGCGCGAATCCGGTGATGAAACTGGGTATTGGCGCTAATGCCTTTTTTCTCGGCAATTTTCTGGGTCAGCCAAGTTTCTACAGCCGGAGATGGCACAATAAAATGCCGGGTTTGTAACACCTCAAATGGATTCCGGGCAGTTTGGTTGACAATACGCAGCATACTATCCAAAAGCACATCAATACGTTGACTCTGAATAACATGGATGGCCATTGGTTCCCCTGAACTGCTGAATGTGGTTTTTACTACAAAACGATAAAGATTATTTACTATACATCCCGAGCGCTCTATGACACTTTAAAACCACACTTCAGTCGAAAAATTTCTTTGAAAAAAGCATCTTAAAGATGCTTGAATAGAAAAAAACAACATAGAGCTTAGGTAGTGCCCATGAAATTAGATAAAATTCCTGAACGTCTCGATCCGAGCCTAGATTTAGAACAAATCCGCGCCGAGTGCCTGGAACTCACCAAAAAACGCGCCTATTATTCTGCCGGTGCTGCGGTTATTCCAGTGCCGTTTATGGACGTGGTCATTGATATCGGTATCTTGTCGCAATTGATTCCCGAGATCAATGCCCGCTTCGGCCTGGCGCCTGACCAGATCAGTGTCTATGATCCAAAAACCCGTCAGGTGCACTGGAATGAGTTGCGTAAACGCGGCGTAGAATTTTCTGGTCTGGTGGTCGCACGTACGGCAGTTAAAAAATCTTTGAACAATGTTGCAGCGAAAGTGATCACAAAGCAAGTCACAAAATTCATTCCGCTGGGCGGCCAACTGGTGGCGGCAAGTCTGGGCTATTTTGTCATGAAAAAGATTGCTGAAGCACATGTAGAGGAATGCTACCGTGCAGCTAAAAATATCCAGCAAAAACAGGTGGCGCAAGGTTAAAATCCGGGTGAGCTGAATTTTTGCAGCCCTCTAGACACTCTTACTTCAGGCAGATTATTCTGCCTGAAGCTGTTTTAAAATAGCCTTTAATACTTCGACCCGTGCGGTATGTTTATCATCAGACGCGATAATGTGCCAAGGCGCTTCCTCAGTCGAAGTATGTTCAAACATATCGGCTGCCGCTTTCAGATAATCATCCCAGCGTTCCCGGTTACGCCAGTCTTCTTCAGTAATTTTAAAACGCTTATGTGGTGTATCTTCACGCGCCTTGAACCGTGCTGCCTGTTCCTCTTTAGAAATGGCCAGCCAGATTTTCACAATCACCGTTTGATGCTTGACCAGGCTCTGTTCAAAACGGTTAATTTCCGCATAAGCTCGCTGCCATGCGGCCGGACTGGAAAACTCTTCTACCCGTTCTACCAATACCCGCCCATACCAGGAACGGTCAAAAATACAGATATCATCATCGGTTTGCAGCTTGGTCCAGAAGCGCCATAAATAGGGACGGCTCAGCTCAAATCTTTCTGGTGCAGCAATGGTATGAATTTCATATTCACGTGGATCAAGTTTTTTGACAATCCGCTTGATCGCGCCGCCCTTGCCGGCAGCATCCATACCTTCAAACAGAATCACCACATTACGCGAATCGGAACGCATGGCTTTGGCGACCTTCGCGGTTAATTTTTTTAGTTCCGGTTTGTAATCTTCTGGCTGGGCTTGAGTCTTGGAAGGATGTTTTAACTGCTCGGGAATCTTGGCCTGTTTCCATCTTCCCTTGGCTCTGGCAGGATGATCCGGACAATGTTTCAAGGCACTCAGGATATACTGGGCAAATTGCTGGTCGCGCTGCTGCTCATCTTCGCCATCAATAATGAACCAGTCCTCGGTAAAGCGCTGACGCAGGCGCTGCAAGGTGTCATATTCTTTGCGATTGCGCCAGTCCAGACCATGCAGTTGATGCCAGTGAGTTTCACTCGGATCCATGGCATCCAGACGTTTTTGCAAGACTTTCCAGGACAGGTCAAACCAGACCTTGATCACATCGACATGGTTATTTTTCAGGTCCTGTTCAAAGGCCTGCATCTCTTGCAGATATTCATCAAACTGTGCATCACTCAGCGGGCTTTCAGCTTGCATGGCACTGCCGAGAAGATCGCTGTACCAGTTGCCAAACAGCACCATGATCTGGCCTTCGGCAGGAATAAAACGTGCATAAGGTTGCCACAAGGTCTGCTTCGGGCCGGCTAGCTGAGGCTTATCGGCTTTCACACGCAAATAGCGCGGATCGACCCATTCACGTAACTGTTTAACCGCTTCACCCTTGCCGGCCAGTTCAATGCCATTCACCAGAATCACCAGACTTTTGGCATTTTTCTGGCCCCGGGTCTTTTTTAAATTATATTGGGCATCAATCAGCTCGACAGACAGCTGATCTTCATCCATTAACTGAAATTGTGGTTGTTCCATACGCATCTTCAACCCTGATCTTTTATTCTGTTTGCAGTATAGCGAGGAGTTTCAGCGCAAAAATAGCTCTGGCAACGTTTTTCACACGATTAAATTGGCTATTTAAACAACAGATTGACATACAAATGCCCGATCTCTGTTCAATTTGTCATAGCAGGATTGTCCGGCAGCCTCTAAGATTCTTGCATCCTCCAATGATAATTGAAGCCTCATGTCCAAACTTGCCGTACTCGATGATCTGTTAGCGCATTATTATCAACTGGCTTATCACACCCGGCCTGACATTTTAAGCCGTTTACAGGATGTGCAGGCCTGGCAGAAAGTCCGCATGCAGCGCACCCATCGCGCCCATTTTGCTGAAAAACAAAACCTGTTGATGTCGGAGTATTTCCTGAACCGTCTCTACGGCGGCGCTGACTTTGATGCGCTGGCAGAACAGATTGCCCGGCTGATGAAATATGCGCATAAAGCAGAAAAAGTTATTCCGGAAAATGCCATTAAAACCGGCACCTCAGGTGTAGAGCTGGCTATTCTGGCGGTACAGCTCGATGAACAGGTCGCAATTCAGTTATTACAGGATTATCATCCACATGAACCGCTGACTGACGAGATGATGCGCCTGACCTATTTGAAGCTGGATCAGGGTGAAGCACGCCTGAAACAGTTGGCTCTGCTGGATCAGCTCGGTATGAGTCTGGATAAATACATGCGTTCATTTGTGGTCTATACCGCCTTTAAAATGTGTAAGGGCGCGGCGAATAAATATAACTTTCAGGTAATGTATGAATTTATGCAGGATGGTTTTCTGGCCATGAAGCCACTCAAATCGGCAGAAAAATTTGTACGCACGTTCACTGCCACCGAACGCCAGATTATCGAGAAAGTACATTCTGGCGATCCGCTACCGTTTCAGTAAATACCCGATGAGTATTTCTGCCAAGCGTGAATTTTTCTGTATATTATTCATAACAATTGCATCATGATTGCTGAATAAGCCTTTAGAATCTGTCATGATGCAGACAATGCAAGATTAACCCGATTGATATGTTAGGAGTGACTCCAATGTCGAATGAAAATACAACGCCTACCCCTACCCCCGAGTCGGCACAACAGACAGACAAAGTGAGCCCATTCTTAACTGAACCCCTTCCACAAGGCACCCCGCAAGGTCAGCAACAATCTTTAGAACAACGTCTGACTGACACGCCTGTGACGGGTACTGTGCCCAAATATAATCTGCCACGCGGTGCCAATACGGGTAACGTCGGCTCAACCACGCACTTCGGCTATCAAACTGTAAACAGCGAAGAAAAAGCCCAGAAAGTCGCAGAAGTGTTCCACTCTGTAGCGAGCAAATACGACATCATGAATGACTTGATGTCTTTTGGTATTCATCGCCTGTGGAAGCGTTTTGCAATCAATATGTCAGGTGTACGCCGTGGCCAGCATGTGCTGGATATCGCGGGTGGTACTGGCGACTTGGCTAAAGTCTTTAGCCGTGAAGTTGGTCCGACAGGTCATGTGGTACTGTCTGATATTAACGAATCGATGCTGAATGTCGGTCGTGACCGTCTGATTGATGCGGGCTGTACCAATGTCGATTTCGTTCTGGCCAATGCCGAAACCTTAGAACCATTTGCAGACAACAGCTTCGATCTTTTAACGATTTCTTTTGGTCTACGTAACGTGACCGATAAAGATGCTGCACTTGCTGCAATGTATCGTGTCCTTAAGCCAGGTGGCCGTTTATTGGTTCTGGAATTCTCTAAACCAGTGTTTGAGCCATTCTCCAAGCTGTATGACCTTTATTCGTTCACGGCATTGCCAATCATGGGTAAAATCATTGCCAATGATGCAGAAAGCTATAAATACCTAGCTGAATCGATCCGTATGCATCCAGATCAGCGCACCCTGAAAGGCATGATGGAAAATGCCGGCTTCCAGAATTGTGACTATCACAACCTGACTGGCGGGATTGTTGCGGTTCACCGCGGTTTCAAACTTTAAGGTTCCTTGCCTATGTGGTCAATTCTGGCACTCGGTGCTGTTGAACGCGTGATTCATCATGTTCTTGATCTGGACGCCATTACTCGCATCCAGCTGAATGCCCTGTCCGGTAAAATGCTGCGGGTGGTGATTGCCTCGCCGCAGCTTTCGGTTGATGTGTTTTTTGATGAAGGCAAAGTTCGTCTGGAACCAACGGCAACCGGTCATACCGAAACACCTTCGGTCTTTGAACAACGTCCATTTGACGCAAGTTCCGCGACAATCACCGAAGCGACAGCAACCTTGCAGGTCAGCAATGTGGTGGAATTACTCAAGCTGCTGCTTTCCGATGAAGTCGGCAATATTCCATTGCAAGGCGACTACAAATTATTGCAGGAAATCCAGCGCATCATGCAACAGGCGGAACTGGATCTGGCGGCGCATTTAAGCCCCTGGGTTGGCCCGACACTGGCGCATGAAATTGGTAAATTGCAACTGCTGCCCAAGCAGCTAAAACGCACCCTGCAAAGTCAATTATTTTTTGCCGAAGATGCCTTAAAAGAAGACAGCGGTCTGTTTGCCCCCCGCTGGCAAATGGATGACCTGAATCAGGACACCCGTATCCTGAATCAAAATTTAGATCGGGTTGAAGCAAAAATCCAGCAGCTTCAGGCTCAAATCGATGCCTCAAACAATTCTACTCAAGACTAGGTACACAACTTTATGATTCCGCATGTTTCACGTTTACTCGAACTTTGGCGCATCGCCGCGCACTATCGACTCGACACGTTGTTTCCTGCGGAAGAATTACCAGAAAAATCCCGGCATGTGCTGTCCCTCATCCGGATGCATCCGGCCGCCTGGTCCAGTCGTGAACGTAAAAATCCGCTCAAGCTGAAACTGGCTTTAGAAGAAATGGGGCCGTTAGCGATCAAGCTTGGCCAGCTACTCTCGACCCGTCGTGACCTGATTCCACCTGAAGTTTTACAGCAACTGGTGTTGCTGCAAGACCAGGTCAAGCCATTTGATAATGACGTGGCCAAGATGCGCATTCAGGAATCCCTGAAAGCTGATGTAAATACCCTGTTCGCGCGTTTCGATACCCAGCCACTGGCAGCGGCTTCGATTGCACAGGTACATACGGCTGCCCTGCATGATGGCCGTGAAGTCGTGGTCAAAGTCACCCGTCCGAATATTCGCCAGCAGATTTTGCAGGATTTTGAAATTCTGGAATGGCTCGGTCAATTTCTGGAAAAACGTCTGGAAGCAGCACGTGCCCTACATTTATCGGAAATCATTCAGGATTATCGACAGATCATTCTGAATGAGCTGGATCTGACGCTGGAAGCCGATAATACCCGCCGCATGCGCCATCATTTTACCGGCTCGAGCATGATGTATGTGCCGGAAATTTACATGGACAGCAAAGATGTTCTGGTGGCCGAGCGTATTACCGGGGTACCAATTTCAGATATCGCGACCTTTGACCGGTTGGGCATGGATCGTGCCGATCTGGCGCGTAAAGGCCTGACCATCTTCTTTACTCAAGTGTTCCGCGATAATTTTTTCCATGCCGATATGCATCCGGGCAACGTCTTTGTAGAAACCATCAATCCGGCCAATCCGCGTTTTATTGCGCTGGACTGCGCGATTATGGGCGAGCTGTCCAAGCATGACCAGATGACCGTAGCACGCATGCTACTGGCGGTCATGAACAGCGACTTTATGCAGCTGATTCAGGTGGTGCATCAGGCCGGCTGGATTCCACCGGGAACTGATCAGGATGCGTTGGCTCGTGAAATGCGCCGCAGTGTGGGGCCAATGGTCTCAAAACCGATGCATGAACTGGACTTTGCCGGCATTCTGATTGAAGTCATGGATATCGCGCGTCGTTTCCATCTGGAAATTCCACCTCAATTAATGTTGTTACTAAAAACATTAGTCCATGTCGAAGGTCTGGGAACCGATCTTTATCCGGAACTGGATATCTGGAGTCTGGCCAAACCAATTCTGACGGACTGGATCAAGGCCCAGATGAATCCGCAAAAGAACCTGAAAGAACTAGGACAGAAAATCCCGGATCTACTTTTAGGGGCACAGGATTTACCGACCCTGATGATCGACAGCTTAAACGGTTTAAAAAATCAGTCGGCCTGGCATGCCAAACAGCTCAATGAATTACAAAGCATGCGCCTGCAAATGGAACATCAACAGAAGCGTAGCTGGATGTTTGGCAGCGTCATGGCCATTCTGCTGGCAATTGCGATTATTTCACCGTGGTTTGTGTCGGTGATTCTGATTGTACTGGCGAGTGTACTGGCCGTCTGGCGGATTGCGAAATAACTAAATGAGCTTTTAAAAAAACCTGACACTGTTCAGGTTTTTTATTTTCTGGGCATCGCATGACTCCAAAGTCACCTTAGGACATATCTTGCCATTGGGTCCTAAGACCTATCGCTTAAAATAAGCACACATTTGGCTAGTATAGGTTCAACCATGGTACAGATTTTACAAAAACGTGCGCCTGCTCTGACGATTCGTGCCGGCCATCTGGCACGTGAGCTGATTCTGCAACAAGGTTTGCAACCCGAACAAGTCGATATTGTACCTGGTGCTGCAGGTGGCCCCAAAGGTATCGGTATCCAGGGACTGGATCAGGCGATTTTTGGTGAGTTTTTTCCACGTGCACCTCAGCGTAGAACTTTGGTGGGTTCTTCGATTGGTAGTTGGCGCTTTGCCAGTATGGCTGCACATGGTGCTCAACAGGGAACCGAACGCTTGGCTGAACTCTATACCAACCTCTATTTTCATAAAAAAATGACCCGTCAGGATGTCAGCGAAGTTTGCCGTGGCATGCTGCTGGATCTGGTACAAGGCAAAGAAAACGATCTAGTCAATCATCCAGATTATCATCTCGCAGTCATTTCAATTAAAGCCCAACATATTTTCCAGAGTGACAAGGCATTGCCGTTGCTGGCTTCTGTGGCTGGAATTCTTGGAACGACCGCAGTCGCGCGCCGGCACAGCCGTTATTTCATGCAACGTGTGATCAGCCAGCCCAATATCGGTGAACAGTTTAAAATCGCTGAAGATGGATTTACCACGCATTATCATGCACTAACCGAACAGAGTGTGTTGTCCTGGTTGATGGCTTCAGCGTCTATTCCCGGGGTGATGGCAGCGGTGAACAATATTCCGGATGCGCCGCAGGGTTATTATCGCGATGGTGGCCTGATTGACTATCACATTGACCTGCCCTTTCAGAGCAAAGGTATTGTGCTGTATCCACATTTTACCGATAGCATTACCCCCGGCTGGTTTGACAAGTTATTTAAACGTACCTCAAATCCGGAAAATCAGGCACGAACTTTGCTGCTTTCTCCCTCGCAGCAATATCTGCAAAGTTTGCCTTTGGGTCGTTTGCCTGACCGTAAAGACTTTAACTTAAAAGGTTTGGACCAGGCCCAACGCATTCAGCTCTGGAAGCAATGTATTGCGGAAAGTCAGCGTCTGGGCGATGAATTTCTGGAACTGGTCGAGAAGCAGAATTTTGCTGAGGTAATGCAGACCTTGTAATTGGCCGTAGCTGCCCGATTATTTGTATAATTGCTTTAATTTTGTGAACTGTTGAGATTTATGCAGAAGTTTTTAGTTGTCCTGCAATACCTGTGTCTGGCCTTTGCCATTTATCTGATTTATAGCGTCAGCATGTCGCTGTATAGCCAGGATTTTGTCCTGATGGAACTGGTCGCTGATATCGGTACGATTCTGATCTGTATCGACCTGGCGGTGTTTTTATTTACCAGTAAAGGCAAGCCCGGCATTAGCATGGAAGAATATGCAAAAAGACTGGAACAGCCACCGTCTAAGCTGGTCTATGTGACACGAAAACTGGGGCATCTCGGTATTTTATTAATTGTTACTAGCTGGATTGTTCCGATGATTAACTCATAATGATCCAATAAAAAACCTCCCGATCGGGAGGTTTTTTTAAATTAAAGATATCTAAAAATTATTTAGAACCTTTAATCCCTGCTTGCAATAGCAATGCACCCAAACCACCAATTTTTTGCTCTTGTGGTTTAGCCGCTTGAGGTTTCTTACCCTCAGGGCGATCACCTTGCGGACGTCCTTGCTGTGGACGTTTACCCTGAGGCTTACGTTCACCACGTGGCTCATTGTTCTCGCGACGTGGCTGACGTGGTGCTTTCGCCGGCGCTTCAGAACCTTCAGGACGCATCGACAGATTCACGCGGTTACGTTCAGCATCCACATTCAAAACACGGACTTGTACGATTTGACCCGGTTTCACCACTTTATGCGGATCAGCGACAAATTCATTGGCAAGTTCAGAAATATGTACCAAACCGTCTTGATGCACACCCACATCGACAAATGCACCGAAGTTAGTCACGTTAGTGACTACACCTTCCAGCTGCATGCCTTCAGACAATTGCGCAACTTCAGTAATGTCATCACGGAATTTAGCAGTGCGGAATTCTGGACGCGGGTCACGGCCCGGTTTTTCCAGTTCAGCCAATACGTCTTGAATCGTCGGCAGACCAAATTTCTCGTCTGCAAATTCTTCTGCATTCACTTGGCGAATGATTTCAGTATTGCCAATGATGTCTTTTACAGTCGTTGCTTTTGCTTCAACAATTTTGCTCACCAAAGCATATGACTCAGGGTGAACTGCAGACGCATCCAGTGGTTCTGTACCATCTTGAATACGCAAGAAGCCCGCAGCCTGCTCAAAAGTACGCTCGCCTAAACGTGGTACTTTTTTCAAAGACTGACGATTGTCAAAACGACCATTTTCCTTACGGAATTCCACAATTTGCTGTGCGATCGATTTATTCAGACCCGCGATATAACCCAGAATTGCTGCTGATGCAGTATTTACATCCACACCCACTGAGTTCACACAGTCTTCAACGACCGCTTCCAAGGTTTTCGCCAGACCGGTCTGGTTCACGTCATGTTGATACTGACCCACACCAATCGATTTCGGATCGATTTTCACCAGTTCTGCTAGTGGATCTTGTAAACGGCGTGCAATCGATACCGCACCACGAATAGATACATCTAGTTCAGGCAGTTCCTGTGAAGCTAGTTCAGATGCTGAATACACCGATGCACCTCCTTCAGATACAGAAACACGCGTCATTTTCAGATCACTGTTCGCAGCCATCATTTCAGCAACTAAAGCTTCAGTTTCACGGCTTGCAGTACCATTACCAATCGCGATCAGGTCAACATTGAACTCGCGGCATAAACGTGCAAGTTCAGTTAATGAACCATCTTTATCATCTTTTGGCGCAAATGGATAAATCGTACTATGTGCCAGTACATCACCAGACTCGTTCACCACCGCCAGTTTCACACCAGTACGGATACCTGGGTCCACGCCCAAAGTGGTACGTGCGCCTGCAGGTGCAGACAGCAGTAAATGACGCAGGTTTTCAGCAAAGACGTTCATCGCTTCTGTTTCAGCAGCCAGACGTTTTTCAGTCAGCAATGAATGTTCAATCGTTGGACGAACTTTACCGAGCCAGAACAATTTTGCAGTTTGCTTCAAGAAATCCTGACGAGCTTGTGGCTGAACAGTTTCAAGATTGTATTCAGTTTCAATACGCGCCAATGGAGCATCATCTTCGCCATCAACTTTCAGGCCTAAAACGTTTTCCTGACGGCCACGCAGCATCGCCAATAAACGATGTGAAGGCACTTTATTCAAGTTTTCAGAGAAATCGAAATAATCACGGAATTTTTTACCGACTTCTTTTTTCTCATCACTTGCAACTAAACTTTTCAGCACGGCAGTTTTTGCAAATGTCGCTTTAAGTTCAGTGGTCAGTGCGATATTTTGTGCCCAGTCATCAATCAGGATGTGCTGGATCGCATCAAGCTGGCTTTCAGTATCTGGATAATCTTCATGGCTAAAGCCCGCCAAAGCTTCAGCTGGATCAACGGCTTCATTAAAGATTTTTTCGGCAATCGGGCCTAAACCGGCTTCTTTGGCCTTGAATGATTTACTGGTACGTTTTGGGCGGTACGGCGCGTAAATTTCTTCTAATGCATTTTTGGTTTCGGCCGCATTCACACGCGCCAATAAATCATCAGATAATTTATCTTGTTCTTTGAGTGATTCAATCACCTTTTCACGGCGCTCATACAAATCACGCAAGTATGATAAACGCGTATCGAGTTGACGTAGTTGCGTATCGTCTAAGCCTTGCGTTACTTCTTTACGGTAACGTGCAATAAAAGGAACACTGGCACCTTCATCAATAAGCTTGATGGCAGCCTCAACTTGATTTGGACGTACGGCAAGTTCTTTTGCCAACTGCTGAACTAAGTCAGTCATCGTGTTTGATCCCACAAGGATAAGTACTAAATGGCATGATTATAAAGACCGGGTCTATAAAATCCACCATTGTTTTTATTAATTTACCTCATCTTTATATTATGAAGTGCCACAGTTTTCAGCTTTTCCCGATAAAGTTTGTATGAACTTTGCTTTTTATCCAGCTTAAAATCGTATTTTTTGCTCATTTAGATGTATATATTTAGTATCTATGTCTTGATTTTAACTGCAATATTTGGTGCTTTAGAGCATAGTCAATTAATATCAATGAATCGTATACTCAAAGCCTATTTGATTTTTGTTTATGACGACAATAAAGAATAAAGGAGCATCTCATGAGTTTAGTTGTACCTGCTGAAAAAGCCGATGCCGTACATACCGAAACGGACCGGGTCGAACGGATCCTGGTGGTTGATGATGATGTTCGTCTGCGTACCTTATTACAGCGTTTTCTCGAAGATAAAGGCTTTGTGGTTAAAACTGCACATGATGCCACGCAGATGGATCGACTTTTACAGCGGGAACTGTTTTCTCTGATCGTGCTCGACTTTATGCTTCCGGTCGAAGATGGCTTGAGTATCTGTCGTCGTTTACGCCAATCCAATATCGATACGCCTATCATTATGCTCACCGCTCGTGGTAGCGACTCGGATCGTATTGCCGGTTTAGAAGCAGGTGCCGATGATTACTTGCCTAAACCGTTTAACCCGAATGAGCTGCTGGCACGTATTCGTGCGGTATTGCGCCGTCAGGTACGTGAAGTGCCGGGTGCACCAAGCCAACAGATGGAAGTGGTTTCTTTTGGCCCATGGTCGCTAGATCTCTCTACCCGCACTCTGACCCGTGAAGGCCAAGTGGTAACGCTCACTACTGGTGAGTTTGCGGTACTGAAAGCACTGGTTCAACATCCACGCGAACCATTAACCCGCGACAAGCTGATGAATCTGGCGCGTGGCCGTGAATGGGGTGCCATGGAACGTTCAATTGATGTTCAGGTGTCACGTTTACGCCGTTTAGTGGAAGAAAACCCAGCGCGTGCACGTTATATCCAGACTGTATGGGGTGTGGGTTATGTCTTTGTTCCAGATGGTGCTGAATAAAGAAAAACTTATTAGGATAAAAGATTACCCCAATTTATTGTCCCTAAAAGCCATTCGCTGCTGTCTGAGCCTCCCCTTCTTTAAAGGCTCGTATACAAATGCGCGAGTTCAGCGAATGGCAAAGTTTTTTGGTTACTTTTTCAAAAAAAGTAACACAACAAGCTCCTTCCATCGAAGGTTCAAGCAGTAAGATTCCATTACAAATTATTATTACTGCTCAATTTGGAAAATGCCAACAGGGAGCTGGTGTGAAACTCGACCCCATCGATCCACAAAAATTTACCGATTTTGTCAGCTACTCGGAAAAAAAGCGTACCCGCGGGGAACGCTTTCTCGACAAGATCAAGCCGCGTTCTGCTGCCATGCGTACCACGGTACTGGTGGTTTTTGTGGTCTGTTTTAGCCTGTTCATGTCCTTGTGGTTCTTTTGGCGTACCCTGTTTTTACCTGAAATCCAGCAACATGCGCGTTATCTGGCCATGGAACTGGAAATTCTTAATAATCCCGATCTGCGCCTGTATCATAAACAGCAGGAAGTCGATATCGATGACTGGCTAAAAAACCGGGTCGGCATTGAATACGTTACTAATCCGGCAGAATATCCCACTGTCCGTGAAAAGCTGATTGCCGAATTTTTTACCCGACAGATCGAAACCAAACTCGCCAAAGAGTTACGCATCGAACAAGCCACAGTCTATTTCCAGTTTAAGCCGAGTCCACGTATCTGGATCCAGACTCCTGAAATGAATGGTCACTGGGTACAGGAACCTTTAAAGACTTATGCCAATTATAGCAATGAACTGATTTTGGGCTGGTTGCTTGGCACGCCGATTATTGTCGGCATCATTATTTTGACCTTGGTGCGTCAGCTCAACCGTCCTTTACGCCGTTTGCAGAATGCCGCCAACAGTTATAGCCGAATCGGCTCAGCACCCTATCTAGATACCAATCATGGTCCACTGGAAATCCGTCAGGTCAATCATGCCTTTAATCAGATGATTTATACGCTGGACCAGACCGAGCGGGAACGCCGAATCATGCTGGCCGGCATTTCACATGACTTGCGCACGCCCTTAACCCGAATCCGCCTCAGTGCCGAAATGATGCCAGATGAAGATTTTCTCAAAGAAGGTCTGATTTATGATGTCGAAGATATGGACGCGATTCTGGATCAGTTCATTTCCTATATGCGCGACGGTTCCGATGAAGAACCGCAGGACACCAATGTCAATGTGCTATTACAGGAACTGGTCAAGCAGTTTAAACCGCTAGATATCCGTTTCACTCCGCAAGAAATACCGACCATTCAGGCGCGCAGCATGTCGCTGAAAAGACTGATTGGTAATCTGATCAATAACTCGAAACGTTATGGTTCCGAACCAATTGAGCTTTCTGCCCATGTTGAAGAAGATCAACTGTTGATTTGTGTGGCAGACCATGGCGAAGGCATCCCGGAAGATCAGATCGAAGCCTTGATGCAGCCTTTTGTTCGGGGCAATTCGGCAAGAACGGTACAAGGCAGCGGCTTAGGACTGGCCATTGTGAAACGGATTGTCGATATTCACCATGGTCAATTGCGTATCCATAATCGTCCTGAAGGTGGGCTTGAAGCTATCATTTCACTACCCGTGAATCAAGAGAACCCAGAGACACTTCCCCCAGCCACTACACTCGATAAAATTCGCCAAACTTTGACTGATCACTTTTAATAAGTGATCATTAATTCAACAAATGACTTTTTAGTTTTTCTATACAATTCATTTTATAGTTCACGAATTCAATCATTTAAAAATCATCATTTTTTATTATACTTACATTTAGCTAAAAAATTAGACCTTAGCCTAACACCTATGCACAATACATTTTTTGAGCGGTACAATCCGTATCATAGTTTAAGAATTAATGAGAGTTAAAATGTCTTTAGATCGTATCCGTTTAGCCTCCCTACACAACAAAGTCATCAGCCCTGAACAAGCGGCTGAATTCATCCAAGATGGCATGACTGTGGGTATGAGTGGCTTTACTCGCGCTGGTGAAGCGAAGGCGGTTCCTTTAGCTTTGGTTCAACAGGCAAAAGCAAATCCATTAAAGATCACGTTAATTACTGGTGCATCACTAGGGAACGATCTAGACAAACAACTGACTGAAGCTGGTGTATTGGCACGTCGTTTACCGTTCCAGGTAGACAATACTTTACGTAAAGCGATCAACAACGGCGAAGTGATGTTCATTGACCAGCACTTGTCTGAAACTGTTGAGCAAATGCGTAACCTGCAGTTGAAAAAACCAGACGTTGCGATCATCGAAGCCGTAGCAATTACTGAAGATGGCGGCATCATTCCAACAACATCTGTTGGTAACTCTGCAAGCTTTGCGATTTTTGCTGAAAAAGTGATTGTAGAAATCAATACGAATTTAAGCCCGGCATTTGAAGGCTTGCACGATATCTACATCCCGACGTATCGTCCAACGCGTCAAGCGATTCCATTGACTCAAGTTGATGAGCGTATTGGTACGCATGCGATCAATATCGATCCATCTAAAATTGTTGGTATCGTATTTAACAGCGAATTGCACGACTCTCCATCTACTGTAACCGCACCAGATGATGAGACTCAAAGCATTGCCAACCATTTGATCGCTTTCTTTGAAAAAGAAGTAGCTGAAGACCGTCTACCGAAAAACCTCGGACCTCTTCAAGCAGGGATCGGTTCAATTGCAAACGCCGTATTGACGGGTCTGAAAGATTCAAACTTCGAAGACTTGATCATGTACTCAGAAGTACTACAAGACTGTACGTTTGAATTGATCGATGCCGGTAAAATGAAGTTTGCTTCAGGTTCTTCTATTACGCTTTCTGCTAAGTACGGCGAGAAAGTATTTAACAACCTAGAACAATACAAAGACAAACTGGTATTACGTCCACAGGAAATTTCAAACCATCCTGAACTGGTACGTCGTTTAGGTATTATCGGCATCAACACTGCACTTGAGTTTGATATTTACGGTAACGTGAACTCAACTCACGTATGTGGTACCAAGATGATGAACGGTATTGGTGGCTCAGGTGACTTCGCACGTAATGCCCACTTGGCGATCTTCGTAACCAAATCAATCGCGAAAGGTGGAGACATCTCTTCTGTAGTGCCATTTGCTTCACATATCGACCACGCAGAACATGATGTTGATATCCTAGTGACTGAACAAGGTCTTGCGGATCTTCGTGGTTTGGCTCCGCGTGAGCGTGCACGTGCAGTAATTGATAACTGTGCGCACCCAATGTACCGCGATGCGTTGAATGATTACTTTGACCGTGCATGTGCAAAAGGCGGCCATACCCCTCATCTTCTTCGTGAAGCGCTTTCTTGGCACTCAAACTTCGAAGAAAATGGTCACATGCTTGCTGTTGAAGCTGCAGTAAAAACTGCATAATTGACTGCATTCACAAAACGCCCTACGGGGCGTTTTTTTATGGCATTTTTATATTTTTTTTGAATAGTCAGAACCTGATTATATTAAGGAAGCCATCTGGCTATCACCTACTCTTTCTTCTTTTATTTATCCTGCCGATCTGCTGTAGAAATACACTTCTGATGCTCAAGGGCTTTAAATTCTGATTCTTCACCCTCATACTTGAACACAAGAGCAAAATTAGAGACATGACATGCGCGTAGATATCTGGTCAGATGTGGTTTGCCCCTTCTGCTATATTGGTAAAAAACGTTTAGAAGCTGCTGCACAAGAAGCAGGTATTGAGCTAGAAGTACATTGGCACAGTTTCCAGCTCGATCCTGAAGCACCGGTACGTCAGGAAGTCTCCAACTCTGAGCGTCTGGCGCAAAAATATGGCCGCACCGTGGCAGAAGTCGAAGAGATGCAGCGCAATATTGCTGAAATGGCCAAAGCCGAAGGTATTGAATTTAACTGGGAAGGTGCCAATTCAGGCAATACCTTTAATGCGCATCGCCTGATTCACCTGGCGCAAAGCAAAGGTTTGGGCAATGAAGCACAGGAAGCGTTCTTCTATAGCTATATGACCCAAGGTCTGGCGATTGGAGAACGTGAAACACTGGAAGATGTCGCAGCGCGTATTGGCCTGAATCCGGTCGAAGTCGATGACCTGTTGGATTCGGAAGAATATGCTGATTTTGTCAAATTCGATCAGGAAGTCGCACATGAACAACTCAAAGTGACCGGTGTACCTTTCTTTGTTTTTGATCAACGTGTGGCATTGGCAGGCGCGCAGCCTAAAGAAGTTTTCCTGCAAGTATTTGAAAAAGCGCTCGATACATCAACCAACAGTCAGGCAGCACAGTGCTCACCAGAAACGTGTGACACGCCAGACCAAGCTAAATAAAACAACGTTCAATAAAAAAACCCCATTTTAAATGGGGTTTTTTTTATTTGTTATTGAATGGCATTCGCTTAATCAACCAGAAAACTAATTTTTAAATTGACACGATATTCCGTGATTTTATTTTCTTTAATGACAACCTTCTGTTCATTGATCCAAGCACCTTGTACATTTTTGACCGTTTCTGTGACTTTTTGAATGCCCGTTTGAATCGCATCTTCAAAGCTTTTATTGCTGCTTGAATTGACTTCTACCACTTTTGCAATTGCCATAATAAAACTCTCAGCATGAAAATGAATGGAATTCCATCTTAGTCCATTCTCAGAAGATTGCAGCAGCCCGTAAACAAGCGATAGCAAAAACTTACATGGATTGAACAAAGCTCGAAATTCAATCTTAAATTGGCAGATCAAAAACACATCGCCGTTTGTTTTGGCACTCGATCAAGTCCAGATTCTCATCGCCAAAACAAAGCATAAAGTCCTGTAAAATCATAAAAATCAAACTAGAGTAAATACACTAATTTATTGTTTTATAGAGTAATTTATCTAAAATTTACTGCCTGAATTTGCCGAATCTATCATTTTATATTAAGTCTTATTTGCTATTATTTCACCCGAATTAAGTTTAAATATTCTCCTCTGTTCAAGTCATTGAACACTCTGATATTAAAGGTCATCCTATGAATGCTCTTAAATTTGCTTTCGCTGCAACCGTTATGGCTTTTTCCGTTCAAGCGTCTGCACAAATGGCGCAAGTGGTTCATCTGCCAGACTTTCCAGCGACTAAAGCACCTGCTGAAACAGTAAATACAGATGCTGCGACTGTAGCAACTGAAAAAACGGCTTAATGCAAAACTGTTTTGCATTAAAACAGGCTGATTGATTCAGCCTGCTTTTTTTATCATATTGAACACATTCTGTGTAAAAGATGCACAACTCTCAAAAATATCGACTATTTCCTACTCTCATTTTTTCTATTGATTTTTATCACTTTTAATTAAAAAATTTGTTTATAAAACACTCAAAATAGATCACTATTTTATGTGATCTCTGCTTATAATTGCAGCAATATAAATAGATTAATGATAAGAAAATTTTTTATGCATGAACTTCAGGCATTGGTACAGGGCAAAATTCCGCCTCAGTCAGTTTCTATTGATTATTTAATTGAAATGGCAGAAAGCTATACAGACTCGAATTCTGCTGAATACAGACTGGTCGAGCTGGCGGTTAACATTGTACTGGCACAAACCCTGGATAAAGCACTGAAACATCTCTAGAGATCAAAAAATGAATGCTTTAGAAAAAGCACACTTAATTAAAGAACTACATGGACTGGCGCAGCAACTGGAGCATAAAGTCCTGCCTTTCTATGAAATTGCCCGTTCTAAAAAAAGGATACGCGATATTTTTAATCTGTGTGATGAGCCTATTTTCAAGACCCAGATTTCAGCATTTAAGGCCCGCACTCAACCTGAACTTGTTGCTTACCAATTTTCTGCTAATACGTCTTATCATCTAAGCTTTCGTGGCTATTTCACCGAAATCTTAGCACTGGAACAAGCACTGTCTGCCCATCCGGATTCAGGCTGGGCAGTTTTACATCATCCTGAACGTGGCTGGCAAATTTGGCTGATTCCGGCTCCCCAATCTCCTGCCCTGCACAGCCAATGGGCTGAATTGCAACACTGCTATATCTGGCTGTTGCAACAACAGCAACGATTTTCTTGCCTGAAACAGGATCCACCCTTGATCGTTCCAGCCTTATCCTTACACGAAGCTGAAACCAGCTGCAATTCTATGGAAACAACCAAATATCATCGGGGACGGCCGCGCGTAAGAATTCATGCACTAGAATTAAATCGCTCAGATGAGTCAACCAATCAGATACAAATTGAACGCGAGGCGTTAAATCCTCAGTTAAAAACTGAAACGACCATTCCGCAAGAACAGATCACAGCCTCCGAATTGATTCAATTCCCTGCACAGATTCAACTAGGCGAACTAAACGCCCATGTACACCCTTTAGGCTTAGAAGAAACCAATATCCAGCGGCTCTGTGCTTTAGAAATGACTGAGAAGATCGAACATCCTGCCTATTTGGATATCGCACTGTATTATGCAGCAGAAGATAATTGGCAGGCACGTCAGGTTTATTTGGTTGAACAACTGAATCTGCAAGGCCAGTTTGTTAAATATCTGATGCTCTTAGGGGTACCGAGTCAGTTGCAGGCTCACTATTGTATTCAACATTGGCTTACCCACCATCAACGCCAGGCTGCTGCGATTAAATCACTGGCCTGGTCTGTTATAAGCATCAGGTTCATGCAACTCGAGCTTTTTTCAACGGCTTACTTGCAGCAGGCTGAAACAGTCTGGACAAAGCCAGATTACCATCCTTTTATACCCGCCCAGTTTATTCAGAAGCAAAAATTTATCTCGTTTCAAGAAGCTGCTGCGAATTTTTCTACTCCTGTACTCTTACTGCAGGAACATCAAAAAATCCGAGTGATTCATGGTGAAAAACGCATGTCTATGGCAGAGAAGGAGCTGGCCTATCCACACATCTTGCTGCAACGCGACAAACGGCTAAATTGGCAGAATATTCACAATATTATTTTAACAATGCCGCAACCGATTCATGTGCTGGAACTTTATCGGGAAATTCAGGCTCAAATGACTGAATAATTGCTGTTATTTTGTAGCTTTAACTTGCTTTTTAAGGCGATTTTTTAGAAAACTACAGCTAAATATAAGCATACAAGAGCAACAAATATCTCATGCAAATAAACAGGATTACTCAAACTTTACTGCTCTCTCTGGGCCTAGGAATGAGCGGTAGCATGTCCTGGGCAAATTCAGTCACAGCTGCTCCTGCCAGTTCAACAAATACAGAGCCCAGCCGATCAGGCTTACTGGATCAGATTCCACGTTTGATCGATGCAACACCAACGGTTCTGCCAGAGCAATCAAGTGTCGCCATCGTTCCATCCACGCTAGAGACAGAAAATTATTCATGGGCGGATCAAAAACAGAAAGGCATCCGCGAATGGGCTGATCGTACTGCACATAAAATTGATAACTGGTTTGGTGAAACCGATCCGGATCAGCCAGCTGCAGCCACATTACGGATCATTCTAGATAATCGCTGGGATGAATATGAAGGCTATGAGATTAAGCCCCGAATCCGCGGCAAGATCAAGCTTCCGACCTTGGAACAAAAGCTGAGTGTGGTTTTTGGTGATGACAGTCTGGACAATGAATTAGACAGTAATGTCGCGATTACCAATGAAAATCCTGCCACTTCCGGAGATAAACGTCTGGATACTAAACGTGCACGTGAAGATAACAGCTCTTTTGCCTTACGTTGGTCTGAATGGTCAGATCGCATTCCTTTCGAAACCGATCTGGATCTGGGCTTGCGTTCTGGAGATGATATTTACCTGCGTGTCAAAGCCAGTAAAGATTGGACGCTGGAAAATGACTACTCTTTTCATGCCGAACAGATTTATCGCTACGGCATTCAAAGCGAAAACTATTTACGGACCAATCTGGAGCTAATCCATGCCCGTCCCAATCAGGCCTTTTTCTCCAATCAGCTTAGTCTGACTTATGCAGATGATCAAGACGATGATCTGACCTGGGACAACTACACCTTCAGGCAACATCAGTTTTTTCAGGACAACCGTTTCAGTTACGGCATTTATACCGGTGGTTATCTAAATGACAAGGATCTGCGTCTCAACCGCTGGGGCCCCTATGTGTCGTGGAGACAACCTTTTTTACGTGAATGGTTTTTTGTCCAGACCGACCTGAACTATCTGAATGATCATCGCGAGGATCGTGACCACTATGTCGGGGCTTTGGTACGTTTAGAAGCGTTGTTTTAAACTGACTGATACTAGAAAATAATAAAAGCCCATCATTCATGGGCTTTTTTCAATATTACTGAGGCAATCAGCGCGGTAAGTATTAGCTGGTTTTATTCAGGATAATACGATCACTGCGTAGCACACGTTTTTGCTGCAATGAGGGTTGCTCCATCACTGGCATATTGAAGCGAATACGATCGCTACGTTGCACACGTTGTGGTTTTGCTGCCTCTACTTTCGCAACTTTATAAAAACTGATGCGATCTGTGCGTACCACTTTTTCTGCAGCAGGTGCCGCTAGACTAAACTGGCTCATAGACATCAGGATTACAGCGCCCATACTGATCATCAGCTTAGATTTCATAACATTCTCTCTCTTTGCTTAATGATCGCAATTATAAATTAAAAATTAATTAATAATCTAAAATATAGATTTATGATTCGAAGGTATTTTTTTATTCTCTCTATCGTTTTTCCAGATCATTTCTA
Source organism: Acinetobacter sp. CIP 101966 (assembly GCF_000369725.1). Classification (NCBI taxonomy): domain Bacteria; kingdom Pseudomonadati; phylum Pseudomonadota; class Gammaproteobacteria; order Moraxellales; family Moraxellaceae; genus Acinetobacter; species Acinetobacter sp. CIP 101966. The sequence continues at coordinate 232,213 of NZ_KB850158.1, read as the reverse complement.
GAAATGAAAAATGAAGCAGGCATAAAAAATCCCTCCGAAGAGGGATTTTCTCATTCAACACATCAGCAGTTAAGCAAGCAACAAGCTATTAATTCGCTTGACATATTCAGCAGGATTTTCTGGTAATCCACCTTCTGCAATCACCGCTTGGTCGAAGATCACATTGGCCAGATCATCAAACTGCGCCGAGCCATCCAGTTTTTTCACCAACGGATGTTCTGGGTTAATTTCCAGAATCGGCTTGATATCCGGCACAGGCTGACCTGCATCTTTCAGCATACGAATCAGTTGTGGAGACAACTCACCTTCTCCAGTTACCAGACAAGCCGGAGAATCGACCAGACGCGTCGTCACCCGCACTTCTTTGGTTTTGTCTTTTAATGAATCCGTCAGCTTATCCACCACCGGTTTAAACTGGGCTGCGGCTTCTTCAAGGGCTTTCTTCTCTTCGGCATCCTGAAGGTCACCTAAGTCAACTGCACCCTTAGACACGTTTTGCAAAGGCGTACCATCGAACTCATTCACGAAGTTCATCGCCCATTCATCCACGCGTTCAGTCATCAACAGAACTTCAATGCCTTTTTTCTTGAACAGTTCCAGTTGCGGTGAATTTTTCGCAGCATTCAGACTATCTGCAGTCACATAATAAATGGCTTTCTGGCCGTCTTTCATGCGTGCTTTATAGTCTGCCAATGACGTGCTGACCTCGTCATTGTTTGATGTTGCATAACGCAGCAGTTTCAAGATACGTTCACGGTTACTGAAATCTTCACCCAGACCTTCTTTCAATACTGAAGCAAATTCCTGATAGAAGGTTTTGAAGTTTGCCTGATCTTTTTCATCTTCAGATTTAGCCAGATTATCCAAAATGGTCAGGATACGGCGGGTATTGCCTTCACGGATGGTTTTTACATCACGGCTTTCTTGTAATAACTCGCGACTGACGTTCAATGGCAGATCGGCACTGTCCACCACACCTTGCACAAAGCGCAGGTAGTTTGGAATCAGGTTATCTGCATCATCCATAATGAACACACGTTTCACATACAGTTTGATACCCGCTTTGGATTCACGGGTGAAAATATCATGTGGCGCTTTGCTTGGAATATATAACAACTGGGTATATTCAGTGCTGCCCTCAACCCGGTTATGCGCCCAGGCCAATGGCGCTGCGAAATCATGGCTTAAGTTCTTGTAGAACTCGACATACTGCTCTTCAGTGATTTCAGACTTGTTACGAGTCCATAATGCGCTGGCCGAGTTAATGGCTTCCCACTCATCGGTTTTGACATACTGGCCACCTTTAGATGTTTCACCTTCAGCCGCTTCTTCTTCCTGCCAGACTTCTTTTTGCATCTGGATTGGCAGGCTGATGTGGTCTGAATATTTATTGATAATCTGCTTCACTTTATAGCTTTGCAGATAATCCAGCGCATCGTCACGTAAGTGCAGAATAATATCGGTACCACGTCCTTGTTTCGTGATCTGTTCAACTTCGAACTCACCGGTTCCGCCACTGATCCAGCGCACCCCTTCAGAGACATCTGTGCCAGCACGACGCGACTCTACCGTGATCTTGTCAGCCACAATAAAACCGGAATAGAAACCGACACCAAACTGGCCAATTAGCTGGGCATCAGCCTTTTGATCGCCGGTCAGTTTGGACATAAAGTCTTTGGTGCCTGATTTGGCAATAGTCCCTAAATTATCAATAGCTTCCTGTTCGCTTAAGCCGATCCCGTTATCTGAAATGGTAATGGTTTTATTGTCTGCATCCAGACTGACACGAACGCGCAGATCCGGATCATTTTCATAAAATTCGGGATGGTTAATCCCTTCAAAACGTAATTTGTCGCATGCATCTGAGGCATTCGAGATCAATTCGCGTAGGAAAATTTCAGGGTTTGAATAAAGCGAATGGGTCACGAGATGTAGTAACTGAGCCACTTCAGCCTGGAAACTATGTTTTTGTGCGCTAGACTCGCTCATTAATCACTCCTTTTATTTTAAATACAGGTCAATACTGTTGCCTATATGAATGGAGTGAGTTACTAAATTTTCAATAGCCAGTTGTATATTTTTTCTCAAGATATTTTATAAAGGATCTCTTGATCTAAAATGACTTGGATTTGTAAAGGCTTAGGTTTAAGTCCTAATAAGGCCCAAGCTTATAAATACGTTGAAATTGCAGGTCTATTTGCTGCTGGCGCATATTATAAACCTGACTCAGACAAGACACAGATTCCTGACAGCGGTCACGAAACTGTAGCCATTTCACCTGATCGCGCTGGATCACCGAGCGGGTTCCCATAGGCACCATACGGCGCAAAATATGATAGCTGGTGCTCATCTTGACATCGGCATCATTGAGCAGACGATGTTCACAAATCGCTTTCTCTGTCACGGTTTCAGCTTTCTGACAATCAAAACTTGCCGCATAGGCAGACCCTGCCAGCAGGCTGAAGAAGATCACAATACCTTGGCTTAAAAACTTCATGCTGATCTTCCTTATTATTCAATTATTAGGTCGTATTCAATTAATATTTACTTTATTCGTTTTAATATAGTTGAACATTGCCAATCTGCTCAATTTCAATAAGTTATAAATCGTTGTTATTTTGAAAAAAAAGGCCTCATTCAAGATGAGGCTTTTTTGTTGAGCAAGGCTAGAATTTAGAACTTGTAGCTATAACCGATCGTATAAACCCAAGGATCAATATTCAAGTCGAATTTAGTATTATCAGCATCATCTAAAGTCACTTCAGGACTCAAATCTGCATAGCGCACGTCAGCAAATACTCCCCAGTTTTTGGCATCGGCTGGCTGATAATTAAAGCCGACTTGACCTGCCAAACCAAACTCTTCTTTCACGTCTTTAGCCAGACCTTCTTCATCCCAAGCAATAAAAGCTGTGCCACCTACGCCAATATATGGTGTAAAGCGTGTTGCATTTTTAAAGTTATATTTAGCGGTAATTGTGGGTGGCAGATGTTTGATCTTAGCCACCTTACCTACACCTTGAAGAGAAATGTCATGGTTAAACGGGGTAGCCAATAATAATTCTGCCGAGATATTGTCATTAAAGAAGTATTCAACCGATGGCGTAAAACCATATTCCTGATCGGCTTCTACGACTAAACCTGGTGCAATTTCAGTGTCACTTGATGGTGCTAAAGAACTGGCACCGACTTTCACCTGCCATTGACCTGCCATCGCAGATGCAGAAAGACCCATTAATGCAATTATAGCAGCTTGCTTTAACATTTTAAAATACCCCACAGGAAGAATAATTATTAAGAAAATAAATCTTAATTAATAATAAACACGAGGGAAAATAATATGCAATAAGCATTATAAAACTAATTTTTAATTATTATTTAAACTACTGATTTAAAAAGTTATTTATTTTAAATTGACTGAATTAGTTGGTTTTAAATACCAAGTATATTAATCAGATAAATATGGCTTTATTCAGAGTAAAATAATCAGGTTTATATTAATTTTTATTTAAACATATATTTTAAATACATCTTATTATTTATTTTAAATCCAGATAAATCTGCTCCAATAGATATCAGAGCAGATTGAAATTGACTTACAGAACCATGGCTGCAATCCAGCCAAAAATCATCAACGGAATATTGAAGTGAATGAAGGTTGGAATCACACTGTCCTTCATATGGTCATGCTGACCATCCATATTTAAACCCGAAGTTGGGCCCAAAGTTGAATCCGAAGCTGGAGAACCGGCATCTCCCAAAGCTGCTGCAGTCCCGATAATCGCAATGGTCGCAGCCGGGCTAAAACCGAACTGGATACAGAGCGGTACATAGATAATCGCCAGAATCGGCACGGTTGAAAATGATGAACCAATGCCTAGGGTAATCAACAGGCCGATCAGCAACATCAGGAACGCTGCCAGTGCCTGACTGTCACCAATCCAGTTGACCGATGCTTCGACCAGTGCAGGTACCTGATTGGTCGCTTCAATCACGGCGGCAAAACCTTGTGCTGCAATCATGATAAAGCCGACCAGCGCCATCATGCGCATACCGGTAATGATCACATCATCCGCTTCTTTCCATTTGAAAATGCCAGCACAGCTGAGAATCGCGACACCGACTAAACCTGCCAGAATCATTGAATCTGAATACAGCTGTACAGCCAATGTGGCTACAACTGCAAGACCGGCCATCCAGATGGTAAATTTCGAAATTTCAGGTTTAAGGTTTTGCTCTACTCCAAGTTCAGCAGAAATACTTTGCTGCTCTTCGATATGAATATCTTTATAGAGACGTGGTTTACGGTAAGAGAAGAAAATGGCAATCAACAACCCGACCAGCATGCCAATGACCGGAATGACCATTGCAGATGGAATCTGATCATAAGTAATTTCAAAACCATAAGGCTTACCAAAGGTATTGATGTTATGCCCCAGAATATCATTCAGGAAGATCGCGCCAAAACCGACTGGAATGAGCATATAGGTGGCAACCAGACCAAAGGTCAGCAAACAGGCCACCAAACGGCGATCCAGTTGTAAATGGTTAAATACAATCAATAGCGGCGGAATCAGTACCGGAATGAAGGCAATATGCACGGGAATGACGTTCTGCGAGAACACGGCTGCAATAGCAACCGTGAAGAAGATCAGATATTTCACCCGGTTTTGCGCTTTAAAATCGGCCTCACCTTTTAAGGTGCTGATCATTTTATAAGCCAGTAAATCCGGTAAACCCGAACGCGCCAGAGCCAAAGCAAATGCACCTAAAATACCGTAAGCCAAGGCAATTTTGGCACCACCACCCAAACCATTGTTAAACGCGTCCAAGGTTCCCTGCAGGCCCAGACCTGCCAATAAACCACCTGTAACAGCACCAATGACCAGGGCAAAAACCACAGGTACACGTGCCAACGAGAGTCCGAACATGACTCCAATAGCAGCAAGAATTGCGAACATAATGAATCGGAATAGAGAGAAAGCGGCTATTTTATCAGAAAATGCGGATAAAAATTCCGCCACTTTTTTCTGGTCGGGTCATGTTTCGCGGAGTGGCCTGTCAATGAATGTCAGCAGATTTACGCTGAATAAACTCATCAATCAATTGAGCCACTTGCTCCGGTTGACTCAGGATCGCCCAGTGATTGGCAGCCAGTTCTACTTTCGAGAAATCATCCACCCATTTTGACATTTCATCAACCAGATCTGGCCCGACAAACTGGTCATATTTCAGCACAATCGCCTGTACCGGACAGATGGCAAAACGCTGCCGTGGTTGAGCTAAGCGTGGCAAAAAATTGGCCCGATACAGGTTCACACCATATTTGCCATCTTTGACAATATGCGGGTTGAGTGGCAGATCATCGTGTCTTTCCAGTTGCTGCACGATCTTGCCCCAACGCTGCGGATTAAAAAAATTCCAGGCCAACGGCGCCACTAAAGGCAACTGAAACATCGCGATATACCAAGATTTGCTCATTTGCTTTAAAAATTTTGCTTTGTTTTGCTGGAACTGTTCACGCATCCAGAAAGCGGCATGATCCAGACATGGCCCAGATAAGGTGCTATAAGACAGAATTCGCCCTTTAAAGCGTGGATCGGTGACAGATTCCCAGGACTGAATTGAGCCCCAGTCATGCGCAGCCAGATGAAAAGCTCGATTCGGCAATACCTTATTCACCACCTCTTCCAGATCCTGACTTAAACGGGCCAAGCGGTAATCGGAGATTTTTTTGGGAATACTGGACTCCCCTGCGCCCCGGACATCATAAGTCACCACAAAATAATCCTGACTCAAATGAGCAATGACTGGCTCCCAAACTGCTTGATGATCAGGATAGCCATGAACCAGTACCAAGGCTGTTTGTTCGGGTTGTCCATAAGTTTTGACACAGAGACACTGCTGATCCGTGGTATCGACCCATTGCACTTGTGTTTCCATCTTTTGATCCTGTTTTTATTATTGACCACTTAGTTTATAAATCGGCATGATTGATCAATGCCAGCGCATTTTTGTTGCTCTAGTATGCATAATCACAGCCGCAAAAAGAATGTCAGTATGAGCCTATTCCAGAAAATTCAAAAACTGCCTCTGGTTTCAAAATTTATTCTGAACCGCTATGCCCCTTATCGTGGTGCAGGCATTGAAATTAATAAGATTGATTTTAATAATTATCACGTTCGGGTCAAAATGCCGCTGACCCGTAAGAACCAAAATATTGTCGGTGTGCATTTTGGTGGCAGCCTGTATTCGATGGTCGATCCCTTTTACATGTTATTGCTGATGCATCATTTGGGGCCGAAATATCTGGTCTGGGATAAAGGCGCCAGCATTCAGTTTTTGGCACCGGGTCGCGGCACAGTGGTGGCGGATATTCGGATTTCTGCTGAAGAAATTACCACGATTATCAATCTGGCGGCCGATAATGCGCCAGTGTATCGACATTATCAGCTGAATATTTATGATGAAGCCGGGGTCAGAATTGCTGAGGTAGAGAAAACGGTCTATATCCGGCGGAAACAGAGCAAAGGGAAAATTAACGCTCCTAAATAAGATAAAAGCGCCACATTGGCGCTTTTAAATCTAGATGAATCTGAAGTAACTTTCGACTTAACGATGACGGTTATCCTGTTCAATCGCAGCACCGGCACCACCACCGATTGCACCACCAATTGCAGCACCCGCATTACCACCGAAGATGCTTTTACCGACTGCTGAACCAACAGCACCACCTACACCACTATAGGTCGCATTACGGTTTGAACCGCCTTGGGATTTACTACCCACTGCCGCACCGGCACCACCACCCACAGCTGCACCAACGCCACCGCCGACTTTATTACCGACACCACCACCCACTGCACCACCAAGGGCTGCAGCACCGATCCGTTGCTCATTGGCAGACATACTTTCACAACCCGCCAACATAAAGATGGAAAGAGTGGCAACTGCCATAACACCCATTAATTTTTTCATGACCTTGGCCTTCCTGTCTTGCTTTATTTAAGCTTATCTTCATTTTATGAAACTAAAATCTGTAGCGTGTTACTTCTCTCGGTATTCCTGCTGAGTTTTGTAAATATCAATGGATTATTCTTCTGTTCAAGATGTCTTATTTATAAATTTCAGACAAAAAAAAGACGCCCGAAGGCGTCTCTTTTCTCAGCTTTAACTCGAATTAGAATTCTTCGTTAAATGCCTGGCTTAGAGCTTGGTCTACATCAGAGAAGTCATTGTGCAGTTCAAATTCTGCAGCTTCTGCTTCTTGACGACGACGCTCCAGGTGGTAAGCCAAACCTGTACCCGCTGGGATCAGGCGACCTACAACCACGTTCTCTTTCAAGCCACGTAAGTCATCTTCTTTACCTGTTACAGCCGCTTCAGTTAACACACGCGTGGTTTCTTGGAACGATGCAGCAGAGATGAACGAGTCAGTAGAAAGCGATGCTTTGGTAATACCCATCAATTGACGTTCAAACTTCGCAGGGAACTTGTTTTGTGCAAGAACTGCTTGGTTTTCTTGAACAACGCGGATGTAATCCACTTGTTCGCCTTTGATAAAGCTGGTATCGCCGCCATCAGTGATATCAACTTTACGCAGCATTTGACGTACGATGACTTCAATATGCTTGTCGTTGATTTTTACACCTTGCAGACGATATACGTCCTGAACTTCGTTCACGATGTAGTTTGTAAGCGCAACTTCGCCTTTCAAACGTAAGATATCGTGCGGGTTCTGTGGACCATCAGAAATAGTTTCACCACGGTTCACATGTTCGCCTTCGAACACGTTAATCGTACGCCATTTCGGAATCAGCTCTTCATAAATCTCAGAGCCATCATCCGGCGTAATCACCAGACGGTTCTTACCTTTGGTCTCTTTACCAAAGCTTACAACACCCGACACTTCTGCAAGGATTGCATGCTCTTTTGGCTTACGTGCTTCGAACAAGTCAGCTACACGCGGCAGACCACCGGTAATATCACGGGTACGTGAAGTTTCTTGTGGTACACGACCGATGACATCACCGACACCAATCGTTTCGCCATCACGAACAGAAAGAATCGTGTTCTGTGGCAGGAAGTAGAACTGTTCGCCACCATCAACGGTATCTAACACAACAGCAGGACGCAAATCTTTACCTGACGCAGGACGTGAAGTCACTGGCAAGATTTCAATGGTTGACATACCTGTTGCATCATCAGTTTTAGAAGTTACGGTTACGCCATCAGCAATCTGGCTGAAACGTACTTTACCTGCAACTTCTGTTACTAATGGATGTGTATGCGGATCCCAAGTCGCCACAATACCGCCTGCTTCTACAGCTTCGCCATCTTTCAGCAAGATAGACGCACCGTAAGGAAGTTTATAGCGCTCGCGCTCACGACCTAAATCATCCGCAATACCGATTTCACCTGAACGTGAAGTCGATACCAAGTGACCTTTGGCATGTTGTACTGTTTTCACGTTGTGGAAACGTACTGTACCTTGGTTACGAACTTGTACGCTGTTTGCAGCAGAAGTTCGGCTTGCAGCACCACCGACGTGGAAGGTACGCATCGTTAACTGTGTACCTGGCTCACCAATCGATTGAGCTGCCATTACACCAACAGACTCACCCGGGTTCACCTGATGACCACGTGCTAGGTCACGACCGTAACATTTCGCACATACACCGAAGGTAGACGCACAGTTCACGACTGAACGTACTTTAATTTCGTCGACACCTTGGCTTTCGATAAACGTCGCCAATTTCTCGTCAATTAACGTATTACGAGGAAGTAGAACTTCATCTGTACCTACACGTTTCACATCTTCAGCAACCACACGACCCAATACTCGTGCACCCAGGTTTTCGATGACATCGCCACCTTGAATGAACGGAGTCATTACCAGACCGTCATAAGTACCACAATCTGGCTCGGTAATGACCAAGTCCTGCGCAACGTCTACTAGACGACGAGTCAAGTAACCAGAGTTCGCAGTTTTCAGTGCTGTATCGGCCAAACCTTTACGCGCACCGTGTGTCGAGATGAAGTACTGAAGTACGGTCAAACCTTCACGGAAGTTCGCTTTAATCGGCGTTTCAATGATCGAGCCATCCGGCTTCGCCATCAAACCACGCATACCCGCCAACTGACGAATCTGAGCTGCCGAACCACGGGCACCCGAGTCAGACATCATGTAGATCGAGTTGAATGATTTTTGCTTCTCGTCTTCACCCTGTTTGTTCTTCACAGTGGTAAAAGACAAGTTGTCCATCATCGCTTTAGCAACCTGGTCATTGGTACGCGCCCAAATATCGACCACTTTGTTATAACGTTCGCCGGCAGTTACGAAACCTTGTTCGAACTGTTGTTCGATTTCACGAACTTCAGCTTCCGCTTTACCAATAATTGCTTGTTTTTGCGGTGGAATAACCATGTCTTCCATACCGACAGATACACCTGAACGCGTCGCTTGACGGAAGCCCAAGTACATCAACTGGTCAGCGAAGATAACAGTATCTTTCAGACCCAATTTACGGTAGCAAGAGTTAATTAGCTTAGAGATGTTTTTCTTGGTCATCTCAACGTTAATTTGCTGGAAATCCATACCTTCAGGCACAACTTCCCAAAGCAGGCAACGACCAGGCGTCGTATCTACAATAATGGTTTGCTGTTCACGGTTACCATCTTCATCGATCACAGTCTGGTGTACACGTGCTTTAACTCGAGCGTGTAGATCAACCTGACCTGTTGCCAGTGCACGGTTTACTTCGTGAGTATCCGCGAACACCATGCCTTCACCTTTGGCATTGATTGCATCACGCGTGATGTAATACAAGCCCAAGACAACGTCCTGAGACGGCACGATGATTGGCTCACCGTTTGCTGGAGACAGAATGTTGTTAGTCGACATCATTAACGCACGAGCTTCAAGCTGAGCTTCAAGTGTTAATGGTACGTGTACCGCCATTTGGTCACCATCGAAGTCGGCGTTAAACGCAGCACATACGAGTGGGTGTAGACGGATCGCTTTACCTTCGATCAGGATCGGTTCAAATGCTTGAAGACCCAAACGGTGAAGAGTTGGCGCACGGTTCAACATCACTGGATGTTGACGAATCACGTGAGCAAGAACATCCCAAACTTCTGGAGTTTCACGCTCAACCATTTTCTTCGCAGCTTTAATGGTGGTTGCTTGACCAGAAGCTTGTAGTTTCGCGAAAATGAATGGTTTGAACAGTTCAAGTGCCATTTTCTTCGGAAGACCACATTGGTGCAAACGAAGGTTTGGACCAACAGTAATTACCGAACGACCAGAGTAGTCAACACGCTTACCAAGTAAGTTTTGACGGAAACGACCTTGCTTACCTTTGATCATGTCTGCCAAAGATTTAAGCGGACGCTTGTTCGAACCGGTAATTGCACGACCGCGACGACCGTTATCCAGCAATGCATCTACAGACTCTTGCAACATACGTTTTTCGTTACGTACGATGATGTCTGGCGCTGCAAGGTCAAGAAGACGCTTCAAACGGTTGTTACGGTTGATCACACGACGATAAAGATCGTTCAGGTCAGAAGTCGCGAAACGACCACCTTCAAGTGGTACAAGCGGACGAAGGTCTGGTGGAAGAACTGGAAGTACAGTTAACACCATCCATTCTGGCTTGTTGTTCGAATCGTTGAATGCTTCCATCAACTTCAAACGCTTAGACGCTTTTTTCAGCTTGGTTTCTGAAGTTGTAACAGGAATTTCTTCACGAAGACGCGCAATTTCAGCTTCAAGATCGATGTCTTTCAACAAGTCTTGAACCGCTTCAGCACCCATTTTCGCTGTGAATTCATCACCGTGTTCTTCTAAGGCATTGAAGTATTCTTCATCGTTTAGAAGTTGGTATTTCTCAAATGGAGTCATACCCGGATCAGTAACGACATAAGATTCGAAATACAATACGCGTTCGATATCACGTAGCGTCATGTCTAATAATAGACCGATACGGCTAGGCAATGATTTCAAGAACCAGATGTGTGCAACTGGAGATGCCAGCTCGATATGACCCATACGTTCACGACGAACTTTCGCAGTTGTTACTTCAACGCCACATTTTTCACAAATGACGCCTTTGTATTTCATACGCTTGTATTTACCACACAAGCATTCGTAATCTTTCACTGGACCAAAGATTTTGGCACAGAACAAACCATCACGTTCAGGCTTGAACGTACGATAGTTAATGGTTTCTGGCTTTTTAACTTCACCGTGAGACCATGACTTAATCATTTCTGGTGACGCAAGACCAATACGGATGCGGTCAAACTCTACAGGAGCATGACCGTCTGAATCCGTCTTTTTGCGCATGATATCGAGCAAGTCTTTCAATTTTTTTCTCCGTGTGTTGTGGAGATTTTCACTCAACAACTGGGTCACAAATATTGTTTTTTAACTGAATTTTAATCCCCCTCAGTCCCCCCTTTGTTAAGGGGGAAGCCCCTCTTTATCAAAGAGGGGTTTAGGGAGATTCAATGGAACTAATTAGTCACCATTTTTCAGTTCAATGTTGATACCTAAAGAACGGATCTCTTTGGTCAATACGTTGAACGATTCAGGCATGCCCGGATCCATATAATGGTTGCCATCTACAATGTTCTTGTAGATACGGGTACGGCCTTCAACGTCATCCGATTTCACAGTCAGCATTTCTTGTAGCGTATATGCTGCACCGTAAGCTTCTAGTGCCCAGACTTCCATCTCACCGAAACGCTGACCACCGAATTGTGCTTTACCACCAAGCGGCTGTTGCGTAACTAGAGAGTAAGAACCAGTTGAACGCGCATGCATCTTGTCATCAACCAAGTGGTTCAGTTTCAGCATGTACATGTAACCGACAGTTACCGGACGATCGAAACGCTCACCAGTACGACCATCATATAATACGGTCTGACCAGTACTAGACAGGCCTGCAAGTTGTAACAACTCTTTGATCTGACCTTCTTCAGCACCATCGAATACAGGAGTAGCCAAAGGTACACCAGCACGCAAGTTGCCAGAAAGTTTCAAGATTTCTTCATCAGTCAAGCTATCAAGATCTTCTTGTTCGCCACCAACTTTGTTGTAAATCTTGTCCAGGAAATCACGAAGCTCAAGTACAGTACGTTGCTCTTTCATCATCTTGTCGATTTGATCGCCAAGACCTTTCGCCGCCATACCCAAGTGAGTTTCAAGAATCTGACCCACGTTCATACGCGATGGTACGCCAAGCGGGTTCAATACGATATCAACAGGTACACCGTTGGCATCATGTGGCATGTCTTCTACCGGCAAGATGTTTGATACAACACCTTTGTTACCGTGACGACCCGCCATCTTATCACCCGGTTGGATGCGACGTTTTACAGCAAGATAAACTTTAACTACTTTCAATACGCCAGTCGTCAGTTCATCGCCTGTAGAAAGTTTGCGTTTTTTCTCAGCAAATTTCTCGTCAATTTCGAAGCTCTTCTCTTTCAAGAACACTTGAATTTGAGTTAAACGTTCAGCAATTGCTTCATCAACTGGTTGAATTTCAAGAAGATCAACAAGCTCTAAACCAGACAACACGTCTTCAGACAGTTTGTCGCCACGTTTAGTTGTACCGCCACCATTCGACTCTTGGCCATTCAGTAGACGGATTACACGTTCACGTGCAGCTTCTTCGAAGATTTTGAATTCTTCTTTCAAGTCTTTACGGTATGCATCCAATTGCGCTTTTTCAATTGCTTGAGCACGTTCGTCTTTTTCAAGACCGTCACGTGTAAACACTTGAACGTCAATGACTGTACCTTTAGTACCTGATGGAACGCGTAAAGATGAATCTTTTACGTCAGCTGCTTTTTCACCGAAGATTGCACGTAGCAATTTTTCTTCTGGAGTAAGCTGTGTTTCACCTTTAGGGGTTACTTTACCTACAAGGATGTCCCCAGCAGTTACTTCAGCACCGATGTAAACAATACCTGACTCGTCCAGTTTAGACAGAGCAGCTTCACCTACGTTCGGAATATCAGCAGTGATTTCTTCCGCACCCAGTTTGGTATCACGTGCAACACATGACAATTCCTGGATATGAATAGACGTTAAACGGTCTTCCTGAAGTACACGCTCAGATAACAAGATCGAGTCTTCGTAGTTGTAACCATTCCAGGTCATAAACGCAACGCGCATGTTTTGACCCAATGCCAGCTCACCGCCATCTGTTGATGGACCATCAGCCAGTACATCACCACGACCTACTTTATCGCCCAGGTTCACAAGAACTTTCTGGTTGATACAAGTGTTCTGGTTCGAACGGGTGTATTTGATCAGGTTGTAGATATCTACACCTGCTTCACCTGCGATCATTTCGTCTTCATTCACACGAATAACCACACGAGACGCATCAACAAACTCGATACGACCACCACGCTGAGCGATCACACATACACCTGAGTCATGTGCTACGTTCGCTTCCATACCGGTACCAACAAGCGGCTTGTCAGCAATCAACGTCGGAACTGCCTGACGTTGCATGTTCGAACCCATTAATGCACGGTTGGCATCATCGTGTTCTAGGAATGGAATCAGTGATGCTGCTACAGATACGACCTGCTGAGCAGATACATCCATATGCGTTACTTTTTCAGGAGGAATACGTACGAAGTCACCCTGATGACGAACAGATACAAACTCTTCTGTTAAGTTACCGTCTTTATCCATTGCAGAATCGGCCTGTGCAATCACAGTGCCTACTTCTTCAATCGCAGACAGGTATTCAACTTCATCTGTTACACGACCATCAACAACCTTACGGTATGGGGTTTCCAGGAAACCAAAGTTGTTACATTTCGCATAAACAGAAAGCGAGTTGATCAAACCAATGTTTGGACCTTCAGGCGTTTCAATTGGACATACACGACCGTAGTGAGTTTGATGTACGTCACGTACTTCAAAGCCTGCACGTTCACGCGTCAAACCGCCAGGACCAAGCGCAGAAACACGACGTTTGTGCGTAATCTCAGATAACGGGTTGTTTTGATCCATAAACTGAGACAACTGGCTTGAACCAAAGAATTCTTTGATTGCAGCAGCAACAGGTTTCGCATTGATCAAATCTTGCGGAGACAGGTTGTCAGTTTCAGCTTGAGATAGACGTTCTTTAACAGCACGTTCTACACGAACCAGACCTACACGGAATTGGTTTTCTGTCATTTCACCCACAGAACGAACACGACGGTTACCCAAGTGATCGATATCGTCGACTTCACCTTTACCGTTACGGATTTCAACTAATGTTTTTAATACATCAGTGATATCTTCGTTCGAGAGAATGCCTTCAACCTCACGTGACTTCTGGTCTGTACCGACTTCGTAAGGACGACCCAAACGACGGTTGAACTTCATACGACCCACTGGAGACAAGTCATAACGTTCAGAAGAGAAGAACAAGTTGTTGAATAAGTTTTCAGCAGCTTCTTTTGTTGGTGGCTCGCCCGGACGCATCACTTTGTAGATTTCTACCAATGCTTCTTCACGATTGCTCGTCGTATCTGCACGTAGAGAATCTGCAACGAATGAACCGCGGTCGATATCATTAGTGAACAGGATATTGAACTGCTTCACGCCGCCTTCTGCAATTTTCACCATGATTTCATGGCTTAATACAGTATTGGCTGCAATCACATCACCATCTTTTAATGGGATGTCTTCAGCAGTGATACGCTCATACAGGTACTCATCTGGCACTGCAAGTTTTTCAAGACCTGAAGCTTCCATTTGACGTACATGACGCGCATTGATACGTTTACCTTGCTCAACAATTGCTTTGCCATCCTTGTCCAGGATGTCAAATTGTGCCATTTCGCCACGCAGACGTTCAGGCACCAGGTCAATCTGGTAGCTACCCATGTCAAGATACACAGGTACTTTCTCGTAGAACATGTTGAGAATGTTTTCGTTGCTGTAACCCAAGGCACGAAGTACCACAGTCGCAAGCAATTTACGACGACGGTCAATACGTACATAGACTAAGTCTTTGGCATCGAATTCAAAGTCTAACCATGAACCACGGTAAGGAATGATACGCGCTGAATAAAGGACTTTACCACTTGAGTGAGTCTTGCCTTTATCGTGGTCAAAGAATACGCCTGGTGAACGGTGTAATTGTGACACGATCACACGCTCGGTACCGTTAATTACAAAGGTACCGTTATCCGTCATCAATGGCATTTCGCCCATATAGACTTCTTGTTCACGTACGTCTTTAATTGACTTCGTTTCACGATCTTTCAGGATCAAACGAATTTTTACACGCATTGGTGCTGCATAAGTTGAGCCACGAAGGATACATTCGCGTACATCAAACTCAGGCTTACCAAGACTATACTCAACAAATTCTAAAGCAGCATTGCCAGAATAACTTTCAATAGGAAAAACTGAACGAAATGCGGCTTGGAGACCGATATCTTCGCGGTTTTTTGGTGATTTGCCATCTTGTAAGAATGTTCTGTACGAGTCGACTTGAATCGCGAGCAAGTACGGAGCATCCATGACGCTAGGCAATTTACCAAAATTCTTACGGATCCGTTTCTTTTCGGTATATGAGTATGCCATCTGGAGTCCTCGGAAAGTGTAAACCAAGCCCGCCTGCAGAACGGGCTCAGAAGGAATTACGCTGGCCGATATGGCCACCACTCTTTACAAATGCTGCAATTTTTAGTGGTATTAAAACGCTTATCAATATTTTTTAATGAAAAATATTGGTAAACGTTTGTTCATTATGTTTATTTTCAATTTGTATGATTTTTATATCATGCAAACAAAAATCGAGCCGATTATTGTAACGCAAAAAGGCTGATGACCCAAGAGCCATCAGCCAATTTTTGGAGCCGATTATAAAAAACCGGCTCCCTTAAGAAATTACTTAAGAGTAACTGTAGCACCAGCTTCTTCAAGTTTCTTCTTAAGCTCTTCGCCTTCTTCTTTCGAAACGCCTTCTTTAAGAACTGCAGGAGCGCCTTCAACCATGTCTTTAGCTTCTTTCAAGCCAAGGCCAGTCGCTTCACGAACTGCTTTAATTACAGCAACTTTGTTCGCGCCGAAAGAAGTCAATTCAACATTGAATTCAGTTTGTTCTTCAGCAGCAGCAGCAGCTGGACCAGCAGCAACAGCTACAGCAGCAGCAGATACATTGAATTTCTCTTCGAAAGCAGAGATAAGTTCAACAAGTTCAAGAACAGTTTTTTCAGCAACTGCGTTTAGGATTTCTTCGTTTGTTAAAGCCATGAGATTAACTCCAAATGGGTATTGAATGATGTGTGTTTAAGTTTGAGCTTAAGCAGCTTCTGACTCGTTTTTCTCTTGAAGCGCTGTAAGTAAGCGGCCCAATTTCGAAATAGGAGCTTGAAGAACGTTTGCAAGCATAGTAAGCGCTTTCTCTTGGTTCGGAAGATTCGCGATTACGCTAACTTCTGCACCTTGATAAAGTTTGCCATCAAATGCAGCAGCTTTAAGTTCAAATGCTTTATTAGTTTTAGCGAATTCTTCGAACAAACGTGCAGCAGCACCCATGTCGTCTTCAGAATTCGAGAAAGCTAAGATTGTTGGGCCAACAAGGTTGTCGTTCAAGATATTGAATTGAGTATCTTGAAGAGCACGTTTAGCCAAAGTGTTACGAACGATACGTGTAGTAACACCAAGTTTACGCGCTTCAACACGTAGAGTAGTTAACTGCTCTACAGTCAAACCTTGGTAGTCAGCAACAACAGCAGCAAATGCAGTAGAAGCAACTTCAGCTACTTCAGCTACGATCTGTTTTTTGCCTTCGATAAGAAGAGCCATTGTAAAACCTCCTAACGGTGATTTATGTACTTACGCGAAGTACACTCCCAATTCGCAAGACCATCACTGGACTCACACGCGGAGGATGAACAAATCACACCACCGCGTCTACGCAGGCTGGACTATTAAGAGAGAAGCATAAAACTCCCCTCGCCCGCGGTCTTTGACGCTGATAAATTTTCATTTATCAATTCAAAGTTTGCCTAAGTTTGCAAAATACGACGGAGCGTTTCTTGCGTAAAATTTGAAGCACTGCTTCAAATTTTACTCAGGGCTTTAAAATTCTGTAATAAGTCGAGACTTATTTAGAAACGTTTGCTACATCAACGATCAAACCAGGACCCATAGTTGAGCTCAAAGTGATCTTTTGAATGTATACGCCTTTAGACGTAGCAGGTTTCAAACGCTTCAAGTCAGCAACAAGTGCTTCAACGTTTTGACGAACAGCAGCAGCCTCAAAACCTACTTGACCGATCGCAGCGTGGATAATACCAGCTTTGTCTACGCGGTAACGTGCTTGACCAGCTTTTGCATTTTTAACTGCAGTAGCAACGTCAGGAGTTACAGTACCCACTTTAGGGTTTGGCATTAAGCCACGTGGACCAAGGATCGTACCAAGTTTACCTACAACGCGCATTGCATCTGGAGCAGCAATTACTACGTCAAAGTCAAGGTTACCCGCTTGGATGCTTTCAGCAAGATCGTCGAAACCAACAACGTCTGCGCCTTCAGCTTTAGCAGCTTCAGCAGCAGCGCCTTGAGCGAATACAGCTACACGTACAGTTTTACCAGTACCTGCAGGAAGTGTAGTCGCACCACGAACAACCTGGTCAGATTTACGAGGATCAACACCTAGGTTTACCGCGATATCTAGAGATTCTTTGAATTTAGGAGCTGGAAGGCTCTCTAAAACTGCAACAGCTTCTTCTAGCGTGTAAACTTTGTGTGCTTCTACAGCAGCTACAATCGCTTTTTGACGTTTAGTTAATTTAGCCATGTCTTAAAGCTCCACTTCCAAGCCCATAGAACGCGCAGAACCAGCAATGGTACGTACACGTGCGTCTAAATCAGCACCAGTCAAATCTGGTTCTTTAGTAGTCGCGATTTCTTCGATTTGAGCACGAGTCAACTTACCAACTTTAGTTTTGTTAGGTACAGCTGAACCCTTCTGGATACCAGCAGCTTTCTTAAGAAGAACAGCAGCAGGTGGAGTTTTCATGATGAATGTGAACGACTTGTCGTTGTACACAGTGATCACGACTGGAATTGGCAGACCAGCTTCAACTTTTTGTGTAGCAGCATTGAATTCTTTACAGAATGCCATGATGTTCACACCACGTTGACCTAGTGCAGGACCAATCGGTGGAGATGGATTCGCTTTACCAGCTGGAACTTGCAGCTTGATATAGCCGTCAATCTTCTTAGCCATTTCAAATTACCTCTGGGTGCAAACGCCGGTGAAGGCTCCCCAATGATTTCAAGTAACGATACCGTTACAACAACAATGCCTGACTTATAAATAAGTCAGGCGTTTTCAACCCATACAAATTAGACTGATTTTTCGACTTGACGAAATTCCAATTCAACTTGAGTTGGTCGGTTAAATACATTAATGGTCAGCGTTAAACGTGACTTTTCGTATTGAACTTCTTCCACCACACCTTTAAAGTCAGTGAATGGACCGTCAACCACGAGTAATTCTTCGCCTGGTTCAAACATCGTCTTAGGACGAGGCGCTTCACCAGTATTACGTACACGCGCAAGAATCGCATCTGCTTCTTTTTGCGTAATCGGTGCCGGTTTTTCAGCCGTACCACCAATAAAACCTAAAACTTTTGGACATTCTTTAACAATGTGCCAAGTATCATCGTTCATTTCCATTTCGACTAGGACATAGCCAGGAAAGAACTTACGCTCTGATTTACGCTTCTTGCCATCCTTCATTTCTACCACTTCTTCGGTAGGAACAAGGACTTCACCAAAGCTATCGGCAACAGCGCTACGCTGGATTCGATCATTAAGCGAACGCATCACTTGTTTTTCATAACCTGAATAGGCATGAATAATGTACCAACGTTTCATAGCTCTCTTACCCGATAATAAACTTCATTAACCAGCCTAAAATATAGTCAAAACACCACAATAAGATGGATGCAATTACGACTACAACAAGAACTTGCCAAGATGTGGACATCGTCTCTTGCTTGGTAGGCCAGGTCACTCGACGCAACTCAATTCGTGCATCTTTTAGCAGACGAATAAAGCCTTTGCCTTGATGGGTGGCGTATAATAAACCGAATGCTGCAACGATACAAGCCAAAATCACCCCAACGCGCACCCAAATATCATTCGCAGGTGCCCAGTACGCTGGTAAATATTGGTTTACCATCATTGCACCAACCAATAAAATCAAGGCGATAACCCATAGAACCATGTCTAATGGAGAACCAGAACTTACATCTACTGCAGGATTATTTCTTTGAGGAATTGCCGCTTCGCCTAATGCGTCGCGTGATTTTTCATTCGACATTTTTGTACTCGTCGTAGGTTTCGCGACTTATTATATGACCAATTTTGCCGACATCAAGCGTCTTTTTAGAAACTTGGCAGGTCAGGAGGGACTCGAACCCCCAACATTCGGTTTTGGAGACCGACGCTCTACCAATTGAACTACTGACCTGCAAAACAACAAGTTGGAGCCTAAGCTCCAACCTGCTTGTCTTATTCTATGATTATGCAGTTACTTTAGCAACCACACCAGCACCAACTGTACGACCACCTTCACGGATCGCAAAACGTAGACCTGGGTCCATTGCGATCGGGTGGATTAGCTCTACTGACATCTCAACGTTGTCACCAGGCATAACCATTTCCACGCCTTCTTTAAGCGCGATCGCACCAGTTACGTCCGTAGTACGGAAGTAGAACTGTGGACGGTAACCGTTAAGGAATGGAGTGTGACGACCACCTTCTTCTTTAGAAAGTACGTATACTTCCGCATCGAATTTAGTGTGTGGCTTGATCGCACCTGGTTTAGTCAATACTTGACCACGTTGTACGTCTTCACGCTTAGTACCACGAAGAAGAACGCCACAGTTCTCGCCCGCACGACCTTCGTCAAGAAGCTTACGGAACATTTCTACGCCGGTTACTGTAGTAGTTTGAGTATCACGGATACCAACGATTTCTACAGACTCACCTACTTTAACGATACCAGTCTCTACACGGCCAGTTACTACTGTACCACGACCAGAGATTGAGAATACGTCTTCAATTGGCATAAGGAATGGAAGGTCAATTGCACGCTCTGGCTCTGGAATGTAAGAGTCAAGTGCTTCAACAAGCGCAACTACCGCTGGCTCGCCGTATTGGCTGTCATCACCGTTAAGCGCAAGAAGAGCAGAACCACGGATCACTGGAGTGTCATCACCCGGGAAGTCGTAAGTAGAAAGAAGTTCACGAACTTCCATTTCAACTAGTTCAAGAAGCTCTTCATCGTCTACAAGGTCGCATTTGTTCAAGAATACAACGATGTAAGGTACACCTACCTGACGAGAAAGCAGGATGTGTTCACGAGTCTGTGGCATAGGACCATCAGTCGCAGCACATACAAGGATCGCGCCATCCATCTGAGCAGCACCAGTAATCATGTTTTTAACATAATCGGCGTGGCCCGGGCAATCCACGTGAGCGTAGTGACGAGTTGGAGAATCGTATTCTACGTGTGAAGTATTAATTGTAATACCACGTGCTTTTTCTTCTGGTGCAGAGTCGATTGCAGCGTAGTCTTTCGCTTCGCCACCGAATTTCTTCGCACATACAGTTGCAATTGCAGCTGTTAAAGTTGTTTTACCATGGTCAACGTGACCAATTGTGCCCACGTTAACGTGTGGCTTATTACGTTCAAACTTAGCCTTAGCCATGTTAATCTTCCTCGTTTACGTCGAACACAATTCTGAGTAAAACCCAG
This sequence comes from Acinetobacter sp. CIP 101966, assembly GCF_000369725.1. Taxonomy (NCBI): domain Bacteria; kingdom Pseudomonadati; phylum Pseudomonadota; class Gammaproteobacteria; order Moraxellales; family Moraxellaceae; genus Acinetobacter; species Acinetobacter sp. CIP 101966. Next base: position 211,404 of record NZ_KB850158.1, on the reverse strand, counting down.
CTCCGACATATCGTTTAAAAAAAACCGAACACCAAATACTTGAAAAGCAGACTAAATAGCCTGCTTTTGGAATTTCTTTGCAACAAAGTTGCTAAACTGTAATCTGGAGCTCTTATCGAGATTTGAACTCGAGACCTCTCCCTTACCAAGGGAGTGCTCTACCACTGAGCTATAAGAGCAAATATTAGTACTTCAATGGAGCGGGAGACGAGGGTCGAACTCGCGACATGTAGCTTGGAAGGCTACCGCTCTACCAACTGAGCTACTCCCGCACGATGTTGGTACAAACCACTTATTGAAGTCTTAAAATTGGTGGTGAGGGAAGGATTCGAACCTTCGAAACTTTCGTAGCGGAGTTACAGTCCGCCCCCTTTGACCGCTCGGGAACCTCACCATTTTTTACACTTACATCAGTGCTGTTCTTTACTTCACACTACCAAACCTCTAAGATGGTGCCGGCACACGGATTCGAACTGTGGACCTACTGATTACAAGTCAGTTGCTCTACCAACTGAGCTATGCCGGCGTTTCTTAGTGTTTCGTACGTTTCGTATCGGAACGGTGTGCAGTTTAGCAAAACTCAGAATCCTTGCAAGTGTTTTTTTCAAAAAAAACGTCAAAAACTCATAAAATCAAACCATTTGATGATAATTCAACCGCTTTGATCACTGCGCGAGCTTTTATTTGGGTTTCATTCCACTCAGATTCAGGATTTGAGTCGGCAACTAGCCCTGCTCCGGCCTGCACATAGACCTTATTTTCGCGAATGATACAGGTACGAATCGCAATCGACATGTCCATTTCGCCATGCCAGCCTAAATAACCAACAGCACCACCAAAAATTCCACGTTTTACCGGCTCAACTTCGTCAATAATTTCCATGGCACGGATTTTTGGCGCACCTGAAAGTGTACCAGCAGGGAAAGTTGCTTTAAAAACATCCAGAGCATCGACATCATCACGCACTTCACCCTGCACATTGGAGACAATATGCATCACATGCGAATAACGTTCGATCACCATTTGATCAGTCACCTGCACTTTGCCAATTTTTGCGATACGCCCTACATCATTACGTCCCAAGTCAATCAGCATGACATGTTCGGCAATTTCTTTTTCATCGGATAATAGGTCTTCCTCAAGCGCCAGATCCTCTTCTTTGGTTTTACCGCGTGGGCGTGTTCCCGCAAGCGGTCGTACGGTAGCAATACCATTTTCCAGACGGGACAGAATTTCAGGAGAAGAGCCGACAATATGGAATGGCGTATTGTTTTCCAAGGTCTGCCCTTGCACAAGAAACAAATACGGTGATGGATTGAGATGACGCAGCGCACGATACACTTGTAGCGGATCACCATCGAAATCAGAGACCATCCGGTGCCCCGGCACCACCTGCATTACATCACCGGCACGAATATACTCTTTGACCTTTTCGACCGAAGCAATGAAGTTGTCATGTCCGGTGAGGGACTCAAAATGTGGCGGCGTATGTTTTTCAGCTTTAAGGCTGATGGGCGTGGCCAGAATATTTTCCAATTCATTTAATTGTTCATGTGCTTTTTCATAAGAACCCGGGGCAGTGGCATCCGCATGTACAATTAAGAACAAGGTATCTTTCAGGTTATCAAAGACAATCACTGTTTTAGAGAGCATCATCCAGATATCTGGCAAGCCGACCGGATCCGCTTCCGGCACATTTTTTAATTTCGGTTCGATATAACGCACCGCGTCATAACCAAAGTAACCGACTAATCCACCAGTAAAACTCGGTAGGTCCGGTAATTCTGCCTGGGTTGGCACCTTAAATTGCGCCTGAAAGTCGCGAATATATTGAAATGGGTCCGCACAGTGCTGCTTTTCAATCGAATCATCTGCGTGCTGTACCGTCAACTCGCCTGCATTGCAGGAAAATACCGTGGATTCACCTAGTCCAATAATCGAATAGCGTGCCCAGTTCTCACCACCTTCTACAGACTCGAATAAATAAGCCTGCTGATGCTGTTTAAGCCGAGCAAAAATAGAAAGTGGTGTATCGGTATCTGCCAGACGCTGACGATAAACAGGAATGAGGTTATAGCCTTGCGCAGCAAGTTGCTGGAATTGTGCTTGAGTGGTCATGCGGTTTTTCTCTTTAAATTAGGGTTACTCAGTATGTAAATAGAATTGAACTGAGCGACGCCATCGAAAAACCTTACAACTATTCATTTTCTTTCCTTAGTACGCGTATTAGGCAAGTAATTCTCTAAGATCATCCACAATCTGCTGTGGCTGACAATCTGCAATATTTTCACCATGATTATAGCCATAGCTGACTACAACACAATCAATCCCGGCGCGGCGCGCAGCTTCGACATCATTGGAAGAATCTCCAATAAGCAAAACCTGTTCTTTACTTACGCCATAATGTTCAACACAGTGCAGCAACTGGCGTGGGTGCGGTTTACGTTCAGTAAAACGGTCACCACCAATGGTATCGGCAAAATAATGAGCCATATCCAAGGTATCTAAGATACTGCGGGCAGGAAGTTCAGGCTTATTGGTCACACAAATCAGGGTTTTACCTTGAGCTTTGGCCCAGTCCAGAAATTTCAGGATTCCCGGAAAAGGAACGGTATCAACACAGGGATCGACATTATAAATATCCAGAAAAGTGTTTAAGAGCTCTTGATGCTGTACCGGTGTGACTTCACCGACCAGATGCTGGAGTACACTTTCACAGAATATCGACGTGCCCTTGCCTACCCAGGTCCGTACCTGTTCTTCGGTCACCAGAGGCAATTGCAGCACATTCAGGCTCATATTCATGGCGCGATACAGATCATGTGCTGAATCCACCAAGGTACCATCCAGATCGAATAAGATCAGTTCGCGCTTTTCTAATTGTGCAATAGACATCCCGACCCTCTTTTATAATATTCGCAGCCACAAAAAAGGCATGCGCTATGCATGCCTTGATTGTAACCAATCATCAGCTTATTTGAACAACAACCAAGCCATAATTGCCAAAATAATCAGCACAATCACTGAAATCAAACCTACAGATACATTTTTCTGGGTTTCTTTTTCCTGTTCTACACGTGATACAGGCTGCTCAACCGGAATTGGGGTAGGCTCTGGTTTTACCGCATTAATGTCCACGCCTTCCGGAATAGGTGCCGGTTTTGGAATACCGACATTGGTTGGCATGCCATCACGGGTTAATTGTACCGTAGCATCACGATGTTTCAGTTCCGGCATTCCCTGATCATTCATTTGCTGTGCAGGTGTAGGCTCAGCGACTTCGACCTGTTCCACGACTTTTTCTGCCGTTGCTTCAATTTCTGCTGGAACCTCTACTGTAGCCGCAGGCGCCATTACTGAAAATTTCAAGCTGGCAAACTGAACAATGTCATCCTGCTTTAATAAGGTTTCTTGCGCAATCTGCACATCATTGACGAAAGTGCCATTCGATGAACCCAAATCCTGCACCCAGAGCGCATCATCCTTTAGTAAAAATGCCGCATGTTTACGGGAGATTTCCGCAGCCTGTAACACGATATCTGCCGCCTGATGACGCCCCACCAGCATGTCACGGTCAATGCTAATTTCCTGTCCTGTTAAGTCGCCTGTAATCGCGTGTATTTTCCAAGTCATGAAAGTTACTTCTCTGTTCTCTTTGACATTATCATAACATGCTGTCTGCAAATGCGAATGACTTAGCTTTTGGGTCTAAGTGTGGTTGTTGTAACGGTATTTTTACTTTTTTCTACCTGTTGGACGGGTTCTACCACTTGTCGCTGAATCACTGGTTCTATCGCTACCGGCGTAACAACTACATTGGCTGGCTGCGCCTGAACGGGTGCGGTCGGCACAGTTTGATAAGTCGAGTTTTGCAATGGTGTTCTGGATACCGGAATTCGCTGTTGATACACATCTTCAACACTTTCTGGCAGCTTGGCAAAGTTCCCGTCCGAATCGAGTGCGAGTTGCAGACTATATAGCTGACTATAGCGTTGTTGGGTCAGTTTACGCACTGCATTTTTATCGCCTACAATGGTTGGATGGATAAAAATCAGCAGGTTACGCTTCTGATTGGATTTACCTTCAGAACGGAATAAACGTCCCAAGCCTGGAATCGCACCCAGACCCGGCACTGCTTGGCGTCCATAACTGGTGTTATCCGAAATCAGACCACCAAGCACAATGGTTTGTCCATGTTCGGCCAGAATTGAGGTTTTGATCGCTCGCTTGCTGGTAACCAGATCCTGCGCCTGCCCTTTACTGGCTTTGACATCAGAAACTTCCTGTTCCACTTCCAGGCGTACGGTACCATCTTCGCCAATATGTGGAACCACCTTTAAAGTGACCCCGACATCCTTACGTTCAATGGTGGTATAGGGATTAGCAACTCCAGCAGCGCCTGTAGACACTGAGCCTGTCACAAAGGGTACGTTTTCACCCACCACAATATAGGCTTCTTCATTGTCCATGGTCACAATCGACGGCGTAGACAACAGGTTGGATTTAGTGGTTTCTTTGAGTGCCTGAATCATCGCACCATACAGACGACGGGAACCATCACTCCCTTCACGATAATCACCGAGTACCAGTGAACTGCCCGCGCCCACGGCACTTGCAGCACCTGCACCACCACCGGTGAGATAACCGGCCGCAATATTTTTCAGACTAGTCCCAAAATTATCGAAGTTCACCAGCCCAATCCCACTGCTGATATCACCCAAGGCCCATTGCACACCGAGTTGATCCGCATCGGTTCCTTCCACTTCAATAATCGCGGCTTCGATCAGCACCTGTTGACGACGGATATCCAGCTGGTCAATTGCTGATTCAATTTCTCGCATTAGTTGTGGATCCGCTTTCACCACCAGAGAATTTTGCGTGGTATCGGCAATAATACTGACGCCATTACCATTAAAACTGGTAATTCCGCCCTGCTCATTATTCATGCCGGTATTCAGCTGAATGCCTGAAGAGGTGTTGCTACTCGAACCCGTACTGGTATTGTTGTTATTTAAATTGCTGCTGGAACTGAGTGAAGACGAGGTCGAGGTTGTGCTACCTGAATTTGAATTACTACTGTTCACTGCCTGCCCGCTCACCAGCCCCTGCAAGATTTCCGCAAGATTTTTGGCACTGGCATATTTCAGACGAAAAACTTTTAAACCGCCCAAACGATCCGCAGCCGGCACATCCAGAGTTTCGATCACTTGACGCACCCGTTTGCGCGTCGTGGGATCACCTTTGATGATGATCCGGTTGGTACGAGTATCTGCAATCACCCGTACCCGTGAACCGCGGACATCTTTAGCTCCACCGGTGGCAGTCATGGACTCGATCAGTCCAATCATTTCCTCAGCCTGACTGGATTGTAAGCTTACCGCCTCAATGTCATTTTGACCGGTGCCATCCAGATTGCGAATGATGGTTTCCAGCTGGTAAATATTGCTGGCGCGATCCGACACAATTAAGGCATTCGTCCCGGGCACCGCCGCCAGATGGGCAAACTGCGGCATTAAAGGACGTAATGCAGGAATTAGATCATTCGGATTAGTATTTTCCAGCCACAACACCCGGGTCACAATCTGGTCACCACTGGCACGACTTCTGGCATCATAGGGAATGCCTAAGCTTTTGACATTACTGTCCGGAACCAGCTTGATGGTATTCCCCGAAGGAATTGCCACCACACCATTCACATTTAGCACGCCTAAAAACAGGTCATAGACTTCATTTTTATTCAGGGCTTTATTGGAAATGACTGTTACGTTGCCACGTACCCGCGGATCGACTGCAAAGTTTTTGCCGGTAATATCGGCCACTTCATTAATGAATGCAGTTAAGTCAGCATCTCGAAGGTTAATTTTCCAGGTTTGTGCATAACTCGCCGTACTGACCATGGCCATTAACGGTGCGGCCACACAGAATGCCCATGCTGATCGATTATTATTAAATAAAGCCATAAACTTTCGTGTTTCCTAACCCTATGCGTGATGACACATCACTTCAAATCTTGTTGTATGGTCATCACCTGATCACCACGTTTTATTTCGAGTTTGACCTGACCTTCACGCCGGGCCTGTTCCAGTAATTGTGCTTCGGTCTGTCCCTGGCTCAGCGTCTGGCCATTTAAAGACAAAATCCGGTCGCCTGGTCTTAAACCCAGGCGATTACGCAATGCAGCCGGCGTCCGTGAAGTTACTTCATAACTACCATCTGCTGCACTAACCCCCATATTCTGTAAATACTGGTCCTTGTTTTCCTGCATCTGCTGGATGGCCCGACCAATTTCATTCTGTGGCGAAGGCTGCTCAGGCATACCACTATTAGAAGGCATAGCAGGCATTGAACTTGAAGATGCTGATGTTTCCGGCACAATCGGCTGATTCAAGCCATTTTCCAGACCTTTGAATAAGATTTCTTGAGTAGCACCTGTGGATCGACGCAAAATAACCCGATCCCAATGCACTTCAGCCAACTCAAAACCGCTATTGGCCAGCATTTCCCCGACACGGTAACGATCGACCTGATCATTAATTTTCAGTACCGCAGAAGAGTTATAACTTGGACTGGCAACCACCACCCCTTGTAAAATGATATTGGTAGTTTCAATAGCACCCACAGACTGCCCAACTTCCTGAAACAGTGAAAATGCACCGATATTCGGAATTTGTGCCTGTTGCGAACCCAGTTCTACCCGATCCAGCTGCATGGCTTGGGGTGGAGCTATCAGCAACCAGAAAAAAGCCGCCAGCTTCCAGCATAGATACAGAATGAGCAGTAACAAAACCACAGGTGCAGCACGATCGATCTGTTTCAGTTCAATATTTTTTAAATCATTCAGAGAAACTGCCATCAGTTCAAGCCTCCCATTAAGGGTTGGCGGGTACTGATCACATAGGTATCTAATCCGGCTTTACCTTCATAAGAAGGCGCATTCATTAAAAAGCGCTGGGTGAGCTGGATATCCAGCATCAGACTCGGATCAAGCTTGATATTCAGCATACGTTGATCGCGACTATCCCGAACATCAAGTAACAGCTGTCCGCTTTCATCTGCGAGTTTTCCAGTCATGGCGGGTACATTCATGCGTTCCTGACGCTGAGCAAAGGTATAAACCAGCTCACCACCCGCCCATTGCATTTGTCCGGCCACCTGACTGAAGCCCTGTTCTTTTTTATATTTAAAATCCAGATCTTTAAACTGAATCGCAGTACTCGGCCATTGCCAGTCTGCAAGTTTTTTTAGAGTTTCAGGCGCGACCTGCCCTTCAAGATTTTTGACAATTAAAGATTTATTCAGACCATAGGCCATAATTCCGGACAACTGGGTATTGCCACTATGCAAATCCACATGTGCTCCAACTCGCAGCAACAGCAAATCCAGCGGCCGTACTTTCCAGTTCAGACTGCCCCGAAGATTGCCTTTTTTCCAGTCCGCACTTCCCTGCCAGATATTTCCGTTTACATTATGCAAAGTCTGGTTATTTTTATAAAATTTTGAAATTAACCAGGCTGCTGGCACTTGTAATACGACAAAAATAAAAAATGCAACAAGAGCAAGGATCAACCATCTTAAAGTTTTCGGTTTACTGCTCATCCCCACCACGACCAATCGCTCAAGTCCAAATCCCCATTTATAATTTTCCCCTTATACCCACACATTATGCACACTTTTCTGCCAACGCCAATTCATAGATATAAAAAAACCAAGCAGGTATGCTTGGTTTAATGATCATAGACTGTCTGTATGACAGCCTAATGACTAGATCAAATGGCAGCTTAGATCAGGAAATCGTCCAGCTTTGCGCCTTTTTCCAATTCAGCCACCAACCAGCGCGGCTGTTTACCACGGCCAGTCCAGGTATCGTCCGGATTGCTTTTGCTACGGTAACGCGGTTCAACCGACTTACGTGACGATTTCTTACGTTTAGACGCACCAAATTCAAGTAACTGTTCAACTGTCATACCAACTTTCTCAGCAACTGCCAAAATTTGCTGATAAGCATCTTCAATCTCTTGATCTTTTTTTGAAGCAATCAGTGACTCTGCTTCTGCTTGTAAACGTTTTAACTCTTCTACTGATAAATGCGTAATATCTGGCATAATGCTCTCCGAAAAATAATATTATTCGTTTTGTTAAATAATAGCCCCATCATATTTATATTAAATAAAACATTCAATATAAAAACTTAAAGCAATAACAATAAAGTTTAAAAAAAATTACAAAATAAAATGCTTCATTCATTTTTAAATTTCATGTTGAACACTTAATTCAAGCGCTTTGATTTTTTCGCGAATATGTTCCGGAATTTCTGTTTTCTGCATGGTCTTTTTATCGACACAGACAATCACTGCTTCTGAAGTAGCCACAATACTTTGCTGTTTTTCACTCCATAATAGATATTGCATTCTAACTGCACTATTTCGAATTTCTTCAATACGTGCTGCTACTTTTAAATGATCAGGAAAAACCACAGGTTTTAAATAACGGCACTGATTTGAAGACACTACCGTAAATACCGGTTCATTATGTATATCTAATATCCCTAGATAAGCCAGACGCGCACTTTCGACATAACGGTAATACATGGCATTATTGACATGTCCAAAGGCATCCATATCACCCCATGCGACTGTTTGTTCATAAATAACTGGATATTGTTTTAATTCTGACATTATTATTCTCAAGTCTTAATTTCTATAAAGTTTACATTCGATTCAAATACTGCATTTAACTGCTGTAGCAAGTCCTCCCGATCTTGTAAGGCAGCTTTAATTCTTAAATAACTCATACGAATATCATCCGGATACAAGTCAAGTAGTTGCTGGGCTTGATCTGTATAGCCTGTGGCTTGCAACACATGCCATTTCGCAAAGCTTAAAACCGGTAATGCCGGATACTTGGTTTCCCAGTGCGAAATCTGTTGTGCAATCGCATCATAATCCGGGTTTTGACGCAATAACTGTTGTTGGAACCACAAATAAAATACATCCTGATTAAATTGCTGTTCCATTAAATGAATCGCAAGCACTTCATGCTCGGCACTCATTTCTGGTATTCTAAATAATAATTTCAACCATAATAATTTGACCGAATAGTCACGATCAAATATTTGCGGTTTTAAATCTAAATAACGTTGCTGTAAATAAAATAAATCGTCCTGTGTGGCTTGGTCATAGGCTAATAATAATTGTTCAAGCCATGTTTTTTTTACTTCTTGGTCTAAATGCCCATATTGGGTCGAACGTAAATATAACCAAGGAAACTGCATGGCAAATACCCCCCATAAGGCGACAAGGCGCTGCTCATAGGCTGTTTTAACCTGTATTAACCAAGGTGATAATTCATGCTGATTTAAAAACTCTAAATGGGTAAGTGCTTGTTCACCTTGCTGTTGTGATAAATAAATTTCAATCCGCTGTAATTCTGCCAATTCAAATGCCATGGGATTGGACTGATTTAAAGCAGTTAATGCATGGGTATATTGCTGTTGCCCCCAAGATAAACGTGCATCAATAATATGTTTAAGTAAACCCGACTTGGTAAAAGACTGGTGAATAAAATCCCGCTGATCCTGCGCAGCGTTTAATAACCAGATGACTGCCAGTTGTTCATAAGGATGTAAGCGGGAAAAACTAAAGACCGTTTGAGTTTTACGTTGTTCACGGCTGCGATACTGCTTGATCGCATACCAGATGCAATGCATCAGAAAACTCACGCTCACCAAGGATGCGGCCAAAAACCAGAGGGTGGTTTGTAACTGCCACTCGCGCCAATACAGATAGACATAGCCAGCCCCATGTCCATAACTCAGGATACTCAGCCCCGCAATACCAAGCAGGCAGACAAATAAATAGGCTAGCAGAATCTGTTTCATAAGCAATTAGCCCACTAGGGTGCGTGTGTTTAATAATGGAATCGGAGTAATCGGGGTGGCCTTGATTTGATACAATTGCTGAATCCATTTTTGGCTCTGTGCATCCGGCAATTGTTCCAAGACTTCAATCACGGCATTCAGTGCCTGCTGAAAAGCGACAGATTGGTCTTTTTGTAAGGTATTCTGTGCGATGAGCAAGCGCAACTGGGCCTCTTTCAGTACCAGATGCCGTTGCATCAAGACTGTGCTTGGCTGATCTGCGGATTCAACCTGAATCCAGCGCTGCCAGAAAGAGCGTTGAGTTTCTGGACGCTGACGATGTGGTGTCTGAATTTCTTTTTCAATTTCAGCATCCATCTGCACCAAGAGTTCTTTTACTTTATTTTGCTGCACTAATCGGCTGTTCACGAATTTTTTCAGCATGTCCTGATCTTTCGCAATTACTTGCTGCAAACTACTGACCAAGGCAGGCGCTAAAACATAATCATCCAGCTCATTGGATAACTGAGTTAATTTTTCTATTGCAGTGGCGTATTGTTGCTGTTGCAGTGCAAATTCGATCAGATCCAGATGTTGCTGTACCAAGGCAATATCATTTTGCGTTGCATCAATTGTCACTTCACGTCCTGACGCTTTAGATGAAGTGGTTCCAGCATTTTCCTGCTGAGCAGAAATCTGGCGTTTTAAAGCCACGAACTGATCATTGAGATTGGCATTTTGCTGCTGTAACTGATTGATGCTTTGATTGAATTCAGTCTGTGCTGTATTCAGAACATGTAAGTCGTAGCTGAGCTTAACTAGCCACGCCATACTCAAGATGAACAATACAATGAATAGTTTCTTCATGCGTTCCCTAATATCAGCCTCATTTTCTGCAAGATCGTGTTTGCGTCTAAATCATCGATTTCTACGAATTGAAAACTTGCCTGATGCTGCTGTTGATATTCCCCAAGAATAGTAGCCAAACGTGGCCCCAAAACCAAATAACAGACGTGCTGCATGAACTCTGCATCATCCTGCATAAGTGCCAGCCAGTTTAACCAGCTTGCTTCACTGGTGATCAGAACTGCAAAACGCTGCTGCGTCTTAAGCAGCCCCAGGTTCTTTGCCAAAATCGTTGCTGTCGTTTCAGGACATTGCCGCCGGTACAAAATAAAGTTTAAAACTTTAATATTGCTGGCACGTAAATGATCCATCATAAATTGACGACCACCTTCTCCGCGCCAGAAGGCTACACCTGAACCAGAAGCCAGTTGCTTCAACACAGGCAATTGCAGCATGCCTTCCGAAGTTTCGACCTCAGGCACATGACTATGAATGCCATAGCTCGCCAATGCCTGTTCAGTGGCTTTACCCACTGCCACCCAATGCACCTGTGCCAAAGTCGAGAGCGCGACTCCAGCCTGTTGCAAATATTGCATACCAATCTGGGCAGCCGTCGGGCTAACCACCACAATAATCTGTGCCTGCTCCAGCTGCTGATACAAACTCGACAGCTCATCGGAATAAGGCATTGCATGCAGTTCGAGCAAAGGCAATTCTAAAACAGACACTTGCGCTGCCTGTAACTGCTGGGTCAAACCTGCAGCACGATCACTGGGGCGGGTATTAATCAATAACATCAGTGTGAATAGAGTGCTTTCAGCAACTCGCCAGCACCTTGATCAAGCAAGTCTTTTGCCAGCTTCACACCCAATTGCTCTGCATCTGCCGTTTTTCCAGTCTGCTGTGCCCGGAGCAAAACTGCTCCATCGATACTGCCTACACGACCTTCGATTGAAATCACACCCTCTTTGAGCGTGGCATAACCGGCAATCGGCACCTGACAGCCGCCTTCTAGATAGGCATTAAAGGCACGTTCGGCACGTACACACGCATCTGTATCCGCATGCAGGAGTGGCTGAATCAAGTCCAGCACCGTCTGATCATGAGTACGGCATTCCAGTCCCAATGCCCCTTGACCCACGGCCGGCAGACTGACTTCAGGCGTCAGAGTATGACGAATACGTTCTGCCAGACCCAAGCGTTTTAAACCGGCACTGGCCAGAATAATCGCATCATACTGGCCTGCATCCAGTTTAGATAAACGTGTGCCGACATTACCGCGTAAATCGATAATGTCCAGATCTGGACGCTGTTTTAAAATCTGGGTTTTACGGCGCAAGCTTGAGGTTCCGACTTTGGCGCCTTGTGGCAATTCTTCAAAACTAGTGTAGGTATTCGACACAAAGGCATCTAAGGGATCTTCACGTTCACAGATCACTGCCAGACTCAGACCTTCGGGCAAGGCCATCGGGACATCTTTCATGGAATGCACAGCCAGATCTGCACGACCATCCAGTAAAGCGGCTTCTAATTCTTTTACAAACAGTCCTTTTCCACCAATTTTAGCCAGTGGTGTATCTAGAATTTTATCGCCCTGTGTAACAAAAGTGACTAACTCGACCTGCAAACCAGCGTGCAAATCTTGTAGGCGCGCACGGATGTGTTCCGCTTGCCAAAGCGCAAGTGGACTTTGTCGAGTTGCAATTTTTAGGGTCTTCATAAATTTCAATAACAGTAAATGAGAACAATAGTCTAAACTTAACCTGCTCACTTGAAAATGCAAGTGAATTTATACAAGTTTCAACTGAATGCTCTCATTCATCCCCCGCTAAAGCTTTTGAATCCGATCTCGTAAAAACGGTAAATGTCGCCGACTAACCGCCAAACGATCGTCCAGCTCACGACAACGTACCTGATACTGACCAGAACTCACCACTTCCAGACCATCCAGATAATGCACCGAGATCAAGGCATTACGATGAATCCGGATAAACTGGTTCCCAAACTCCTGCTCTAACTCCTTTAAGGTTTCATCAATCAATACACTGCCGTTTTTATGACGCACAGTGACATATTTCTGATCCGCCAGAAAATAATAGATATTTTCAACTGGCACCAATTCGACACCACGATAGGTCTTTGCCGCAATCTGCTGGCGGCTGATATTGATTTCGTCCATATTTTCTTTTTGTTTTAGTTGGCTCATTTGAGCTTGGGTAAGTTTAGTTAAGTGCTCTAAAACCTGTGCCAATTCCTGTTGCATCACCGGTTTAAGCAAGTAGCCTTCGGCATTTGATTTAAATGCATCCAGCGCATGTTGGTCATAGGCCGTACAAAAGACAATGGCCGGCATTGGATCCAGTTGACGCAAATGTTGCGCACAAGCCAGTCCGTTCATTTCAGGCATTTGAATATCTAATAGGATGACATCGGGTTCGTATTGGTGAGCCAGATCAATCGCTTGACGGCCATGGCTTGCTGTCGCCACCACATCATGCCCCAGTTGAGAGACCAAACGTGATAAACGCTCGACGGCCAAAGGCTCATCATCACAAATCAGGATGTCCATTTCTCCTCCTTACCCAGTTAACATCATCAGATGAATGATAAAGCTAACTGCGATTTCTTTGATTTATTTTTATTTATATTGATATCGCACTACCGTCGTAAACATCCCTTCGCCGGCAAAGGTTTGAAAAGTCACACTGGGTCCATAATAAGCTTGCAGACGCTGTCTGACATTTTCTATTGCAATACCATGTCCCTTTTTTAAAGTTTTATTATCCTGTGCATAAGGGTTCGTTATGATGATATTAATTTGATTTTGCAATATTTCAACCAATATGCTTATGGTACTCTTTGTAAGAATTTTTTCAACTCCATGGAAAATACTATTTTCTAGCAAGGGTTGTAAAGTTAATAATGGAATTTGAACTTGTGAGTATAAGTCTTTGTTTTCTAACTTCCATTCGACCTGCAAACGCTCACCTAGACGGATCTGCTCAATCTCCAGATAGCGCTGGCACAGATCAATTTCCTCCTGCAGGTTGACCAGTTTTAATTCCTGAAAACTGGCACGAAATAACCGTGACAAATTCAGCAGCATGTGCTCGGCTTTATCCGGATTGATACTGATCAGGCTGATCACACTGTTCATGCTGTTAAACAAAAAATGCGGCTGAATCCGTGCCTGCATGGCCTGAATCCTAGCATTCAACTCACTATGCTGCTGCTGCTCCCATTGCTCACGCAAATAAAGATAGCGAAAACAGAAAGTTCCCAGCAAAATTCCCAGACTTAAATGGAGTCCGACCCGATCCAGCGCAATCGCCAGGTTTAAATCCTGAAAATTAAAATTCTGTCCAAAATATATCAAGATATTCAGGTTCACCGTAGTGAGCAGTACAATTGCCTGTAACAGCAGAAATCCAGAAATCAAAGCCAGTTTGATTCCCATACGTTGAAAGGCTTGATGGAACAGCTCGACCAGTGCTGCAAAACATAACAGTACCCAGTTGATATACAGGATATATTGCAGCAGGTGCATTCCATTCAAAGCCTGCCAGGATTGCGCTTCTGCAAGCGCCAGAATCATGGCCAGAATATTGCCGCCAGCAAACAGTTCCAGCAAATAGCGTAGATTGCCGATCTGGCTAAAAAAATAGGAATTTTGCGTCTGTTCGTTTATCGATGTAAAAGATTGAGCAGATGTGACTTCGGCAATGGGCTTTGAATTTGTTATACTCTTTTTCGTTCTACTGCTTTTAATCTGATTGAGCCGACATGACCACATCTTCTAATTCCTCTAATCCATCACACGCCCAGACTTCGGGTATGTGGGGCGGTCGTTTCTCTGAAGCGACTGATGCTTTTGTTGCTGAATTTACAGCATCTGTTCAATTTGACCAACGTTTTTATAAACAAGATATTGCAGGCTCGATTGCCCATGCAACCATGCTGGCAAAAGTGGGCGTACTGACCACGCAAGAACGCGATGACATTATTGAAGGTCTGACAGCGATTCAAGCCGATATTGAAGCAGGCAACTTTGAATGGCGCATTGATTTAGAAGATGTCCACATGAACATTGAGTCACGCCTGACTCAACGTATCGGCATTACTGGCAAGAAACTGCATACCGGTCGTAGCCGTAATGACCAGGTGGCGACAGATATCCGTCTTTATGTACGCGATGAAATCGATAGCATCCTGGAATTACTGAAAAAACTAGAAAAAGGTATTTTAAGCTTAGCGGCTAAAAACACCGACACCATCATGCCAGGCTTCACCCACTTGCAAACCGCTCAGCCAGTGACTTTTGGTCATCATCTAATGGCTTGGTTTGAAATGCTGGTACGCGATTCAGAACGTCTGATTGATTGCCGTAAGCGTGTCAACCGTATGCCGCTTGGTTCTGCTGCACTTGCAGGTACTACTTATCCAATCGACCGTGCTTATACTGCTGAACTGCTAGGTTTTGAAGCTGTTGCTGAAAACTCGCTGGATGCAGTATCGGATCGTGACTTTGCGATTGAATTTAATGCCGCTGCATCTTTAATTATGATGCATTTATCACGTATGTCTGAAGAACTGATTCTATGGACATCTGCACAGTTCAAATTCGTGAATATTCCAGATCGCTTCTGTACTGGCTCTTCAATCATGCCGCAGAAGAAAAATCCGGATGTGCCTGAACTGGTACGTGGTAAAACCGGCCGTGTCTATGGCGATTTGATGAGCCTGCTGACTTTAATGAAAGGCCAGCCTCTAGCCTATAACAAAGACAATCAGGAAGATAAAGAGCCATTGTTCGATGCGATCGATACAGTTCGTGGTTCACTCATGGCATTTGCTGACATGATTCCTGCACTGGTTCCAAACATTGCTGAAATGCGCGAAGCAGCGCTGCGTGGTTTCTCAACTGCGACTGACCTGGCTGATTACTTGGTAAAAAACGGCGTTGCATTCCGTGATGCGCACGAGATTGTAGGTAAAGCGGTTGCACTCGGTGTACAAGAATCTAAAGACCTGTCTGAATTGACACTCGAACAACTGCAACAGTTCTCTGACCTGATTCAAGCAGACGTATTTGAAAAAGCCCTAACTCTTGAAGCTTCGGTGAATGCCCGTAATCACATTGGTGGCACCGCGCCTGCTCAAGTGAAAGCAGCCATTGAGCGTGCACATGCGCGTTTGGAACAACTTTACGCATAATTTTGGAGTATGGATATGTCTCGACAAGTTTTTTGCCGTAAGTATCAGGCGGACATGGAAGGTTTAGACTTTGCTCCATTCCCGGGGCCAAAGGGTCAGGAATTGTTTGACACCGTGTCTAAACAGGCTTGGCAAGAATGGCTAAAACACCAGACTACGCTAATTAATGAAAAGCGTTTGAACGTGTTTGAAGCAGATGCGAAAAAGTTTCTTGAAGAACAGCGTGAAAAGTTCTTTAACAATGATGCATCCCTAGAAAAAGCCGAAGGGCTGAAGCCTGAGTAAAAAAGAAAGCACTGCTTTTCTTTTTTACGTAAGACAAGGACGAAGTCCGCGTAGACTTTAATCTAAAAGAATCTCCAACTTTGGAGATTCTTTTTTATGTGTTGTTCTAAACATTACTCAAGACCAGCTAAGCACGTAGTTTTGAATGTAAAGAGCTCCCCATACAGAAGCTTTTCACATTAAAGCCCTACTTTTCTTTTGTTACACGAGACAAAGATAAAGTCCGCGTAGGCATAAATCTATCCCCTATCTCAAGGGATTTTTTGACTAAATCTAGCAAATCTTACTAACCAATATTTAGGGCACAAAAAACAGATTTTCACTTATCCTATTTCGTCTATCGAGTCAGTCACTATCCTACTGAAAAACATTTAGATTTGTATCAAAATAATGGATTGTAAAAGCAATATACAGAGTATTCACAAAACACAACATTCTGCTACAAGAAGCCACATGATTAAAAAAAACTATCTCTCTATAATGAGCCCTAAGAAGATGAGATATCTTTGAATAACTATAATAATAAGCAACAAATACCCCGATTTCATCCCAGTTCTTCCCCCAAAGACTGGGTATTTTTTTGCCTGCAATTTGCCGATTGGCTTGATAATTTAAGCGCATAAAAAAAGCCCCCTTTCAAGGAGCTTCTCTTTTCATTTCGATTAAGGCTGTTTCAGATATGGCCAAGCCGCTTTCAGATAAATGAACATCGACCATAAAGTGAGTACCACTGCGGTGTATAGCAAGGCATACGCCAGCATTTCCAGCGGTGGCCAATTTAACAGAAATACGGTGATGGCGATCATCTGGAAAGCAGTTTTGTATTTCCCCACCGTTGAAACCGCAACATTGGTCCGTGCACCCAACTCTGCCATCCACTCACGTAAGGCTGACACAGTAATTTCACGCGAAATAATCACAATCGCAGCAAAAGCCATCGACATGGAAGGCTGCCATTGCACCAGCACAATCAGTGCAGCTGCGACCATCAATTTATCTGCAACTGGGTCGAGAAAACGTCCAAAAGCAGAAGTCTGGTTTAATGTACGTGCCAGATAGCCATCAAACCAGTCCGTGACCGCAGCCACCACAAAGATCGTGGTTAAAATTATATGCCGCGTCATGTCGGGGTTATGAGCATCAAAGCCCATTGCAGGCGGCCAGTAAGCCACCAATAGAAATACCGGAATAAGAGCGATACGCGCCAAGGTCAAGATATTTGGAATATTCAGGATACGACCTGTAGTCATAGACACCGCCAATTGTTCCCCTCATGTACGATGAAAATGCACACTTTTTTAGAGGTTTGATCCATCATTAATAGGCTTCACTTTATACGAATTGACTTGCAGTGTCACTAGGCAAACACCGTCACTGTTTGTCTTGCCATTGCAATCAGGCGATTTTCGGCATCCCAGAGATAGGCATGCTCCGTCGTATAACCATCCGCAGCATAGTCGGTAAATACTTTATATTTAAACCAATCATGCAATTGATGTTGAACCGGATGCACATAGGTCACTGTCCAGGTCAGACTACTCGCAGGCGCCATGTTTTTAAACATCGGTAACACCCCGGGTGGCCAGATATCAAAGATGGCCATCAAGTCGGCGACCAGAAATTCACGGTTGCAATGCTTTTCGGGATGGAAACGGCACCAGCCGCCAAAGTCCGGACGAGAACTGGCACTACAAGGCAGATTGACATCCGCCCAGGCCA
This sequence comes from Acinetobacter sp. CIP 101966, assembly GCF_000369725.1. NCBI lineage: Bacteria > Pseudomonadati > Pseudomonadota > Gammaproteobacteria > Moraxellales > Moraxellaceae > Acinetobacter > Acinetobacter sp. CIP 101966. The sequence continues at coordinate 193,484 of NZ_KB850158.1, read as the reverse complement.
CTTCGAAATGATCATAACAGTCTGGCATGCCATAGCCAGCAGGAATCTGAAACAGCTGCTCTGGCGCAGCATAGTCGGGTGCCTGAGCTTGTTGCTGAACCTGAATCTCTGAATCACGGGAAATACCAAAACTGGCAATCAGAATACTTTGCACCGCGTCGTCCTGCCATAAGCGCACTTCAATCGTGGTCACCGACTTGCCCTGCCGCAGGATTTCGGCACTCAGTCGTACTTTGGCTTGCTGAATCGGGCCGACAAAGGTCACACTGCAACTCAGCAAATGCTTGGCCGGATCATTGATGTGAGTGACGGCTTTTTGCATCATCATCGCGGCAGCCAGACCACCATACAGAGTACGACCCTGTAACCATCCCTGTGGAAACTCTACCCATTCCTGTTCGGCAATTTGTGCATAAAGTGCATGCAAAGACATGTTGATCCCTCAGTAAGTCTTGATGCTCAGTATATTCGGCAAAATTCTTCAGGTTGTGAATGTCACGTGACCCAAGCGTCAATGCGCACTTTGGCCCTTGCATTTAAGCCACGCGTCATTCATGCAGCACTTTATAAATCATCCGGGCCATGACTGAACCCAGTCCCGGTACCAGTTGCAGATCTCTTTCTGAGGCTTTCAGTACGCCCTGAATCCCGCCAAAATGGGTCAGCAAATCCCGACGGCGTTTTGGTCCGAGCCCCGGAATCACTTCCAGCACTGATGAACCACGCTTTTTATCGCGTTTGGCACGATGCTTGGTAATCGCAAAGCGGTGTGCTTCATCACGTACCTGCTGAATTAGATGCAGTGCCTTATGATCCTCCGGTAATTGAATTTTACTGCCATCGGTAAAGTGCAGGGTTTCCAGACCAGGCTTACGTCCCTCACCTTTGGACACACCGACCATAAAGGCATCCAGTCCCAGTTCCTGCATGACTTCCATTGCCATGTGCAATTGCCCCTTGCCACCATCAATCAGCAGCAAGTCTGGCAACAGGGCTTTTTTATAACGACGGGTCAGCGCCTGACGCATGGCGGCATAGTCATCACCCGCCTGAATATCATGAATGGAGAACTGGCGATAATCACGCTTGCGCGCGCCGCCACTATCAAAGACCACACAGGATGCCACGGTATCTTCGCCCATGGTATGTGAAATGTCGAAGCACTCGATCCGGTCTACCGGACGGCCGACCACCTGCTCCAGCTGATGAAAACGCTCATTTAATTCTATATGATTGGCCAGCTTGCCCTGAATCGCGTGCTGTACATTCATCTGCGCCAGTTCCAGCCATTCGGCCCGGGTTTCGCGGACTTTGGACTTGATCTGGATTTTCTTGCCAAAATGCTGCGAGAGTGCTGCTTCCAGTTCTTTACGATCAGCCACTTCCAGATTAACAATCAGTTCAGCCGGGATTTCATCGGCCACCTGAAAATAAAAATTGGCAATAAAATCGGCCAGCATCTGCCCCAGGTCATCACTGAGCATATCTGGGAAATAACTTTTTCCACCCAGCATTTTGCCGTTGCGCACATGCATGATCTGCACACAGGTCACCCCGGCCTGATAGGCAATCGACAGGATATCGGCTTCGCCTTTGAGCTTATAGATCGCCTGCTGCGACTGTACGTCTCTTAACAATGCCATCCGGTCACGATAGAACACCGCTTTTTCAAATTCCAGCGCTTCAGCGGCCGCTTCCATTTTTGCGATCAGTTCCTGATTCAGCTCCTTGGTATCGCCCTGCAAAAATCGGATCGAGTTATCGACATCTGCCTTATAGTCTTCTGGAGAAATAAATCCGACACAGGGCGCAGAGCAGCGTTTGATCTGGTATTGCAGACATGGCCGGGTCCGGTTGGCAAAAAAACTGTTTTCACAGGAACGCACATTGAACAGTTTTTGTAGCACCACCAGAGTATCCCGGGCGGTATACGCACTCGGATAAGGTCCAAAAAACTTGCCCACCTGGTGCTTGCCCTTGCCGCGCCCACTGGCTAAACGCGGATAGGGTTTATCTGCCGAAACAAAAATATAGACATAAGATTTGTCATCACGCAGCATGATGTTATAGGGCGGATGATGCAGCTTGATCAGGTTCTGTTCCAGCAACAAGGCTTCAGTTTCAGAACGTACCACCAGGGTCTGGATATCATAAATCCGTGCCACCAAGGCCTGGGTTTTGGGATGATCCAGCGTTTTGACAAAATAGCTGGAGACCCGGTTTTTCAGGTTTTTGGCTTTACCCACATACAATAATTCGCCGTCTTTGCCATACATCCGGTAGACCCCGGGCAGGCTGGTCATATTCGCCAGGATTTTTTCAATATGGGGGCGTGCGTTTTCGTTCACCTAAAGCCTATTTTTCATCTACAATCTGCAGATATATGTGATGATTTTTGCGTCATTTTCAAGCAAAAACACAAAATTCCCCTGAAGTTGCCATTCAATCTTAAAGTTCCTGTCGGGTTATCCCCCAATCTATAATCCTTACGGCATAAACTGATTGTTAAAAGCTATAAATTTCAACCTTTAACTTTGTTATGCTCAAAAAGTCTAGTTTTGAGATGTTTCATATGACCGTGCAGCAATCGGGCATTCATATTGTTCAACCCTCTACCTCACCCATCACCCGTCTGAACGTGATCGCCTGATTGGCAAACCGCGTTTTCATTTCGAGCCAAATAATGTAATGCAGCTGCTACGTGAACGGATTATTGGACAGGATGCAGCCCTGAATGAAATTGAAAAAATGCTGCATGTGGTCAAGGCAGATTTTTCCAGCCCGGATCGCTCTTTGTCGGTTACCTTGATGCTGGCCCCTACTGGCGTCGGTAAAACTGAAACCGTGCGTCTGATTGCCGAAGCGATCTATGGTCGCCCGGACGCCTTTTGCCGGATTGATATGAATACTCTGGCACAGGAACATTATGCCGCGGCTTTGACCGGCGCACCGCCCGGTTATGTTGGCTCTAAAGAAGGCCACAGCCTGTTTGATGAGCTAGAAAAAGCCAGTAACGAAGTGATTCGCGGCTTGATGAACGTGCTGGATACTGGCCGGCTGACCTTGACAGCGGGCACTAAAACTATCGATTTTCGCAACTGCATGATCTTTATGACCAGCAATGTCGGGGCACAGGCGGCGCAGCAATATCTGGACAAACTCAGCTATCTGCCTGAGAAAATGCAGGCGCTGTGTCTGAAGCGCGTTCCCACCCAGCGCATCATTGAAAAAGTCATGCAGCGTAAATTCGACCCTGAATTTCTGAACCGGATTGACCGCAGCCTGCATTATCAGGCGGTACAGCATGATGCCCTGCCACGTCTGGTCGAAATTGAACTGGATAAACTGAACAAGCGCTTGCAACATCAGCAACGCAGCGTGCATTTAAGCGCTTCAGCCAAAGCCTATTTCTATCAGGACCATGATATTCGTTACGGCGCCCGACATTTGGGCCGCAAGATGCGTACCGAACTGGAGCCGATTCTGGCGCTGTATTTTTTAAACCAGCCTGAGCAGTTCAGTCTGCATCTGGACTGTGTCGATGGACAGCTGGTGGTTCTGCCTGAGCAAGCAAAAGCTTAACTAAGGCAGACTCGATATCAGTTTTTATTCGGCTGAAGCGCCTGTATAAAAGCAGTCTGATCTTTGGGTGAAACCAATATAAATTTCTGCATGCCCGCATCTGTATAGTCAATTCGCAGACGCTTTAAGGATAAGGCTGGCGCAATGATAGAGTGGTCTGTGGGCTGAATGGATTGGATTTCACTTAACGGAATCTTCCAGCTTAACCACAGGCTTTTTATGGTCAACACCCCATTGTCTACCACATAGCGCGTACTCCACAGCGGCCACCATAAAATGATAATAGTCAGGACATAAACCGCAGTGTGCAGCGGATATTGCTGCATAGTGCCTTTGGCCTGCATGGTCAGCAGTAGTTGCAGCAACAGGCCACTCATACAAATCACAAAAGCCAGCAGCCACCAGTCTTTTTTAGAACGAAATACGTGCATCGATATCCCCCATATCTTGGTGCATGATCATCATAAACAATTCCATAGCAGATGACAGGGATTCAACCCGGCAGGATAGAAATTATTTCAAATCACACATCGACAGGATCGTTCTCATTTTCGATCTCATCAGAAAAGTTCAGCAACCGAAATGAGCTACTGCGCTTTTATTTGTACTGCTTGAACACTATCAGCAAAGACCTGAAAGCCCTGCACTCAGTATGCTTCAAGGCTAAAAATGGCACATTCAAGGACAGAAATTGACTGAATTGACAAAACTCCGCTAGAAATGAACCTTGAAAATCAGTCACCCTGCTCCATATCTATCAGGCTGATTGATAAAAAATAATGAATTGAAACAAAATCTTTGGTTCATCTGCTTTTAGAAAACTGAAAGGAAAAGTCATAGCGGTTCGAACCAATCCGGCAGAAATTGATGACCATTGCGTCACGGCTTGATACAACTTGTTATGTTCTTTTTGGATATAGTTATCGTAAGATTAGCGAAGTCAAAAAGTGCGCGGGACATGCGCACTTGCTTCACAACATCAACTTAGAAGTCCTCCAAAATAAAGGAGATCAGGGCATGATCCACGCTGGCAATGCCATTACCGTCCAAATGCTTGAGGACGGGATTGCAGAATTCCGCTTTGACTTACAAGGTGAGTCCGTTAACAAATTCAACCGTGCAACGATTGAAGATTTCAAGGCTGCTATCGAAGCCGTCTCCCATGCCGATATTCAAGGTCTGATTGTGACTTCAGGCAAATCTACATTTATTGTAGGTGCTGATATCACTGAATTCGGCGACAACTTTGCTCAGGGTGAACAAGCGATTGTTGACTGGGCAATGCCAGTACATGAAATTTTTAACAGCTTCGAAGACCTCGACATTCCTAAAGTGGCTGCAATTAATGGCATGGCACTGGGTGGCGGTTTCGAAATGTGCCTGGTGTGTGACTACCGTGTCATGTCAGAACAGGCACAAGTGGGCCTACCTGAAATCAAGCTGGGTATCTTCCCGGGCTTCGGTGGTACAGTGCGTTTAAGCCGTCTAATCGGTATCGACAACGCGGTAGAATGGATGGCAATGGCCAATCCTAAGAAGCCAGCTGCTGCACTGAAAGACGGCGCAGTCGATGCTGTCGTTCCTGCTGACAAGCTACAAGATGCTGCACTTGATCTGGTAAAACAGGCGATTCATGGCCGTTTAGACTGGAAAACCAAGCGTCAGGAAAAACTCGATCCAGTTAAACTCAGCCCGATCGAACAGATGATGGCGTTTAACTCATCGAAAGGCATGGTTCTGGCAAAAGCTAATCCAGCTCAATACCCTGCACCAAAATTACTGCTTGATTCTCTTCAAGCGGGTGCGAGCCTGCATCGTGATGACGCGCTGAAAGCGGAAGCTGAAGGTTTTGCTAAAGCAGCAGTCACACCACAAGCAGGTGCCTTGATCGGTTTGTTCCTGAATGACCAGATCGTGAAAAAAACCTCGAAGCGCTATGAAAAAGGTGCGCATCCAGTGAACCAGGCGGCTGTTCTAGGCGCAGGTATCATGGGTGGTGGTATTGCTTACCAGGCGGCAAGCAAAGGCACACCGATCATCATGAAAGACATCGGTAACCAGCAACTTGCTTTGGGTATGAAAGAAGCCAATGGTTTACTGACCAAACAAGTTGAACGTAAGAAGATGAAGCCTGCTCAAATGGGTGAAACTCTTGCGCGCATCCGTCCAACTTTAAGCTATGACGAGTTTAAAGAAGTGGACATCGTGATCGAAGCCGTGACTGAAAATCCAAAAGTCAAAGGTATCGTACTGAAAGAAACTGAAGCAAAAGTTCGTGAAAACACGATCATTGCATCTAATACTTCTACGATTTCAATCACGCGTCTGGCTGAAAACCTGGAACGTCCTGAAAACTTCGTCGGTATGCACTTCTTTAACCCGGTACACATGATGCCACTGGTTGAAGTGATTCGCGGTGCGAAGACTTCTGACGAAGCGATTGCAACGACTGTGGTGCTTGCTCAGAAAATGGGTAAAACACCAATCGTGGTCAATGACTGCCCGGGCTTCCTGGTCAACCGCGTACTGTTCCCTTACTTCGGTGCATTTGACCTGTTGCTTAAAGATGGCGCTGACTTCCAGCAAATCGATAAAGTCATGGAAAAATTCGGCTGGCCAATGGGCCCTGCTTACCTGATAGACGTTGTCGGTATCGACACTGGCGTACACGGTGCAGAAGTGATGGCTGAAGGCTTCCCGGATCGTATGAAACCTGATTTCAAAGGTTCGATTCAGGTGATGTACGAAAACAAACGTCTGGGTCAAAAGAACGACGTTGGTTTCTACAAGTATGAACTTGACCGTAAAGGCAAAAAAGCCAAAGTGGTTGATCCAACTGCGTATGAGCTTGTGGCCTCTGTTGCAACTGCGGAAAAACGTGAATTTGACGCTCAGGAAATCATTGATCGCATGATGCTGGCTTTCTGTAACGAAACTGTTCGTTGCCTGGAAGACAACATTGTAGCCACTGCTGCTGAAGCAGATATGGCCATGATCATGGGTGTTGGTTTCCCTCCATTCCGTGGTGGTCCATGCCGTTACATCGATCAAACCGGTGTAGCTGAGTATGTTGCGCTTTGCAATAAGTATGCGCACCTTGGTAAAGCTTATGAAGCGCCAGAAATGTTGCGTGACATGGCTGCTAACAACAAAAAATTCTACGGTTAAGGAGCAACGTGAATGGCTACTTTAAATCCACGTGACGTTGTCATCGTTGATGGCGTACGTTCAGCAATGGGTAAAACCAAAAACGGTATGTTCCGCAATGTACGTGCCGACTCGATGTCTGCTGAGCTTGTCCGTGCCCTCTTGGTACGTAACGAATTCGACCCGCATGAAGTTGAAGACGTAATCTGGGGCTGTGTGAATCAAACCCTAGAACAAGGTATGAACATTGCCCGTAATATCGCATTACTGGCAGACCTGCCGAAAACTGTTGCAGGCCAAACGGTGAACCGTCTTTGTGGTTCGTCTATGCAGGCGATTCACACTGCGGCTGCGCAAATTGCGACGAACCAGGGTGATATCTTCATCATCGGTGGTGTTGAGCACATGGGCCATGTGGGCATGATGCACGGCATCGACCTGAATCCTGAAGCGTCTAAGCATTATGCCAAAGCGTCGAACATGATGGGCTTAACTGCTGAAATGTTGGGTCGCATGAACGGTATTAGCCGTGAAGAACAGGATGCGTTCGGTGTGGAATCACATCGCCGTGCCTGGGCTGCGACTGAAAATGGCCTGTTCCAGAACGAGATTGTGGGCATTGAAGGTCATAATGCAGATGGCTACAAAATCTTGTGTGATATCGATGAAGTGATCCGTCCAGATGCGAACCTTGAATCGTTCAAATCTTTGCGTCCAGTATTCGATCCGAAAGGCGGTACAGTAACTGCGGCAACATCTTCAGCTTTGTCTGATGGTGCTTCTGCAATGTTGTTGATGTCTGCTGAACGTGCTCAAGCTTTAGGTCTTAAGCCACGTGCTGTAATTCGCTCTATGGCGGTTGCGGGCTGTGATGCTGCGATCATGGGTTATGGTCCGGTTCCGGCAACACAAAAAGCGTTGAAACGCGCTGGTCTAGCGATTTCTGATATCCAAACCTTTGAATTGAACGAAGCCTTTGCTGCACAAGGTCTGTCTGTTCTTAAAGGCTTAGGTATTTATGACAAGCAAGACATCGTGAACCATAACGGTGGCGCGATTGCATTGGGTCACCCATTGGGTTGTTCTGGTGCGCGTATCACAACAACATTGTTGAATGTAATGGAACAGCAAGATACACAAATCGGTCTTGCGACGATGTGTATTGGCCTTGGTCAAGGTATTGCAACAGTGATCGAACGTGTTTAATTTTTAAATACCTAGATAAAAAAGAAACCCCGCTTTATGCGGGGTTTCTTTTTATTTCTGAATCCAATCTGGATGAAACGTTTCTAATAATTTTCTAATTTTTTCTTCCAACTTTTTGTATAATTCTACAAAATCCTCAAATTTTAAATTTTCATATTTCTCATGTCTTGCCTTCCAAGTATATTTAGTTAGTTCATTATTATTTAAATAATCAACTTTAATATTTTCACCTGCTTCCAAATTATTGGAACATATATAAAATGGTAAAATTAAGTGATTAAATTTTAAATTTTCCAGTCCAACTAATCTCTCAACCAAAATTGATTTAGTAAATAATGGCTTGAACTCATCGAAGAACTTTTCATCCAACCATTCTTCATTAAAATTAATTCTCTTTCGATTAGATTGAATAGCATTTTTAATTTGGTTTATTATTTTAATTTCATTTTCAGTAAATCCCTCATACTCTTCCTTTGTATATCGAATAATTTCGTAACCATTAATTTTTTCATTCGATACAAATCCTCCCTTCTCAATCCAATTTTGATCAAAAACAGCTTTAAATAAACTATTAAAGCTACTAGGAAAGACTAAATCATGTTTTGACAATTTAGATGTGTCAAAACTAGAATTAATAAAACTATCCACATGATATATATTAAATTTATTTAAATTTAAAAGCTCATTAAAGCTTTTATCATAAAGCTTACATTTCTCATTCTTATATTTATAATTTAACAAAGATTCCGACCCAAAAATTTTTCTATTTTTCCAAGAAACTTTACTCTCATCATCATTTAAAAAAAACTCGAACAAATCAAATAATTCATTATCATTCAAAATATTTTTTAATTCATATCTATATTTATCAACTATATGTTTAGAAATCTTATGTAAAAATCTGTCGTCAATAAACTTCTTTTCAAAGTTATTACTCCAAGCATTTCTGTTTGTCTGTAATGTATTCTTAGCATCAAAACCATATAACATTAGATAAATATCAAATGGTTTTACATAATATCTTATATGTCCAACATCTTGACCTTTAAAACCACCTCTCAGATCACTACGTAACTCATTAAGACCATCTTCGTGTGAATTATTAGACCTCTTGCGAAAGTAAAAACTGCCTCAATATAGATTTCATGAAATATCAGAAATTAAATCGTTTTTCAGATTCTGAATTCCAGCGCTTGGTTGGTGTACCTCGAGCAGTTTTTAGTGAAATGGTCGAAGTTTTAAAAGAAGCAGAATCACTTAAAAAGAAATTAGGGCGTCCTCATACTTTAGCTATAGAGGATCAATTATTATTAACACTCAATTACTTACGGAGCTACAACACCCAATTGGAATTGGCGGCAAATTACCATATCGCTGAAAGTAATGTGAATCGAACTATTAAAAAGGTTGAAGATGCATTAATGAAATCAAGACGTTTTACCCTGCCAAAACGAAGCATTACCACAGCAGACGAACAATTTAACTGGGTAATTATTGATGCGACAGAATGTTTAATAGAACGCCCGAAAAAAAAATCAGAGTAAGTTCTACAGTGGTAAAAAGAAGAAACATACGTTAAAAGCCCAAGTGATCTATCATCCGAAGAGCAAACAAATCATAGGAGTAGATATATCGTCTGGCAGTCAGCATGATATTAAATTGGCAAGAAAAACAGTTAAGAAATTCAAACATTGTGACTATGTTATGACCGATTTAGGGTACTATGGGTTAGAGCAAGATGGCTTTAAATTATTGATGCCAATAAAGAAAAAGAAGAATTTACCCTTATTTGATGCTGAGAAAAATTACAATAAAATGATTGGAAAAATACGAGTTGTAATCGAACATATTAACAGTCAATTGAAAAGATTTAGAATACTAAGTGAACGCTATCGAAATAGACGGAAAAGATTCGGTTTACGCATTAACTTAATCGCTGCACTGGTAAACCGGATGAACTTGCAATAACGACTTTCGCAAGAGATCTATTGATACAAAAATAAAGATTATATTTTTCTACCCATATACAATTTTTTAAATCAATTTCACGTAAAGGAAAAACATTATCTATTTTAATTTTCCAAAAATCATTAAATTCATAAGGAAAACATACTTTTTCCAACACTTTCTCTTTAATATTCTCGATTTGAGTGGCGATCGTAAAAACATCAAACATTTCCTCTCTTATCGGATCATGATTAGAATATAAAAATTTATATAATTTGGAGTGATTAAAACTATAGCTTCTAGCTCTCCTTTTAATTTTTAATTTTAGTTTTAAAGTTGTACCACTATCACCATTTGATTCTTTTATCTCTTCTATAAAACAATATCCTTTTTTTGAGTTCAGAGGAGAATTTAACTCTATCTTATAAGTTTTATAATCAATTGAATTTGTTGTAATAATAGTTATTTTCTGATCATCTTCATTGAGTTCTTTTAATAATAAGAAAGCACTATGTAAACCAATACCAAACTGTCCAGAAGGTCTCATCCACTTTGGCATCTTATTTATTATTTTTTGCTTCTCAATATTCTTACTTGAACCTGCTACTTTTTGCATATATTTCAAGTCTTGCAAACTAATTCCTGTCCCCTTATCTTCAATTTTAAATTCCCACCAAGCATCATCACTATCATCGATAATTTCTAATCTTTCAAAAGACAATTTAATTGGATAATTTTTAAAAATATTTTGTGTATTTTCATCATAAGGATGTGCATTTTTAGGAAATTTAATTTTTCCTTTTTCGGAATCATTCCAAACCCTTATTAGGGTGGCATCAATAGCATTTTGAATTAACTCCCTATAAATATTTGTATCATCCTTATATAAACCACTTCCCTCTAGTATCTCCAATGCATTACTTTCATCAATTGAAAATTTCATTGGTTTATTACTCAATAGAACTCTATTACCTTGCATACGCACATCTAGTTGTTCAATAGTAGGTAGTGAACCAAATTTTAAATCAGGAACAATCAAATTCCATTGTGACATTTGATTTTGAAATTCTTCACGTATCCAACCAAACCAGTTTTGAGTTTCCACATAAGACATTTCATCTGGACACTCAGCAACAAGCTTGACTGTTCGTGTATCAAGTTGAAACTCTCGTAATGATAAATGCTTGTCATGATGGTGTTTGCTGACAGAAGGCATATTGCTGACATGCTTTGCCATGACGGGACAAAAACGATTGTCATCTAAATCAAATAAATCCCCTAAACGAAGCAAACAGCCTATAAATCTTGGATGACAATTTTCTGTTCCCAAACCTGTTTGTTTATAAGGAATTGTCTCCATCAAAGTACTAAAGTTCATACCATGAGAAACACAAATTTGCCCTAAATAACGATAGATTCGATTTGGAAGAAGCTCTGTTCTAGGTGACGTGATTCCTAAGTCTTTAAATGGGTCTTCAACTAACTTTCCAACTCTTTTATCGTGCCCTTGTCTAAACCACTCAGCAATCAATTGGCGATATTTTTCGACTCCATCAAAAGGGTGATCTAAAGTTCCAATTGCTGACAACCAATTATGTTCTACATATGCTTGGCAAAATTTTTGTAAGTCATGCCCTTTTCCATTCGCAATTGTTTGTATCATGAACTTAAAGTCAGGATTGGTATGCACTTCTTTAGCATTTTTGGCATCAACTAACATGCCTACATCGTGCCAATAAGCAGCTTCAAGGATTAACCAAGTATCTGTAGCACTTAATAAATCAACATCATCTCCCAAAATTCGTTCAATATTGACCAAAATTTGCTGAGAGTGTGAAGCATTGTGATTACTAAAATGTGGGTAAAAACCACCAATATTTTCTAATGCTTTTCCAACCAATTTTTGGTCAAATTCCCACTGTGCATATAGGATGGCTACGTTGGCGTCAGCTTCACATTTATTTTTTAGATGTTGGATTAGTCGGGTGCTCATAAATTTTAAATTTTTAGTAAGTTAGGCACTATATTAATCAATATTTAAACAATTTAATAAGCAGTTTTAGCTATGTGAATTTTTTATTGAATTATGGAATTAGAAGTAAAAAAACAGTGAGTGTTATCCCTTTGTAAAATTAGTGGAAAATTCAACCAATAAAATCCTATTTATGAAGCACTTAAATTTTATAAATGTATGATCAAGCCTCTTTTTTCTTATTTCCTTAAAAGGGTTTATATGAACATGCTTAAAACAATGATCGCGACTGCAATCGTAGCGACTTCTGCATCTGCAATGGCAACTGAAGTTCAAGTTGCGCCAGCAACTGTTGTAACCCAAACAACCCAAACAACCCAAACTGTTGCTAAAGAAACTGCTGCACCTGTACAAGCGAAAGTTGAAGCGACTCAAGCGACTGTTGCTGCAACTCAACAAGCGGCTGAAACTAAAGCTGAAGCAGTAAAAACAGAAGCGACGACTCAAGTAGAAACGGCTCAAGCTACAGCAGAACAACACATTGAAGCTGCGAAAACTGAAGCAGTAGAAACCAAAGACGCTGCTGCTGAAAAAGCAGAAGTAAAAGCTGAGAAAAAAGGCTGGTTCTCTTGGTTTAAAAAAGCAGCTTAAAATTTTTTAAGCATAAAAAAAAGATGTCATTCTGACATCTTTTTTTGTTTTGGATGATTTAATTTATTTTCAGAAATTAAAAGACTTAATCTTATTTAAACCTTTTGCGCCAACATGGTGGCAAAGTGCTGTTTAATCCGCTGGCCCTGCTCATCGACACGATACAGCTCACCGATATCTTCATTGTATTTCACGATATTCCAGCCCTCATAATACCCTCGCAACTCCCCCGGCTGAAAAGCAAATGGAAAATCGGCTTGTGCCGGAATATCTGGCGTATCCATGGCACAGACAATCAGGTTATAGCCACCCGGCACGGTCGCCTGCTGCATCTGTGCAATGAGCGGTGGAATGGTTTTCGCCTCAAGGAACATCATCACTACAGTACAGTAGATAAAGTCATATTGGCCTGCAATGCTGGTATCCGTGTTAAGGTCGCGGCGCTGTACCTGCATATGATCAATCTGCTCGGTCTGCACAATCTGTCTTAAAGTCTGCAAACTGTTTTCGTTAACATCCCAGGCATCGACATTAAAGCCGTTCTGACTCAAATAAAGCGCATTACGGCCTGTACCACAGCCGACGTCCAGCGCACAGCCACCTTTTAAATAGGGCATCGCTGCCAGCACTTCAGAATGGGTAGGATTTAACTGATATTTCTTGATGAAGTAATCCTCAGGCCGGCAGTAAAAACGTAGCTGACATTCAACATCTTCACTGGCAGAAACAATTTTGTGCCAGGCCTCAGGCTCAATAAATGGCGGCTGCTGCTCTGGTGTAAACACATGCTCGGATTGCACTGCGCCAGATTCTTCCAGCATGGCAAAATGCAGCTCACCTTTTAATACTGTCAGTTTCGCCCAGGTGCCGGCTTTGGTATTGTGCTGATTCTTAAAGCCCTGAGGAATACTCTGCTGGTTCCAGACTGGAAGTTCCTTATAACATATCAACTGTTGCATAATTTTTGCCCTCCATATCATCCATGCTCCGCCTGTTATTCTTTTGGCAGCGGTAATTAATTCAGCATAGCCTGTTCAAATCGGAATTGGAATCAGCACCTGTTCGCGCTGTGCCGATGCAACAGCAAGATCAATACCAGTTTTCTATCAAAATAAAAAAGCTGCCTCTCTTGAGACAGCTCGGTTATCTATCAACGAGGAATATGACGATTCGATTAATGCAGCAGTTCCGACTTTAGCCAGTTGATATATTTATCCTGATCCATAAAATCCGGTGCGCTCCCCAGATCCAGACTGAAATACTGCTGATTGAACTGAATCACAATCTGTTCGGTATAGTGCCAGTCCTCGATCAGCGTGAAATATTGATTCAAGAACAACCGGTTCTTGTCCCCGTTATTCATCCTTTGTAATTTTGGACATGTTTTATTTGCGACAAACTCACCGTACACCTGCTGAATATCAGCAAAAACCTGAATTGTTTGCATGACTCACCTGCTTAAATGTTATGTCGTGATCTGTGCGACCCTTTCAATTTAGCAAGTGAGTTTGAACAGCAGATGACAGTCCTATGGCAATCCTGTCATCTAAATCAGGCTACAACTTGTTTTCAACCGCTTTCTGGTTAGCGCTCGCAACTCGTTCCATCTGCTTATTGAGGAACAGCATTTCTTTATACAGCGCATTAAACTCTTGCACGGCTTTATCATCATAGAACATAAAGGTGTTATTTTTCTTTTGCCATTTATGCTTTTTCAGTACTGCAAATAAGGCATCAGCCTTGGCCAGAGTCTGTTTTTCAATTTCAAAAATGACATGTGCATTACTATTTTGCTGACTGTCTTTCAGGGTCAGGCTTAGTTGCTGGCGATAACGGTTTTTAATATCCAGTTGCTGCGCCTTGTCGATCAGCTCGGCATCACGCTGCTGGATTTTCTGCTGATAGCTATTCACAATTTGATGCACTTGCTTGAGCATCGCTTCAGTTTCTTTATAGCCTTGTGCCTGATCCTTGGCCAAGCGGTCGATATTCAGAAAATTCTGCCAGTTGGCGGCTTTTAAGTCGCGTAGATACTGATTTCGTTCCTCGGCACTGTCGCGCAATTGCCCCAACATAAATTCAGCCATGATGGCATAGTCACCATCCAGACGGTCATCCTCAAGTTCAATCTGAATTGGTTTAGACCAGTCCTGTGCCTGCTGCGCAATACTCTCGGTTTTTTCTTCAAGCACAGTTTCATATTCGAGCAGCTCGGCCTGATGTTTTTGCTGGACCGAATTCTGATAAAACAGCCCAATAAAAATTGCCAGTGTCACAGCGGCTACAATCATAAAAACACGCGACATGTATACGCTCCAGCTCTGTCAGTCAGATCTTGTTGATTTACATCCACTATGCTTATTTTTTAAACACAATTCAAGGCATTTGATTTTTCCAATAATACGTCTAGCTTAGACAGAAATTGCTCCTCTCACAAAGCTACCCTTTCCCAGAACACTATTTTGTCGATCTCATTGCATGTTAGCTTTGACAAGCTCGTTAAACAAAGTTATCTAGATCGACAGGCGCACATTATGGGGAATTAAACGGCAGGCTCAGATTCAGCCGGTTCGGATCGAATTGTTCCCGAACAATATTCACATTGGTGGCATCGTGGTTAATTCCAAAAGGTTGCAGCAATACATACACCCCATTTCTTGGGTCTGAAGACTGCAAGCCCTGTGCGATGGCCAATACATATTCACGGAACACCACAGGCAGACTATCCAGATCAGGGTCGGCAGGTGCACGCATCACATCAATATTCGCCACTACGTCACCATCCACGCTATAGGCCTGAATTTCACGTTCAATTTTCATCAGGCGCATTTGCAGGGCCTTACGCTGGCTGTTCTGCTCCTGATAAGGCAACATTTTTTCAGTCACGGCGCGCAGTTCCGGTTCCGCCATGACGGTCAGGGTCGGCAAGACGACGGAATCAGCAGCAGGCGCAGCATGGCTTAATATCGGTAGGCTAAAAGCAGTACAGGCCGTAAGAAAGCCGAGTTTAATTGGTGTTAGGAGATTCATCATTTTTACCCTCGTTTGGAAAAGGGAAAGCGTCAAAGCTAAATCTTACAAATAATGCCAGTGCCTATTGTTAAGTTTGATAAACGGTCAATGATGCATAAAAAGGCAGGAAACCTAGAAAAAGAACAAGTTGAAACAACTGAAAAATAGAAAAGAGTGCTGATCTGGCTTTGGTGTAGGCAAAAAAAATCCCCAAACCAAGTTTGAGGATTTTTTGAATATGGTGGCGAGACCCAGGATCGAACTGGGGACACACGGATTTTCAATCCGTTGCTCTACCTACTGAGCTATCACGCCGATGCGGTGTATTAAGCCGTATCTGGCCTCATTAGTCAATCAAAATTATGAAAAAAATATTTGAGTGACTGATTTTTGGCCTAAAAAAAATCCCTGATGGGATCAGGGATTGAAAACTTTGAAATCGTTTTAAAATATGGTGGCGAGACCCAGGATCGAACTGGGGACACACGGATTTTCAATCCGTTGCTCTACCTACTGAGCTATCACGCCGATGTCGCGTATTAAACAGTTTCAGCTGTAAATCGTCAAGAGCAGAGAGAATAATTTTCGTCAAATGTTTACTTTTCCATCAACTCGCGTCAATTTGAGTCATAAATCGAACAGTGTTTACCAAAGACCTCAGCAATAAAACAGATTTAAGCGCTTATTTACATAAAAAAGCAGCCTAACGGCTGCTTGATATTGCTCTATCTTCAGATTTTTTCCAGATTGGCCAGACAACGATGAATGGCCCCACAGCCTGGCACGAAGTTTTTTACACCTTTTTCTTCTTCCATGCGGCAGACTTCGCTGACCAGCCTTTCTGCCACGCCACGACCACGGTTGGCCGGATGTACCACGATATTTTCCAGAATCCGGCTTTCGCCCTGTCCAGTGCACCAGATTGCCCCAATAATTTTGCTATTAAATTCTGCGCTATAAACTGAGGTATACTGTGCAAGGTTTTGCTCTAGTTGTTCCATGGCATCTGCCCCGTCGCTAAATTCCGGGCTCGTGTCATACAGTCGCTCAAGCTGGCTGCGCACTTCGTCATTTTCTAAAGAAGTATAAGCATGTACGGTGATAGGCATTGATAAACCCTCCTGAGCAATCTAATATGCGGTGACTTCGTCACGGCGAAAATATTTTCTACATCAATCATTTTGACGTATTTGAGGAACGTGTCTATGACAGATCGTATCAGTGAAGTGGTAAGAAATACCAACGAAACCAAAATTCGAGTTCGTTTGAATCTCGACGGTACTGGTCAAGGCACCTTAAACACGGGTATTCCCTTTTTAGATCATATGATTGATCAAATCAAGCGTCATGGCCTGTTTGATATTGATATTTATTGTGATGGCGACCTGGAAATTGACGACCATCATACTGTGGAAGACTGCGGTATTACGCTGGGTCAGGCATTTGCACAGGCATTAGGCGATAAAAAAGGCCTGAAACGCTATGGTCATTTCTATGCGCCACTCGATGAGTCTTTAAGCCGTGTCGTGGTGGATCTGTCTGGTCGTCCGGGTCTGTTTATGGATATTCCATTTACCCGTGCCATGATCGGCCGTTTTGATGTGGATTTATTCTCTGAGTTTTTCCAGGGCTTTGTAAACCATTCCTTGATGACGGTGCATATCGACAACCTGAAAGGCAAAAACAGCCATCACCAGATCGAAAGCGTATTTAAAGCATTTGCGCGTGCGCTGCGTATGGCCTGTGAAGTAGATCCACGTGCTGCCAATACGGTAGCTTCAACCAAAGGTACACTGTAATGACCCGTATTGCCCTTCTTGATTATGGCATGGGAAATTTGCACTCTGCGGCAAAAGCATTAGAACATGTCGGTGCCACGGTTGATGTGACCAATGATCCAAAACTGATTGCACAAGCAGACAAGATTGTTTTTCCGGGCGTAGGCGCGATGCGTGACTGTATGCAAGGCATGCACGAAGCCGGGATTGATGAAGTGGTACGCAATGCCGTATTTAACAAACCGGTATTGGCCATTTGTGTCGGCATGCAAGCCTTGATGCAGCATTCTGAAGAGAATGGTGGTACCGATGCACTGGGTATTTTCGAAGGTGCGGTTAAGCATTTCCCAGAAATGGCGGGCTTAAAAGTGCCGCATATGGGCTGGAACCAGGTGCATCAGGTCGAGCCTGATCATCCGATGTGGAACAATATCGAACAGGACGCGCGTTTCTACTTTGTGCACAGTTACTATGTAGAACCACAAGATTCAGAATTGGTGGCAGCTACTTGTACCTATGGAATTGAGTTCTGCACAGCGATTCATAAGGAAAACCTGTTTGCGACCCAGTTCCATCCGGAAAAGAGCCATACCGCCGGTTTACAGTTATTGAAAAACTTTGTGGATTGGAAAATCTGATTTTCCTTTCGCCTAAAAAGCTCGCAAATTGCGGGCTTTTTTGTTGATTATTTTTTACACTTTTCATTTATAAAAAATCCCTTTATCATAGACTTACTTATAAAAAATCTAATGAAAACAAAGGAAAAATAATGAGTAATACAATTCAGGATTCGGGGTGGAATGCATCAGGACGTTTTGGGCGACGTTCGTATATCGCATGGAATATGCTGCTGGGTTTTTGCTTTATGATCATCGGGATCATTGCTGCTTTCATTTTACCTGGAATGAGTCCAGAGACTTTAGATGGTAAAATGTCCATGCCTTTAATGGTGCTGTTGGTTTTGATCTACGGCGTTGCGATTTATTTTAGCGTGATTTTTTTAATTCGTCGTTTACATGACCGTAATCATAATGGCTGGCTTTCTTTACTGATTTTTGTGCCGGTCGTAAACCTTGTCTTTACACTTTACCTGTTATTGGCACCCAGTCACAACGAAAGTAATGAATATGGCCCTCCACGCACGACACGTGGCTGGGAAACGCTTTTGGTGGTGCTGTATCTGGTACTCGCGGTTATTTTGGCCGCCTTTGCTGTCCCTGCTTATCAGAATTATGTTGAACGTGCTCAACAGGCGCAGATCGAACAGAGTAGCTATCACACTGATTAAACCTATTTAAATTCTGCATAAAGCCCATTCTTCATGGGCTTTATTTTTGCCTAGAACAGGAAAAGTGATTAAGCTGAACGCATTCATTTCATGATTGAAGCTTATGCAACAGCTGCTGGATACTTTACCAAGCAAGGAACAAATTCAGACCTTTCCTGTATTTAAAAATCTTCCGATGCAACAGATTCAGGTGATTAATCGTCTGGAACAGTGTCATGCCCTTGCACAGGAGCTAAAAAGCCATGCAGTCCTGGGTTTCGATTCTGAATCCAAACCGACCTTTAAAGTTGGTGAGGTTTCTACCGGGCCACATCTGATTCAGCTGGCCACTTTAGATAAAGCCTATTTATTTCAAATGAATGATTCGATCTGGGATTTTCTTAAACCGATCTTTGCCAGTCGCGAGCAGATCAAGGCCGGTTTTGGCCTGAAAAATGATGCGCACCTGTTCCGTAAAAAAGGCATTGAACTGAATAGTGTGATTGAACTGTCCAAATGTTTTAAAGCTTTTGGTTTAAACAATCCGATCGGATTAAAAAATGCCATGGCTTTGCTATTTCAAGTAAATTTTCCTAAATCCAAACGGATTAGTACCTCGAACTGGGCCAGCAAGAAGCTCAGCCCGGCACAAATTGATTATGCAGCAGCAGATGCCTATGCGCCCGTGCTGGTATTTGAAGAATTGTTGCGGCGGGGTCTCTTACCCAAAGAGATTCCCAATACTTCACTGAAATTAAGAATCCGTCCTTCATCGACGGCTTAAGTGCTTGCATGGCCTGCTGGTACTGGCAACTTGATGTACGCATGAAAGCTGTGATGAACGCGTTCGATGAGAGAGCTGTGACTTTAACAGGTCTTACAGCTTCGGTTATCGACCAGCTCAGTACACGATCCGTTATGGAAAATCTGATCTCCATTCAAGAGACGGATCATTAAAATCATTAAAACGAGCAAAATAAATTACCTCACTGCTACCTATCTATGGACAGGTTTTCTTTATTCATACCGTTTAAGAGTTAGAAATTTCGACTTTATTTGCTAAGATGAATACACTCAAATTCATTCTAAAGATTAAGCAAGGAGCGAAAGCATGCTGATCATCCCTGCAATTGACCTGAAAGATGGCAAATGTGTCCGTTTAAAGCAAGGTCGTATGGAAGACGATACCGTATTTTCAGACGATCCGGTCGCAACAGCACAGCATTGGGTAAATGAAGGCGCTCGCCGCTTACATTTAGTAGATTTAAACGGTGCTTTCGCAGGTACACCAATCCATAAGCCAGTGGTTGAAGCCATTGTCCGATCTCAACCTGATTTGCCGATCCAGATTGGTGGTGGTATCCGTTCTCTGGAAACCATTGAGCATTATCTGCAAGCCGGTGTTTCTTTTGTGATCATTGGCACCAAAGCAGTTCAGGATCCTGAATTTGTTGAAGAAGCATGTCGAAAATTTGCTGGTCATATTATTGTTGGGATTGATGCCATGAATGGCATGGTAGCAACAGATGGCTGGGCCAATGTGACTGATGTCAAGGCTACTGACCTGGCGAAACGTTTTGCCGATGCTGGCGTGTCAAGCATTGTCTACACGGATATCGCGCGTGATGGCATGATGCAGGGTGTGAATATTGAGCAAACCGTGAATCTGGCGCAATACTCAGGTTTGCCTGTGATTGCTTCAGGCGGCGTGACCAATCTGGATGACGTGCGTAACCTGAAAGACCAACCGGGTATTTTAGGTGCAATTACCGGCCGTGCGATTTACGAAGGTACATTAAGCTTGCGTGAAGCACAGTTGTTGCTAGATGAGCAACAGGCGCTATAATTAAGTCTGCTGTAAAAGAGGTCTTCGGACCTCTTTTTTATTTTTTTAATTTTCTGATCTCCTGGCATGTCTACACTTATTTCCAAAAGTCACTCCGGCTGGATGGTAAAAGCACCGCAACTCGCCCTGATCCTGATCACCATTATCTGGGGCGGCAGTTTTATTACTGTGCAATACGGGCTAAATTTTAGCAGTCCGATTATGTTTGTCGGCCTGCGCTTTGCTGCGGCAGCGCTTGCTGTCACCCTGATTTCACTGAAGTCGCTAAAAGGCATGAACCTGAAAGAAGTGTTCGCTGGCGCGGTGATTGGCATCATGATCGCCATTGGCTACGGCACTCAAACTGTGGGCTTGCAGACCATCAGCAGCAGCGAATCGGCTTTTTTAACCGCCTTGTATGTTCCACTGGTTCCAGTCCTGCTCTGGTTAATGTTCCGTAAAAAACCGCATGTCATGACCTGGATCGGAGCACTGTTTGCCTTTATCGGTCTGGTGTTTTTGACAGGAAATGGCTTTGCTGCGATTCAGCTCAGTTTCGGGCAAACCCTGACTTTGCTCGGTTCGATTGCGATTGCACTGGAGATTATTTTTATCAGCCATTTTGCCGAGCAGGTGAATGTACGCCGGGTCACCGTGCTGCAACTGATTTTTGCGTCCCTGTTCTGCTTTATGATCGCACCTGTTTTAGGTGAATCTCAGCTACCTGAATTCCACTGGCATCTGGCAGGAATTTTAGTCGGTTTGGGCATTGCCAGTGCCTTGATTCAACTGGTGATGAACTGGGCGCAGCGCATGGTCGACCCATCACAGGCAGCGATTATCTATGCCGGCGAACCGGTATGGGCAGCCCTGTTTGGCCGTCTGGCCGGAGAACGTTTACCGTCACTGGCTTTATTAGGCGGATTGCTGGTGGTACTGGGCGTGATTGCCAGTGAATGGAAACCGAAGTTTTTAAGAAAACAACCAACAGAAGAATTAAAGCAAGATCTTTCTTAATTCCGCTAAATCCCCCTGAAAAAGAGGGATTTTTTTCTCTAGGGAAATACGGCTAAAATTATTTGCTATACATCGGTCTATTGTCATTTAAGCGCATGATGCCGCGAATCGCCCGATACACAATCCAGATCCAGGCCAAAACCACCACCACTAAACAGAACGCGGATGCACCAAATGCGACCCCTGCAAACAGGTTAGGATCTTCACCGGTAAAGAACAAAAAGAAAAATGGAATAAAGGCGACGATATTCCAGAACAGATACCACCAGAAACTGCGGATCTGCCAGGTAAAATGGCTTTCAAAGATGGAACCGCGCACATCGTGCCGTTTCACATAGTTAATGATCAACGCCACAAGAGCCAGCAGGCCAGCACTAAAAATGGCCACAATATATAAAATGTACAGTGCAAAAGTCAGTGTGCGGTTTGAATCTTTATCAATGGAATAGTTCACGTCCCCTCCTAGTACTTCCCCCTAGATATTTAAACTATTCAATGGGGAAATTAGCCATATAATCAAAATGATGTTAAAGACTATGGTACAAAAATATATCTGCCGGAAAGGTTGTTTTTGTGTTTTATGCCGTAATTTCTGCTGTGCCAGCCATGCTGCTGGCCAGCCGCCCAAGAAAGCCACCAGATGCAGAGTATTTTCCGGAATACGACGGTTGCCCAACTGGGCTGCTTCTTTGTCTTGGGCATAAAGCCAGTAGCTGAGCGCATTCATCAGGCTGACCAGCAACAACACCAGTCCACTCAGTAAACCACCCAAGGTCAAAGCCACCAGTAAAAGAATATAGGCCACACAGGCAATCTGCATCGGCTGTAATTTCTGTGTCTGCTGTGGCTTGGAGGGTTTGAATTTTGCTTGCAGACTTTTGGCTTGTACTGCTTTCAGGTACATCACCTGCTGCGCACGATAACGGCCGCGTTCATCCAGAATGACCAGATAATCCAGCGCACAGCCCACGATTGGACGTGGCCCAGGCTTGGCAAAGTCCTTGATATGCAGAAATACGCGATCTTTGGCCGGATCACTGGGCTGGATAAAACCATAGCCTTGGTCATCAAACCATTCCACTAAGCGTCCCTGATCGCGCATATTCCCTATCCCTGTTGATTTGATTGTTTAAGCGGTGACGAATTTTAAGCGTTCAATCAGCATATTACGCATTTCATCCGGATTTTTTTGCAAAATATCTTCGCCGGTACGGCCTAATGCTGCATTACGCTGAGCCACCTGCAGACGCATCATCCAGAACCGTCCTGCTGCCATAGCCAGATACAATTCCAGACAAGCGCGTTCATCACTGGTTAAAGAACGAATCGTTTCATAGGCATTTAAAAAGGCAATCGCTTTTTCTTCGTTTAAGATTACGTCAGGATATTCGGTACAGAAGTCATTTAACGTAATGGCGATATCAAACAACCACTCATCTTTATTCAGCTCATAAAAATCCAGAATGCCATTCAGCTGATCGCCATCAAATAAGGTATTATCCCGGAACAGATCCGAATGAATGAAACCACGTGGACGATCCGGATATACCGCCGTCAACGCCTCATATAAACCTAATAATTTACCGAGCAAGACTTTATCTGCCGGACTTAAACTTGGTTTAATCTCTTGAGAAACGGCCAGCCAATAGGCATGATCACGCACAAAATTACGTTCTAATTTAAAGTCTTTGAGTGCCACATGCATTTTCGCCTGAGCCACTGCAATCGCTTCAACCTGCGCGACGGTAGATGGCATCGGATGTTCACCCATCAGGCGTGGTGCAATCTGTGCCGGTTTATCTTTAATACTGTGAATGGCTTTGCCTGAATGGGATAAAGGCACTGGAACGGCCAACCCGGCGTGACCCAGATGTTCTAAAACAGGAACCAGCTCACCTGCTGCCTGTTCATCCATATCTTCAAATACGGTCAGCACATATTGCTGGTCTTCGCAGACTAAAAAGTAGTTGGTATTTTGAATACCGCCTTGAATGGGAATCAGATCAATCACCTTTAAACCATAAGGCGCCGCAAAATCCTGAACTTCCTTTAAAGTCAAAGTGGTATAAACCGACATAGAAAACCTGCGAAAAAACTTACATAATTTTGCTAGAATACCGTTTCCATCTGCCAAGGTGTAGCGCTTGCGTGGGTGAGTTTCATAATCGGCTGTAATAATTGGAAAAATTTATGCTAGCTAAACGTATTATTCCTTGTCTGGACGTGGATAACGGCCGCGTGGTCAAGGGTGTCCAGTTCCTTGATATTCGTGATGCGGGTGACCCGGTCGAAGTGGCGCGCCGTTATAATGAACAAGGTGCCGATGAAATTACTTTCCTTGATATTACCGCTACACATCATGGACGCGATACCACTTATCGTACAGTAGAACGCATGGCCGAATCGGTTTTTGTACCCCTGACTGTCGGTGGCGGTGTACGTAAAGTCGAAGATATCCGTCTATTACTCAATGCCGGTGCAGACAAAGTCAGCATCAACTCGGCTGCGATTTATAATCCCGAGTTTGTGCAGGAAGCGTCTCAACGCTTTGGCGCACAGTGTATCGTTGTTGCAATTGATGCCAAAAAAACTGGCGACCACAAATGGGAAATTTTCACCCACGGTGGCCGTAAAGAAACCGGGATTGATGCGATTGAATGGGCTGTGAAAATGGCTGACTTCGGCGCAGGTGAATTACTGATTACTTCGATGGATGCCGATGGCACCAAAGCCGGTTACGACATTGCCCTGATGCGTGCCATCAATGACCGCGTCACGGTACCGACGATTGCTTCTGGTGGTGTGGGTAATTTACAGCATTTGGCGGACGGCATTATCCATGGTGGTGCTGATGCAGTACTGGCAGCTTCAATTTTCCATTTTGGCCAGCACACCATTCCGGAAGCGAAAGCCTATATGGCAGCCCAAGGCATTGAAATGCGCCTCTAAGCCGTTTTAGATGATGATTTAATTAAAGAGTGTTTTTATAAACACTCTTTTTTTATGCCTTAAATAAAATAACACAGCAAATACGGGACAAAAAAAAGGAGTCTTTCGACCACTGCTGTCCCATAGTTTGCTTTAAATAAAAAAACCTGAGTCCTAACAGTTAAAATATGAGTGCAAACAAACACTTTAACGACTAGGATTCAGGTTTTGTCACATCAGAATACCGTATTTCATGAGCTAATTAAACCTGTTGTGCGACAGGATTTTGAACAACTTGCTAAAGTACACCATGTTGGACAGAAATTTAGAGCGGCTTCCCGGTGGGATCAGTTTATTGCCATATTGATGTCTCAATTCTCTTGTAGGCAAAGTCTGAGAGATATTCAATCCAATTTGGAGTGCCAACAGGAAAAGCTAAGTCATCTCGGAGCAAAGTCTATTCCCCGAAGCACGCTGGCACGAATCAATGAGCAGCAGCCTGCTGCCTTGTATCAACAGCTATTTTACAAGTTGCTTAAATACTATGAACACTCAAAAGTAGCTCATAAATTTCGCTTTAAGAATCCCTTGTATTCCTTGGATGCCAGTCATATTGACCTGTCGCTTTCCTTATGTGAATGGGCCAAAGTTCACAACTCAAAAGCCAGCATGAAACTCAGCATAGGATTGAATCACAGCAATGATATTCCTGAGTTTGTTGCAGTTGAAAATGGCAAAGAAAATGACATGGTACAAGGCCGTAAATTCCAGTTTCCTGCTGGCAGCATTGTAGTTTTTGATAAAGGCTATGTCGATTACCAATGGTATGCAAATCTGACTGCTCAAAACATTGGATTTGTCACACGTTTTAGGCCTAAATCTGTGTATCAGGTGATCCAGCAACATCCAGTGCTTGAATCCAAAGGTATTCTAAAAGATGAAACCATTCAGCTGAATAGCGCACATGCCCTAAAAAGAAAAGCCCCAGTGTTAAGAAGAATTGAATATAGAGATCAGCAAAGTGGCAAGCACTTTAGCTTTCTCAGCAATAACTTTCATTTAGCCGCCTCCACCATTGCGGCGATTTATAAAGATCGTTGGAAAGTTGAGCTGTTCTTTAAGGCGATTAAGCAGAATCTCAAATTAAAAGCGTTTCTAGGCCGCAGCAGGAACGCAATTCAGACACAAATCTGGATTGCGATGATCGCCTATTTATTGGTGAGTTTCGCTCAACATTTAGGAAAAACAGGTTGGACAGTTCAACGCTTACTCAGAATAATTCAAGTGAATTTGTTTGAAAGAAGAACTTTAAAAGCTTTATTTTCACCCGATAAAATACCCATAAAACAAGAGGAAGCTCAAATGAGCTTCCTCTTGTGAAAAATTGTGGGACAGCAATGGTCTTTCGACTCCTTATAAAACCAAGATAAGACTACAGCACTTGGTATTCAAAATAACTCATTACACCCAGAAACATTATCAGTATGAGGCTCTGCTCACCGACAGGAGCAAATATAAGTGAAATTCACAGGACAATATTGACAATACAATCGTATTTTATTGACAAATCACGACAAAGCCCTGCTTTACTCCATAACCTGCGTATTTAACTGCTTCATTACCGTATTTTTTGCAGTATTTTTCCTCATTTTAGAGGAAGCATCGGCCGATTTAACCGGAAAATATTGCTCTGCCCAACGGTTCAGTTTTTTCGAGATCGGTGCGGGCAAGCTCAGACCTAAAGGATTCTGTTCCTGCAAATCTGCCGAGGAAATCACCCGGGTTCCCAGCAGATAGTCAAACCAGGGCTTGGTGACGCACCAGTTGGCATCCTGATTACTATTCATATGATGATCATAATGCCAGGGCAATTTCTTTTTGGCCCATTCCGGTTCCAGATGAGCCCGGCGATGTAAATAATAATAGTTGCCTGTACTATATAAGGCAGCCAGTGACATGCCTTTGGAGAATGGATAAAAACTGAGTCCAAAAACGGTCGCGACCACTGCCAGTGATGCAATTTCATTGCGGGTACGCCAGTTGTCCAGTCCTTCTACATAGCCGAAATCGGAAAATTCCGTTTTTCGCACAATCCGGTGATGCTCCCAGTGTGAGCGCATACTCTCGGGTACCGGACTATAACGGCTTTTTCCCGGACGATGAACACCATGCAATACATATTTATGCGCAAACCATTCAAATCCATTTGCGACGACAAGTCCTGCCAGAAAACCTTTCCACATGATCTTTTACCTCTTGGTCTATTTTTAATATAGGCTAAATAAAAAACTAGATATTGACCAAAATATTCAATATGATTGACAAAATACGACAAAATAAAAGAATTAAAAATGCTGGTTCTAAAAAACTACGTAGGTTCAGTATACGGTGGTTTAGGACATTTACTTTTGGACTATTATCAGTTGAAACAGCTTGAAGTCCCTGAGAAATTATTGGCCATTCAAAATCTGGAACGCTTTGATTTCGCCTTGTGGCGTGATCTGTTAACAACACTTGATCAACAGCTGCAACGACCGGCTTTAGGTCTGGAAATCGCCCAACTGGTTGAAGCTAAACACCTCGGTATTATTGGCTATCTGGCGCTCTCAAGTGAGACCTTGGGTGAAGCCTTTATGCGCTATCATGATTATCATCGTCTGATTTATGATGGCGGCCCACTTCAGCTGCAGTGGGAAGGTGATTATGTGTCGATTGGCTGGGTTGAAGTTCCGTTTCATCTAAATACCCAATTGACCGATGAAATCGCGATTGCGCTAATGACGGAATTCGTAAAAGCCAATGTTAAGAACCCGCACGGTGTTCAGTTATATGAAGTGCATTTCCAGCATGCAATACCTAAAAATATTGCACTCTATGAGCAGTATTTCGGATGTAAAGTCCGCTTTTCTCAAGCCAGAAATCAGGTATTGATGCATGTCAGTGAACTGTCCAGACCACTGAAACAGGGCGACCAGACCTTGCAAAAACTGCTGATGCAACAGGCCAAAGCATTATTAGAAAAATTCCCGTACTCCACTCTGGTAGATCAGCAGCTGCAACAGGCGATTCTAATTGGCCTGCAAAAAAACCTGTTCCAGATCAAACATATTGCCGAGCAGATGAATTTTTCCGTGCGTCAGTTACAACGCCATTTACAAAAACAGGGCAAAACTTATCAGCAATGTATGCAGGAGATTCGCTGCATGCTGGCTATGCAATATCTGAAAGATCCGCACTTGAGTTTGCAGGAAACCGCCATGTTACTCGGTTATTCCGAACAAAGTGCGTTTCAGCGTGCCTTTAAGCAATGGACCCAGCTGACACCGCAGCAGTGGCGCCAACAGAATATGCCAGCTGCTTAAACTACCAGCATGTTCGTTTGATATACGGGCTTCAAGCAGGGTTGACGATTTTAATCCCTGTCCCCTATCACCTGATGATAAATATAAAAATAAGGACTTAAAAAATTGATAAATATCTTGGCGAATTGCTCGGCACATTCTGGCTGGTGTTTGGAGATATTACGGGAGCAGAGAAATTAAGCTTTTCAATAAAAGCCTTCTAAAAAGTCAGGATTTCTAAATACCATTTTTCTGCATGTTTCACATGGAGCATGCAGATCATCGCGCTTAAAAATGCTTATAAAAATGGATTTTCAATTTCATCCAGATCATCACGCTGAATTTTTTCTGGCAAGTCCGGCGTGTTTTCTAGTTGTTGTACCACATCATTCAGAAAAGCCTGCAAGGCTTTGGCCACTTTCAGTCCCTGCTGATCCTTGGTGATTTGCAAGTTGCCATACAGGCTGACGCAGTCTAGATCATTTTCCAAAGTCAGATCATGAATGGCATGGGATTCACTGCCATTTTCAAATGCTTTAAACATATCCTCTTCACCTGTCTTTGTTATTTTTCCATGAACGTCTGATGTCGATGCTACCCGAATCCTGGTTTTTTCAGCAAGCTTATTTCAACAGCTGCAAAATATATTGCAACAAGGCATCAATCAGCTGTTTTACGATGGCATCTTGTGTCGCGTTGTCTATCGCGCCACCAGTCGCTGAGGAGGTCGAGCTGCCTGAACCAGAAGACTTAAACTCGCGTTGTAATGCCTGCAGGTTTTCTTCAGAAACCTCTTCGGCACACTGGCTTTCTGCATCCCAATTAGAGTATTCAATTTTCTGGTTGGCTTTTACGGCATTTCCAGTCAGTGGCAGCTTATAGGTATTGCGTTTCTGTTCTTCGGTAAGCTGCGGGAACAGGTTAATTCCAAGCTGTTCTTCCAGATAGCAGACACTGACAATACGCACTTTCAGTGAATTGTCATTCGGTGCATAGTAAGCACCAATAGCACCGGTTTTCGGCATATAAACCGCCTTATAGACCGCGGTTGGCACAATCACGCCATTGCCAATGGTTTTCAGCTTCTTCCCGGCAAAGACCGGCCCGGTTACCACATAAACATCCTGTTTCTGCTTGGTCACAATGGCACGAGTGGCTTCTTCCAGCTCACGCCAGACTTGCTGATTATTCTTGGGCGCTTGCGGCACCATATTGGCCAATGAAAAACTGTCAGACTGCGCAGCCTTGTTAGGCATATCCGCATTCGGCGCCATATGACCGCGGTCATAACCTGAACCACGATAATCCGCCAATGTGGCACGATGCTTCGCACTGACCCGATCTTCTTCATGAAAATTATCTTCACGGGGAATTTTCTGGCTTAAGCGTGCTGGCGTTAAGGCTTCTGCAACCCAAAGTGGCGTTTTAGATACCCCGGAATAACCGACATTAAAGCCATTAAAACACAGCGAATAGCTGTCTTTTTTCAGGCTGTCTTTCATCAAATATGGCGGTACATCACGATAAAACTGGTTCAGACAGGCAGAATCACTGGAAGAGGATAGTGACACCCACTGACTGATTTTTTCCTGACCAAAAGCGATGGCGAAGCTGCTCGAAGCCACCACGCCCAGAATGACTTTAATACTATTATCATTTAAAAACTGAAAAAAAGAGTTCTTGGGTTTACGCTGCTTCTTGGCCATTCTTACACGTACTTTTTAGATCAATACAGATTTTGACCGAGCTTAACAAGCTGTATAAGTGAAGTATATCTTGGCTCTACCATTCGTTTACTAAATAAACAATAAGTATCCAAAATCCCGGGCAGTTGTAACAAACTGTCTAATTTTATTTCTTTTTAAATGAGGTTTCTCGGTGTTTGCGTAGCTTTGTTTGGCTCAGTAGATTGAGTGTGTAAAGCTAACGGCCTATCTCAATTCGTACAATTATTAGCAATGGTGTCAATCATGAATTCCAAACTCTCTAAAGCATTAGGTTTAGGATTATTCACAAGTGTGATCAGCGTAGCTGCATTTGCTGAGCCACCGGTTCAACCAGGTGAAACACTTGAAAGCTTGTCTAAAGCTAAAATTAGTACCAAGGTGAATGGTCAGGAAGCCTCTTTAGAAAGCTTGGTGAACTCTGGTCAGATTCGTCTGGTCGATCCGCGTGCAGCAGCACCGCAACCAGCCATGCCAAACACACAGGCACCAATGCCCAATGATCCAGCAATGACTCAGGCACCAAATTCAGGTACTGTTTCTCCTCAACCACCTGTCACAGAACCAGGTATGAATGAAGCAGAGGTGCCGGCCAATCTGGTTGAACCAGCCACTGAATCAGAAGTAGAAGCCAGCACGTCTATGACGACGCCTCAACAACAACCAACACTGGAAGAACAACAAGCAGCTGTACCAGCAATGTCTGAAGAGCAACAGCAAGCAGCTATTGCTTCAGAACAACCGATGCCTGAAGCACAGCAACAAGCGGCTGTGACTGAAGCAGATGTGAGCAATGAACAAACTGAAATTGCAGCTCAATCTGATGCAGAGCCAGTACTGATGGAAGAACCTTTGAATGCTGCACCTGAAGTGCCGGCTGCGGTAGAACTCGAACAATAATCTGAAACTCATTTATTTATTGTTTCTCTCATAAAAAAACCAGAGTGTGCCTCTGGTTTTTTTTATGCTTTTTATTTTATTTACATCTGAATCTGGGTGCCCAGCTCGACCACACGGTTGGGTGGAATTTGATAGAAATCACTGACCGGACTGGTATTGCGCTGCATAGAAATAAACAGCTTTTCCCGCCACGGTGCCATGCCCTCACCCACAGTATGCATAATCCGTTCACGTGAAATAAAGAAACTGATCTGCATCAGGTCATATTCAAAATTCCATTGCTCATAGGCCTGTTGTAAAGCTTCCGGAATATTCGGCTGATCCTTAAAACCATAATAGATAAACACCCGGTAAAAGTGCTCACTCAGTTTTTCCAGTTCAATCCGCTCCTGTCTGTCGACAAAAGGAATATCCCGGGTAATCACCGTCAGCATGATATTGCGTTCATGCAAGACCTTATTGTGTTTAATATTATGCAGCATGGCATGCGGAACAATATTTGGTGTGCCTGTCAGGAAAATGGCATCGCCTGGCACAAATTTGGTACCTTCGCCCATCGAAATACTTTTAATAAACAGATCAATCGGCAAGGCATCCTGTTCCAGACGATTCAGCACCAACGCACGCCCGTCTTTCCAGGTCATGAGAATCGTAAATAGTACCGCACCAATCAGAATTGGCACCCAGCCACCCGAAGTAATTTTCAAGGACGTTGAAGCCACAAAGACTAAATCCAGTGCCAGGAATGGCACAGCAAATAAAGCTACTTTCCAGACCGGCCAACGCCAGAATCCATAAGCCAGAATCGAGATCAGAATGGTGCCGCAGAGCATGGTCATGGTCACCGCAACACCATAAGCACTGGCCAGATTGGCACTATTTTCAAACAGTAAAATCAGGATCAGCACCGAGATAAACAGCATCCAGTTAATGAAAGGCAGATAAATCTGACCACGCTCCAATGCAGAGGTATGCTTGACTGACAGGCGCGGCAAATAACGCAATTGAATGGCCTGATTGACCATAGAAAATACGCCAGTAATGACCGCCTGTGAGGCAAT
Source organism: Acinetobacter sp. CIP 101966 (assembly GCF_000369725.1). Lineage (NCBI taxonomy): Bacteria > Pseudomonadati > Pseudomonadota > Gammaproteobacteria > Moraxellales > Moraxellaceae > Acinetobacter > Acinetobacter sp. CIP 101966. Next base: position 162,126 of record NZ_KB850158.1, on the reverse strand, counting down.
CACCGCCGCCGCAGTCGCCAGTCCAATCATCGGGAACAAAGCCCAGTCTGGCAGCAGCATATAGAAAGGATTCGCCAGTGCTTCAGGACTACGCAGTAACAAGGCGCCTTGCCCGGCATAATTCAATAATAAACAGGGCAAGACAATAATGAACCAGGCCAGACGAATCGGCAGACGGCCAAAATGCCCCATATCGGCATAAATCGCTTCACCCCCAGTCATGGTCAGAATCACCGCCCCCATGGTCAGAAAAGCCACATAAGGCTGGTCAACTACAAAATGATAGGCCCAGTAGGGATTCACCATCCAGAGTACAAATGGGGTCTGGATAATGCTCCACAAACCAAAACCGCCAATGGACAAAAACCAGAGCATGGTTAAAGGCCCAAAAAATTTGCCCATCGTGGCTGTGCCGTGTCGCTGTACCATAAACAGTCCGGCCAGAATCCCTATCGATAAAGGCACCAACCACTGATTGAAAATGGGCGTGGCAATACTCAGGCCTTCAATGGCTGATAGCACGGAGATTGCTGGGGTAATAATCCCGTCACCGAAAAATAGTGAGGCACCAACAAAGCCCAAAGCAATCAGGAATATTTTCTTTTGATCAGAGATTCGTGTGGTACGCAGGTTTAATGCCAGTAGTGACATGATCCCACCTTCGCCGTTGTTATCGGCACGCATGATCACCATGACGTATTTAAAGCTGATGGTAAGCATCATGCACCAGAAAATCAGGGACAGGATGCCGAGTACAGAAGCTTCGCTAATGGCAAGATGTGCGGTGAGGAAACATTGGCGCAGTGCATAGAGCGGACTGGTACCAATATCTCCGAAAACGACCCCAAGCGCAGCCAGTGTAATCACCGGGAGAGCCGCCTTTTGTGCAGTGCTTTGCATATATTGTCTTCGTTTTTAACAAGCATTTTTGCGAATCATAGCACCGCATTAAAAGTTTTTCCGCAAATCAATTGTTTCAGCTTGGCACAGCTGGTTTTTTTCGCTATTATCCTCGGCCTATGGTGAGGTGTCCGAGTGGCTGAAGGAGCACGCCTGGAAAGTGTGTAAACGTTTATAGCGTTTCGAGGGTTCGAATCCCTCTCTCACCGCCAGAATTTAAAAACCCGAATCACATGATTCGGGTTTTTTTATATTTAATTTTATCCATCATCCCATCAGTAAAAAAAATTATCTGCTTAGATCTTAAAATATTATTATCTATCGCCTTAGGCAAAGGCATTGAATTAATACCAGTCCTCGTTCATAAAAATCTTTTGCAACACAACACTTACGCTCAATTCTATTTTTAAAAATCTTCATTTTTCATCAACCAAAAAACTGATGAATTGTGTAGTTTCTGTACGCCATTCATTTCAGGTTTTTATTTATGTGTTCAAACAAAAAACTGGCACAGAAATAGCTTAATTTTATTGTCATCAAAGCTATGTTATGTTGCTTATAAATTAACTAAAAGGAGAATAAAAACCACAGGATAGAAAGAAATAACCAAGTAAACCGAGCCATTCAAATTTGAAGTTAAAAATAGATACACTGCTATTCGGAGAGTGAACATGAATAACAGCGCAAACTATGCCAAACAGATTAAAAATGCAAAACGTGGCGGTTATACCCCAACCATTGCCAAGGACATCAATAAACATAAAATTCAAAAAGCCTTGAGACTCATCGAACAGTGGAGAAGCCTCGCTCAAGAACTCAAACCTCAAATGCAGTTTGATATGGCCTTTACTTTAGAGGAATGTGCACAAGAATTAGATCGCATCCTGAAAAACAGATAAACCGTATAACCGACTCATATCCATAACCATTCCTGTGCTTTCACCCTCGCCCATATCTTCACATATGGGCCATTTCTTTGCACATAGTCAAAAACAGAACTTTTCATCCATCTGGTCAAAATAAACAAATCCTGCCGAAACTGATTGAACGGTTATTTTTTGGCTTGCGTGGCCAAAAAAAATCTGTAAAATGCACTCCACCATGCCGGCATAGCTCAGTTGGTAGAGCAACTGACTTGTAATCAGTAGGTCCACAGTTCGAATCCGTGTGCCGGCACCATATCTTAGCCTCGCTTTTTAGTGAGGCTTTGATGTTTCTGGGTTTTGGTATTTTCAGCTGAGTCTTCTTACACTTTCTAGTGCTTCGATTGTGCCGTCACTTGCACATATCTCATGATCCCTTCCTGATATAATTTTCGGCATAGTTTCGCTGTCATCTGAATTTTAAAATGATCCAGTTTTGAGCCTTGAACCTGATCATTTGATGCTTTTGAATTCAAAGTTTTTTGCACGTAATCAGCGAAGCCGGAAAATACCGGCTCGGACAGATCCTGAATCTGAATATTTTTAAATTCAAAGCGATCCAGACAGGCATATAGTGCCCCCACTGTCATTAAATCTTTTAAATTCACATCGGCAGATTTCAATAAAAACTGATATTTACGCCGTTGCAAGGCATTTAAATTTTCCCAGCGCTCGGACAAAACTAGATGATGAAAACCAATCCGCGCATTTGAATTTAAAATACTGCGGACCTGCTCTAAGAATACAGGCACAGGACTGTGATAAGCTGCATCCAGGCATAGCACCACATCAAAACGCTGGGAAAATGGCAATTCTTTTAAACGCAAAAATGACGCCTGATAAATGGCATTCAGTTCTGGTAAATATTGCTGAATATTCGCCACGCAGGCAGCCTGTAGCTCGACACCAGCCAGATATTGCACCTGATAGTCTTGTTGCCAGTACAGCAAACTGGCGCCCTGACCGCAGCCCAAATCCAGCAATTTATCTTTTGAATTTAAATTTACAGTTTGCGCAAGGTGATCGGCCAGCATACGACAGGCAGCCGCATAATCCTGCTGACCGGCTTGCCAATACCCTAAATTGCTCCAGGGCAATTGCGCGTGATCGCCCAACACAGCGGCATCAATTGCATACTTGTGCTGGGGAAGATGCTGACGCAGTGCCTGAAGCCATTGCATGGATTAATAACCCAGTTGCGGAGCAACCTCAACCACAGGTTTTAAACCCTGAAATGGTAAAGGCGCACCAAAGATTTCTGCAATCTTCATCGCTGAGGTCACTGCCGATTCCAGAATCGGCAAACCGTCACATGACCATGAACCGCAGAAGAAGACCTTACGGTTGGCATCCAGATGACGTTGCTGCAATTCCTTATTCAGTGCCACCGTATTAGCATCGACGACTGCACGTGTCAGCATTACCGATTTGATCACTTTCTTCGGATCAATCTCGGTTACCGGACGCCAGGTCTGAAACACGGCCGACTTGCCAACCAAAGAAGGTTCAATCGAGTTAAGCCACACGGTAAATTGCTGACGAGTAAATTTACGGTCCATCATATAGCTGAGTACGGCCCAGTCTTTACGTTTTGGCGGCATTACGCTGGCATCGGTATGAATCACCAGTTCGCCTTGTTCGAATTTGAATTTCTTCAATAATTCAATTTCACTGGCGAATTGTACCGGATCCAGGAACTCCTCAATTTTGGTGGTCGGTGTCGCGACAATCACCCGGTCAAACAGTTTTGAATAACCGGCCGCATTTTCAACTTTGACCTGATCGCCCTGCTCTTGTACCAGTGTAATTGCTGAACCGTCTTCAATCTGAATGCCTTCAATCAGCTTATCGACCAACGCTGGTGTACCGCCTTGCAGACGCAGTAACGCATCGCCATCGGTTAATTGACGCAGAAAAATTAACAACGGTTTAGCTGGCCATTCACCAATGGTTTTCGGATTGCAGGTACAGATGGTATATAGCACCGGCATCACCGCACCGTGCCAGAACACTTCTTCAATCTCGTTACGATTGATAAATTCTGCCAGGCTGATGTCCTGATTTTTCGATTTAAAGAATTTGGTCAATGCAACTTTTAACTGCAACAGGCCTTTGACCAGACGCCAGCCATATTGTTGCAGGCCTTTCCGGTTATTGATGATCGGGATATTGCCAATTCGGCTACGCGATGTGGTCAGCCAGGTTTCAGTTTTATCTTCAAATAACCAGCTGCAGGCCATATAGGTCCGCACCGGATAAGTTTTAATGCCCAGATGTGTGGCTAGACTCAGGGTGTTTTTCCACAGATAGGGGTTCATCACACGTAAAGGTGCGTCAATCAGGCCCCCTTCAAATTCAAGGCTATGACTGTCCATGCCGCGACCTGGAAGTGCTTCAAAAATCGTGATGTGATGCCCTGCGTCCTGGAGAATTCTGGCTGTAGCCAGTCCGGCCATGCCACTACCAATTACTGCGATATCCAAACTGATCATCCGTCATTGAAAAACTACAGAAATTATGTACCATGCGCCAATCAAACAGGTTATTAAAATCTTCCAGAATATATGTTTTTCGTAAAGGCCTTTTTGTTCAATTTCACCTGCTTTTTATTCATTTTTCTGCCTTAGTTAAAATTCCATCAAATCTAAGATTTTATTCATATTTTTATCTAAAAACTTGAAAATTCGCTTTAAAAACAAATAATTTAATTAACCATTTTTATAATCCTTGGTTGACAAATACTTTTTAAATACCTATGATTCGCAGTATAAGAAAACCATAAATTCATCCGGTTCCATTCAGATGCGTTTATGCGAAAATTGTTTAAAACGACAAGAAACTACAGCGCCTTATAAAATAAAAGCCTCTGCGAAAGCAGAGGCTTCTTTGTTTTCATGCCTAGTCAATCATGCAGCAGGGTATTGCGCTTACTTGATTGCCTCTCATAAGCCGCTTAAAAAGCATAGAGTGCAATTCCTCAATTCTCATTTTGTTCTCAAATAGAAATCAAATGGCATGATGTTTTTGTCTAGAATTCATAAATCTCTAAACTAAAAAAATAAAAAATCCAGCAACTTGTGCTGGATTTTTTGCTTCAAAGAACTAGGTTTGAATTAGATTTTACCCACCAGGTCGATTGATGGAGCAAGTGTTGCTTCACCTTCTTTCCATTTTGCCGGACAAACTTCACCTGGGTGCGCATGTACATATTGTGCAGCTTTCACTTTACGCAGAAGCTCTTGTGCATCACGGCCAATACCACCCGCGTTGATTTCAATGATCTGGATTTTACCTTCTGGATCAATCACGAAAGTACCACGATCTGCCAAACCCTCAGCTTCAATCAGTACTTCGAAGTTTTTAGACAAAGTCCAGGTTGGATCACCAATCAATGGATACTGGATTTTACCAATCACGTCAGAGGTATCATGCCAAGCTTTATGAGTGAAATGAGTATCGGTAGACACGCCATAGATTTCTACACCCATTTTCTGGAATTCAGCATACTGATCAGCAAGATCGCCTAATTCAGTTGGACAAACAAAGGTAAAATCTGCAGGATAGAAAAACACCACTGACCATTTACCTTTCAGGTCTTGCTCAGAAACTTCAATGAACTGACCATTGTGGTAAGCAGTTGCATTGAATGGTTGGATTTCAGTATTGATTAAACTCATGAGATATTTCCTCTGGCTTATTTCTGGGATTGCTTATCTTGTGAAGCTAGAATACGAAAAATTTCGAAATAGGTAAAACCGCAAGTTTTTATAAAAATGATCGCTTTTTTAGATCATAAATTTCTATGAGTATTGTTCATCTTATTTATTTTCTCGATGCAGAGTTGTTCCGATCAAAAGCAACCTGATGTTTTAAGATTTATGATTCTTTTAATAAGTCGGGCTTTATGCAAACTCAATACAAATATTCAAGACATAAAAAACCCACCGTATTCAGGTGGGTTTTAATGATGATTTACCGTTCTAATAAATTAAAAAGGTAAGTCATCATCTAGATCTACTGCAGGCGCTGCTGTTGGAGCAGGTGCAGATTTCGGCGCAAAACCACTCGGGTTATTATTGCCATAACCGCCGCCCTGGTTGTTGTTAAAACCGCCTTGCTGTGGTGCTGAACCATAACCCGATTGCGGGTTATTACCATAACCGCCCTGGTTGTTGTTCGCCTGATTATTGTTATTAAAGCGTGGCTGGTTAAAGCTGCTCTCGCCCTGATCATTTTGAGGACGGCTAGAGTCTAGCATCTGCATTTGCTCACCACGAATTTCCGTCGTATAGCGTTCCTGACCATTCTGGTCAGTCCACTGACGGGTACGTAATGAACCTTCAATATATACTTTTGAGCCTTTACGAAGATATTGCTGCGCAATTTCACCTAAACGGTTATGCAACACGATACGGTGCCATTCCGTTTGTTCTTTACGTTCACCGGTACTTTTATCTGTCCACGAATCGCTGGTTGCGATCGAAAATTGAGTGAGAGAGCCACCATTTGCAAAAGTTTTGGTTTCCGGATCTTTACCCAAAGTACCCACTAAAATAACTTTATTTACACCACGCATTTGCCGTTTACTTCCTATATATTTCTGTATTTTACTTTATAAGAGTTATGCTTAAATGGCTACCTCTTTACCCAACAAGTGCGTTAATTGTTGTCGCGAAGCATCATCAATCTGCTGTTTATCGACTTTTACATAGGCAACTTGCTGTTCAGACATCACCACGACCTCTTCAATACCACGAATCGCCAAAAGCTGAGAAGTCCATTCGTCAGTTTGTCTGCTTTCCGGCAATCGCAGTACCAGCGATGACAGATAGCGTGGCTGAGCCAGGCCAAAACTCATCAGCAGCCAGATGATCGCGATTCCTGTCAGGATAGTCCAGCCCATCGAGGTATTGTTTAGCAGCAGCAATTGTCCGCCAATCATACCGCCAAAGAAAGCCCCTAAAAACTGGCTGCTGGCATTTACGCCCATTGCCGTCGCTTTGGACTGGATCGGTGCCGCTTTCGACAACCAAGACGGCAACAGGGCTTCCATCACATTAAAGGCAATGAAGAACAACCCTAAACCAATCAGCAAGACATATTTGGATTCAAAACCAAATGCCATCACCATTAGACCCAGAATAATGCCAGTAATGGCCACCAGAAAAATCGCCCGCATTTTGTGGTATTTTTCTGCCAGGATAATACTCGGAAAAGCAAAAAACAGGCTCAGTACCAACAGCGGCAAATATACCCAGCCATGACTGGACAGTGGCAGATCAGCAAATTCGATCAGCTGTGAAGGCACATAGATAAACATGGCGGTGAGCAATAAATGCAGGGTAAAGACCGACACATGCAGACGATTCAGATCCCCGATTTTGATTACCTGTTTCAACTGTGCCAGATAGCCCTGCTGAAAGTTTTTATGATGCCGCGTGACTTTCGGCACCATCAACAGCATGGCAATCGCCGCCAGGCCCATCACCGTGGTGACCCAGAACAACCCAGAGATGCCCACCAGACCCGTTAGCCAAGGCCCCAAACTAAAAGCCACCACAAAAGACAGGCCGATACTCATGCCCATCATTGCCATGGCTTTCATGCGGTTTTCTTCACGGGTGACATCTGCCAGCAGTGCCATCACCACAGCAGATACCGCACCACCACCAGCAATCGCACGGCCGATAATCACGCCATAAATGGTGTCCGACATGGCCGCAATTGCACCGCCCAGCGCAAATAGTAGCAGCCCTAAAACCACCAGTGGCTTACGGCTATAACGGTCCGCAATCAGGCTGAATGGAATCTGTAACAGTGCCTGGGTCAGACCATAGACCCCGACCGCCAAACCGATCAGTGCAGGCGTCGCATATTGATATGCCTGCCCTGCCACAGAAAATACCGGGATAATCATAAACAACCCCAGCATGCGCAGTGCAAAAATACTGCTCAGGGCAAAGGTTGAACGACGTTCTAAAGCATTCATCATAAATTATGGCGATTGGGTTAATTAATCTGGAGCCCAGATTATAGGACATTCAGCTCATTAATAAGATATGAATTTTATTTGAAATAAAGATGATGCCGATCTAAAAACAAAAAAGCGCAGCCGGAGCTACGCTTTTCATTCAGGGACAGCGCTTTATTTGTCTAAAGCCGCCTGACGTTTCTTGTACTGAATCGAGGCGAATACTGCCCAGACAATAAAAGCCACACCGATCAGACCGGTCACCACTTCTGGTACATGCAGACCGGTTCCGCTGGCAATCATAATGAAAGCCAGTGCACCGATGGCATAATGCGCACCATGTTCCAGGTAGATATAGGCATCCAATGTGCCCTGCTCAACCAGATAAATCGTCATTGAACGGACAAAGATCGCACCAATTGCCAGACCCAGCATGATGATGACCACGTCTGAGGTAATCGCAAAGGCACCGATCACGCCATCAAAACTGAAAGAGGCATCCAGGACTTCTAGATAGAGGAAACCACCAATACCGGCTTTCACTACACCGGTCGGTACGCCATTTTCATCATGACGAATGGCATTACCTTCTTCATCGACTTCCGGTTCACCACCGAGCATATGGCTCAGAACCTGCACCCCGATATAAATCACGATGCCCCAGATCCCCGCCATAGTCACTGCCAGACGCTTGGCTTCATCGACATTGGCTGCCATGATTAACAAAGCCACCAGTGCAATAAACACCGACATTGCCGGCACATTGGCCAAATTGGACAGACGGCGTTCTACGCGTCTAAACCAGTGCGTGTCTTTTTCTTCATCCAGGAAGAAGTTCAGGAATACCATCAACAGGAAAGCACCACCAAAAGCAGCAATTTCAGGATGATGTGCCATTAAACGTGCTGAATATTCTTTCGGATCATTCAAGGCCAGACGTACCACTTCCATAAAGCCCAGATCTGCAGTCACTGCAACAATAACCACCGGGAAGATCAAACGCATCCCGAAGACTGCAATAAGAATACCGACTGTCAGGAACAGCATTTTCCAGAAATGATCCCAACCCCGTAGGACTGAGGCATTGACAACCGCGTTATCAAAAGACAACGACACTTCCATAATCGCCAGAATAGCGGTAATGGTCAGCGCTGTGAGCATGGTTTGCAGGCCTGCGTCAGGACCATGGGTATAACCCCAATATGCAGACAAACCAAGACACACGATCGAAAATGCAATCGAGAAACCAAAATGTTTCAACATACACAACGACCTTGGATAAATTAAATAAATGTATGGCTGCGAGAGAGCAGCAATACGAATAGGAAAAGTTAAGCTAATTATGAAACTTTTAGCGCATAAACCAAAGCACTTCCTGAGCTGTTTTATCTTATTTTCTGTTTTTAAAATTTGCCGATCTTTTAAACAGCCCGATCTTTGCTATAGTGCCGCATGGTTTAACTTGAACTGCGAAGGATTTTCAGCATGAGTTTTTCACAAGAGGTATGGCAACGTAATCTCGGACTTTATCAGAAGACCCTGGCCCTGCCCTTTAATCAGCAACTGGCGCAAGGTACTTTAAGCCGTGAAGCCTTTAGTCATTATGTGATTCAGGATGCGCATTATTTACTGGCCTATGGCCGTGCACTGGCCGTGTGTGCCGCCAAAGCTTTTGAAGCGGACGATGTAATTCAGTTTGCCGAGGCAGCCAAAATTGCGATTGTGGTGGAACGTAGCCTGCATGATGGCTTTATGCAGGATTTCGGCATTAGCAAAGAGCAGTTTGAAAATACCCCGCTGACTCTGGCGTGTCATCACTATACCTCTTATCTGACTTCGACCGCCTGGTCAGAAAGCTACCCGGTGGTACTGGCCTCGTTGCTGCCTTGTTTCTGGATTTATGCCGAAGTTGGTAAAGATATTGTCGACAACTCTGCGCCGAATAATCCGTATCAAGCCTGGGTAGATACCTATTCAGGAGAGGAATTCCACACTGCGGTACGGAATGTGATTGCGACCGTTGACCGTGTTGCGGCACGTGTCGATGCAGATACACTGGAAAAAATGCATGCAGCTTATACGCATGCTGCCCGTCTGGAATGGTTATTCTGGCATAGTGCCTTTGAGCAACGCCAGTGGCCTGGTCTGGATGAATAAGACGGACGAATAAAAAAAGCCCTGTTTAAGACAGGGCTTTTTGGTTATAGCCGTTTAAAAAAATTTCTACTGTCATAAACCGATCATAAAAACGGCTTAGTCTGAAAAAAACAAGGATAGAACGGGCCACTACGCTAGACCTAGCTATAAGCCCAAAATTGCCGCACAATAATTGAGAATAATTATCAATTAATAAATTCAATCCCGGAAAGAGGCAGACAATATGGACACTTTAGGCACCGAAGCTATTCGGGCATTTTTTACCCTGCAATGTTGCTGGTTCAACAATGAAGAAATCTATCTGGAACAAGGCTGTCTAGATTGTGGTTCGGCAGCCACTTATCTGATTTACCATACCAACACGCATATCCAGAAACATCTGCTGAAATTTATTGAAAAGTATCGCTGTCATCAGGCACGCCGTAACGATTTGCTCGACCTGGATTTTTTCCGAAAAGACTATGAGGACTTTCTGCACATTCTGGAAAATGAAGTCAATTTTTATGCACGTCTGCATCATGATGTGCTACGTGACCGCTGTTTTGAAGAGATTGAGTCTATCTTTGAACGCCGTTATGCAGCGGCTTGTTAAGTATTTACCTTGTACATGATGATTGTGAATATTTAAATGATCTGCTGTTGTGTTTCTTAATTTTGTGATGAATTGACCAATCACCGACATAACTTGACGTTTAAAATACTTTTATTTGCACTTGAACATTTTTCATCCGGTATCATATAAGGGTTTTTGATGAATATTCTAGGATCCTTGCATGAGCCAAAGCCACATCCGTATTCGAGGCGCACGTACCCATAACCTGAAAAATGTGAACCTTGATATACCACGCGACAAGTTTGTGGTGATTACGGGACTGTCTGGTTCAGGTAAGTCCTCACTTGCCTTTGACACCTTATATGCCGAAGGTCAGCGCCGTTATGTGGAATCGCTGTCTGCATATGCCCGTCAGTTCCTCTCCCAGATGGAAAAGCCGGAAGTCGATTCGATTGAGGGCTTGAGTCCAGCCATCGCCATCGAGCAGAAATCGACCAGTCATAACCCACGCTCTACCGTAGGAACCATTACCGAAATTTATGACTATTTACGTCTACTGTATGCGCGTGTCGGTACACCGTTCTGTCCTGAACATGACTTGCCGATGGTGGCACAAACGGTCACTGAAATGGTCGATGCCGTTAAAGCACTGGAAGAAGGCACTGCACTGTTATTGTTAGCACCAGTCGTGCGCGAACGTAAGGGCGAATATACGGCACTGTTTGAACAGCTACAAAGCCAGGGTTTCGTCCGTGCCCGTGTGGATGGCGAGATCATGGAAATTGATCCACCACCAGAACTGGACAAAAAGAAAAAACATACCATTGAAGTCGTAGTTGACCGCTTTAAAGTACGTGATGATCTGGGCAACCGTATTGCAGAAAGTTTTGAAACCGCGCTGCGTCTTGGTGGCGATATCGCCATTTTGTCCTGGATGAAGGGCGAGCATAACGATCGCGTGTTTTCTGCCAAGCATTCCTGCCCGCAATGTGACCGCGCTGTGGCTGAACTGGAACCGCGTTTATTTTCGTTCAACAATCCCTTTGGCGCTTGTCCGGTCTGTGATGGTTTGGGAACCCGTAGCCATTTCAGTGCCGATAAGCTGATTCCCAATCCTGAGGTCAGCGTTAGCCAAGGCGCTATTCGTGGCTGGGACCGTCAGCGTCCTTACTATTACAGCATGATCCAGAAAGTCGCCGAGCATTTTGGTTTTTCTCTGGAAACTCCGTGGAATGAACTGGATGCCGATACCAAGAAGAAATTTCTGTATGGCACTGGCAAAGAAAAAATTGATCTGAGTTATATCGATGAACGTGGCCGACGTCATAATCGGGTCATTCCCTTTGAAGGAATTTTGCCGCATCTGGAACGCCGTTATCGTGAAACTGAAAGTAATTATGTACGTGATGATCTGGCGCAGTATTTATCCAATGCTGCCTGTGATGCCTGTGATGGTTCACGTCTGAATGAAATTTCGCGTAATGTGAAAATTCTGGACAAGACCATTGCTGACATTACCCGCATGTCGATTGGCGATGCTGAAAGCTATTATCAAGGTATTCATTTGGAAGGTGCACGGGGTGAAATCGCCGACAAGATTTTCAAGGAAATCCGTGAACGTCTGCACTTTCTGGTTTCGGTCGGCCTGAATTATCTGAGTCTGTCACGTTCAGCTGAAACTCTGTCTGGTGGTGAAGCGCAGCGAATTCGTCTGGCCTCACAGATTGGTGCCGGTTTGATGGGCGTCATGTATGTCCTGGATGAACCATCAATTGGTTTGCATCAACGTGATAACGACCGTCTGTTACAGACCCTGATCCGTCTGCGTGATCTGGGCAATACCGTCTTGGTGGTCGAGCATGATGAAGATGCGATTCGTGCCGCCGATCATATTATTGATATCGGTCCGGGTGCCGGTGTGCATGGTGGGCATGTGATTGCCGAAGGAACGTATGATGAAATTCTGGCCAATCCGGACTCGCTGACCGGAAAATATTTATCCGGAAAATTAAAAATTGAAGTGCCGAAAAAACGGATTCAACCGCCTAAGCCTAAAGAACAGATCAAGCTGATGGGAGCATCCGGGCATAACCTGAAAAAAGTCGATCTGACCATTCCTTTAGGTATTATGACCTGTGTTACCGGGGTGTCCGGTTCAGGTAAATCGACCTTGATTAACCGGACTTTGTTACCTTTGGCGGCGACCCAGCTCAATGGTGCCACCACTTTAACTTCGGAAAGGTTTGAATCGATTGATGGTTTACAGTTCCTCGACAAAGTGGTGGATATTGACCAGAGCCCGATTGGACGTACCCCGCGTTCCAATCCGGCGACTTATACCGGCCTATTTACCCCGATTCGTGAACTGTTTTCACAGACGCAAGAAGCCAAGGCACGCGGTTATGCTGCCGGTCGTTTCTCGTTTAACGTGAAAGGTGGCCGCTGTGAAGCCTGTGAAGGTGACGGCATGATCAAGGTGGCGATGCACTTCCTGCCGGATATGTATGTGCCATGTGATGCCTGTCATGGCAAACGCTATAACCGTGAAACGTTGGAAGTGAACTATAAGGGCAAGAATATTTCCGATGTCTTGCAGATGACTGTTGAAGATGCGATGCATTTCTTTGATGCCATTCCGGTGATTCACCGCCGTCTAGAAACATTGCATCAGGTGGGTCTGGGTTATATTCGTCTGGGTCAGTCTGCGACCACTCTTTCTGGTGGTGAAGCGCAGCGGGTCAAACTGGCGCGTGAGCTGGCCAAACGCGATACTGGTCAAACCCTGTATATTCTGGATGAACCGACCACAGGTCTGCATTTCCATGATATTGCCAAACTGCTGGATATTCTGCATCAGCTGCGTGACAAGGGTAATACCATCGTGGTGATTGAACATAATCTGGACGTGATTAAAACCGCCGACTGGGTGGTGGACTTAGGCCCTGAAGGTGGTTCTGGTGGCGGTATGATTGTCGCAGAAGGTACGCCTGAACAGGTCGCGAAAGTCAAAGCTTCACATACGGGTAAATTCTTGAAGCCGTTGTTGAAATAAAAATCTCCTCCTAGCCTCCTCTTTGATAAAGAGGAGGCATTCCCTCCTTTCGCAAAGGAGGGTTAGGGTGGATTAAAAAAATAAATCTATTCTTAAATTTGTTTGAGGGGGAACAAAATGCGATTTTCTGAAAGATATGGTTATAAGCCCGTACGTGACATTATTCAAAAAGAAAGTATAGATGATGCTTTAAAAAATGGTTTGTGGAGTGTTTTTCATAGCTATATTTGGAATCGGATTGAACATGGACATAATCAAAGCTCTTTTACCCGTAATTCAAATATATACTCGTTAGTAGAATCTTATTGGCTTAATCTTTTTAAAAACCCTACAGATACCATCCCTCAATGGACATCTGATTCTTTAAAAATAATTAGAGATTACTTTTTTAATTGTGCATGGCACGAAATTTATAGCTTGATTGAAGAAACAATTGAGCACTACCCCTATCAAAGAGTAAGTAATAAAGATTCATTTATAACTAATATCAACAATATGCTAGAGCGTGAAAATAGTGCTTACCGAATTATAAATGACGAAATCATTCCAATAACTTCCGAACAAGAAATTCAATCCATCGAAACTGCTTTAGAAAATACAAATCAATATTTAGGTGTTCAACAACATTTAAATCAAGCTTTAAAACTGATGTCAGATCGTCAAAAGCCTGACTATCGAAATTCGATTAAAGAATCTGTTTCGGCATTAGAAGGTATGTGTCAAAAAATATTAAAGAAGGACAAAGTAACTTTAGGTGATGCAATTGGTCAAATTGAAAAACAATATCCAATACATCCTGCATTAAAAGCCAGTATTAAATCTTTATATGGTTATACATCCGATGCAGATGGTATTCGCCATGCAATGTTAGACGAATCAAATCTTTCTTATATCGATGCAAAATTTATGCTTGTTGCCTGCACAAATTTTATTAACTATCTGATCGACAAAACCAGAGATCATCCAAATTAGATCACATGACTGGCGACATGGATGTCGCCCGTTCGACTGTGCTAAAGGGACTTAGCATCAGTCGAACAAATGCATTTTGCTACTTTTGTGCAGTTCAAAAGTAGAGAAGGAATCTTTTAGACTAAACCTCAGCCACCACATTCCGTCCCTTCGCTTTGGCTTTAAACAAAGCATCATCGGCATTTGACAACAAAGTCATCCAGGAAACAGCCCCAATCGCCACCCCGATACTGACCGAAATCTGGATCTGATCTCCTAGCGCAGTCAGAATATAGCGCTCAACCACTTCAGCCCGAATTTTATCTGCAACGATCAGTGCCTGTTGCATCTGGATATTTTCAATCAGTACCAGAAATTCATCGCCGCCATAGCGCACCAGCAAATCCGTCGCCCGAACATTGGCCTTTAAACGCTCGGCCACCAGTTGAATCACCTGATCACCCACAATATGCCCATATTGATCATTCACCTGTTTAAAATGATCAATATCAATAATCATCAAACAGGTCTGGCTCAATTGACCCGGCTGATTTTCCATAAAGCGGATATATTCTTCCAACGCAAAACGGTTGGCCAGCCCGGTCAAAGAATCGGAATGAGCAATATTTTTTAAACGGAATTCTAGCGCATCGCGTTCTTGCAACATTTGTTGCAATTTCTGAATGGCAGCGAATAAGGAATCAGAATGATTCACTTCACGCAGCCGCATATCAATTTTCTGACGACCCGAGTTTTTAGACAAACTCAACAACATGCGGCGTGCCTGAATAAGTGGCAAAAATACTTGTTTGCGTGCAAAGATCATGGTGGAAATCGCGGTCAGTAATGAAATCAACGATACCAACACGCTCCAGATCAAACGCTGCATATTGCTGTTCATTTCCTGAATAGCGGCATCTCTGCTGTATTGCAGCAGATAAGTTTGCAGGTCTACCACAGTCGCAAATTTATCTACGATCGCTTCAGTCAGCTCTGTTCCGCTCAAACGGTAGTCACGTTGCTCCAGACTGTCACTGATCAGCTCACTCACAATCGGTAAGCCTTGCTGAATAAACTCGGTTTCTACCCGCCGATGTAAACGGATGAATTCCTCAGTCTTATCTTGAACAGGTTGAATGGTATCAATCAAGGCCCACAAATAACGCACCTGATGTTGGGTCTGTAAAGAGCGGGTAATATTTTCAGTGGGAAGCGGAGCTTCAAAAGTCACATGTGCCATGATAGACGAGGCCACACGACCGGCCTGATCACGTAAATCTGATAAAAATAGAATCTGGCTAATATAGTTATTCAGAGGGGTCGATGAGCTATCTGAAGCCACCGCCACGTCACGCAAAAGTTCACGGCAACTTTCCCAGGCAGCAAACATCGCCAGAATCGCCTGATCAAGTTCCTGAGCACTGCGCAGCTGACGCGGCATCTGGGTATAAGCATCAACCTGTGCACGCCCTTTTTTCAAACTATTCTCAAGCTGTGAAAGTTGCTGACTCAGGTTGTTAAAACCGACCTCCGTCAAGACATCAGCCGTCTGGGAGAGCTGCCGATCCACCTGTTGACGGTAGCTGATTAACTCTTGCTGATGCTGGGCAAATTCCTGCACCGAACTGGACATGGCCTTATTGGCAGGCGCACGCTCACGCGAAATCTTATTTGCCAGGTCAGCGACCTGCTGCAATGCATTCAATTGTTGATAGGTTTGTCTGGATTTTAAATAACTTTGACTGCTACTCACAATTAAGGGAATACAGATACAAAGTAAACATAAAATAATAATCGACATCGACCAGTACAAACGTTTACTGATCCACTCAGAGCGTAAGGTATTCATGCTGTTGTATTACGCCCCAATATGACAAGCAAAGCTAAATAGATTGATTATTATACAAATAAAATGAAATACTCTTAAAGTAGGTAATTCAACTTAGTTAATGTTTTTTCTATATTTTTTTGATTTTAATTTTTAAAAGCGCTACTTTTTAAATTCAGGCTAAAGTTTTATGGGTTTTATCCTACAAAAAATACAACACAAATACAGGACTTTTAAGCATTAAAAAAAATATCAAAACTTGCTTTCCGCACTATTTACACATGCAACAATTGGGTGCATAATGCACCGCATTAGGGCGAGTTAAATTATTCCTCAGCAGATATTTTAGTTTACCCGCAAATTTTGGCGAAAAAACCCCGATTTTCTATGAAAATTGGGGTTTTTTTTAGCTATTGAATTTTAGACCTACATTTTTACTTTTTAATATGCACTATTTTGGTGCTTAAAATTATTATAATATTTCTTCTTATGATCTTTTTTAATTAAAGGTTTTTCAGAAACGGAATGATCCGAAATAAAAAATGCTGGACAAAAAAAAGCCCAACCTTGGGGAAAGCTGGGCGATAAAACAAAAAATTGTGGAGAATCAGGCTAAATCACTATAAAAGTGTGAACTCTAACT
Source organism: Acinetobacter sp. CIP 101966 (assembly GCF_000369725.1). Taxonomy (NCBI): domain Bacteria; kingdom Pseudomonadati; phylum Pseudomonadota; class Gammaproteobacteria; order Moraxellales; family Moraxellaceae; genus Acinetobacter; species Acinetobacter sp. CIP 101966. Next base: position 145,148 of record NZ_KB850158.1, on the reverse strand, counting down.
TGATTTTCATATTATGTAAAATTCCCCTCAAAATGTAAAGCCGATTGCTCCAGTCAAGATTATAAAACATGCCCATTTAGCTCAAAAAACAGACACCTATTCTAAGATCCAAGCTGATGATGCTTTAAAATCAAGCAATCCAATCAAAGACCTGATGCGCCAGACATTTTGCACTTCTTGACACATTTATGAATTAAGTCACCTATTATTAATTGTTTTAATAGATAAATATATTATAATTAATCGTATTAATTGATTAAAATAACAACATAATTTCTCCTTAATCTTTAGTCCCGATTCTATATTTAAAGTCTAGATTTTTGTTATACAAGAGTTTTTATATAAAATAGCTTCGGAGCCTAATACTTGAATTTTACACAAAATTAATACAATGATTTAGCTTAAAAAAATAGCGATTTCGAATTGGATTGACTTAATAAATTGTTACAATACAATACGTTTTATGTTGTACATCTTTTGTAACAAAATGGTAAATATCATGAAAAAACTAGGTTTAGCCACTGCTGTATTATTAGCGATGACCGGTGCTCAAGCATATCAATTCGAAGTTCAAGGTCAGTCAGAGTACATCGACAACACTGCAAATGACAAAGACTTCACTGGCGCTGTTCAAGGTACTTACTACTTCAAAGATGTAGACGCTTCTAAAGGTCCTTTAGCTGAAGCTGCTTTCCTGAACCAAGCTTCTAATGTTGCTCTAGCGTATAGCTATGGCGAAAACGGTCAAGAAGAAGCTGGACGTTCACGTACTGTAAATCATACTTACGGCGTAAAAGGTGAAGCTTACGTTCCAACTTCAGTTGTGCCTGTTTATGCAAGCGCTTCTTATAGCCATACCATTGCTGATAGCAAAACTGCTAACGCAACTGACGATCAAGGCGACCGTTATGCATTAGAACTTGGTGCTTTAGTTGCTCCTAACTTCTTAGTTGCTGTTGGTTATACCAGCGTTGCTGACCAAGCTTCTTTAGATGCATTCAATATTGTGTCTAACGGCGTTGCTAAAGCTGCTCTTGAATCTGCAACAATTGCTGATAAGACAGATGCGATCACTGCACGTACTAAATACGTTGGTGCAATCGACGGTACTAACATGTCAATTGGTTTTGAAAGCGGTTTAGTTTATGGTGAAGATACTGCCTACAACTTAGGTACAACTCTTTTCCTTAACCCACAGTTAAGCGTTGGTGCTTCTTATATGGAATCTAGCTTTGCTGGTTCTCCAGACAAAGCTTGGGGCGCGAACGTAAACTACTTCATTACTCCTGCTGTTGCAGTTGGCGCATCTTATGTAAATGCTAACTACGAAGCAAATCTTGCGCAAACTGCTCAAGTTCGTGATACTCAAACGATCGGCGTAAATGCCAAATTCCGTTTCTAATTTCTGATTAGATTCTGAATCAAAAAAGGACGCATATTGCGTCCTTTTTTATTGTTTTATGACTCTGTTTACTCAGGCGTACGTACCAGACTTAAAAAGTGCAAATGACGTTCATATTGATCAATGATATCCTGCAATAGATCTTCTTGCGTCCATTCCATCACATCATAACCCTGCCCACCTTCTCTTAAAAAGACTTCTGCCTGATAGGAATCTACTCCCGCATTCTCCAGTTCAGCCATAAAGCTTGGACTTAAAGTCTGAGTGGCATTGACCTGATAGATAAAATTAATTTCATCCTGATGATCAACACGGAGCTGTATACCGTCTTCTAGCGGGCTAATCGCTACATGTAATCGGCGCCGTTTCAATTCACTTTGAAAGCTGAGAAATGCGTTATTCACCGTATTGTGAATATACTGCTGCACCTCTTCCTGAGTATGCGGATAATGCATGATCAGGCCTAAGCGCTGTTGCCAGCTGCGTGGATTCTGGATCGCACGCGGGGTAATCCGTGCGGCTTGCAGTGCATGCATTTTGGTGACATCCAGATGTAGGGCTTTGATTAATCCCCAACACATCAGCAGCATAATAAATGTAAATGGCAAAGCGCTCATAATCGTGGCCGATTGCAAGGCCTCTAAGCCACCGGCCAGCAAAAGGATGATGGCTAATAAAGCCATGAGTACGGTCCAGAACAGACGCTGCCAAGTCGGTGAATTATCACTTTTCGCTGTCAGATAATCAGTCACCAATGCCCCTGAATCGGCAGAAGTCACAAAGAACAGCATGACCAGTAAAGTTGCAATGATGCTGGTCACTGAGCTGAAAGGCAGATTGTTCAGAAACTCAAATAGGGCCACTGATGAATCACGCTGAACTGCCTCTAATAAGCCAGTATTGGCTTCATGCATAATGCTGTACAGTGCGGCATTGCCCATAAAGCCCATCCAGATCAGGGTAAATCCAGTCGGAATCAGCAATACACCCACGATAAATTCACGAATACTGCGCCCTTCCGAGACCCGGGCAATAAACATCCCAACAAATGGCGACCAGGAAATCCACCAGGCCCAGTACATGATGGTCCAGCCGCCAATCCAGCCACTTGGCTGATAGGCATACAGATTAAAGGTCATGCTAAACAGATTAGAGACATACTGGCCGGCATTCTGAATAGTCGTCTGTAACAGATAAATACTCGGACCTGCCACAAAGACAAAGATCAGCAACAGCAGTGCAAGCACCAAATTTAGTTCAGATAAACGTTTAATTCCTTTATCTAATGCAAAAAATACGGAAGTCGCTGCCATGGTACTCACGACAATGATCAGAATCACCTGAGTGCTAGGTGCCTGTTCAACACCAAACAGGTAATTCAAGCCTGAATTGATCTGTGTGACCCCAAAACCCAGTGTGGTGGCCACACCAAATACCGTACCAATAGTGGCAAAGGTATCTACGCCATCTCCAATCGGACCATAGATCTTTTGACCAATCAGCGGATATAAGGCCGAACGAATTTTTAAAGGCAATTGATGCCGGTAAGCAAAATAAGCTAGCGATAGGCCAACCAGCGTATAAATGGCCCAGGCATGTAAGCCCCAGTGGAAAAAGGTGACCCGCATAGATTGTTGTGCAGCCAGTACAGTTTCCGGTTCACCGGCAGGTGGCGTAACATAATGCATCACCGGTTCGGCCACACCAAAGAACATCAGGCCAATCCCCATGCCTGCGGTGAATAACATCGCAAACCAGGAGGCACTGCTATATTTCGGTTGACTATGCTCGGGCCCCAGTTTGATTTTGCCCATATCCGACAGGGCAATATAAGCCAGAAGGATGATAAATATCGCCACCGACAATACATAGAACCAGCTAAAGGACGTGGTAATCCACTGGTTCAGTTGCTGGGTAAAAACTGAAAAAGCATCGGGTGCAAATACGACCAACGCTAAAAATATCGCAATAATGGCGACAGTACTGATAAAAACATTTGGATTGATATTGGCAAAACAGGATGGTTTTGTGGAAGGCATACATCCTCCATTTTTTAAAAATTGGATCGACAAACAGCGTCAAATAATTATTGGTAAGGTCAAAATGATCAGACAGATTCAGTCTATGGGAGCTAGATCTCCTGCTATTTTAGGATGTGACACAAAATAAAGCCGTTAAGTTACTGTAACAAATACAATAAAAGGATGAGTCTCATTGCCCAGGCGGGTTTTCTCTATTTTTCACGTTCTTTTTATGCGGTAGACGTGCGATATATTGCAAGGCAATTAAGCGGGATACAATCAGCGCCAGATACATCACCCCGACAAACATCTGGATAATGGCTAGCATCCGTGCGACCGGACTGACCGGCATGATATCAGACAGTCCTGTTGCAGATTGCACACTGAAACTAAGAAAAATCAGATCCAGCCAGGGTTGATAGGCTTGCAGATCGGGATCTGAAAAGCTGTATGGCACCAAGAGCTGGCAAGTACTGTAAAGAAAGGCAAAGCCCCAGGCCAGCAAGGTAAATACCGCCCCAGCGGCAAACAGTTCATCCTTGGTCAGATAACGGTCATGAAACATATAACGCAGCAGGCCATAGGCTGCACTGAAATAAGCACCAGCTTCAAACAGGTTGGCGGTGACATGGATCCAGGTATAACGCAGTCCCAGCACAATCAGAGAGGAAAAGAAAATCGCACCGGCGACAAAGCTAAGTCCTAAAATGGTAAACATTGGAGTCTGGCGAATGACTCTGGCAATCACCAGCAAAACCAGAACACCCAGCACCCAGGTTCCCGCCCGATAAGACACGCTTTCATAACTCAATACCGACAAGATCAGGATCAGCAATTGCAGGCACAACAGCCATGCCGAAGGCAAATGGGTAAAGCTGTTCCAGAACTGTTGCAGAGATTGCTTCATAATGCCCTTCTTGTTGCTCTTCTTGTTACTATCGTCATGTAGGGAACACATTGTTATTGTTAGCAGCTTTTAACATAGCATGCTTAAATCCGCTTGCAGATATGCGATTTGTATGAAAATTACTGAAATAACGCTGCACAAATGCAGCCATCTCAATTCAATACGGCGCTTATGCTAAAGAGAAAGCTTGATTATATCTCCATAAAAAAAGCCCCTGACGGGGCTTTCTTAGCGTAGCGCAGATCTTAGTGATCCGATGCGCCTGAGATACCAATACCGGTTTGTGAACGTACAAACTGGGCATCAAAGGCTTTGCGTTCTGCCTGAGCCTGTGCCGAATTATCCGTCACAGAGAACAACCAGCAGCACAAGAATGACAATGGCATCGCGAAGATTGCAGGACCATTGAACGGGTTCACTGGCGTATCAGAAATACCCAAAGTATCGACCCATACTGCTTTAGACAGCACAATCAAGGTTACTGCGGTTACCAGACCGGCAACACCACCAATAACTGCACCACGTGTCGTCAAACCTTTCCAGAACATAGACAATACCAGTACCGGGAAGTTGGCACATGCCGCAACCGAGAATGCCAGACCGACCATGAAGGCTACGTTTTGTTTCTCGAACAGAATCCCGAGAATCATCGCGAAGATCGCAAGACCTAAAGTCGCAATCTTAGACATACGTAGTTCCGATTCAGGCGTGGTTTGGCCTTTCTTCAACACGTTGGCATACAAGTCATGCGAAATTGCTGAAGCACCTGACAGGGTCAAACCTGCAACCACTGCAAGAATCGTGGCAAATGCAACTGCAGAAATAAAGCCCATGAACAGGTCACCACCGACTGCATCAGACAGGTGAACCGCCGCCATGTTATTACCACCCACCAGCTCCAGCTTGCCAGTCACTGCCATTTTCGCAACATCAAGGAATTGCGGGTTGTTCGATACATAGAGAATCGCACCGAAACCAATAATGAAGGTGAGCAGGTAGAAATAACCAATAAAACCTGTAGCAACCACGACTGATTTACGCGCTTCTTTGGCATCTTTTACCGTGAAGAAACGCATCAGGATATGTGGCAGACCTGCGGTACCAAACATCAATGCCAGACCTAAAGAGATCGCATCAATCGGATTAGACGCCAGACTACCCGGACCCATGATTTTGGTCGCATCTGTCAGGCTCAAGTCATGCACTTTTGAGTAGACACCAATCGCCTGTTCAAACATGTTGGTAAAGCTGAAGCCCACGCCTTTCATGACCATGAATGCCATAAAGGTTGCGCCAGACAATAACATGACCGCCTTGATGATCTGTACCCAAGTGGTTGCCAACATACCGCCGAACATCACGTAAGCCATCATCAACAAGCCAACGATCACGACTGCAATATTATAGTTCAGACCGAATAGAAGTTTGATCAGCTGACCTGCACCCACCATCTGTGCAATCAGGTAGAACGCGACCACAACCAGTGAACTTAAAGCAGCTAAGGTACGTACCGGTTTTTCCTGTAGACGGAAAGACACTACGTCTGACAGGTTGTATTTACCCAGGTTACGCAGACGTTCTGCCACCAGGAACAATACGATCGGCCAGCCCACCATGAAACCCAGTGAATACAGCAAGCCATCAAAACCGGACAGGAACACCATCGCAGAAATACCCAGAAACGATGCAGCTGACATATAGTCGCCGGCAATCGCCAGGCCATTCTGGAAACCGGAAATACCGCCACCGGCAGTATAGAAGTCTTTGGTATTGGTGGTTTGTTTCGCTGCCCATTTGGTAATAAACAGCGTAGCACCTACGAAAATCACAAACATGATAATCGCATGCCAGTTGGTCGCCTGCTGTTCTGCTGCACCCAGATCAGGACCAGCGAATGCAACGCCTGAAGCCACTGTCGTGGTCGCTAGGGCAATAAGAGAATTCCATTTCATCTTAGTGGTGTCCTTTTTCATGCGCAATCGCTTCGACTTCACGGATTGCTTCTTCAGTCAAGTGATCAAGTTTGTTATTGGCAATGTAGGAATACACACCACACAAGATAAACGACAGGACAATGATACCCAGACCGAGTGGAATACCCCACGTGGTCACACCACCTGAAATTGAAGACAATAGAAATTCTTTGTTGTAACCAACCAGCAACATGAAACCCACATAGACAAATAGCATAATGCCGGTCAACGTCCAGCTGAGCATACTTTTCTTGCGGACCATTTCCTTGAATTTTGGATTTTGTAGAATACGATCTACTTGTACCTCATCCATAATTACTACTCCTGTAGCCCAACCTTGGGCCTACTATTTTTAATTCGAATTATCACTATCACAAGTTAACAAGATTCGTATGTGCTTGTAATTTAGACTTTGGTCGTTAAAAAATGATCAATTTAAACTGCAGCGTTCATGATGCGCTATCATAGCGGCATGCTCAGCACACATCAGGCTATATGAACAGTTGGCTCATCATAGGGGTACTTGCCCTCTATATCGCATTACTCTTTATCTGCGCTTTTTACGGAGAAAAACATGCCAGCCGGCTGAGTACCCGTGGGCGCATGTTATTGTTCAGTTTAACTTTAGGGGTGTACTGTTCCTCCTGGACCTTTTACGGCGCCACGGGTGCTGCGGTACGTGAAGGGATTATTTTCCTGCCGATCTATCTGGGTCCGCTACTCTTTGTTGCTGTCGGCTATGACATCTGGCGCCGTCTGGGACGGGTGAGACAGCATCATGCCATTTCTTCGATCGCTGACTTTGTCGCAGCACGCTATGGTAAAAGTGGTCCCCTCGCCTCGCTGGTAACCATTCTGGCGGTGGTAGCGATTGTGCCTTATCTGGCCTTGCAGTTACGTGCGATTGCCTTAAGTGCCGCCGTCATCCTGGAACCTTCCGCAGGTGTAACCGGCACGACCAATGGCGTGCTGTTTCTGACTGGGGTTCTGGCGATACTGGCGATGATGTTTGGTACCCGGCAGATTGCCAATACTGAACAGCATGGCGGGTTGATGCTGGCCGTGGCATTTGAGTCTTTTGTTAAACTTTTTGCCCTGTTGGCAGTTGCCTGTTTCTTTATGTTTGAAGCACCAGAAAATCTGGCACAGATCAGTAGCGATATCAGTACCACTTTTCATGATGTGCAACTGTTTGGCGTACCACAAAGTTTCTGGATTCAGACCTTGCTGGCGGCACTGGCCATTATCTGCCTGCCGCGCCAGTTCCATGTAGCGGTGGTTGAGCTGCGCGATGAAAAACATATCCGCGGTGCGCGGCGCTGGTTTGCGGTCTATTTGATTCTGACTACCCTGGCGATTATTCCCATTGCCAGCTGGGCGCTACATGCTGCACCACAATACCTGGCCATTCCGGATGTGGCGGTACTCTCTTTGCCACTCAGCTATAATCAGGACTGGCTCACTTTATTAGCCTTCTTGGGTGGTTTCTCTGCCTCTACCGGGATGCTGCTGGTGTCTTCCGTGGCACTGTCAATCATGCTCAGTAATGACCTGATCATGCCGGCGTTGTGGCGCTTAAAGCTGATTTCCCGGCATGACAAACGCTTGCCGCTGGTGCTGAAATTTACCCGCCGGGTCTGTATTCTGGGCGTGATGTTGATGGGCTTCCTGTTCTTCAATTTCTTTAATGATATTGACCAGTTGTCGGTTTTTGGTCTGTTGGCATTTAGTGCGGTGGCACAATTCGCCCCTGCCCTGATCGGTGGCCTGTACTGGCGTGGCGGTAGTAAACAGGGTGTCTATGCTGGACTCCTGACCGGTTTTGCCTTGTGGGCTTATACCCTGCTGTTTCCAACCATTTTGCGAAGCCTGCCAGAAGCCTATAGCAGCTTTAGCCAAAGCTTGCTGAATCAAGGGCCTTTTGGCTGGAACTGGTTAAGACCGGAAGCCCTGATCGGTTTTGAGTCTTTTGATCCACTGACGCATGGCGTAGTTTGGGCACTGGGCTTAAATACCCTGCTGTATATCTGGATTTCCCGTATTTTCCGTCCGAGTATTGCCGAACAGATTCAAGCCGAAAGTTTCTTCTATTATGAAACCAAGCCACTACCCTCGCAGAGTCCTTCTAACGAGGTCAGCTATTCGCATCAGGATGTCGCCCGTTTAAAAGTCGGTGATCTGATTACCCTGGCTAAACGCATTACCGGCGAAGGCCCAACCACACGCGCTTTCCAGCAGTTCTGCACCCAAAACAGTGTTGAGCTGAATGAAAACAGCAGTGCCAATGGCATGTGGTGGCGTTTCACCGAACAGTATCTGGCGGGGACTATCGGGGCAGCCTCGGCACGTACCCTGTTGACCACAGCTATGGTTAATAATGGTTTGGCATTGGGTCAGGTCGCCAATATTCTCGATCAGGCCTCGCAATGGCAACGCTTTAATCAGAACCTGATCATGACCATGATTGATCACATGACGCAAGGGGTCAGCGTAGTTGATGAAAATATGTGCCTGGTAGCCTGGAACAATCAATATCTGAAACTGTTCGATTATCCGACCGATATTGTCTATGTCGGTTGTCCAATCGCAGACCTGATCCGTTATAACGCTGAACGTGGTGAATGTGGCCCGGGCTCGGTTGAAGAACATGTACGGAAACGGATTCACTGGATGCAGGTCGGCAGTGCCCATGAATTTGAACGGATTCGTAAAGATGGCCGCGTCATTCAGATGCGCGGCAATCCGATCGAAGGCGGCGGGTTCGTTACCACTTTCGCCGATATTACTGCCTTCCGTGAAAATGAAGCCGTGCTTGAAGCCCGCGTTCAGGACCGTACCCAGCAGCTGGCCGATGCATTGTCCGAGCAGCAACTGGCGCGTGAACAGGCCGATAAGGCCAATATGTCAAAAAGCCGCTTCATTGCAGCCGCCAGTCATGACCTGTTGCAGCCAATGCATGCCGCGCGCCTGTTCAGTACCGCACTCGAACAAAGTGTGCAGAATGATGAAGACCGCAAGACCTTACAACAACTGGATCGTGCTTTGCATGGTGCAGAAAGCATGTTGTCTGCCCTGCTGGATATTGCCCGACTGGAAGGCGGCACCATTCAGCCGAAACGTCAGGCTTATCCGCTGCATGACCTGCTCAGCGATCTGGAACTCCAGTTCAAATCCATCGCTGCACAGCGTGGTATCAAGTTCAGTGTGCATGATGCACAGTTCTGGATTGATACCGATCCACAATGGATTCGCCGCATTATCCAGAACTTTGTCAGCAATGCGTTGCGTTATACTGCCAGAGGTAAAGTGGTGGTCGGTGTATTACGTTCGAGCAGCAGACCGAATCATATCCGTATTGGCGTCTGGGATACTGGCCCGGGCATTGCCGAAGAACAGCGCATCAAACTGTTTCAGGAATTTGAACGTTGCGACCACACCTCGCCTTGGGGTGAACAGGGTCTGGGCCTAGGTTTGGCGATCGTACAACGCATGACCAGCATGCTGGACTATCCGGTACATGTGTCTTCTGCGCTGGGTAAAGGTTCCTGCTTTATGATTGAAGTGCCTGTGATCGAAGCACCGAAAGTGGTCGCAGCACCGGTTCAGGCCGTACCTTTAAAGAGCAAAGCCTTTAAGATTCTATGTCTGGATAATGATGAAACCATTCTGGAAGGCATGTCGACCTTATTGACCAAATGGGGTTATCAGGTGTTTAAAGCCACTGAACCTGAACAAGCAGCCATGCTGATTCAGCAGGAAAATATTCAGGTCTGGCTGGTGGATCAACATCTGAATCAGGACAAGATCGGTCTGGATTTCATTCTGGAACATCGTTCGAAGGATATTCCGGTCGCATTGATTACCGCCGATTCCGATCCGGAATTGCCGCAACGTCTAAAAGAGCTAAACATTGTTCTGCTGAAAAAACCGCTGAAACCGGCCTCATTACGTTCATGGTTATCTGGACTGAAAATTTCCGACTCCTAAGTAGATAACGATCTGATCAATGCCCATTTCACACCCTGAAATGGGCATTTTTTATACTCAACTGCCACATAAACTTACCTAGCTTGCATAAAATTTATTCTAATGTGCTAAAAGCAGCAAATATGCCGAAAATACAGCTGAATAAATTGACCAAAATGCTCATTTTTTAATTCACTATGGCAAAAACTGACGAATGTATTAATGTACATGTGTACACTTAGTTACAATTAATTATCTTATTGTTTTTAATAAAAATTAAAGAGTAATTTTCCACTACTATAACTTTAGTCGTATTTTTATCCCTTGTACTTGGCTCTAAAAATAGAGGAATAAGAAACGATCAGTTCCCATCTCATGCAGCCTTAATTTTTTGGTCGCTGATCTATTTCTGCATATCGGAGTTCTTCACATGAACATAGATCAAAACCATGGCCTGAATCAGACCCAGCAGTTTCACCGTCAATATGGCGCCAATGCCTTATTGCCAAGCATTGACTGGGCACAGATCTTTAAATACAGCAAGCTGAATGATGCCCAGTATCAGGCACTGGAAACGCTGTATCAGAGTGCAGTCCCTCTGGCACTGCAAGTCTTTGATGAATTACATTTTGATGTCTTTGAACCTTATGCCTACAAGCCGCAAGGTCTGGGTCTATTTGAAAAGATTGCTGAACAGGAAGACAAGCTGATTCAGTCTTTAGAAGCTGAAACAGAGGATCTTCCGGCAAAGACCCGTCATCAGATCTGGAGCATGTTGCTGCGTGGTGGCGCGGTACTGGTCTTTAAGGCCTGGCTGGGTAAAGTCAAAAATGAAGAAGATTGTCTGGACACCAGCCAGTTTGATGAGCTGTCTGATCTGTTATTTATCAAAACCTGCCCACATGAACTGGCACAACGTTTACATGTCGATCCGAATACGCGCGACGAACATGTCTTCCTGATGTATGACAATGAAGTTTATCTGGATCGTTTTAACAGTCTGGAAACTGCAGCACTATTTGTCGATCTCGGTGTTTATGATGCGACTTTCCTGAGTCTGCGTGATGATCGCGTGGCGGAATATCTGAAATCGAAAGGTTATGTCACCGAAGAGCAGATTGACGAATTGCAATGTGCCTTAAATCCATTGTTTTGTGATGATTTCACCCGCAAGCAGGATTATATCGCCTAGCTGATTCAGGCCTTTGCACTCAATTTTGCAGATTTTGCCCATAAAAAAGACCTCCAAGGAGGTCTTTTTCAATTCGTATATGCAGAATTTACATTTTGCGGTCTTCAATATTCAGTGCATTAATGGCCAATACCGCTTGTGTCCGGTTTTGTACGCCAAGCTTACGGAAGATTGCAGTCACATGCGCTTTAATCGTCGCTTCTGATACATCCAGTTCATAAGCAATCTGCTTGTTTAATAAACCTTCAGCCACCATCATCAATACCCGGAACTGTTGCGGCGTCAAAGACTGGATCCGTTCTGCCAAAGCCGTTTCATCGGCAGCACGCGGATCAAAATTCATATTGGCTGGCAGATTTGGCGGTAACCAGATTTCACCTTCCAGCACTTCACGAATCGCTTCACCGATATGGCTTGGGTGAGCAGATTTAGGAATATAGCCCATCGCACCATGCGCGATCGCACGCTGGATGATGCTGACTTCTTCATGTGCAGACACAACAATAATCGGTAAAGACGGATACTGTGCGCGGACATGCACCAGGGCAGAAAAGCCGGAAGCGCCCGGCAGGTTTAAATCCAGCAGCACAAGATCAGGCTCAGGGCCATTTTCTAGACGTTCATAAAATTCATTGACTGCCGCAGTTTCATGAATCTGGGCTTGTGGCAGGCTATAACGTACAGCTTGAATCAAGGCATGACGAAATAGTGGATGATCATCAACGATTAAAATATTCATAGGCAACGTGAGAGAGATCTTGGCACGGTAGTCCCTATTCTAACCATACAACCCGGTTAAGGATATGCAAGACACTACAATTTTTAAAATAATATGCAGTTTTTCTTCAAAATTGCCCATTTTTGCACTATTGCAATAATTGTTTAATTCTCATCACTTTTTTATATATCACTTATTCCTCACTGAAAAAGCTTATCTTTATTCAATATAAATATAAATATCATTCACTTACCCACAAAAACTTCCATAAAAATCAGGCCTTTGTCGTATATCGCAAAATCAGATAACTTTTCAGCTTTTCGTTATTTTACAGCCCTTCGCTGAATCGGGATTAATAGGGTCATTCCGAGATTAACCCTATTTTCAGGTTCTAAATATGTCTAATTTTAATGCGCAAAAACCCTTAAATATTGTTGCCGTATCTGGCGGTTTAAATCACCCCTCAAAAACCGAAGCCTTGGTTCAGGCCATTCTGGATGAGCTTGGGGAAGCGACACCAATCAATGTGCATTTCATTAAATTTAGTGAAATTGGTTCGCTCTTGGGCGGCGCGATTTATCGCAATCAGTTGCCGCAACGCGTTCAGAATGATCTGGCAGCAGTAGAAGCCGCAGATGCGCTGATTGTTGGCACTCCTGTGTACCGCGCTTCATTTACCGGCCTGTTCAAGCATTTCTTTGACTTTGTTGAGCAAACGGCGCTGGTCGATGTTCCGGTATTACTGGCAGCTTCTGGTGGCAGTGACCGTCATGCGCTAGTGCTTGAACATCAACTGCGTCCTTTATTCAGCTTCTTTCAGGCACAGACTTTACCGATTGGGGTCTATGCCACCGACCGCGATTTCACCCCTGAATATACCATTCACAGTGAATTGCTCCGCGACCGGATTACCCTGGCTGTGGCGCGTGCATTGCCGATTCTTGAATGGGCACCAGCCAAGGGACAACGTGCTGAAGTCATCAAAGAAAAAACCATTCAAGCGAGTCAAAATCTGGGCATTAACAAGCAGATCGAACAGGAAGAAGTGCTGCCTTCAGCAGCCGTGCCGAGCCTGGATGCCGCAGAATCGCGCTTGCACAGCAAGAAAGCACCAAAGACTCAAGTGGCTTGAACACAGCATTGCAGAGGGCGATGAATATGTCGAATGATAAAAATATCGTATTTGCCTATTGGGTGCCGAATGTCAGTGGTGGCCTGGTGGTTAGTAATATCGAGCAGCGCACCGACTGGAGCTATGACTATAACGTGCGTCTGGCACAAACCGCTGAACAGGCAGGCTTTGATTATGCCCTGACCCAGATCCGTTTTACTGCCGGCTATAACGCAGAAAACCAGCATGAATCGGTCAGCTTCAGTCATGGCATTCTGGCCAAAACTGAACGCCTGAAAGTCATTGCCGCGATTCTGCCGGGTCCATGGAAGCCGGCACTGGCTGCAAAACAACTGGCGACGATTGACCATCTGAGCAATGGCCGGATCGCGATCAATGTGGTCAGTGGCTGGTTCCGCGGTGAGTTTGATGCCATTGGTGAAGAATGGCCGGAACATGACGAGCGTTATGCCCGTTCGGGAGAGTTTATCCGTAGCCTGAAAGGGGTCTGGAGCCAGAATAACTTTAATTTTGAAGGTAAATATTATCAATTCAAAGACTATACCCTGAGTCCAAAACCGCTACAAAAACCGCATATTGAAATCTTTCAGGGCGGCAGTTCCCGGGCAGCACGTGATATGGCTTCTCGCGTATCTGACTGGTACTTCACCAATGGCAATACCCCGGAAGAGCTGAAAAAACAGATCGATGATATTCGTGAAAAAGCCAAGGCAAATCATCACTCGTTGAAAATCGGCGTAAATGCCTTTGTGATTGCACGGGATAGCGAAGAAGAAGCTCAGGCTGTATTGCAGGAAATTATTAGCAAGGCCAATGTGCAGGCAGTGAAATCTTTTGGTGAAGCGACCCGTGAAGCCGGCGCAGCAAGTCAGGAAGGTGAAGGCAACTGGGCCAAATCCACCTTTGAAGATCTGGTGCAATACAATGATGGTTTCCGCACCAATCTGATCGGAACACCGCAGCAGATTGCTGAACGGATTATCGAACTAAAAAAAGTGGGCGTAGATCTGATTCTGTCAGGCTTTTTGCACTTTATTGAAGAAGTCGAATATTTTGGCCAGAAGGTGCTGCCTTTGGTCCGTGAGCTTGAAGCACAACAGGCAACGCCTGTACAGCAAGAAGAAGCTGAGCCCGTATAATCCTTCCAATAAATCTCAGCAGATTCACTCCCCCCTCAAGGCTCGGCTTGGGGGATTTTTTTATGTGATAAAATTGTTGTCTGGCTAGGCTTAAGACCAGCAATTCCTTAAAATTCTGCACTAACGACTTTCCAAGAATTTTAACAATGCAACTGATCTGGTTTCGTCAAGACCTCCGCATTCATGATCATGCTGCGCTCTGGCATGCCACCCAGCAAGGCAGCTGTATAGCACTGGTGGTGCTCTCTCCTGAACAATGGAAGCGGCATCAGGATGCCCGGATTAAAATCGATTTTTATCTGCGCCGCCTCGACGTCTTAAAGCAGCAGTTAGCGCAGCTGAATATTCCATTAATCATTTTAAATGTTCCCTTATGGCAAGACCTGCCTGCTGAAATGCGAAGCCTGTGCCAAAAACTGCAGATTGATATGCTACATGCCAATATTGAAGTGGGCGTGAATGAACTGCAACGTGATGCACAGGTACAGCAGGTGCTGGAACAGCAGCAGATCCGGGTCGAGCTGTATCATGATCGCAGCCTGTTTCCACTGACCAGTATCCGCAATCAGTCCAATCAGCCCTATCAGATCTATAGCGCATTCAAGAAAAAGTGCTATGAACGACTGATTCAGAATATACCGGGCTGCTATCCTGCCATTCAGCTTCAAGATCCGCTTGAATTACCCGCTCAGTTGACCAGCTTTGATCTGGGAAAATTTGCAGTTGATTATAAGGTCGATCATATTGCCCAGTTCTGGCCTGCGCAGGATCAAGCTGCCTTTGAGCTGCTCGATGATTTTATCGGGGAGAAAATGGCTCACTATAAAACTGAGCGAGATCTACCTGCAGTCGATGGTACCAGCCGCCTGTCACCGTATCTGAATATCGGTATTCTCTCGATCCGTCAATGTATGCAGACCCTGTTTAAGGACGGATATTTCCAGATTGATAATATCGGTCAGCAGACTTGGCTAGATGAACTGCTCTGGCGCGAATTTTATCTGCATACCCTGTTTGATTTTCCCCGTGTATCCAGACATCGGCCTTTTAAGGAAAATACCGATAAAATCCAGTGGCGCAATGCACCAGATGATTTGGCTGCCTGGCAACAAGGACAAACCGGGATTCCGATTGTCGATGCTGGCATGCGGCAAATGCGAGCCATTGGCTGGATGCATAACCGGGTACGCATGATTACTGCAATGTTCCTGTGTAAAAACCTGCTGATAGACTGGCGCTTGGGAGAACGCTGGTTTATGCAGTATCTGATTGATGGTGATCTGGCGGCGAACAATGGCGGTTGGCAATGGTGTGCTTCGACCGGCATGGATGCCGTACCCTATTTCCGGATTTTTAACCCGGTCAGCCAGTCACAGAAGTTTGACCCGAATGGGGATTACATCCGTCAATGGGTGCCAGAACTGACACATCTGAATGCTAAATCTATTCATGAACCCTATGCTAAAAATCCGGATCTTGCACTGGATTATCCAAAACCGATTGTGGATTTAAAAGCCTCTCGTGTAAGAGCGATTGAAGCGTTTAAGCAAATTTAAAACCAAACTTTTTCATCCCGAATAAAACAGCCTCCGATAAAGAGGCTGTTTTATTTTTAGATCAGGAATAAAAACTCGGATCAGGCACTTTTCCAGTCAGCACCCATTCCCCCACTTCCTGATATTTATAATCGATCGGGTCATGCAAGGTCTGGGTGCGGACATTGCGCCAGAAACGGTCAAGATTGAGCTTGGCCGTGGTGGCCCGCGCACCCATCACCTGGAAAATATTCTGGGTAATATAGAGAGAGGTATTGGTTGCGGCAATTTTGGCTGTGGCAATGGCAACTGAGACTTCACCGCGCTGCTCAGCTGTTAAATCATTCCCAAGCTCCCAGGCTGCCTGTAAAGTCTGAACCGCTTTATCTGCCAGTAAGCGTACACTTTCCAGTTGTACATAAAACTCGGCAAAATGCTTCTGGATAAAAGGATCATTCACTGCATCGTCTGCCAGTGATTTGGACCAGGCTTTTTGGGTTTGTACGGTCTGCTTGGCGACGTCAAATGCCCCTTCTGCCACGCCCAAAAACAGATGCACAAAAATCAGCTGGGCAATCAAAGGCCGTAGACTGGAATATGGCGTACTCAGTGGACCGGGATTTAACAGCAATTCATCTTCATGAATGTTGACCTGCTCAAAATGGCTGGTACCACTGTCGGTCTGGCGTTGGCCCATATTGTTCCAGTCGCCCAGAAAGCTCACGCCCTCTCGCCAGGTAGGAATCACTCCTATCAGTAATTTTCCTGCTTCGTCATAACCTGAACACAGCAACATATCCGAATCAATCGAACCTGAGCAGAAGCTTTTATCACCATGGAAAATATATTCGTTTTCTGAAACTTTTGTAACTGTGGTGCGATGGTCTAGCGGATTTAGAGTATTACCCCAGAATAGATTATTTTGGGCAGTCTGTTCAAACCACGGGCCATATTGTTCCGATTGGGAAAATAATTGCACGGTCGCAATCAGCAAATGATGAAAGCCATAGACATGCGCCAATGAACTGTCGACTTGGGCTACAATTTGAATAGTTTTAAAAATGGTCTGCCAATCTGTCTCCTGACCGCCATACTGTTTTGGAATGGACAGGCCCAGCAAGCCACTCTGGCGAATCAGGTCACGTTCGGCTTTAGGATTCCCACCTTGCCGATCCCGCTCTGCTGCAGTCAAAGCAAAAATTTCAGCAAGTTTCTGGGCAATATCGACAGGAGACTGATTTAAATATGGGGATTGTGCATTCATTATTTTAACTCATGTTCAGCATGGAAACAGCTTAGCAGATCAGGGTACTGACCTGTATCCGAAAGCATGCAGAGCTTATGACTGATATAAAAATACCGGCAGAATGCCGGTATTGGAACCGCTTGAATTTAAACTTTATTACGCTGTACCTCTGCGATCAAATGATCCACCACCTGCGGTTCAGCCAGGGTTGAAGTATCTCCGAGACTATCCAGCTCATCGGCTGCAATTTTTCGCAGGATCCGCCGCATGATTTTGCCGGAGCGGGTTTTTGGCAAGGCCGGTGCCCAGTGCAAGGCGTCTGGTGTAGCCACTGGACCAAGAATCTTGCGTACCCAGCTGACCAGTTCTCCACGTAATTGATCTGAACTGGCAACATCAGCCTGCAAGGTCACAAAGGCACAAATGCCCTGACCTTTAATATCATGCGGCATACCGACTACAGCGGCTTCAGCCACCGATTCATGCGCCACTAGTGCACTTTCAATTTCTGCTGTACCTAGGCGGTGTCCGGATACATTCAGGACATCATCGACACGGCCGGTAATCCAGTAGTAACCATCTTTATCACGACGTGCCCCATCCCCAGTGAAATAGGTACCGGGATAGGTGGAAAAATAAGCTTCGATAAAACGCTCCGGGTCTCCCCAAATGGTGCGCATCTGACCCGGCCAGGAATCCTTAATCACCAGATTGCCCTCAGCTTCACCCTCTAGTTCCTTGCCATCGGCATCGACAATAGCTGGTTGTACGCCGAAGAAAGGCCGTGTCGCAGAACCTGGTTTTAAATCAGTCGCACCCGGCAATGGCGTAATCATAAAACCGCCTGTTTCGGTCTGCCACCAGGTATCGATGACAGGACAGCGGCTTTCACCGACCACGGTGTAGTACCAGTTCCAGGCTTCCGGATTAATTGGCTCACCGACTGAACCTAAAATTCTCAGGCTGCTACGGTCACTTTCCCGCACAAAAGCATCGCCCTCACGCATCATGGCGCGGATCGCCGTCGGTGCAGTATAGAGAATGGTGACGTTATGCTTGTCGACAATATGTCCAGTACGCGCCCAACTTGGATATTGCGGCACACCTTCAAACATCACGGTGGTGGTACCATTCGAAAGTGGCCCATACAGTACATAGGAATGCCCGGTGATCCAGCCCACATCTGCGGTACACCAGAATACATCATCCTGCTTGATATCAAATGCTTCACGGAAGGTGCAATTCACATAGGTCAGATAACCGCCAGTGGTATGCATCACGCCCTTGGGCTTGCCGGTGGAACCTGAGGTATACAGGATAAACAGCGGATCTTCGGCATTCATCGGTTCCGGTGGGCAGATGTCATTCACTGACATAATTTCCGTGTGATACCACAGATCACGCCCTTCCTGCATTTCAATTGGGTTACCGGTGCGGTGTACCACCATTACATTTTGAATCGAGTCTGTACCCGCCAGTTTCAGTGCTTCATCGACATTGGCTTTCAGTGGAATGGCCTTACCGCCGCGCATGCCGGAATCCGCAGTAATCACCATTTTCGCCTGACAGTCTTCAATCCGGCTGGCCAAAGAATCTGGCGAGAAACCACCAAATACCACGCAATGCACCGCCCCGATCCGGGCACAGGCCAGCATGGCAATCGCAGCTTCAGAAACCATCGGCATATACAGCATGACCCGGTCGCCTTTCTGAATGCCATTTTTCTTCAGCACATTGGCAAAACGGCAGGTTTCATCATGCAGCTCGGCAAAGGAAATAATCTTGTGCCGCGAAGGATGATCCCCTTCCCAGATGATGGCCGGTTTATAAGGATGTTCTTTCAGGTGCCGATCCAGACAGTTGGCACTGACATTGAGCTGACCATCGGCAAACCATTCGATTTTAAAATCGTCTTTGTTAAAGCTGGTATTTTTGACTTGGGTAAAGGGCTTGATCCAGTCCAGACGTTGCGCCTGTTCTGCCCAAAATTTATCTGGCTGTTCTATAGAATATTGATAACGTTCAAAGTACTGGTCTTCGAGCGTACGTGCTGTTTTTTTAAATTCTTCGGGTACTGGATAGATCTCTTGCATAGGTCACTTCCTTGATTTTGTTCTATCTCATCACGAGAGGTTAATGCTGCGTTGTTGATGGTTTTTTATGCATAATGGCAGTATGGCCTGCTTATTTCGAATCCGGCAATCATGCTTTCGTCGTAGATTATTTATACAAATTCAATCAAAATAAACCACAACTTACAGTACAGAATCTTCTGCGCAACTGTGTATGATCTGTAGCACAGCCCTTTAAAAATAAAATTGATCGCTTGTAGTTATTTCATCTGATTTAGCAGGATACACTTTATGAAATCGCCTGAATCTCCCTACTTTAACCCGCCTGCGCTCCCTGCAACCGATCATCCCCTGTCGATGAAAGGTCGCTTCGGGCGCTTGAGCTTTATTGCCTGGTCGGCATTTCTGTATTTCATTTTTTTATTTGGCAGTATCGCACTGGGTCTCAGCATTGATATTGTGAATATTTCTACCCACTCCATGGATCCCAACTGGCTGATTTCACTACAAGGTTTGGCCAGTATTGTTGTACTGGCCATGGTTCTGGTCTATGTGTATTTCGCTTTAGTGGTGACCGTTCGCCGTTTGCATGATATGAACCGCAGTGGCTGGTGGGCGCTATTATTTTTGCTGCCGCTAGTAAACATTTTTGTATGGCTTTATATCGTTTTTGGTTCGGGCGATCGAGGCAGTAATCAGTATGGCCCGGCACGGATGACCTTGCTCTGGGAAAAAATTCTGGCCTGGCTGATGATTATCCTGACCCTGCTTAGCCTGTTGGGATCTATCGCTTTATTCAGTTATATGAGCGGTGAAGAACAAACCCCTACCCCCACGGAAATGATGCAAAAAACCACCAAATACTTTTAACAACAGCGCCGTTATTTTTAAAATTATCCAATGGTGACTTCGAGCCCTTATTAATTTTTTGCTGAACATCAGGCAAAATAGGCAAAATTTGAATTGTGGAATTTTTGTGGCAGAGCAAAACAATACCTTAAGCCAGGTAACTGAGGGCACCACGGAGTTGTTACATCAGGCAACTGAAAAAACGACCAAGACCGTGATTGAACATACCGCCAAGTATAATGATGCCTACAGCACCATTGACAAAATCATGGAGGGCTTCTGGGAGCGTGTGCCTTATTTCTGTATCGCACTGATCGTGATTACGATTTTCTGGTTACTCTCCAAAGTCTTCAAGTTTTTCGTACGTAAAACTTTGGAAAACCGTTCTTATACCCGCCAGAATCTGGTATTGGTCCTCAACCGTGTCGGCAGTACCTTTATTATTTTTTTTGGTATTCTGATTGGACTGGTGATTGCGGTTCCTGGCTTTACCCCGGGTCAGCTGATGAGTGCCCTCGGAATTGGTTCGGTCGCGATCGGTTTTGCCTTCAAGGATATTTTCCAGAACCTGCTCTCTGGTGTGCTGATTCTTCTCAGTGAACCGTTCAAGATTGGCGACGATATTATCGTGAATGGCATGGAAGGTACCGTTGAAGATATCCAGATTCGTGCGACCTTTTTACGCTCACCAGATGGCCGCCGTATCGTGATTCCAAATGCCACGGTCTACACCAGTGCGGTCACAGTCAATACCGCCTATACCCGTCGCCGCTGCGAATTCGTGGTGGGGATCGGCTATGAGGATGATATCCAGAAAGCCAAAGACCTGATTACCGCTATTTTAGATAAAGACCCCACCATCCTGAGCCAGCCTGGCTTTAGTGTCAATGTCACCGCGTTGGCTGACTTTTCCATTACCCTAAAAGCTTTCTGGTGGGTCGACACCACTGAAACAGGCACCGGAACCTCAATCAGTGCGGTGCAGGAACGGGTGATTCAGGCATTTGCCGAACATCATATTTCAATTCCGTATCCGGTACAGGAAGTCAAAGTCTATCGCGGCGAAGGCAATGATGATGCCTCAGCCCGCGCTAAACAGACGACCTAAAACATACGGAATCACGGTTTCTGTACGGATAATACGGTTGCCCAGACTCACTGCCTGACAGCCGTTTTTGATGAGCAAATCGACTTCATAAGGGATAAATCCACCCTCCGGACCAATAACAATCGTACAGGGATGCTGAATCGCAAATGGCATCGCCTGCTCGACATAAGGATGTGCCACATAAGCGGGCCGGCTACTGGTAATCAAGCCCGGCAGGATATCTTCTACAAAGGGTTTAAAGCGCTTATACAGCTCAATTTGGGGTGCAACCGTATCCCCTGCCTGTTCTAGCCCCAATTCGATATAATGATTTAACTGCTGTAAAAATGGAGTTTGCCAATAGCTTTTATCGACACGGTAGCTATGTAGTAAAATGATTTTTTCAACGCCCAAGGTGACACTGTCCATGATCAGACGGCGCAGCACTTTCGGACGTGGCAAAGCCACAATTAAAGTCACTGGCAATTTTTCTGGAACAGCTTCTTCTTGCAGTGGTTTCAAGCGCACTGCTTTTTCAGAGATTTCGACAATTTCCGTCAGGTAACGCTGACCTTCCCGAATTCCGACTTTTAAAGTATCTCCCACTTGAATTTGTAGATGCTGCTGCAGATGTTCCAGTTGCCTAGTTGAGCTAATCGACCAGAATTCAGCTTCGGTTTGACGTGGATCAAGCAGGACGATATTCATAATGATCAAGTTCAAAAAAATAAGAAGTGAAGAGTTAAAAGATGAAAAAAAATAAGGTTTCTGACCAGACTATAATTACAATCAGCTATCACGATTGGTGGCAGGGATGCCGCCCGTATCACTGAGGGATAAGGACATCCCTTCAGTGATACAAAAGATTTTTGCTACTTTTCATCTCTGAAAAGTAGGTATCCCCTACGAATGAATATTTCGATCAAACATGATAAATGAGGGAATGACCAAAAATTATAAATACTGATCAATCACCTGAATATGCTTGGCAAGCGATCCCGTATTTAACTGCATAATTTGCTGCGCTGCCGCATTCAAGATTTCCGCCTTAACCTGATCTTGCAAAAGTTCCAGTAATACCTCTGCAGCCTGCTGGGCATCCTGCACCACTGCGACTGCGTCTGCCTGAACGAACTCATCCACGATAGTCTGAAAATTAAAATAGTTTTTGCCTAAAACAGTCGGCACATTCAGCGCAATCGGCTCCAAAATATTATGTCCACCACCTGGTTCATTTAAAGAACCACCCACATAACATGCCTGACTCAAAGCATACCAAAGCCACATTTCACCCATCGAATCGGCCAAATAAACCTGGGTATCTGCTTTAATATGTTGCCCTAGACTTCGACGCTGGATTTTCAATCCCAAAGACTGTGCAGCTTGGAACACCTCATCAAAACGTTCCGGATGGCGCGGTACCACAATACAGACCAAATATGGATCAGCTTCTAAAGCAGCTTTTAAAGCACTCAGAATTTCTTTTTCTTCAGGAGCATGAGTACTAGCTAACGTGACGATCTTTCGCCCCCCTAACTGCCACTCCTGTGTCAATTGATCTGCCTGCTGGATAAAGCGCTCGGGCGCAGTAATATCAAATTTGATATTGCCCAAAACCTGGGTTTTTTCGGCTGCTATTCCTAACTGGATATAACGTTGCTGGGTGGCAATATCCTGTGCCAAAAGCTGGGTTAACTGCTGTAGCATGCCTCTAGTCAGACCTTTGACCTTGGTATAACCTTTGGCAGATTTTTCAGACAGACGCGCATTCAACAATACAGTTGGCACATTAAACTGGGGTGCCTGATCCAGCAGATTAGGCCAAAGCTCGGTTTCCATCAGCAATAAAAGTTTCGGCTGATACTTTTGATAAAATTCACGAATTAAAGTTTTCTGGTCAGCAGGCAAATACACGGCTTGAAACAAATCGAGATAAGGCGCTTTTAAAAAAAGTGATTTAGCGCGTGCCTGACCGGTTTTGGTGGTATTGGTGACCAGCACCGGATGGCCAAGTTTTAAATAATGTTCAATTAACGGTTGGGCAGCATTGGTTTCACCCACCGACACCACATGAAACCAGATGGCATGCAGGTTTTTGGGTGGCTGAAACGGGCCGAAACGTTCTGTCAGTTCTTGTTGTAATTGTTCAGGATCGGTCGCACGTTTACGGATACGCGATTGATATAAGGGTTTAACCAGCGCCAAGGCTGCGTTATACCAAAATGGAGTGGCCACATTGCGCCCCTGTCCAAAGATTCAATGGGCAGAATATAGCAGAGCCACATCAACATGTTAATCAATGTGGCTCATTTTTAGATTATTCTACTGTAGTTAAAGCTTCTGCTTCAGCCAATGTCGGATAATCAATATAGCCTTCCGCGACATTGGTTCCGATCATATTTTCCAGCTTCAGTTCATTCAGCGGCGCATCTTCGAGCAGACGTTCGTATAGATCCGGATTGGCAATATACGCCTTACCAAAAGCCACCGCATCAGCCTTGCCTGATGCCAACAGCTCAATCGCATCTTCACGACTTAGTTGCATATTGGCAATATAAGGCACTCCATTTGAGCGCTGTTTCATATATTCAGAAATACTGTCTTCTGCCAGATATTCACGGGTAAAGAAGAAGGCAATCTTGCGCTTACCCAGCTGCTCCATGGCATAGCCAAATGTTTCACGTGGATCATTGTCGCCCATGTCATGGTCATCACAACGCGGCGCAAAATGCACCCCTACACGATCTGCGCCCCATACTTCAATCAGTGCATCAGTTGCTTCTAGCAGGAAACGTGTACGATTTTCCACTGAACCGCCGTATTCATCTTCACGCTGATTGGTTTTGCTTTGCAAGAACTGGTCAATCAAATAACCATTGGCAGCATGTAATTCAACACCATCAAAACCGGCTTCTTTAGCACGAATCGCGGCTTGCTTATATTGCTCGGTAATCGCGTGAATTTCAGAAACTTCCAAAGGACGTGGCGTAACGTATGGACGTTTTGGACGTAACAAGCTGACATGACCCGCCTGTTGTACTGCACTTGCAGAAACTGGTGTTTCACCATTTAACAGATCCGGATGCGATACACGACCAACATGCCAAAGCTGGGCAACAATCAGACCGCCCTTCTCATGAACCGCTTGAGTGACCTTTTTCCAGCCTTCGACCTGAGCATCGGTAAACAATCCTGGAGTATTCAAATAGCCATTGGCTTCTTCAGAAATCACTGTAGCTTCAGAAATGATCAGGCCAGCACTTGCACGTTGCGCATAGTACTCAACCATCATTGGGGTTGGAACGCGATCAGCAGTTGCGCGGTTACGGGTCAGCGGCGCCATGATGACACGGTTTTTAAGCTCTAACGCACCGAGCGTTAAAGGAGAATTTAATTCAGCCATCGTTACTCCCACCTGTTAAAGGTGTTGTTGTAGGTGTTCGATAAATTGTTGAATCAAAGTTTCATTGCGGGAGAAATATGACCACTGTCCATGCTTGGTCGCAGTGATCAGGCCAGTCTGCTGTAATACAGACAAATGATTGGACATGGTGGACTGGGAAACCTGGCCCAAACGTTCAATTTGACCTGCACAGACCCCACGTTGAAAGCCACCACACTCTTCCGCAGACAGATATTGCTCCGGAGATTTTAACCACTCCAGAATTTGTCGACGGGTCGGATTGGCTAAGGCTTTAAAAATTAGATCAAGGTCCATAGGCACATCACAATCAGTGGCGCAACGAAACTTTATTCAGCATCTGCGACCATTATATCGTATTTTTACGATTTATATATCGAATAATTTAGATATAAGAGTCACAATCTGTACAAGCTTGGTTACGCCAGCTATTTAAACAACTTCTTACAAGCCCTGTTTCAAGCTTGCTTCGATAAATTTGTCCAGATCACCGTCCAGAACTGCGCCAGTATTGGAATTTTCCACACCTGTACGCAAATCCTTAATACGTGAATCATCCAGGACATAAGAACGGATCTGGCTACCCCAGCCGATATCAGACTTGGAATCTTCCAGTGCTTGTGCCGCTTCGTTACGTTTGCTCATCTCGAGCTCATAAAGTTTGGCACGTAACTGCTTCCAGGCGTGGTCACGGTTGGCATGTTGTGAACGCTGGTTCTGACAGGCCACCACAATTCCGGTCGGTGCATGGGTTAAACGCACGGCAGAATCTGTTTTGTTAATATGCTGACCACCCGCCCCTGATGCACGATAAGTATCGGTACGAACATCGGACGGATTGATTTCAATTTCGATATTGTCATCAACTTCCGGTGAGACAAACACGGCAGAAAATGAGGTATGACGACGGTTGCCCGAGTCAAATGGTGATTTACGCACTAAACGATGTACACCAGATTCGGTACGTAACCAGCCATAGGCGTACTCACCTTCCACACGAATCGTCGCAGATTTAATCCCGGCAACATCGCCATCAGATTCTTCCATCACTTCTGCTTTAAAGCCATGACGTTCAATCCAGCGTAGATACATACGTAGCAACATAGAAGCCCAGTCCTGTGCTTCTGTACCGCCTGAACCAGCTTGAATTTCAAGATAGCAAGGGTTTGGATCCATCGGATTATTGAACATACGGCGAAATTCAAGCTTGGCCAGTTCTTCTTCAGCCGTGCTCAGTTCAGCCTGTACGTCTTCTAGCAAGCTTTCATCATCCGCTTCAACCGCCAGATCAAGCAAAGCCTGTGCATCTTCAAGCTGGGTACTTAAGCGATCCAGCACATTTAATACATTTTCAAGCTCGCCTTTTTCTTTGGCCATTGCTTGAGCACGACTCTGATCATTCCAGATCGTTGGATCTTCTAATTCACGCAGGACTTCTTCTAAACGCTCTTTTTTCAGATCGTAGTCAAAGATACCCCCGTAGTGTTTGACCACGTTCGTTTAAGTCTTTTAATTGGTTTAGATACGGATTAATTTCCACGTGAATTACTCTCAATCAAAATTAGGCACAAAATTCTTAGCCCGATATTATAGCACAGTCTATTTCCGCTATTTTAACGATCCATTCAGTCTAAAGCTCGAATATCTTGAGCATTTAGACCTGTATTTCCCTCATCCAATTTTCAACATCTCATAGACTCTTTTGCGTCTTTTTATCCGAAATTTTTATCGGCTTTTTAGCCCCGTTTTATGACCGAAATATAATTTTGCAATTGATTTTATAATTTAGGATTTCTTATTGGTCTGTATAAAAAATCAGCGAATTCAATAGATTCCACAATATCTACACACTTTTAATAAAACACTACATTATAAATTTAATTTTATTATTCAGTCACTTGTTCAGCAAAAATTACACAAGATTACGCTATTCACATTACTGTAACTTTCCTTTGATTGACGATCTTTGGAATTGCTCTAGACTGAAAGTTGTAACAAAAAGTGTAATGTTTTTAACTCACGATTTGAGGGGTAGTAACCATGAAAAAATTAGCGATTGCTTCGGCACTACTTTCAGCAATAGCAATGACTGGTACAGCAGCACATGCTTACCAAGCAGAAATTGGTGCATCAGCAGGAGTGGTTGATCCTGACAACGGTGGAACTAGCGGTTCTTTCGGCGTTGATGGTACATATTACTTCAATCCAGTTCAAACACGTAATGCACCATTAGCAGAAGCAGCATTCCTTGATCGTGCTAGCAACGTGAGTGCGCAATATCAATATAATGAAATTGGTGATTCTGAAGCGCATCGTTATGGCGTAGGTGCAGAGTACTTCGTACCGAATTCTGACTTCTACTTAAGCGGTAACGTCAATGGTCATGATCTGCAAGACAATGATGATCTAGAAAATGATTTAACCACCTATGCAGCTGAAGTTGGTTATCTGCCAGCACCAGGTCTATTGATTGCGGCTGGTGTGAAAGGTTGGGATAACGACAATGATGATGGCGTAGATCCAACACTTCGTGCTAAATATGTGACGACATTAAGCAATGGTAAAGATATCAACCTGGAAGCAGGTGCAGCGTTTGGTGATCTAGATGAATACAATCTGGCAGCAGATTATTTCATCGACAAAACCTTGAGTGTCGGTGCTGATTATCACAATAATGATATTACCGACAAGAGCGAATTTGGTATCAATGCACGTAAGTTCATTAACCAGCAAGTGAGCTTAGAAGGCCGTGTCGGCTTTGGCGAACAGTTTAACAATGACTACAATACCTTTGGTGTAGCAGCGAAGTACCGCTTCTAATCTAAAACCAAAAATTAGTCATGCATAGAAACCCATCCTCGGATGGGTTTTTTTATTGCACTCTTAACAAGCATTTAGGTATTTTTTGCACATTGACGGGGCGAATATAAACTGTACAATTTGTTACAACTGTTCATCAAACAGTCATATTTTTATAACAAAGAGAGAAATCTAAATGCTTAAGAAACTTGCTCTTGCTACAGCGCTTCTTGCTGGCCTGGGAACTGCACATGCTTACCAAGCTGAACTTAATGTCGGGTATGAAAATACAGATATTGATAATGTTGGGGATCTAGATACATTTTTCATCAATGGAAAATATTACTTAAACACTGTTCAAGTTAAGAACTCTCCACTTGCAGAAGCGGCTTTCCTAAATAAAGCAAGCAATATTGGCTTAGGTTATGCAAATGCAAGCGGTGATGGCGATGAGGATATTGATGTATTTGGTGTAAGTGGCGAGTTTTATATTCCAAATACTCAATTTTATGTAAGCGGCACTATTAACCAGGTTGACTTTGCTGGTGAAGACAATACTGGCTATGCTTTTGAAGTTGGTTACTTACCAGTTAATGGCCTACTATTAGCAGCTGGTGCAGCTAATGAAAGCGTTGATCCAGTTCAGGTAGCAAATTATGGTTTTGTCCCTAACCTCCTAAATGCTGTTACTGTAGGTGATGATACTGCACTATCTTTACGTGCAAAATATGTGACTCAGATTGGTAATCATTTTGCCAATTTTGAAGGTTTAACTTATTTCGGTGATGAAACAACTTATCGTTTAGGCGCTGATCTTTATATCGATCCAACTTTAAGTGTGGGTGTATCAATCGCGGATTCTACAGAAGATGATTCAGATACAGTATTTGGTTTACGCGCACAAAAATTCTTTACACCTGCAATTGCAGCTGGCGTGAACTATACAACTACTGACGGTGCTGACTCTTTCGGTATTAACGGTACTTTCCGCTTCTAATCTCTCCGATTAAAAGCAAAAAAAACCGCTCACTCGAGCGGTTTTTTATGGCCTATTGTTCTAAATGGATAATCCGCATTTGCAAGCTGATATTGCCATTAAATACATTTTTATCCAGCTCATAGACCAATCGTGTATCTTTCATCGGGTCAAAGTCATATTTATCCGCTGCATTGAAAGCGATCGCATCCACGACCTGCCCATTCTCCAACGCCACACGTAACTTAAGATGCACATCTTTAAGCCAGCGATAGTCCATGATTTTGAACACACCATCAAAAATCGGTTGGGGGAATTTTTGCCCCCATGGACTTAAATTCTGTAATAAATCGACTGTTTCAATGTGAAAAGCAGAAGCTGGCAGCTCTCCATCCGTCCATAAAGTCGCAGTGAATAAATCCTCATCCATCGCACCAATCAGTACTTCAAAGACCTGCTTAAACTCGGCGAAATTTTCTTTTTTCAGGGTTAAACCGGCTGCTGCTGCATGGCCACCAAAATGACTGACTAAATGAGGATATTGCTCTGCTACCTGTTCAATCGCATCACGAATATGAATACCTTCAATCGAACGCGCCGAACCTTTGATATGAATCCCATCCTGATCTGCGGCAAAAACAATACTCGGACGATGGAACTGCTCTTTTAAACGCCCTGCTACAATCCCGATCACTCCCTGATGCCAATGCTGTTCAAACATGATCAACGCAGCAGGTAGTTCAGTGGCATCCCACTGGATTTTATCCAGCTCAAGCAAGGCTTCCTGCTTGATTTTACCTTCCACCTGACGGCGTTCGACATTGAGCTGATTCAGCTGTTCAGCCAGTGGATAAGCAGTTGTCAGATCAGGAGCCAGCAAACATTCGATCCCGATATCCATGGTTTCCATGCGTCCAGCCGCGTTAATCCGTGGGCCTAAAACAAAGCCCAAATCTTGAGCTTTCAGACCAGCAGGATCACGCTTTGCAATATCAAGTAGCGCACTGATCCCTGCACGGCACTGCCCTTGCTGGATCCGTTTCAGACCTGCATCGACCAGAATCCGGTTGTTGTAGTCCAAGCTCGCGACATCGGCATAGGTGCCGAGCGCTACCAGATCAAGATAATTGGTAATTACAGTAGAGGATTTTCCAAGTTTCTTGCGATGGGTAGACAGATTGGCCAATACATAAAAAGCCACCCCGACCCCGGCTAGTGCTTTGCTTGGAAAGTCGCAACCCAACTGATTGGGATTGACCACGGCTTCGGCTTTTGGTGTCGGCTTGGTCGTCAGATGATGGTCGGTAATGATTACCTGCATGCCATGATCTTGTGCCTGTTTGACTCCTTCATGACTGGAAATGCCATTGTCCACGGTAATCAGTAAATCAGGTGTGAAACTGACAAAGGCCAGATCTGCAATTGCGGGTGTCAGTCCATAACCATATTTAAAACGGTCAGGAACCAGATATTCGACATTGGCACCCATATCGCGCAGTGCCAGCACCATGAGTGCAGTACTGGTCGCGCCATCGGCATCATAATCACCGACGATCACGATTTTCTGGCCACGATCAATCGCCTGATCGATCAGTTGAATCGCTTCAGGCAACCCCTTCATGGTCGGTGCCAGCAAATGCTTCAGCTTGAGCTCAAGTTCCTGCTCGGATTCCACCCCACGACGAGCCAGAATCTCGGCCACAAATGCAGGGACGCCCGGTAAATTTTCAGGGCGTGTCAGCAATGGACGTTGTTTGATTTCCAGTTTTTGCATGGTTATGGCATTAAGCGCTCTAAAGTCCAGCCGGCATCGGTTTGGCGATAACTTAAACGGTCATGCAAACGGTTCGGACGACCCTGCCAGAATTCATAATAATCGGGTTCGAGACGATAACCACCCCAGAATACCGGCTTGTCCAGCTGTTGCTGATTGGCAACCTGGGTATGCAAATCCCAAAAACGTTGCTGCAATTCCTCACGACTAGCCACGATGCCACTTTGCGGGGTACTGATATGCGCGGCAATCTGGCTTTCGCGTGGACGTTTATGATAATAGTCGGTCGATTCTTCTTCCGATATTTTCTTTACACGACCCGAAATACGAATCTGACGTTCCTGATCCTGCCAGTAGAACAACAGTTCGGCATAAGGATTTTTAGCCAGATCCAGACCTTTTTGACTATCATAGTTGGTATAAAAATCATACCCTGCGTCAGTCGCTCCACGCAGCAATACCGTACGCACATGCGGACGGCCTTGTGCATTGGCTGTTGCCAACGACATGGCATAGGGCTCGTGCAATTTTGCTTCCAGTGCATGGTTAAACCATTGCAAGAACTGCATATGCGGATTCGGATTGACTTGCTGTTCCTGTAACTCGCCTTTTTCATAATTCAGGCGTAGTTCACTCAGATCCTTGATCAGATCACTCATTATCTATGTTCCCGTTAAGCTGCATTGGCACGCACAGCATCTGCCAGGCTGTTTGCAAGTGTGGTGACTTCAGCCAGATCATCGCCTTCGACCATCACACGAATGACAGGTTCTGTGCCAGATTTACGAATCAATAAACGGCCACGGCCTTTAAGCTGCTGTTCGGCTTTTTCAAATTCAGCTGCCAGTGCAGGCACTGAATAAGGATCAAACATGGCATTTAAACGTACATTGACCAGGACATTTGGCAACAGTTTAAAGTCAGCCACAAGTTCATGCAGGGCTTTTTTCTGTTCAACCATCACCGTTAATACCTGCAAGGCGGCAATAATCGCATCGCCTGTGGTGCTCTTGTCCAAAGTCAGAATATGACCTGAAGGCTCACCACCAATGGTCCAACCATTTTCTTCCAGGCCCTGTAATACATAACGGTCGCCGACTTTGGCACGTAATAACGGCACTTGTGCTTTTTCCAGCGCCAGTTCCAATGCCATATTGCTCATTAAGGTACCCACAATACCTGCAGGTTTTTTCGAGCTTTGAGTCGCAAGAATATAAAGAATATGGTCGCCATCAATCAGATTACCGGCTTTATCTACGAGAACCACACGGTCAGCATCCCCATCAAAGGCAATACCCAAATCCGCTTGATGTTGAATCACGGCTTGTTGCAAGCTTTCCGGATGCGTTGAACCACAGCCCTCATTAATATTTAAACCGCTCGGCTCATTGTGAATCGCAATTACACGTGCGCCCAGTTCACGGAACACTGCAGGTCCCACGTTATAGGCTGCACCATTGGCACAATCCACCACAATGGTGAGTTCATTCAGATCCAGATGA
Source organism: Acinetobacter sp. CIP 101966 (assembly GCF_000369725.1). NCBI lineage: Bacteria > Pseudomonadati > Pseudomonadota > Gammaproteobacteria > Moraxellales > Moraxellaceae > Acinetobacter > Acinetobacter sp. CIP 101966. The sequence continues at coordinate 113,437 of NZ_KB850158.1, read as the reverse complement.
TACGGGAACGTCGATTTACAGAATTCAATATAGCGACCATTAGCATCTTTAACCCGGATACTTTTACCCAGATTCGCCGTATCTTCAATCACAAAATCTTTTTCAAGTTCCTGATTAATTTCGTCTTGCAAGGCATCTGGCAGTTTTTTGCCTTCCGCAGAGAAGAACTTAATGCCGTTGTCAAAATACGGGTTATGCGAAGCGGAAATGACAATACCCAAGCTGGCATGCAAAGCACGGGTCAGATGAGCAATGGCTGGAGTCGGTAGTGGACCTAAAAGATGAACATAAACGCCAGCGGCATTTAAACCTGCCTGTAAGGCAGCTTCCAGGATATAACCAGACAAACGGGTATCTTTACCCAGAACCACCAATGGTTTGGATTTTTTACTATGACGTTTTAAAACTTTACCAGCCGCAAATCCCAGTTTCAGGGCAAACTCAGGGGTAATCGGCAATTCGCCAAACTTTCCACGAATACCATCCGTACCAAAATAACTCATCTTTATCTCACTTCTTAGCGGATGATTGATATCACCCATTTTTTTCCTTGAGTCACACTTTACACCAAAATAAAAAAGCCGTCATTTGCATGACGGCTTTTTAAAATTTTAAATCACAGGAAATTAACCTACGCGATAGTTTGGTGCTTCTTTGGTAATGGTCACATCATGTACATGCGACTCAGACATACCGGCAGAAGTGATTTTCACAAACTTGGCATTCTGACGCAGGTCTTCAATCGTCGCAGAACCGGTATAACCCATTGAAGAACGTAGGCCGCCCATCATCTGATGTACGATATTACCCATTGGGCCTTTGTACGGTACACGACCTTCAATACCTTCAGGAACCAGCTTCTCGGCACCGGCCTTAGAGTCCTGGAAGTAACGGTCAGCAGAACCTGTTGCGCCAGCCATCGCACCCAATGAACCCATACCGCGATAAGCCTTGTAGTAACGGCCCTGGAAGAATTCAACTTCGCCTGGTGCTTCTTCAGTACCGGCCATCAATGAACCAACCATAATCGTGCTTGCGCCCGCACCAATCGCTTTGGCCATATCGCCAGAGAAACGAATACCGCCATCTGCGATCAAAGGAATCTGATCTTTCAGCGCATTGGCAACAGAATCAATCGCAGAGATCTGTGGCATACCAATACCCGCCACAATACGCGTGGTACAGATTGAACCAGGACCAATACCAACTTTAACGGCATCCGCACCTGCATCAAGTAACGCCAGCGCAGCATCACCTGTCGCGATGTTACCGCCAATCACCTGAACTTGTGGATAATTGGCCTTAACCCAACGTACACGCTCGATCACACCTGCAGAATGGCCATGTGCAGTATCGACTACAATCACGTCCACACCTGCATCAACCAAGGCTTCTACGCGGCTTGGCGTTTCTGCACCAGTACCGACAGCAGCACCAACACGCAGACGACCCAGGTCATCTTTACAGCTATTTGGATACAATTCAGCTTTACGGAAATCGGTTACCGTAATTAAGCCTTTCAGCTCTTGCTGATCGTTGACCACCAATACTTTTTCAATACGGTGCTGTTGCAATAAAGCTTGGATATTTTCTTTCGATTCGCCTTCACGAACTGTCACCAGGCGATCCTGACCAGTCATGATATTGCTGACTGGCTGCTCAAGATTGGTTTCAAAGCGTGTATCACGACCGGTCACGATACCCACCACTTTGCCATCTTTCACAACGGGTACACCACTGATATTGTTGGCTTGAGTCAACGCAATCAGTTCACGTACTGTGGTTTCAGGAGTGACTGTAATCGGGTCTTTGACCATACCCGCTTCGAATTTTTTCACACGGCGCACTTCTGCAGCCTGAACCGCGATATCCATGTTCTTGTGCAAAATACCGATACCACCATTTTGCGCCATTGCAATTGCCATACGGGACTCAGTCACCGTATCCATTGCTGCAGACACAAGAGGAATATTCAGGTTAATGCCACGAGTTAAACGTGTCTTTAGGGAGACATCTTTTGGAAGAACAGTAGAATAGGCAGGGAGTAATAGGACATCATCGAAGGTTAACGCGTCTTGAACGATGGTCAACATAACAGTCTCACTGGTAATTTCCGTGCACTATTATAAACAAATATCGGCTTAAATTTCATTGCAATTGCAAAATTATTTTTTTATTCAAGCTTCGTACACGCAGATCTATGTGGGTGCTAAAACAGTATCAATAATACGTCCGATCATGAAGTTCCCTATTTTAAAATATACCCCGATCATTTTAATGAAGTGAAAAGCAGAGCCTAAGCTCTGCTTTGGATGGATTTAGCTGACATATTCAAAACTGTCATCATTGTCGGCTTCATCAGTTTCAATCTGGACAAAGGGCAACATATTGTGTGCAATACGTGCCTTATTGCATTGCTCATCGGCAATCTGCACTTCTTTGCAGGATGAACTGCGCTGCTCATACATACCACAGCTGACCTGCTGGCCGATGGTGCCATCAAGTGCAATACAGCGTGGATTTTTTTGATTGGTTCCAGCCATACATGAATAGACTGCTGTCACAGGTTCGGTATAGTGCTCAGGCATATGAATTCCTTCAGCCCAATAAAACGAAACCCTGAAATAGGCGCAGCACGCCCCGCAGCTTAAACACGCATCCGGTTTTGGAACTTGAGACAACATTTCTTATAAGTTCTCATTATCAAAAAAAAGTTTTTTGGAGAAGAAATATAAAAAATGTTGTTTTTCCACACAAGAAAAAAATTATTTTTTGTGTGAACTATTCAGGACAGGTAAAAACCGTTTCATCCATCAGGTCAGTGCCGCATTCCAGCGTTTCAATCCAGTCCAGAAACTGGGTAATCTGCTCTTTGCCGATAAATGGTGTGCCATGCTGCGGCACAATCATCTCGATTTCCATGCTGCGTACCATTTTCACCCAGAGACGAATCACCTTGTTATTGCACATATAGCGTTGATGGAAGCTTTTCATTTTTGGGATATGCGCGGCAAAGTTTTCCAGTGGCTTGGCGGCATCTTCAACCATGGACGCACCCATATCACCTGAAAATAAAATTTTGGCAATCGGATCATAAAACTGGAAATTCCCTACCGAATGCAGAAAATGCGCCGGTACCGCCACAATATGAGATTGGCCCAGTGGAATGATTTGACCATGATCCGGAAGCTCCACCAGACGGTCCAGCCAGTTGCCTTTCATCCGGTCGCTCATAAAGGCCGAGTTTAAGTGCGGCAAGAAACGTGCCCACAGCTTGGATGCCACCACTTTGGCATCGGTATATACCAGCCAGCGCGGCATGGAAGTGATAATGTCCGGGTCTTGATGTGAAGCCATGACATAGTCCAGATGGGTCAAGCGGGTGTATTTATTCAGTTCCATGGTCAGCGGCACATAGGTTAAATCACCACCCGGATCGAGTACCGCTGCGCGCTCATGATCAATAATCAAAAACTGGTTTGCCTGAACGCCTTCACCTTTGACCAGACTGGTAAAACTAATGCATTTATGTGTCCCATTATCAAACAGGACTTGCGATGTGGTGCGCTCAAAAACCATTTAAATTCCCCAATTTATAGTTAAAACTGCTGTTTTATACCCATACAACATATAAGGATTTAATAGAATTTACAATCCATAAAACCGACCATATCACGAGCTTTATCAAGCTTTTCAGAGGATTTAGGCATAAAAAATCCTGAGTTTTTAGCTCAGGATTCATGCAATTTGTTATTTTATAATTTAAAAGAAATAATATTGAACCAGGGTCGCGACACCTATGACCAGGAAAATGGCCGCGCCAATTTTATGGATCAGGCTGATCGGTAGTTTGTTCGCCAGTTTATCACCCAAAAATACCGCAGGCGCATTGGCCAGCATCATGCCTAGCGTAGTACCCAACATCACCCAGAAGACGCTGTCGAAACGTGCCGCCAGTGCCACTGTGGCAATCTGGGTTTTGTCACCAATTTCTGCCAGAAAAAACAAAATGAAGGTTGCACCAAATACCCCGAATTTTTGCCATTTATTGATACTGGCATTTTCATCACCCAGTTCATCCGGAATCAGCATCCAGACTGCCATCGCGATAAAGCCAATCGAAACGATCCACAGCAGTACTTCCGGCCCAATCACTGTGGTTACCCATTGTCCCAATACTGCAGAAAGGCCGTGGTTAATCAGCGTCGCCAATAAAATGGCAACTAAAATAGGAACAGGTTTGCGAAAACGTGCGGCAAGCAGCAATGCCAGCAGTTGGGTCTTATCACCCATTTCAGCCAGCGCTACGATTGCAGTCGACAGTAGGAATTCATACATGAGGTTTTTCTCTGGCTAGCATCCAATACCAATGACTCACCGCTCCTGCTAGCCAAAATCTGCAGAGTGGTAAATCAAAGGTCTTGCCAACAAAAGAAAGCTTGGAAAAGCTGACTTGGTTCTTTGCTATGATGACCATGCTCGGTTGAGCAAATATGTTGACCATCACCCTTCTGCTTTGCGCAAAAGGCGGCTACTCCCCAATGAAGTGCGCCAAGTATAGAATCAAATAGATTATTTTTCAATGCAGCAGCAAAAAACCCTGCCGAAGCAGGGTTTTCTCTTTACACCCTCTTTATATTTCTCCCAGAGAGAGAATAAAGGGCATATACATGATTTTTTAGATCAATAAAGTACGGATATCTTTGAGCAGCTTGGTCAGCTTGTTGGTGAAACGAGCAGCATCTGCACCATTGATCACACGGTGATCGTAGGACAATGAAAGCGGCAGCATCAAGCGTGGATCAAAGCCTTCACCATTCCATACTGGTTGCATGGTGGCAGGAGAAATACCCAGAATCGCCACTTGCGGCCAGTTCACCAATGGCGTAAATGCTGTACCACCAATTGAGCCCAGGCTGGTGATGGTAAAGTTCGCACCTTGCAGGTCTTTCGGTGACAATTTCTTGTCACGCGCTTTTTGACCCAGGGTTCCCAGCTCAGTGGCAATCTGTTTAATGGACTTCTGATCGGGATGACGCAGTACAGGCACGGTCAAACCATCTGGCGTTGCGACCGCGATACCCATATGGATCTCGTTACGTAGCAAGACTGACTTACCATCATCGGCCAAGTGACCAGCAAATTCACGCTCTTCTTTTAACAAGTGCGCAACTGCTTTGATGATGAATGCCATAATGGTCAGGCTCAGGCCTTCTTTCTTGAAGTTGCCTTTCAGTTCATTACGCCATGCTTCGAGTTCAGTAATATCTGCTGCATCAAACTGGGTCACTTGCGGAATGAAATTATTCAGCGACAACTGTGGAATAGACACTTGTTGCAAACGCGTCAAGGCTTTCTCTTCCACACCACCAAAAGCGCTAAAGTCTGGCAGTTTTGGCAGACCTGCGACTTGAGCAGCAGCGGCTACAGGAGCCGCCTGTGGCGTAGTAAGACGCGTTTTGACATACGCTTTCAGGTCTTCTTTCATGACGCGCGCATGTGGGCCAGATGCTTTGACATCTGCCAGCACAACGCCCAGTTCACGTGCCAGTTTACGCACTGCAGGACCGGCATAAACTTTAGAATTAGCGGCATTCTGCTCTTTGGTCAGCTTGTCAGCATTATCCGACGTCGTGACTGTTTGAGTAGAAGATGCAGCAGGTGCCGGGGCTGCTTTTGGTGCTTCTGCTGCTTTCGGTGCTTCTGCTTTGGCTACGACAGGTGCAGCAGCTGCTTGCGCTTCAGCTTCAATTGTCACCAGTGCAATGCCTTGAGAGACATTTTGACCCAGCTCAACATGAATGGCTTTAATCACGCCAGCTGTAGTGCTTGGCACTTCAACAGTGGCTTTATCTGATTCTACCACGATGATGCTCTGATCTTTTTCAACCGTATCACCGACCTGAACCAGAATTTCCGCCACAGCCGCCTTGTCTACACCCAAGTCAGGCACAGCAATTTCAACATCACCTGCAGGTGCTGCTGGCGTTTGTGGTGCTTCAACTGCTTTCTCTTGGGTGGCCGCTTGAGCAACTGGTGCTTGAGATGCTTCTGTCTGTGCTGACGCTGCCGAAACAGCCGTTTTCACTTTCAGAATGACCACACCTTCTTTAATGGTATCGCCTTCTTTAATCTGGATGGATTCCACCGTACCTGAAACCGTACTTGGCACTTCAACAGTCGCCTTGTCTGATTCCACCACTACGATACTTTGATCTACCTCGATTTCATCACCGACAGAAACCAAGATTTCACCGACAGTGGCTTTTTCTACGCCAATATCGGGGATTTGCACATCAACCACTTGTAAGCTTGTTTGAGCCTCAGGAGCAGCAGAAGCTTTAGGCTGATGTGAAGCCAGTTCCTGCATGATTTCCTGATCCAGTAATGAAGTCGGAGTATTTTCTGAGGTTTTTTGTGAGGCATCTGCTTGCTGTGGCTCGACCACATCAGCGCTACCGTCTTCAGCTTGTAGCTCAATCAGTACTGCGCCTTCAGCGACTTCATCACCCTGACTCACCAGAATGCTTTTTACCACGCCTGCTGAAGTGCTAGGCACTTCAACAGAGGCTTTATCAGATTCAAGTAACACAATGCTGTCATCGATCGCGATCGTATCACCCACTTTGACCAGAATTTCGGCCACTGTTGCCTTATCTACACCAATATCAGGAGTCGTAATTTGCATGCTTAGTTCTCCTCTTTGTAGTCAGCAACAGCATGTACAGATGGGGTTTCTTGAGGTGTCCAAGCCACTGGACGATCTGTATCAAGCTCGAAAGTCGAGATCGCATCTTTTACCAGACGCGCATCAACTTCACCTTCATCTGCCAGTTTTTTCAGGGTTGCTACTACAATATGGGCAGCATCAACACCGAAGTAACTACGCAAGTTGGCACGTGTATCTGAACGGCCATAACCGTCAGTACCCAATGCTACGAATGGACGGCCATCTGGAAGATAAGCACGAATCTGTTCGCTATAAGCACGCATATGATCGGTTGCAGACACGACGATACCTTCAGTACCGCGAAGCTGTTTCGATACCCATGCTTCTTTTACGTCTTCAGCCAGCGGATGCAAGCGGTTGTATTCTTCACATGCCATACCGTCACGTGCCAGTTCATTGAAGCTGGTCACGCTGTAGACATTTGAATGAATTTGATATTCTTCACGCAGAATCTTCGCCGCCTTGATCACTTCACGCAGGATTACACCTGAGCCCAGTAACTGAACAGTGGCTTTTTCATCTTCTTCCAGTAAGTACATACCACGCTTAATGCCTTCTTCAACACCTTTTGGCATTTCCGGATGCTCGTAGTTTTCGTTCATCACGGTCAGGTAATAGAACACACGTTCCTGGTTCACATACATACGCTGTAAACCGTCATGCACGATCACTGCCAATTCATAACCGAAACATGGGTCATAAGAGACACAGTTTGGAATGGTATTGGCCAAGATGTGTGAATGACCATCCTGATGCTGCAAGCCTTCACCGTTCAGTGTAGTACGACCTGCGGTTGCACCCAGCAAGAAACCTTGTGCCTGTGCATCGCCGGCTGCCCATGCAATATCACCGATACGCTGGAAACCAAACATCGAGTAGTACATGTACATCGGAATCATTGGCAGGTTATTGGTTGAATAACTGGTCGCCAATGCTGCCCATGCACTCATCGCACCGGCTTCGTTAATCCCTTCCTGCAACATGTGACCGTCTTTGGCTTCACGGTAATGCATCAGCTGTTCTTGGTCTTCCGGGGTATATTTCTGGCCATGCGCGGCATAAATACCGAGCTGACGGAACATCCCTTCCAGACCGAAAGTACGGGCTTCATCAGGCACGATTGGCACAACACGGTCTTTAATCGCTTTCTCTTTAAGAAGTGCAGAGATTAAACGCACCATCACCATCGTGGTCGATTGTTCTTTACCATTTGAACCGGCCAAGACCGAATCAAATACTGAAAGTCCAGGAATCGCTAGCTGTTCGCTTTCCTTACGACGTGCAGGCAGGTAACCACCTAGCGCTTCACGACGTGCCTTCATATATTTCAATTCAGGGGAATTTTCGCTTGGACGGTAGAACGGTACTTCTTCAAGCTGTTCGTCGGTGAAAGGAAGGTTGAAACGATCACGCACATATTTCAAGGAATTGATTTGCATCTTCTTGATTTGATGAGTTTTGTTGACTGCTTCGATTTCTTCCGACAAACCATAACCTTTCACGGTTTTTGCCAGAATCACGGTCGGCTGACCTTTGGCCGTACATGCTTCGGCATAAGCAGCAAAGACTTTGTACGGGTCGTGACCACCGCGGTTCAGATTATCAATATCTTCGTCGCTTAAGTCTTTAACCAACTCAGCTGCTTCTGGATATTTGCCGAAGAACTTTTCACGCGCGTAAGCACCACCTTTTACCTGGTAACGCTGGAAATCGCCATCAACTGCTTCTTCCATCACTGCTTTCAGTGCACCGGATTTATCTTTATCCAGTAGTGGATCCCAATGACGGCCCCACACAACTTTAATCACACGCCAGCCTGCGCCGCGGAATAATGACTCAAGTTCCTGAATGATCTTGCCATTACCACGTACCGGACCATCCAGACGTTGCAAGTTACAGTTCACTACCCAAATCAGGTTGTCGAGCTTTTCGCGACCTGCCAGAGAAATTGCACCCAAGCTTTCCGGCTCGTCCATCTCACCATCACCCAGATAAGCCCAAACCTTACGATCTTCTTCTTTAATCAGGCCACGGTTCATCAGGTACTTTTGGATATGTGCCTGATAAATTGACATGATTGGACCCAGACCCATCGATACGGTCGGGAACTGCCAGTAGTCCGGCATCAAATAAGGATGCGGATAAGATGGCAAACCTTTACCACCCACTTCACGACGGAAATTATTCAGATGCTCTTCAGTCAAACGGCCTTCTAAAAATGAACGCGCGTAAATACCCGGTGCACAGTGACCTTGATAATAGATCATGTCGCCGCCAAAGCTGTCGCTGTTGGCACGGAAGAAGTGGTTAAAGCCCACATCATAAAGGGTTGCGGAAGAAGCAAAACTCGCTAGGTGACCACCGAGATCGTCACCGGTTTTATTCGCGCGTAATACCATTGCCAAGGCATTCCAGCGGATCAGCGCGCGAATACGGCGCTCCATGTCCTGGTCGCCTGGCATTGCAGGCTGTTCTTCAACAGAAATCGTATTTAAGTAGGGAGTATTTAAACGCTGAATAGGAACATGCTTTGCAATTGCGCGTTGATAAAGTTTTTCTAACAAAAATGCTGCACGCTCAGTGCCCATGTGCTGCAAAACAGAGTCAAATGCATCTTGCCATTCTTGGGTTTCTTGCGCGTCTGTATCGCCATAAAACGCCATAATCTACAGTTCCTAAAAGCCTAATCTAATGTCTTATATGTACCATATTTAAGACCTCTGCAGGTATGGCCTTAGCTGAATGCGATTTAGCAGTACTATTTAGGAACTAAATGATGGGTGACGTATAATTACACTACATAACAAAAAATAGTCAATAAAGGCGATTTATTATACAATCATTATAATAGTTGGTGATAATATGAGACTTAAAAGTGATAAAACAAAAAGCCCTTCAAGTTGACTTGAAGAGCCTGCAGTTTAAACGCTTTAAAATGCTTATTGGAGGTTTTTATGTATAGAGATGCTTCTTGTTATTCAGGTCTATACTTAAGGTAACATGGCCAAATAAGTAGATGGGTTTTTACGTTGACCGTCTTTTACTACTTCATAATGTAAGTGTGGACCGGTACAGCGACCAGTACAGCCAACGTTGGCAATATGATCACCTGCTTGCACCTGCTCTCCCACACGTGCAATAAGACGTGAAGCATGGGCATAGCGCGTTAAATAGCCATTGCCATGATTGATTTCAACGTATTGACCATAACCTGTGCCCCAACCTGATTTGGTCACAATTCCTGGACCTGTTGCATAGATTGGTGTACCACTTGGCGCTGCAAGATCAAGGCCTGAATGATTTTCAGCACGGCCACTCATGGTACGACCACCGTAATTTGAACTTACGCGAGAATTAGGTAAAGGATGAGAAATTAGCCAAGAATAAGCACTGTTTGCTGCCACTTTATTGGATGAAGTATTGGCATACTTCTGAGCAAGCGTTCGATTGTTCAGTTCAACTGGTTTCTCACGAAGTTGAACATTCAATTTAGTCTGTGCTGGAATATCGATATCATCTGGATGAGTATATGCACCCTGTGCCAGAGTACGCGTCAATTGCTCGATACGATCTGTTGAACCATTTTCTTGATTTAGATTGACTAAATCTGCGAACGCAACCGAAGCCGCTGAAACTGATAAAGAAAATGCCAACAAAATACGTCGCATATGCATAAAAAACCTCTCTAAACTGCTTTAATCGAGTTCCTTGAAGATCTCTATCCTTGATATCCACTAAAAGAAGCGCATAAGATTAAGACATAAATATGTAGGAATCATGTATGTCGGAACCTGTCAACGTTTTTCAACAAACAAGAAAACAGATAAAAACAGGAAACTTTTCGTTTCTCTCATCACAAGTCGCTGCCTGGCAGAAACTTACGAAACTCGTACAACCGCTATTGCCCCAACCGGAACGCTGGCAAGTTGTCTGCTATCAAAATGGTGTGTTAACGATTACCGGTGAAAACCAGGCCATGATCAGTCAATTGGCCTATCTTCAAAAGCAATACATTTCACAACTCTCTCAAATAAATGAATTAACAGATCTCACTAAACTTCAAGTTTGCTTGCGGAATCCTTCGCAAACATCACCTGTTTCAGCAACACCTGAAAGAGCCTTAAATGCAGAAACACAGGAATTACTTCGTAGTGCTGCTGACTTTATAAGCGACCCTAAGCTTAGCCAAGCTTTACTACGTTTGGCAAGCAATAAAAAGTAACATAGCAATCAAATGTAATAAATTAAAAAGCAAACATTATGTGATGTGTATCACAGTATTAAAGCAATAACAAAAACATAAAGACACAAACACAATGACTTATGTCACATTCACATACATGATTGGACAATTGGCTTCGTCATCAAATGTTACAATTTCATAGCAGCTTGGATCACTTTTCACATTGCGTAAAAGTTGATTATTCAAGGCATGTCCAGATTTATAACCATCAAATTTGGCAATAATCTGATGCCCGAGCAGGTATAAATCACCCACGGCATCCAGAATTTTATGACGTACAAATTCGTCCGAGAAACGTAAACCTTCTTCATTAACGACCCCGGTTTCATCTACACCAATGGCATTTTCCAGGCTGGCACCCAGCGCCAGATTATTGGCTTTGAGATAATCCAGATCTTTCATAAACCCAAAGGTACGCGCTTCACTGACTTCATAAACGAAGGTTTCAGTAGAAAAATCGATACTGGCGGACTGATGTTCTTTTTTAAAGGCAGGATGATCAAAATCGATGGTGAAATTCAGCTGAAAGCCCTCATGTGGGCTAAAAATGGCACGTTTGTCATCAATGAGTGCTTCAACCGGTTTAATAATCTTGACGAATTTTTTAGCGGCATCCAGCTCTTGCAAACCGCCCTGCATGAGCAGGTAAATAAACGGACCTGCACTGCCATCCATAATCGGGACTTCAGAGGCCGACACTTCAATAATCAGGTTATCAATGCCTAGACCAGCAATCGCACTCATGACATGTTCAATGGTGCCTACTTTGGCATTTTCCTGAACCAGGTTCGAGCACATGAAGGCTTCTTGAATCAGCATGGCATCGGCAGGAATGTCGACTGGCGGATTCAGGTCAATACGACGAAACACAATTCCCCCATCGGCATGGTGCGGCACAAAGTTAATCATGACTTTTTGCCCACTGTGAAGACCGATTCCGCTCGCTTTCACGACACGTTTCAGGGTACGTTGTTTCAACATGCTTTTATCATCTGTTCATCTATAAAACCGCTATACGTTAGCATATTTGGCTATTGATAAAAAACAAAAAGGTGGCTTAAAAGCCACCTTTCCTGTCTAATCTAGCTAAACACATGATGTTACATGTTATTTACGCTGTTGATTCTTAAGATAATCCTGAATGCTCATTGGCGTTGGGCGCGGGCTAGAAACTGAAGCCGCCGCTGGATTCGCTGCTGCACCTGTTTCATGCTGCTGACGCTGAATTGCCGGTACATCATCATCTTCCACCACAGCCTGTGCAGCTGCTGCTGGACGAGTTGCCTGTACATTAGTACGTTTGGTCGGTTCAACTGAATCCGCTGCATGACGGGTGAGACCTGTTGCAATCACAGTCACGCTGATTTCATCACGCGCATCCGGATCAAAAACGGTACCGTAGAACACTTGACCCTCATCTAAATCGACAATCTGGTTCACGACATCAGTAATTTCTTCAATTTCACCGAAAGTCACGTCATCGCCACCAGTCACGTTGATCAGAATGCCTTTGGCATTCATGATAGTCACGTTGTCGAGTAATGGACTACGGATTGCCTGCTCAGCAGCCTGACGTGCACGGTTCTCACCACGACCCAGACCGACACCCATCATGGCATAACCACGAGTGCTCATGGCTGTTTTTAAGTCAGCAAAGTCAAGGTTGATATGGCCAGGACGGACTACCAAATCAAAAATACTGCGTACTGCATTCAACAATACATCATCCGCTTTTTTATAGGCATCTTTCATTGAAATATCACGGAAGACTTTCAATAGACGCTGGTTTGGAATGATGATTAATGAGTCTACATGCTGCTCTAGCGCTTCAATCCCTTTTTCAGCAGACTGTAGACGGCGTTTGCCTTCAAAGTTAAATGGCGTGGTCACGACACCAACGGTCAGAATACCCATTTCTTTCGCAATTTCAGCAACCACTGGCGCTGCACCGGTACCGGTACCACCGCCCATACCCGCAGTTACAAAGACCATATCGGTCCCTTCAAGCTGTTGGCGAATCAGTTCACGGCTTTCTTCTGCTGCGGTCTGGCCGACTTGCGGATTTGCACCTGCACCCAGACCACGGGTACTTTGCTCGCCCAGCTGAATTTTAAATTCGGCTTCCATACGATCCAATGCCTGTTTGTCCGTATTGGCACAAACAAATTTTACGCCCTGGATATCGGACTGCAACATATGTTGTACCGCATTACCACCCGCACCACCTACACCAAATACAGTGAAACGGGCTTGACCATTGCTATCGCTATGATCGTCTTCGAAAAATTCAAATGAGGCCATGACCTATAAAATTCCTAATTCATAATTGGCAGTCACTAAGCCCGTATACTGCCTTAATCTTAATAAAATTGTTTTTAAGAATGCTGCTCATGCGTTCACTTGTCAAGTACAAGCCCGATTAACTACATCTTCCCAACAATATTCACAATAAAAATCGACTTAAAAGATTGATTTCAGGGTGTCATTAAAGCCAAACAAGGCTCTTTTGACCCGCTTAGCCAATGACAACCGCTCTACATCATCCTGTTCCACAATCGTGTCCTGGGTATCACTCTGACTAAACATCAGCAAGCCAGCCACCGTACTATATTGCGAGCGACGTAAAGCAGCCTGATGTTGTTCGTCTGCATACACCTGAGTCGGCGGATTACCTAAATGCGCCGAGACCCCCATGGTACGGCGAACAAAACTCACCATCCCTTCGATATGACTGGCATCACCGGTCAATACCACACCATGATACAAGCCCTGGATGGCACCATTTTTCACCAGCTCATCACGTACCAGACCCAGAATTTCTTCATAACGAGCCATAATAATTTCAGTCAGTTCAATCCGGCTGATGGTTTGTGGCCCATCAATCCCCTGGAACTGAATCATATGGTCAGGCTTGACCACTTTCAGGTCGACACAGCCATACAATAATTTCAGACGTTCAGCTTCTTCGGTCGTGGTTTGCAATACTGCTGCAATATCACGGGTCACATGTTCACCGCCACGTTGGAAGGTATGGGTTAAGGCCAAACGACCATCCACATACACTGCAACATTGGTCGTGCCGGCACCGATATCTACTAAGCATACGCCATATTCTTTTTCGTCTTTCAGCAGGCTGGCTTCAGCAGTAGCCAAGCTCGACACCACCATTTTTTCTACACCAATATTGGCACCTTTCAGGGCGCGATCAATATTCTGCATGGTACTGATCGGCAGCATCATCAAATGATAGTGTCCGGTCATGCTATGTGCCGACATCCGAATCGGGTTTAACACCCATTCCGGTGAGTCGTCCAGCTCAAAACCCAGAGGCACAGCACTGACCAGATAATGATCTGAAGTCAAATGACTAGCTTTAGCCAATTCCAGTGCACGCACCACTTCACTGGTGGTAATCGCATGCTCGCTATTGTCGATCGAGGTGCGACCTGAAGCATAAAAGCTTTTTAATTCGGCACTTGGAATAGAGACCCAGGCAGAATGTACACGACATTCCGCCATATCTTCTGCTTCTTGAACGGCATTTTTAATTGCAGTAATAACTTTATCGAGACTGACAATTTTCCCTTTACTCATGCCTCGGTTACGAGCGGTGGCCATACCAATCACTTGGATATTGTCTGGCGCGTGTACCTTGCCAATCAAAACTGAAACTTTGTGTGTCCCAATGTCAATCGCCACAACCGAGGGAACAGCTTCACTCATTATTCACTACTACCATTACGTGTTTGTTAGATTTATGGCTTTAAATGCCTCTATTTTTTAAAGCCGGTCATTATGGCTTTACTGTTACCTTATTCTCAACGCCCGTGTCATCAATGGTTACAATAAAATGTCCATTTACAATTTTAGGCGGAATTGAATTTTTCCACTGTATCGACAATCCATTGCGATAACGCAGGTCGATGGCCGAAATTTTAGACCAGACCGGCTTTAAATCGCTCTGAGACAGATGGCTCAGGCGTTGTAATTTGCTCATAGTCTGGTCTTTATCCACAATTATTCTTAAACCCGAATCAAACTGCATAAACCAGGTCATTCGCTCGGTGAGATATAATTCTTTTAGACGAATGCCTTGTGGCAAAAATAACTGATTAATTTCATTATAACGACGCATCATGGTTTCTGCATGGCTCGCTGGCCCATGTAGCAACGGTAATGCCTGATAATTCTTGGGTATGACTTCAGTGAAAATAACACCACTGTCACTCAATAAACGCCCTGTTCCCCAACGTGCAATTGCATGATGCGGCATCACCCGCACCCGAATGCCATTTGGCCAGGCTCGGGACACCACGACCCGATCCACCCAGGATAATTCCAGAGTACGATCGCGGATCGCTTCCAGATCTGAAGTAAAATAGTTTTCGGTCACAATCGGTGACACATATTGCATAACCTGACGCTGTTCAGCAGCCGAGCGCGTACCTATCACGCCCAGCTCTGCCACGTCACTATTGGTCATGACTTTATATAAGCCCAATATTCCAAAGGCCAGCACCAATACCGCAATACACAACAATAACCAGCCACCAAAATTGGTCAGCTTTTCTTTGCGTGTCGGCGGCTTGTCGTGAATTGAAGTAATCGCAGCACGTTTACGGCGCATGGAAACAGGAAGTTGAGCCATATTTAGTGTGCCGAACCAGTCAAGGTCTGTTCCAGAATCGCGACACACAGCTCATCAAAACTGTATCCGACTGCAGCTGCCGCTTTTGGCACCAGTGAGTGACTGGTCATGCCCGGTACGGTATTGACTTCAAGCAACCAGAAGTTGCCCTGTTCATCCTGCATGGCATCAATCCGGCCCCAACCACTGGCACCGACTGCTTGGAATGCGCGCAAACTCAAGGCTTTTAACTGTTGCTCTTCAGCTTCGCTTAAACCACATGGAATGCCATATTGCACATCATTACGCTGATATTTCGCTTCATAGTCATAGAAGGCAACATCTTGAGGCGGTTCAAGACGAATCACCGGCAGCGCCTGACCATTTAAAACCACAATGGTATATTCACGACCGGTAATCCATTTTTCTGCCATCACCACAGCATCATGTTCAGTTGCCTTGGTAATTGCTTCTGCAAAATCTTCAATTTTCTCAACCTTACTCATGCCGATACTGGAACCTTCATGTACCGGCTTGATAATCAAAGGCAAGCCTAAAGCATTAACAATGTCGTTCGCATCAGAGTCTTTGGTGACAATGCGATACGGTGCTGTCGGCAATTCCGAACCCTGCCAGACCTGCTTGGTCTTGACCTTGTCCATGCCGATCGCAGAACCTTGTACACCGGTACCGGTATACGGCACGTTTAACCATTCCAGTGCGCCCTGGATCTGGCCATCTTCCCCGCCACGTCCATGCAATACAATAAAAGCACGATCATAATTTACCAGTTCTGTGACACTACGCTCCTGAGGATCAAACGCTTCCGCATTGACCCCTGAACGCACTAATGCCTCAAGTACCGCCGTACCACTGTCTAGAGAAACCTCACGCTCTGCAGATTTACCACCAAGCAACACGGCAACTTTTCCGAATTTTGAAGCATTTGACACGTTTATATCCTTAAACTTTTTTCAATCTGGTCAATTCAATTCAGTCACACAAGATGACTATTTTATATATAAGTGATTTTGTGCAAGTTCGACTGAGATTGCTCCAACATTACCTGCGCCCTGGGTTAATAACAAGTCATTTGCTTGCAATACTTTTCTCATGATCTGATTCAGGTTGCCGTCCGTCGCATCAACCAGAATCGGCTCGACTTCACCACGTAAGCGAATGCTGCGGGCCAAAGTACGGCTGTCCGCCCCGACAATCGGTTTTTCACCGGCAGGATAAACATCCAGCAACAATAACTGGTCTACAGTAGAAAGCACTTCCACAAAATCATCAAAACAGTCACGGGTACGGCTATAACGGTGTGGCTGGAACATCATTACCAGACGACGGTCCGGATGACTCTGACGCGCAGCTTTAATCGTCGCTTCGACTTCTTTTGGATGATGACCATAGTCATCCACCAGTTTCACGTCACCGCCCTCAATCGCAAACTCACCCTGAACCTCAAAGCGACGACCCACACCACTGAAACCTTCCAGTGCACGGCAGATTGAAGCATCAGACACACCTTCATCGGTTGCTATACCAATCGCGGCCAAGGCATTCAGCACATTATGCAAACCTGGCTGGTTGACCGTTACACGCAATGGCTCACGCTCTTTACGCAATACGGTAAAGTGGGTTTGCATGCCATCCTGATCAACATCTACTGCGCGGATGTCATTGTCCTCATTGAAGCCATAAGTCAGTAACGGACGTGCAATCCGCGGCATGATTTCACGGATATTGGCATCATCACCACAGACTACAGCCAAGCCGTAAAATGGCAGTTTTTGCAGGAACTGGATAAAAGTATCTTTCAGGACATCGAAGCTACCGCCATAGGTATCCATATGATCGGCATCAATATTGGTTACCACAGCAGCCATCGGTTCCAGGTGCAGGAAAGAAGCATCTGACTCATCGGCTTCGGCCACGATATAGCGGCTGGCGCCCAAGGCTGCGTTCATACCGGTACGGTTCAGCAAACCACCGATCACATAGGTTGGATCCATGTTTTCTTCAGCCAGCATACAGGTGATCAGACTGGTGGTCGTGGTTTTGCCATGCGTGCCGGCAACGGCAATTCCATGACGGTAACGCATCAGTTCACCCAGCATTTCCGCACGGCGAACCACAGGAATACGGTTTTCAATCGCGGTTTTAATTTCCGGATTTTCTTTATCAATCGCGGTAGAGACCACGATCACGTTGGCGCCCTTAATATTATTTGCAGTATGTCCGATATAGACTTTAATGCCATTCGCTTCCAGCTGTGCGGTGGTATTGGATGCCTTGATATCTGAACCGGAAACTTTATAGCCCTGGTTTTTCAGCACTTCCGCAATACCACACATGCCTGCGCCACCGATCCCCACAAAATGAATGTGTTTGATACGGCGCATTTCCGGCACTTTGATTAACTTTTTCGCTTGTTCAGCTGGGGTTGTTGGAGACATAGTTTACTCGGATTACAATTCTTGAATTAAACGGACCACATGTTGAGTCGCATCGGGTTGAGCCTGTCGGCGTGCTTTCACGGCCATTTCCATTAACAGCTGGCGATTCAGCATCGGCTCTAATAATGTTGTTAAACTTTCCGGGGTCATCGTGGCCTGCGGGCAAATCTTTGCCGCATTGATATTGGCCAGGAAACCGGCATTGGCCGTCTGGTGATCATCCACTGCGCTTGGAAGCGGCACAAAAATCGCAGCCACCCCGGCAGTGGCAATTTCAGTGACGGTCAAAGCCCCGGCACGGCAAATCACCAGATCGGCATCAGAATAGGCTTTGGCCATATCCTCAATAAAAGGCTGTACTTCAACTTGTAGACTGGCCGGTGCATTTTCATAACGTGCCCGGGTCGCCTCGGCATGGTTTTGCCCACACTGATGATAGACGCTTAATCGCACATTGAGTTGCTTTAAAGCTTCCGGAACCCGTTCATTTAAGGCTTGCGCCCCCAAAGACCCACCAACGATCAGAATACGTAAGGGCAATCCTGCCTTGTCACGCTCCTGATAACGCCAGGATGGATTTAAAATTTCGCTAATTTCCTGTCGTACCGGATTACCCGTAGTCACGACTTTATCTTGGGCCGGAAAGGTATTTGGAAAAGCCTGGCACACCGTCTTTGCCACACGCGACAATTGGGTATTGGTAAAACCGGCAACTGCATTCTGTTCATGGATCAGCACCGGAATACCTAAGATACGCGCAGCCAAACCACCCGGGCCTGCCACATAACCACCAAAGCCTGCCACGGCATCGACCTGAAGCTGTTTCATGAATTTCATGGCACTTAAGGTGGCTTTCATAATTTTAAAAGGCGCCAAGGCTTTACGCACAAAACCATTGCCACGCACACCTTGAATATCGATCTGATAAATGGGAATATTCTGGTTTTTTAACAGGCGGTTTTCCATGCCTACGGGCGTGGCCAACCATGAAACCTGTATACCTTTTTGTTGTAAATCTTTGGCAACAGCTAACGCTGGAAACACATGTCCACCTGTACCTGCGGCCATCATCATGACATGTTTAGGCTGTTTTTGCTGAGCTTCGGTCACGGTTTAATTCTTCAATTCAAAAAATGGAGCAGGAAGTCTGATTTAAGTAATCAATTGTAATCACAAACCTCAGGCCATGAAAGTTTATTTACTTTATTTCAACAAGGCTTTAATTGTTTTTTTCACGCAAACTTCAAGTTTAGACTCGTTTTATTTATAAGGTCTGCACTTTTCCTTCGACTTAAGTGACATATCATATCAATTTTAAATAGTTTTCTCATTATATTATCAATAACTTTGCCACGAAGAGCGCTTTATTTACAGCGGTCTTCCGTTTTCTCCCGTTCACCTCCTCTCTTATCATTGGCCGATAATCTTAGGCTTAAATCCTATCAATTTTATAAAAGTTTCATGCTATTCATATCTATATATGAATGATGCTTGATGTACAAGCAGATGCTTTAAATGGACTCAGTTCGGATAGATGTCAAAAATCTCATGTCGTGATGTATGGATTATCTTGGCCGGTTATCTGGCTGCGATCCATGTCGGCAAACTTTCGGCCGTGATTCCTGTGTTGCAGCAGGATTTAAACCTGAGTTTTACTCAGGCTGGTTTTTCATTAGCATTGGTGCAGGCTGCCGGAACGCTGTTTGCGCTATGCATTGGCGCCTTCTCGGAAAAAATGGGATTAAAGCGCTGCCTGATCATGGCCTTAATCATTTTAGGGCTAAGCAGTCTTGCCGGGCTTTGGATTACGCAGCCTGCCACTTTATATGTATTGCGTTTTATGGAAGGAATCGGATTTTTAACCATCGCCTTGTGTGCGCCAGCCATTTTAAAACGTACCAGCCGCGCTGAAACACTGAATTTCAAGATGGGACTCTGGAGTTCCTATATGGGCATCGGTGTCAGTCTGGCCGTATTAACGATTCCTCTCCTGCTTGAATATCTGGACTGGCAAACGATCTGGGCCATTTTGGGCTGCCTGTGCCTGGTTATTGCTGGCATGATCAAACAATATTTAAATATTGAACCTGTCCTGGTAACACAGCTAGATTCTTTCCAGGCAGCTACGGAAAACACCTCATTCTGGCAGATTGTTCAAATTACCCTGACCCATCCTCCCATTATTTGTCTGGCGATTATTTTTGCCTGTTATACCAGTCAATGGATTACTGTCACGGGCTTCCTGCCTACGCTGTATGTCGAACAGGGGCTGGACTTAAAACGCGCAGGGATGCTGGTCTCGATAGTCGTGCTGGCCAATCTGGGGGGCACTTTTGGCGCAGGCATGTTGCTGCAACAGGGTTATAGACCGCACACCTTATGGAGTACCGGATTTGTAGCAATGCTCTGCAGCAGTGGTCTGGTGTTTGCTGCAAATGCCTGGCTCTCATTTGAATTGCAGGTTGTCAGTGCCTTGCTGTTTTCACTGATTGGCGGGATGATCCCAACCACTGTTTTTTGCGATTACCCTGCACTATGCACCACGTGCCTATGCAGCAGCAGCCAGTGTGGGTGTGGTTTTACAAATTTCAGCCTGCGCACAGTTTTTTATACCGACCCTGAGCGCTGCGCTGATATCTGCCACCCAATACTGGGCCAATCTTGCCATTATCACTGTCTGCCTTTCGATGCTGGGCATGGTAATGACGGCATTTTTATTTAAGCGTTACCCTAAATAAAAAGATAAAAAGAGCCTGCAAGCAGACTCTTCTTTCACCTAATGCTGCCTTTAAACCTGATTGGCCTGACCTGCTTCCAGCACAGCAAACAGATCATCCGCAATCGAAGTACCAAACTGGGCATCAATTTCACGGATACAGGTTGGACTGGTTACATTAATTTCAGTGACATAATTTCCGATCACATCCAGCCCTACAAAGACCAGACCTTTTTCTCTGAGATACGGCCCTACTTTTGCTGCAATGGCCTTATCAGTTTCAGTCAGTGGGCGCGCCTCGCCCAGACCACCCGCGGCCAGATTACCGCGCACTTCACCATTTTGCGGAATACGGGCCAGACAATACGGCACTGGCTCGCCATTAATCATCAGGATGCGTTTATCGCCTTCGACAATTTCCGGAATATAACGCTGCGCCATGATCGGCTGGGTACCATTATTGGTCAGCATTTCAATGGTTGAACCGATGTTGATGCCATCCTGATACAGGCGGAAAATCCCGGTGCCGCCCATGCCATCCAGCGGTTTTACAATCACATCGACCTGTTCTTTGAGAAATTCACGAATCAGGCTTTGCTGCGAAGTCACCAAGGTCGGAACTTGCAGATGCGGGAACTGGGTCGCGAACAGTTTTTCATTACAGTCACGCAGGCTTTGCGGCTTGTTGATAATCCATGCCCCTTCGCGCTCTGCCTGCTCCAGAATATAAGTGGTATAGACGAAGTTCATATCAAAAGGCGGATCTTTACGCATCAAGACAACGTCATAAGCAGCGATCGACTCTTTTTGTTTTTCGCCAAGTTCATAATAATGGTCGTAGTCTTCAAATACCTGTAACGGCGCGATCAGACCAAAGGCCTTGCCTTGATCGATATATAAATCTTGCTGCAATGCATAACCGAGTTCATGCCCACGACGTGCGGCTGCCCATAGCATGGCCATGGTTGAGTCTTTCTTCAGGTTTACATTTTCAATGGGATCCATCACAACAAGTACGCGCATGTGTCTCTGCTCTTTTTCAAAAAATGACTTGGCAAGGAGTATAGCTTGTGTCGATTCTTTTGTTTATGGTGATTTTGCATAACTTATTTTATATAGGTACTGAGACAGATTGAGCCCACAGGAGGTTTGCCATGCAACAGGCCATTATCGGTTTTCACTTGGATGAGGAACAGCATTGGGTTGCAGAGCTGGCCTGCGGACATGGCCAGCATGTGCGGCATACCCCGCCCTGGCAAAATCGCCCATGGGTGATGACCGAGCAAGGACGTAAAGAAAAACTCGGGATGCTGCTAGACTGTAAAAAATGCGAAAAGTGCGAAACTGAAACCTGAACCTATGAAAAAAGTAGTATGTAGGTGACCTAAAAAATAATCTTGTCCAGAATTTGCTAATTTGAGTTACTGCGTTTATGCTTTTATTGCTCAAACATGCAGCGCATTTTTTCAGGGTGTACTTTTGCTCATACGGCTCGTCAAACAGATCTGGTTGGTGATGCTTGTGGTTTTTGCCATAGGCTGGAGCAGTGTGTCTGTCGCATCTGCAAACACCATGCATCTGGTTATGCCGTCTGAAAAAACGAATCCTCATTGTCTGGAAATGACAAAACCCTCTGCTTCTCACTCGCTGCATAAGACTGATCCTCATCAAGATCAGGAACTGATTCAGCCGGACTGTGTCAGTGACAGCACCCAGCAGTCATCAGATTGTCTGGATTGTGGCACTATGGCCTGCCAGAACTTGGTCACCAGCCTGCCCATTACAACGCCCGAGTTAAGCGTGCCTGATCACGGTTATCCGGAAAAAACCCTCCTCCCTGCTTACCATGCCCAGCACCTTGTCGGTTACTGGCAAGAAATCCTGCGCCCACCCAAAGCTTGATCCTGAATTTTTAAATTTTTTTATTCATTAAGGATTAAGTTATGTTGCTTAAAATCAGTCAAAGCCTGTGTCTGGGCTTCGGTCTCATCTCGTCGTCTGCCTTGTTTGCAGCCGTAAAAGAATATCATCTGGTCATTGATGAAAGCCCGATCAATCTCACCGGAAAGACGGTCAAGCGTATCACTGTAAACGGAAAATTCCCTGCACCCTTGCTGGAATTCGAAGAAGGTGATGATGCAGTCATTCATGTACAAAACAACCTGAACAATCAGGATACCTCACTGCACTGGCATGGCCTGCTCCTGCCCGGGCTGATGGATGGTGTCCCCGGATTTAACGGTTTTCAGGGCATCAAACCGAAACAGTCTTTTACTTATCGCTTCAAGGTTCGTCAAAACGGCACCTACTGGTATCACGCACATTCCAAAGGTCAGGAACAGGATGGCCTCTATGGCGCCTTGGTGATTCGCCCCAAAGCCCAGACATCGCTACCTGCACATGAACAAACCGAGCGGGATTATGTGGTGATGCTGTCGGATTTTCACGAACAGGGCAGCCAGCAGATTCAGAACAATTTAAAAAAATCGGCCGAATATTATCAGAACCAGCGTGAAACCTTGGGCGATGTACTCCAGCAGGTGAAACGTGATGGCCTGAAGGCCACCTGGTCAGACCGCAAGATGTGGAACCAGATGCGTATGCTGAAAACCGACCTATCTGATGTTACCGGTTATACCTTTCTGGTCAATGGAAAAACGCCGCAACAAAACTGGAGTGGCCAGTTCCAGCCCAATGAAAAAGTCCGCCTGCGTTTCATCAATGCTTCTGCCATGTCGTTTTTCGATGTACGTATTCCCCAGCTGAAAATGACCGTGGTCAGTGCCGATGGACAACCGGTGCAGCCGGTCAATGTAGATGAATTCCGTATCGGAACCGCTGAAACCTATGATGTGATTGTGGAACCCACTGCAGCGCATTACCAGATTGAAGCGGAATCGATCGACCGCTCAGGCTTTGCCATTGGCAGTCTGCATCAGGCAACTGATTCAAGTAAAGCCCCGGCTCCGGTTCAATTACCAACACCGCGCCCTCGTGCCTTATTGACCATGGAAGATATGGGACATGGCGAACAACATGACATGTCACATGACACACACAGCAGTCAGACCATGCAGACTGCCACAAGTGAACATGATCAACATGCCCAGCACGACATGCATGCAAGTCATAATGCCATATCCGGAACCAATCAGCCTCATCAGCCGGTTGAGGGCTGGGCCAATATGTCTACGCCTGCAGGGCACAAAGCCTTGCAATATCAAGACCTCAAAGCCCTGACACCGCAACCTGATACCCGTGCAGCAGAACGTGAACTGGTAATTCGTCTGGGTGGAACCATGGAGCGCTACATCTGGACCATTAATGGTAAAAAATTCAGTGATGCCGAGCCACTTCAAGTGAAATATGGCGAGCGGATCCGGCTGAAATTTATCAATGACAGCATGATGGCCCATCCGATGCATTTGCATGGCATGTTTATGCAGCTGGAAAATGGTCAGTCTGCTGCAAATATGCCAAATAAACACACCGTGATTGTGCCGCCTGGGAAAACGGTGACTACCCTGCTCACGGCTGACGAACTGGGAGAATGGGCGATTCACTGCCATCTGCTCTATCACATGAGTGCCGGCATGATGAACAAGCTGATTGTGGCACAGGTTGACGAAGATCAAGTATCTCACCCTTCTTCACAAAAAATGCCGTCAAAACCAGCAGCTGCTCAAGGAGAAAGCCATGCACATCACTAATCTTTTTCTAAAGTCAGTACTCAGCAGTGCGCTTACCCTAAGCAGTCTGAGTATTTTTGCGGCAGCTTCTAGCGAGCATACGGGTCATAATGAACATCAGCATCATAGCGGGCATCATGCCATGCAAAACATGGCTGATGACCACGCACAGCATACTGAAACTGCAGATGCCACATCCTATCAACCACCAAAGTTATCACATCAACAGCAGGCGCTGAGCACACCACAAAATTCAGTCAGTTCTGCCAGCGAACATGATCATCGTAAAGAACATGGTGCACAGATTTATAGCCAGATTATTCTGGACCAGAAATGGCAGCATAGTTCAGAGGGAAATGGGGCATTCAAGTCCAAGAACCAAGTCAGAATTGGCACGGATGAAAATAAAATCTTCCTCAAGCTAGAAGCCGACAAACATGAATCGCATCAGGCCGAATATGATGCCAAAGTGCTGTATAGCCGAAATATTTCCGATTTCTGGGATGTGCAGACCGGGGTGCGCTATCGACAGGAAAATTTAGCCGAGCCTGCTACACAACAGCAGAACGAGCGCTTCGATGCAGTATTTGGGCTACATGGCCTGGCCCCCTACTTTTTCGAAACGGATGCTCATGTTTATGTCGGTGAAGATGACTTTGTCGGATTAAAACTGGAAACAGAGCGTGACCTGTTATTGACGCAGAAACTGATTATGCAGCCCTTTGTCGAACTGGATGTCATCCTGAATGATCAGGCAGCGAATGCGAAAAAAACTGGTCTTAGTCATGCAACCTTGGGTCTGGAAACACGCTATGAACTGAGCAAAAAGCTCATGCCTTATCTGGAAGTCGGTTATGAATACAGCAAAGGCAACCAACAGACAGCCTGGCAGCAAAGTTCTGATTCAGAAAAAGGCTGGATCTATGGTGCAGGTCTAAGAATGATGTTCTAAATTTTTGATACAGAAAATTATGCAGCTACGGGATGTGAAACGCCATTCATGTCCCGTAGCGCTATGGCACTATACATTTGACTGAGAAAGATTTTTTAAGCCTATGAACTGTACATGCGATGCTTTTCTGCACTTTCCCACTCATTAAGAGACTTGTTATTTTGCGAAAAACTAGTCTTCATCGCCTTGATTTCTACTATTACTTTTAGCCACCAAAGTGCCTAACATAATGATAAAGGTACTCACGCCGCCAATTAACAGGCTCATCAGCCCCATTTCCAGCATAAAATTGCTATCGCCAGTCTCAGGGGCACCCCATAGAAATTGAAGACGATCGCCAAAAACAAAATTGATTGCACATACAATCAGAAATCCAATCAAGGTGGCAATCAGTAAAGTGACCACCAAGTTCTTCCACATTTTACATCCGACGAACAGGATGATCATGGCCAGTCCAACCATGGTGATGATGGATATAAGTAACACACTGTTCCAGTAATCCATGAGACTCACTCGTATTTGGTTTTAAATTAAAATTAAGAAATTCTTATAGTTAATTTTTCCAATTGAGTTTTAATATAGGTGGATTTTTATACATGAGCAATGACGATAACTATCTTAAAGCTACAGATATTAATTTACCCAAAGTTATAAAATACACTGACTTAGTAAAATCTTGCTGAGTACTGAACGATTCTGATTAACATAAAGTAACACAAACACAACGTGTATTTCATTGTTTAGCTTCGTTAGAGCTCAAATTCAACCGATAAAGCTCAAGGCAAAACCAGCTTGAAATTTTTAAAAAAAGAAGAACTGAGCCACTTTTATAAGAAAAATAAATAATAAATATAAAAAACTTGAATATTTTCTGATTTAGGCTATGCTGTGTTTAACTAGAAAAAAGCGTTGTTTAGTTAAGCTTCTTTAAGTGCCGCAGTATTATTTATAATCCTCAGTTTTTTCAGATCTTTATTTCAATTCTTATTGTTTTTCCAAGTTATCCATAGTCATTTCTATGACTAAAATTATTAAAATTTAACAGGTTATATTATGTCTACTACAGTTACCGGTACAGTAAAATGGTTTAACGAAACTAAAGGTTTTGGTTTTATTCAACAAGAATCAGGTCCTGACGTTTTTGCTCATTTCAAAGAAATCAGCAGTTCTGGTTTCAAAACTTTGTTTGAAGGTCAACGCGTTTCTTTTAGCGTGGTTGATGGTCAAAAAGGTCCAAATGCGATCAATATCGTTGCGCTATAATTTAGCCCAGCAATAAGAAAAAGCACCTTCAGGTGCTTTTTTTAGCTCTGAAGATTCATAATTTTGGTGAAAGGTTTTCTGCTCCTCTATTTAGCTCATTAACAATGAATTTTTAAGAATCATGTTTCTGAATCACTGCTGCTCAGTGGGACTTTATAAAAGATAAAAATGAAAAACCCCTAGCATCCTGCCAGGGGCTTTCCGTATGGGTTCGCTTGGTATAACTCCTGTCGTACCTTACTTTCCTTGTATTTATCTATTGTTATTCTTGTGTGGAACCTCCTGTTCCTGTTAAAGCTATCATAGGAAATTTCCACTATTCAAAACAGCCGCAAAGTGCTGGAATTGATGTAAGCCAATGCTTACAAGAATAGACAGAGATAATAAATTTCAAATGTTTAGCAAATTGAACATCTACAAAAAAAGGAAGCTCAAGCTTCCTTTTCTATGCCAATCTAGGCTTAGATCCCGTATTTAACACGGTAATCTTCCATTTTTTCCAAAGCTTCTAGGTCGCCTTTCGCTTCCAGATAATCCATTAAATCTTTCATGGTAATTAAGGCATGTACAGGAATCTCAAGCTCTTGCTGTACTTCCTGAATCGCAGATAAATCACCCTGACCTTTTTCCTGACGATCAAGCGCCACGAGTACACCGGCAATTTGGGCACCGGCATTTTTCAGGATGGTGACAACTTCACGAATCGCTGTGCCTGCGGTAATTACGTCATCAATGATCCAGACTTTTTTACCTGCTACAGAAGCACCGACCAATACGCCACCCTCGCCATGGTCTTTGGCTTCCTTGCGGTTAAAACCCCACGGCACACTTACCCCATGATTTTGCGACAGAGCCACAGCAGTTGCTGCCACAAAAGGAATGCCTTTATATGCAGGGCCAAAAATCACTTCAACATGGTCACATTCAGTCAGTTTTTCAGCATAGCCAGAAGCCAGCAGTGTCAAGGCTTCACCATCATTCAACAGACCCGCATTAAAAAAATAGGGACTCACACGTCCCGATTTTAAAGTAAACTCACCAAATTTAAGCACACCGCGTGATAATGCGAGTTCGATAAAAGCTTGTGGGTTAAACTGAGCTGGCGTTGACATGAGGTGCTCCTAAATCCATTAATTAAGGTAAGACTTGCGCATGATACCAAAGAGTAGCTATCCAGGTGATCAAAAAATTCTTCGCGTCGTTTCAATTAATGTCAACGGCTTACGCTCATCTGTCACCAAAGGTCTATTAGAATGGATGGAACAGTCGGATGCCGACGTGATTTGCATGCAGGAAAGCCGGATCACGCATGCGCAGTGGACCGATAAATTCAAGCCTGAAGGCTGGTACACGCACCTGTTTCCTGCCGAGCGTCCGGGTTATGCCGGTACTGCCATTTATAGCCGTCTGCCTTTTGTGTCTCTGACCGATGGCTTGGGTTTTGAACTGGCCGATTCACAAGGCCGTTTTATTGCCGCTGAATTTAACTTGGGTCTAGAACAAACTGTACAGATCTGTTCCCTGTATCTGCCTTCGGGTTCATCAGGCGATGAAGCACAAGCGCGTAAAGATCACTTTCTGGAAGAATACGCAAAAATCCTGAAACAGTGGCGCGATGAAAATAAATCGGTGATTGTCTGCGGTGACTACAATATCGTGCATAAACGTATCGATATTAAAAACTGGTCGGGTAACCAGAAAGCCTCGGGCTGTTTACCGCACGAACGTGCCTGGCTAGATCATATCTACGATGAGCTTGGTTATGTCGATACTTTCCGTGAAGTCCGCAAAGAAGCCGAATTATACTCCTGGTGGTCAAACCGTGGACAGGCGCGTGCCAAGAATGTTGGTTGGCGGATTGATTATCATGCCTGCTCTCCGGACTGGAAAGAGCGTACCGTTAATGCCTGGGTCTATAAAGAACAATGGTTTAGCGACCATGCCCCCGTGATCATCGACTACAAACTATAATCTTCATTATTTAATTGAGTGAACATACGTTCACTCAATTAAGGCTTATCTCTTACATGACATGACGTATTTTTTGGGTTTATCTTAATGTAATAACATAGCATTATAGCGTTACGGCACAAGGACATGTCAGGACGATAACATAAGGACAGGACGCCGTAGGACGAAAATAAAACAGACTATAGATTTAGCTTGTTTTGCATGGATGTGACATTGGACGTTGGATTGAGACCCGCATGATCAGGATGATTAAATGCGGGTTTTCTATTTCTATTATTCCCAAATTTTTATTTTTCTTATTATTTAGATTGTTCTTTTTCTTGCTGCTTATGTTAAAGCTGCTTGATGTCATTTTGATGACATGACTTTTCTGGTATTTAAAATTTTTTCTTTTTTTTCATTTGCTTTTGCATGGTTTGCTGCTGCCAATTTGGTTAAGCTAGTTCATGATTTAAATTTTTTAGATGGCAGCTATGTTAAAAATTTACGGAATTAAAAATTGTAGTTCGATGAAAAAAGCCTTTGATCTGCTGACGGAGCAAGGTCTGAGTTATGAATTTCATGATTATAAAAAACAGGGCATCGATGCTGAAACCGTCAAAACCTGGCTGGATGCCTTGGGTCAGGACGTGGTTCTGAACAAGAAAGGCACTACCTGGCGTAAACTCAGTGAAGAAGAGCAACAGGCCACCCTGTCAAGTGAAAATGCCTTAATTAATGCATTAACCACCCATACCAGTTTAATCAAACGTCCAATCTTGGCAACCTCTACAGGATTTATTGCCGGTTTTGATGAAACAGCTTATCGTAGCTTAGCCCACTAATATCTTGTATTGAATAACACTCATAAAAAAGCCTGACATTGGTCAGGCTTTTGTATATCTGCTTAAAATAAATTAGTTGGCACGAATCCAAGTCTGGTTACGACCCAATGCCGCTACACCGATGAAACCACGTAGCTCAAGTTTCTTGCCACCGTCTGCCAGCTGGCCTTTCAACTTATAGGTTTTACCGGATTGCGGATCCAGGATCGAACCGCTGTCATAGCTAGTCCCGCCAGCATTTTTTAGACCTTTAACAATGGTCAGGCCTTTCAGAGATTTGTTGTGATATGGACCTTCACATTTCTTGCAGGCATTTTCTTCACCTGGAGTTAACACAGACTGAATACTGGCTGACAAAGTGCCGTTCTTTTGTTCAGTGAATTTAACCATGGCCTTAGGCTGCTTGGTTTTATCATCAATGGTTTTCCATACCGTGCCATTTAAAGGATCCGCGGCATTCGCCAATGCAGATAAGCCTAGTAGTCCTAACGTAAGCGCTATTTTTTTCATTTTTCTTCATTTCCTTAGTCTGAAAATAGACCCATGTAGTATTAAAAAGTCACAACAATTTTTCAATTTTTAGGTGTGACTATTTAGTGTAACCTTGTAAATATGGTTGGTAAATAATCTATACGATCAATAAAAGCACAAAAAGATGGAAGGAAGATGAAGATAAGCCCGCTAACGAAACAATTAATTACAGAAAGCTTTTTAAAAACGGCCATTCGTGCCCCGAGCAGATTCAGTCTTCCACCGAGTTCGATGCGCATTGCACTGGAACAGATGTGCAAACTTTTTCCTCAGGATAAAACGGTACAGATTCGCTCGCTTCGATTGGCCGGACTGCGCGCGGAAGAAATTAAGCCGCAGCAGGAATCGACCCAGCTGATTTTTCATATTCATGGCGGCGCATTTTACTTAGGTTCTTTAAATACCCATCGTGCCTTTATGACTCAAATTGCAGCTCGAACCCAGATGCAGGTGCTGCATGTAGATTATCCATTATCACCCGAATCTGCCTATCCAGAAGCATTAGAAGCCTTGTTTGATGTCTATAATCTGCTGCTGGATCAAGGTGTTCAGGCCAAAGATATCATTCTGTCCGGTGATTCTTGCGGGGCCAATCTGGCCTTGGCGCTGGCACTCAAAATACAGCAGGAAAGTCTGCCACAGGTCAGCGGTCTGATTCTGCTGTCTCCACTGCTGGATTTAACGTTGACCAGTGAATCTTTACGTTATAACCAGAAGCATGATGCCCTGCTGTCTCTGGAAACAGTTCAAACCGGGATTGAATATTATGTGCCGCGTTCGATTGATCGTGGTGATCCAGAAGTTTCCCCTTTTTTCGCCGATTTAACTGGCTTGCCACCGACTCATATTCAGGTAGGTTCCAAGGAAATTCTGCTGGATGATGCTAGTCGTTTTAAAGAAAAAGCGGAACAGGCAGGTGTCGAGGTCGAATTTAAATTGTATACCGGCATGTGGCACAACTTCCAGATGTTCAGTGCCTGGTTCGATGAAGCCAAACAGGCGCTGACCGATCTCGCAGAATTTGCCCATCGTCTGGATCGGGATTAAGCATGATTTAGTATATAAAAAGGTCAGCCGTAGCTGACCTTTGAAAAGAGGTTTTAGGTTTTAAATGGCCTGAACCTGCTGCAATGCAGTTTGCAATGCTTGGGCTTTAACCGCTTCGCCCATGTTCACCCCTTCAGCACGAATCACTTCGATATCATTCACACCGGTAAAGTTAAATACGGTTTTCAGGAAAGCCTCCTGAAAATCAGCCGAGCTTTGCTCGCCATACACACCACCACGGCTGCTGGCAATATACACTTTTTTATTGCCCGCCAAACCCACAGGACCTTGTTCGGTATATTTAAAGGTACGTCCCGCGACACAAATCCGGTCAATCCAGGCTTTCAGGGTCGATGGCAAACCGAAGTTATACATCGCCGCACCAATCACCACGATATCCGCCTGCAAATATTGCTCTAAAATTTCCTCGCCCAATGCCGTCTGTTCTGCATTCTGGCCCATTAAAATTTCGGCAGTAAGATGGGGAATAGGCTGTGCTGCCAGATCCAGATATTCAACCTCAATGGCCTCAGCATATTTTTGCTGCAATTGTTCCACCACGGCCTGAGTCAACTGACGCGAAATAGAAGCATCTCCTAAAATACTGGAATCAATCTGTAAAACTTTCATGGCTTCGCTCTTTATCTTTGGTTGTTTCTAACAATGCAGCCATTTTAACGATTGACCATATTGAAATAATTAGCACAAATAAAACACATCATCCTGAATTTAGAACAAAACTGTATGCCTCTTAACCTCTTTAATTTTGATTAGAACCCTTTGGAATAGCCAAGATCACTTGTGCTATAGGCAAAGACTAAGCAGATGAGGTATCAACTAAATCACAAAAATGTTTTAAATATTGTTGTTTATCAAGCATTCAAACTTATGTTATCTTGTGTAAATAAAGCTATAAATATCCAATAAGTCTTAAAAAATCTGCCATAACAATTAAAGTCAGACTGGGACCATGAAGCGAATATCGCCTGTATTAGAAAAAGTGCTAAGACACAGAATCAAGAAATATCTAGTCGAAGATGAAGTCGTGATGAACTGGCGCATCCTGAAGAAATGCATCCTGATGCTGACTTTGGGATGCGGTGTACATCTGACCTGGCTCGGCTGGGACCTGTTTGTTTTATTCAATCCTGAGTATTGGCAATATGTACAGATTGAACGGGTTCATTCGCAAGTCGTGCTAAACGGCGGTTTTTTATTGATTTTAGCCGTACTGATTTATCCTTGTTATAAATTTCAGGGCAACCGTCTGGTGGAACGTTATCTGCCCTATCTGGCAGTCGGCACCTTTGTGGTTTCGCTATGCCGAGATGCCTATATTGTCGGCGTGATCAGTCCGGTCGCTACTACCGCTTACGTCTGCTTAATTATGGTCGGACTGGTGCTGTTTCATCGCACGCTGGTGTATAGCATGCTGATTCCTGCCTCCATTTTCTTGGGGGGATGTGCCTATTTAAGTTTCAGTCATCAATTGCCCTATTCACCGCTCTTTAATATCGATGACAAGCTTTTCTATAATGGTTTCTGGCTGTTATCGATGCTGTATTTCATTTTGCCAATTCTGGCCGTCTGCATGGTGTTATTCGAGATTCTGCTCAGTCAATGGCGGCATCGTGAACAACTGATCAAACAACTGAGTCAGATTGATCCGCTCACCAACCTGTTTAACCGCCGTAGCATCAACCAATGTCTGGATAAACTGAATGCTGCAGCCACTCCCAATTATGCTTTAGTATTATTAGATCTGGATCATTTCAAAAAAATTAATGATCACTATGGCCATCATAAGGGTGATGAAACCTTAGTCGAAGTGAGTGCTGTGCTGAACCAGCAATTGCGCGAAAGTGATGTGGTCGGCCGTTTTGGCGGGGAAGAATTTATTTTAGTGCTTAAAAATACCAGTCTGGAAAAAGCCGAACAAGTGGCTGAGCGCTGCCGCATCGCCATTCAGCAATTGCAGATTTTCAGTGATGAGGGTGAGCTGATTCCGGTGACCGCCAGTTTCGGGATTGCCATTTCTAGCGCGGAATTACGCCCGCAGCAGTTATTGAGTCAAGCCGATCAGGCGCTTTATCAGGCTAAAGCCGGTGGGCGTAATCTGGTCAAAGCCTATGCTGAACCGGTTCCAGCACAGATGCAGGTTTCTTAAACGGGTTCAGCTTTTTTAAGACTAGATTATGGATTTTCACTTTGAGCCAGTGCTTGCAGCTGTGCCAGCAATTCTGCCTCGCTAAAGGCACCGGTCAAACGCAAGTCACGAATTTCCTGCTTCTGCGCATTCAAGAATAAATACGTCGGTGGCCCTAGAATTTCCCATTGATTTAACAGCGCTTGATGAGAGGCATTATATTGGCTTAAATCCAGCTTGATCAGGAAATATGGCGCAAGCGCCTGCTGTACCGCTGCAGATTTTAAAATCCGATGTTCGATCGGCTGACACGCCACACACCAATCGGCATAGACATCAATAATGATCTTTTGTCCTTGCGGTACCTTGCCTAAAATCTGCTGAAATTCTGCTGCACTACGTGCCACATGCCAGTTGGCTTCTGTACTCGCCGGCTCCACAAAAAACCGCTGACTATGCTGATATTGGCTATAAGCAATATAGGGTACGGCCAGTACCAGACACAGGATATATAGCCATCTTAGACCAGTACGATTCCAGAAAATCCGGAACAGCACATAGGCCACGAAGGTCATGCCCAAAGCTAAGGATAACCACTGTAACGCAGCTTCTGACATCAGTGGACGAATAAAATACAGCGCTAGCGCCAGCATGATAAAGGCAAAGAGCACTTTGATCTGATTCATCCAATGCCCGGCTTTAGGCAGAACCCGTGCCCCCAGAATACTGGCCAGTAATAAAGGCGTCCCCATCCCAAAACCCAGAGTAAACAGCAACAGAGCGCCCTGCCACTGACTTTGCGTCTGGGAAATAAACAACAATGCACCTGCCAGTGGTGCGGTCATGCATGGTCCTACCAGAAGCGCCGAAATCATGCCCATAACGCCCGCACTGACCAGACTACCTCCCTGCTGCATGGCTTGTGCCCGGTCCAGACGATGAACCAGACGTTGCGGCAGTTTGATTTCAAACAGGCCAAACAGATTCAGGGCAAACAGGACAAATAGCACACTAAAAGCAATTAAAGTCCCAGGTTGCTGCAACCAGCGCTGAAAATTCAGGCCGGCCGAAGATGCAATTAGGCCAAGTACTGCATAGACAGCAGCCATACTACTGACAAAAGTCAGTGCAATCATCCAGGCTTTCAGGCCTTTACTGTCACGTACAATCAGTGAGGTCAGAATCGGCAGCATCGGCAAGGAACACGGCGTAAACGCCAGTAAAATTCCCAGGCCGAAAAACAGCAAAAGCCCATAGCCCAAAGAGCGTTCAAGCAGTTGGGCTGACCATTTCTGGTCTTGTGCTGCATAGGGTTCGGTTTGTGTGTTGGCTGATGCAGAGATTTCATCTGCTGTAGATTCTGAAGAATCTGCTGTATTAAACAGGGTATTGTGTTGCAGTGATGAAGTATTCAGATCAAGTAAACGCTTTGTTCCTGATCCGGCAGCTTCAAATTGCACCAGACCGGACAAATCGGTCTTGAACTGAATGGTTTGTGGCGGATAACAGATCCGGTCTTTGGCACAACCCTGCCAGCTGACCTGATAGGATCGCCCCGCCTGAGTCGGGATCTGAAACTTTAACTGCTGATAATAAACCTGGGTATGCCCATAGTTGTCATCATATAAATCTTCAGCGGGTGGCAACTCAAACGTCACCGGCTGGTTGCCCTGCCGGACTTCAATTTTATGCTGATACAGATAATAGTTGTCCGGAATCTGCCAGCTCAGTTCAGCCTGCTGCTGACTGGCGGAGATCACGCTCACAGGAAAGGCCTGCTCGGCAGACAACAATGCAGTTTCCGCCTGAGCAGGACTGCTGAACAAGGCGCTTCCCAAAATAACCGGGGCAAGCATTTTCCCCCAGGTCGGGAACTGCGAGTATTTCATCTTCTATGAATGAGTATCTTAGAACAGCACAGAGAAACCTAGGCCTGAGAAGTAGCTTCGATCTGCACCATCCAGATCTACACCGACATTCGCATCTAACTGGACACGATCGTTTAAAGCATACATGA
Organism: Acinetobacter sp. CIP 101966; assembly: GCF_000369725.1. NCBI lineage: Bacteria > Pseudomonadati > Pseudomonadota > Gammaproteobacteria > Moraxellales > Moraxellaceae > Acinetobacter > Acinetobacter sp. CIP 101966. Next base: position 78,222 of record NZ_KB850158.1, on the reverse strand, counting down.
CCCCGGTACCGAGTGCGTATTGATTATCGACACTTTCCGCTTTACGGTAAATCAGTTCAGAATAACCTGACCAGCGATCAGTAATGCGGTAGCCTAGAGAAGGAATCGCAGACACTGCCCAGTTGCTGTTCTGCCATTCATAACGCATGGTCAATGCGGTACTGACCAAGTCATTATATTGATACGACACGACAGAACCCAAGCTGTAAATATCTTCTTCATTAGTGAAACCGGCATTGCCTGTTGCAATGATGGCTTCGGCCAGCAAAGCCATACTGAGTTTGTCATCATCCAAATCAATGGCCTTTTTCAGACCAATACTAACATCGCCCAGACCATCATCTTCTTCGGTCTGGCCATTGGATTTCACTTGGGTCCAGGTCGGGCCAGCCCAACCTAAACGCAATTCCAGATCATCACTGAGTCCGGTACGTAACAACATATCTGCACTGAGTGTGGTCGCGGTCTGATCGCCCGACTTGCTATAATGTGCTGTAGGCAACCCTTGCTCCCAAGCGACATTTCCGACTGGAGTAATTCCAGTACTGAGACCCTCACCTGGTCGATCAAATTCAAAATCTGCTGCGAAAAGCTGTGCACTACAACCGGCCAGTGCAATCAAACCCAAGGTTTTTAATGTTGTCATGTTGGAGCTCTTTATTAAAATTTAACTGAGTTCTTTGGTCATTTTTGCGCCATGCTTGCGAAGCAGTTCTAGCGTCTGTTTTTCTTCATCCAAGGCTTCTGACCAGTTGATTTCATCAAAATCACAATCAAAGAATAGATCACTAATTGAAGATAAAATAGTCATGCCATCTTCATCTTTGCTATTTGGATCGACTTTTTCATCCAGTAAACGCTGTACAGCTGGCGCGCATGCGGCACTTGCGGCATCCCAGAGTGGACCATAAATTTCTTCTGCATCCCACAAATGCAGATTCACTTTGGCCTGGATCAGTTCTTCCAGAATCTGTAAATGTACCGCCAAACGTGCCTGTTTCTCCTCTTCTGAAAGTGGTGTTCCGGCTTCATACAGCTCACACACTTCTTCCCACCATTTAAACAGGCCATCTGACCAGACCGAAATCACCGGGCCTTTGTCATGATCAATAAAATTCGGGTTGAGTCCATCTGCCAGCAGCTGTTTGACCTGGTCCAGATTTAATTCTTCGAGTGCTTGCACAAAAAGTTGTTGTTGCGCAGTTAACATGATGGAGCTCACTTTGATTCGTTTTCGACTATTATGCCGAATAAAGCAGGATTTGTTGTGCTTCTCATAACTATATTTTTGTTTAATACGAAAAAAGCCCCGCAGGGCTTTTTCAAATCGGTTCGGCTTAGTCTTCGATATCCGCAGTATCTGTGTCTGCTAGTTCGAGAGCACCAAGACGAACATTGTCTTTTTTCTCGATCACATGTTCCAGACTACGTTTTAGTCGGTCAATTGCACCATGGATCGCAGTATCGACATTATGGCCACGATGATTGACTACGACAGGTTTCAAACCTGCAGGACGCGCTTCAATCATACAACGAATATCGTCATCGCCGCCTTTGGCGCCATTTTCATCACTTAGATGGACTGAAAAATGGGTAATACGTTCGCTGTGGCGCTGGAATTCTTGATTTAATTCTTCCCGTACATAAGTAATTAAACGATCACTATTCTGAATGTGGTTATCGGTACGAAGTTCAATATTCATATATTACCATCCTCAATCTTTGTAACTTTTGAGTGCAAAATTTTTTATCTTGGCACGTTTGTAGCTTGCTGTTTCGCATCGCATTTCACTTCTTCAAATGATTGGAATCACACCCTCCATTTTGAATGATGAACACATTTTTGAGTCTGCAGAATCGTGTCCTTATATCTTGAATATCGGCTGTATCTTGGAAATATGCAAGTGATATTTTGGTTTTTTAGCAAAAGAATAATCCATTGTGACAACTGCTTACTCAGCTCAAAAATACAGGATTTTTCAAACGGAAATTTCACAACCTTTCACATGATTTAATTTGAAATAATTTTTTAGCCAGACCGATAAATCGCTTAAATAACACTCGACCAGGAAACCTAAAAAAGGAGGAATTAAAAGTATTTTTTATCGAAATTAGCTCACTTTTACCTAATAATTTATCTTATAAGATCAGCGCCTAGTCAGCCTTACAGTCCTGAATAGATCATTTGCTTTATCATTATTTAGTTGCTTTTGCATAACCGGGAAAAATACTCTTTCGTCATTTTAAAATAACAACCTGCAAAATAATTTTTTATTGAAATATAAGACCGTTCAATCTCACTTGAAGAGGCTGAGAACAGGCTTATAAAACGACGGTCATTTGAGATTTTCAAACTAACCTCATTACACAAACAGAACAAAGCTGTTCAGCCTCAGGCCCAAATTAATTACTAAACAATCTGTATATCCCCCCCTATTTTTTACTGATTTTGTAAGTTAATCATCGTAAATTGAAGTGATTTTATATTTTTAGTTATACATTCAGTCTTTTAAGGCACTACATATTCAACTTTATTTAAAAAATAATAATTTAGAGAAGTATCAGCGAAAGGCAATGAAAACTGAGGAAGATGATCGTCTTCATTCAACTCATGGGGGCTGAAATATATTTAAGTCAGCGATCACTTTTAACTTTATTTTTACTTATTAATCTGTATGCTTATTCTGCTTTCTCGGGGGGATAGATTTAAATGAAATTTACACAACTTGCGGCACTTTGTGCATTGGCTTCAACTGCAGCATTTGCTCAAGCAAAACCAGTTTGGCAGGACTTTAGCGTTACAGGTCTTTATGGTGAAAACTATGAATTTGTAGACGATCAGCAAACTACTTTAACTGTTGAATATGCTGCAAAAGTTAAATATGCAGATGTATTCTTCTTTATGGATCGTCTGCGCGGTGGCGATGATGTTAAAAGTACGTACTTTGAGTTATCACCACGTTTAAGCTTAAGCGAAGTTACAGGCCAAAAACTTGCCTTTGGTCCAGTGAAAGATGTGCTTATTTCAACAACGTGGGAAGGTTCAGATAATGCTGATAACTTCCTATATGGCGTGGGCTTTGACCTTGATATCCCATACTTTCAATATGCAAGCTTAAATCTTTATCGTGCAAACAATGAAAAAGTGTTTGGCAATAAAGACGATTATCAAATGACGCTTACCTATGGTGTGCCATTTAAACTGGGTGCTGAAGATTTTCTTGTAGATGGCTTCCTTGATTGGTCAACTGCTGAAAAAGACGCTCAAGCAAGCGAGTTAAACTGGACTACACAGTGGAAATGGAATGCGGGCAAACACATTTCTCCAGATACCCGTTTATACCTCGGTGTTGAACATTCAGTGTGGAACAATAAGTTTGGTCTTAAAAATCAAGATGAAAACAATGTCAGCGCACTTGTGAAATATCATTTCTAATTGATGTATGATCGAAAGCAGAACTCCGGTTCTGCTTTTTTTAAACTGTGATTTCAGCTCACCTCTACTAGAACAAGAATATGCCTGATTTTGATATTCGACCTGCGACCGAACATGATCTTGAAACCATCCTCAAGATTTATAATCAGGAAGTACTCTATGGTACTGCGACCTGGAACAGAACAGCCTTTGATTTGAACTATTTCAAAATCTGGTTTAAGCAGCTTAAAAATCAGAATTTCCCGGTTTTTGTGGTTGAAGATACGCGAAATCAGGTCATTGCTGGCTATGCCTGTTATGATCAGTTTCGTAGTATTCAGGGCTTTCAACAGACGGTAGAACATTCGATCTTTTTAAATCCAGATTATGCAGGGCAAGGTTTAGGTTCTCAATTATTGCAGTATTTAATTGAACAGGCTCAAGTACAGAAACTGCATATCATGGTTGCTGCAATTGATTCAGAAAATACCTCGTCAATTCGCCTGCACGAAAAATTAGGCTTTATTCAAACTGCGTATATGCCGCAAGTCGGACAGAAGTTTGGGCAATGGCGTGATTTGGTTCTCTTACAACTGAATCTGGATCTGGATCTAGCTTGATTCATTCTTAGTTTAAAGCTATTCCAGAACTGCTTGCTGGACACTCCTCTTTAGCTTTTTAATATTTGGTCATCACAATATTTTGTTGTTATCCAGTTTAGAGCCTGTTGAACATTCATAATTTGAGCCAGATATAAGCACAAGCAAGAGCGACCGTATTTTCATAACTCTGCTTGAGCTTATCAAATCTGGTGGCAACCGCCCTATACTGTTTTAGCTTAGCGAAAGCATTTTCTACTAGATGCCTGGCTTTATACAAGTCCCAGTCCATATGGTCGTTAGAAGACTGAGTGTTTCGTTTTCGAGGGATGTTATTATGCGTCCCTGCTTGTTCAATATGGGCTCGTAGTGCATCAGAATCATAGCCTTTATCGGCACATAAAACCTCTGTATCGCTCAAATTAACCTTATCTATTAAATCAGGTGCGACTTTGACATCGTGGGTTGTGCCATCTGATAAAAGAAAGATAATCGGATTGCCATGAGCATCAACTGCTAAGTGAATCTTGGTCGCGCGGCCTGCCACACTTTTGCTAATGGATTGTAGGTTCTCGTTGCCTCCATTGCTGTGCTGATGCGCTTTAATATGAGTGCCATCGATAAAGACCCACTCAAGGTCTGCGTCTTTGATCAGTAACGTAAATAATGCAATCAGCTTATTACTGCGAAACCAGCGCTGGTAAGCTTTATAGATGGTATTAGGCTTGCCAAAATACTCGGGTAAGTCGCGCCAAGGACAGCCAACACGCATGCGATAAAGCACGCCTTCAACCGTTTGTCTAAGATTTCCTTTGTCATAGATATTAAGTTCTAGTAATATAGGTTTCAGTCTTGTCCAGTGTTCATCTTTGAGCATGGTGCGAGGCATAGCGAACGATATCTTTTTTGTGTGAGAACTTAAAGATTAACCGTTCGCTATTTTTTTTGCCATTAATTTATACCCAATGTTCAACACGCCCTAATAAGCACAAGTTCTATTTACTTATACTAGTGGCTATGTTTTATTCAGCTCAAAATCATACTGAATAACACCATGTATAAATCTCTATTGTCTATCGGTCTTTTAAGTGTAAGCACGCTCACTTTTGCTGATTCAGAGTTCGAGAAAGAATTGCGTTCAGGCTGTAGCAAAGTGCAAAGCTATGCAAATAATGGCAAGAAATTCTACGACCAAAAACAATATCAAAAGGCCATAGCACAATTTGAGCAACAAGCCGCATGGTCATCCTTTTGTGCGATGAATGTAGAATACGGCGGCACAACTTTTTCTGAGCGTGATATCACCACGGCATTTAATAATGTTGGCTTAAGTTATGCCAAGCTTGGAAAGCCGCAATGGGCACGCGCCTGGTTTTCCGTTTTTCCGAATGCTAAAGCCAGCCAGTTCAATCTAAAACAGGTGCCTGCACCAGAAAAGCCGAAGAATCTTGCAGGGAAATATGTCCGCTATGCAGGTTTTGGTCAGTGGAATACGATGGAAGTTAAACGGGCTTCGAATGCCTACCAAATTGATTTTAATGGACTCTATATGGGTTTGCGCAGTCTGATTTATGGACCAAATATGGGAGAATTTTCAACCCGCATGCCACTGAATAAAGCTCAGACCAATTACAGCGTAGAAGATTGCAAAATTGATTTGAAATTTCAGTTTAACGCTCAAATTGGACAACAGATTGTAGTGAATAGCAACAATCCAATGTCTTGCGGTTTTGGCCATAATGTCTCGGCGGATGGCATGTATTTAAAGGTTGAGTGATTGCTGATTCAGCGATATCTTATTACCCTATAACAAACATAATATTCAAAATATTATAGGGAAAATATGGCTGATACGGGCAAAGCGATAGGCGGTGAATTTAGAACTGGACAATTTGGTATGTACTTCCTTTGGGATGAAAATACAGAAATCTAATCCCTCCATTATTCAAAAAAGAAAATTCCCCTCTCTCTTTAAGAGATGAGAAGCTCTGCTTCGTAAGAGGAGATTTAAAATCTAATCCCTCCAAACCTCCCTTTCTTACGCTTCGATATAAAGCAGTGCTTATATCTTGCTCAGGGAGGCTTTTTCCCTCTCCTTCTAGGAGAGGGTTAGGGAGAGGTAAATAAAGATAAGCCCCCACCTTCTCCCATAGGAGAAGGAGCTAAAAGCCTTAAATCGCCACCAACTCCCGAATTCCCTTCTCCGGCATTTCACTGCCCACACCTTTCGCTACCACTTGACCACGTGCCATTACGGTATATCCATCCGCCAATTCTTCAGCAAAGTCATAAAACTGCTCCACCAGCACAATCGCCATTTCGCCACTATCGGCAAGTTTACGAATCACCCGGCCAATGTCTTTAATAATGGATGGCTGAATCCCCTCAGTCGGTTCATCCAAAATCAATACACGAGGCTCAGATGCCAAGGCACGGGCAATGGCAAGCTGCTGCTGCTGACCACCGGATAAATCCCCACCACGGCGATGCTTCATTTCATCCAAGACAGGGAAGATTTCATACAAATGTGCGGGGACTTTCTTGGTTTTAGCACCTTTAAATTTCGCCATACCAATGAGGATGTTTTCCTCCACCGTCAGCGTTGAAAAAATATCGCGACCTTGTGGCACATAAGCCAAACCTTCACGTACACGCTGTTCAGGACTGAGCCTGGATATGTCTTTACCATCCAGCAAAATCTGTCCGGATTTAATCGGTAAAATTCCCATCAGGCATTTTAGCAGTGTGGTTTTACCCACCCCATTCCGCCCAAGCACCACCGAACATTCACCCACAGGTGCAGTCAACGACACATCACGTAAAATATGACTGCCACCATAAAATTGATTGACGTCTTTGACTTCTAACATCGCGGTCTCCTTAACGTCCTAAATACTTTTCAATGACATCTTCATTGGCCTGAACCTCAGCCAATATGCCTTCTGCCAAAATTGCCCCTTGCGCCAATACGGTAACTTTTTCACTGATGGTGTCAATAAAGCTCATGTCATGCTCGACCACAACGAGGGTGTGATTTTTCTTGAGTTCTAAACACAGCTCCGCCGTGCGTTCAGTTTCGGCATCGGTCATCCCTGCTACAGGCTCATCCAGTAAAATCAGTTTTGGACGTTGCATCAGCAACATGCCGATTTCTAACCATTGCTTTTGACCATGTGACAGCAAGCCAGCAGGTTTATGAATGAACTCTTGCAGACGAATTTGAGTGAGGGATTCATCCAAGGCATTTTGTGCATCCGGATCAAGCTTGCTAAAGAAGCTTTTTTTCACACGTTTGTCTTTGGGTGCAGCAAGTAACAGATTTTCCATGACGGTGAAATTTTCAAACACGGTCGGTTTTTGGAACTTGCGCCCTATGCCTGCTTCCGCAATTTGTTCAGTGCTCATTTTGGCTAAATCGTAGTTTTGCCCAAAAAATGCTGTGCCTTCGGTTGGTCGCGTTTTACCGGTAATCACATCCATGAGGGTGGTTTTCCCTGCCCCGTTCGGCCCAATGATGCAGCGTAATTCGCCTTCTTCTATATAAAGCGACAAATCGTTTAAGGCACGAAAGGCATCAAACCAAACACTGACTTTTTCTAAATACAGCGCAATACCATGGGTAAAATCCGCGCCTTGTTCTTTAGGACGGCCATAGCCTTCAGCGGCATGACCACCATGCGGTTGTAGGACCTCGCTCATTCGCTACGCTCCTTTTTAAAACGGTCAAACAGACCAATAATGCCTTTCGGTAAGAAAATGGTCACCACAATAAATAGCGCACCCAAAATAAGTAGCCATGCTTCCGGATAAGCCGAGGTGAAATAGGTTTTTACCCCGTTAATGACACCTGCACCAATTAGTGGGCCAATTAAAGTGCCACGACCACCCGCTGCCACCCACACCGCCATTTCAATCGAGTTCACCGGGTTCATTTCACTTGGATTAATAATGCCTGCTTGCGGCACATACAGCGCGCCTGCAATCCCTGCAATCACAGCAGAAAGCACCCAAGCAGAGAGCTTGTACCAAAGCGTGCGATAGCCCAAATATTGCAGACGATTTTCGCTGTCACGAATCGCCCCCAACACACGGCCATAAGGTTTATTCATTAAATGACGTAACCCAACAAAACAGAGCAGCAGTACCAATGCGGTGATAAAGCACAGGCTGGCACGCATAGATGCCGAGGTAATGTCCATACCTAGCATGGTTTTAAAACCGGTAAAGCCGTTGTTGCCACCAAAGCCGGTTTCATTACGGAAGAAAAGTAATGCAGCGGCAAAAGTCATAGCTTGGGTAATAATCGAGAAATACACGCCTTTAATTTTGGAACGGAAGGCAAAGAAGCCGAAAATAAAGGCGATGATGCCCGGCACTAATACCACCAATACCAATGACCAAAGGAAGTATTCCGTACCGACCCAAAACCATGGCACTTCCGTCCAACTAAGGAAGCGCATAAAGTCAGGAATGCCATCCCCTGCAGACTGGCGCATTAAGTACATCCCAAAGGCATAACCGCCAAGGGCAAAGTACAAACCATGTCCTAAACTTAAAATTCCGGCATAGCCCCAAACTAAATCCAGTGCCAAAGCGACCAGAGCCAAACACATGATTTTGCCAATCAAGGTGACCCAATACGCAGATAAATGCAGGGTTGAATCGGCAGGTAACAGGTGTAACCATGGCAATACCAATAAAATGGCAAAGCATACGGCAATCGCAATGCCACTATGCGGTTTGTCGGATAATAATTGTGTAATCTTCATGTGCTTACTCCACAAAACGGCCTTTGATGGCAAACAAACCTTGTGGACGTTTTTGAATAAACAAAATCACAAGCACCAAGAGAACAATTTTTGCCAGTACCGCACCAATGCCAATTTCCAAGGCGGTACCACTAATACCTAGACCAAGCGCTGCAAGGACTGCACCCCACACCTGACCTACACCACCGACAACCACCACCAAGAAGGCATCAATAATGTAGTTTTGCCCTAAATCCGGCCCGACGTTACCCACTTGTGCCAAAGCACAGCCCGCTAAACCGGCCAAACCTGAACCTAAACCAAAGGCCATCATGTCGATACGGCTTGAACGAATACCAACGGCTTGTGCCATTTGACGGTTTTGCGTCACCGCACGTACAAACAAACCAAAACGGGTTTTATTCAGTAGGTAAACCAACAACAAAAGCACTGCAATGGTGAAGACAATAATCACAATACGGTTATACGGCAGCATTAAACTTGGGGTAATTGAGATCCCGCCTGATAGCCACGAAATATTCGACACTTCGACATTTTGCGCACCAAAAGTCATGCGTACCAATTGCATCAAAATCAGGCTGACCCCAAAGGTTGCAAGCAAGGTTTCCAATTGACGACCATATAATGGACGAATCACGGTACGTTCAATCAACATGCCGATCAGCCCACTCACCAAGAATGCCGCAGGAATCGCGGCGATTAAGTACCAATCGACATAGCTGCCCAAATAGCTTTTAAACAGGCTTTGCACTACATAAGTGGTATAGGCGCCAATCATAATGAGCTCACCATGCGCCATATTAATCACACCGAGCAAACCGTAGGTAATCGCAAGACCCAGTGCAGCAAGCAACAAAATACTGGCGGTACTTAAACCTGAAAATAAATGTCCTGTCCATTCACTGACTTGAATCCTGGTTTTAATCTCGCTTTTTGCTTCGACTAAAGCTGCTTTCAGCTCAGGATGGATAGTCGGCTGTGACAACTCATTGTCGATCATCGCCAAGACATCAGGACGATTAGAATCTTGTAAAATTTTTGCGGCTTGAATTTTGACGAGCACATCTGAGTTTTCATAATCCAGACGCGCTTTCAGTTGTGCCAAACGGGCTTTGACTTTATTGTTTTGTTCTTTTAAATACAGCGCATTGATATGTGCTATATCAAGTTCCGCAAGATTGCTTTCATAAATATCAATCGCTTCTAAACGCTCAGAGGCATCATCCGACTTCAACTTGCTTTGTGCCAAACCAAAGGTCAATGCTTTACGCAAGGTATTCACCAAAGTGACTTGTGCAAGGTCGCTTGGCCAATCTGCAACAGCATCTAAACTTGGATAACTGAGCAACTGATCATCGGCTTCTAAAATATAGGTTTGTCCTTGAGAATCGCTATAAAGCTGGTCGTTTTCAACATATTCTGCAAGCTGATCTAACTGTTCAATACTGCCTGGCCATTGATTGAGTAAAGCACGACGTTGAGCAAAATCACCTTTCACAAATTGCTGAATCGCATCTTGTGGTTGTATCGCTATGGTTGAATTATTGTGTTGTAAAGAGGTTTCTGCTGTTGCCATTTGCATACAAAATATTTGTATACACAACAGAAAAATAGTGGCGATATTCACACGAATATTCATTATATACACCCCTATTCCATTGGAAGTTTTCCGTGGAGAGTAAGAAAAAAATCAGAGGATGCCTGCTACGGCTGTAGCAGGCAAAAGATAGGTATTATTTAGGAATGTACGGGCTCCAAGGCTCTGCTTGAATAGTTTGAGATGTTTTGTAGACCACATCAAACTGACCATCACCACGAATCTGGCCAATCATGACTGGCTTGTGTAAGTGATGGTTACTTGCATCCATTTTTAGGGTATAGCCCGATGGTGCTTTGAATTCCTGACCTGCCATCGCTTCACGGACTTTATCGACCTCTGTAGAACCTGCTTTTTCAACGGCTTGCTTCCACATATTAATCCCGACATAGGTCGCTTCCATTGGGTCATTGGTCACCAGTTTGTCAGCATTCGGCAGTTTGAATTCCACTGCATACTGCTTCATTTTGTTGGTAAATTCTGTATTGACCGGATTCTTCACTGACATGAAATAGTTCCATGACGCCAAATGACCGACCAATGGCTTGGTGTCAATACCACGCAGTTCTTCTTCACCCACCGAGAACGCCATGACGGGAATATCAGAGGCTTTAATGCCCTGATTACCCAATTCACGATAGAACGGCACATTCGAGTCGCCATTGATGGTCGAGATCACCGCAGTCTTTTTACCAGCTGCGAATTTTTTCACATTGCCGACAATGGTTTGATAGTTGCTATGACCAAATGGCGTGTACTCTTCCATGATGTCCGCATCAGCCACGCCTTTAGACTTTAAAAAAGCACGTAAAATCTGGTTGGTGGTACGTGGGTAAACATAGTCTGTACCGAGCAGAACAAAACGCTCCGCTTTACCGCCCTCTTCACTCATCAAGTATTCCACGGCTGGAATGGCTTGCTGGTTAGGCGCAGCACCGGTATAAAAAATATTTTTGGATTGTTCCTGGCCTTCGTACTGTACGGGATAGAACAATAAGCCATTCAGCTCTTCAACCACTGGTAAGACAGATTTACGTGACACCGACGTCCATGCACCGAAAATTACCGCGACTTTGTCTTGGGTAATCAGCTGACGTGCTTGCTCTGCAAACAGTGGCCAGTCAGATGCTGGATCGACCACCACAGGTTCCAGTTTTTTACCCAGTACCCCACCATTATCATTGATTTCCTTAATCGCCATTAAGGCCGTATCTTTCAGTGAGGTCTCAGAAATTGCCATCGTGCCTGACAATGAATGCAGGATCCCGACTTTAATCGTGTCGCCGCTGTCTGCGACTTTGCTTTCTGCGCCCGGGGCTTCTGCTTTTTCAGCAGATTTTGAACACCCCGTTAATGCAACAGCCCCTGCCATGGTTGCGGCTAAAATACTTTTTGAAAATAAATTGCGTTGGAACATCAGATTTTTCTCCAAACTTTATAATGGTGCATTTTTCATGCTTGTCTTGTTGTACATCTGGATGGAATGATTCAATTTCTGTGCCAAGGCTTCAAAAAATAAAAAAATTTACTTTAACTGATCTCATTATTTGTATTATTAATCATTGATTTAGTAATACTAAAAAGAATTAAATCGGTATTTAAATGCTGTATCCGAACTCAACTCTAAATAGGTCATGCAAAGAGCAATGAAAACATGGCAGAAGTGATATAGAAGATGATGTACAAATAAAGTGCAGCCTATTGAATAAATTTTGCACTGTTTTAAAACAAAAAATCCCGCGCTTGCGGGATTTTTTATTACTTAAATTCGATAGTTTAAACCACCAAATCTGCCAGATTACCTTTTTGCTCCAACCAGTCTTTACGGTCACTAGCACGCTTTTTCGCTAAGAGTTTATCCAATAAACCTGCAGTATGATGAGCATCATCCAGATCCAGTTGCACCAGACGGCGCGTGTTTGGATCAAGTGTGGTTTCACGTAACTGACTGGCATTCATCTCGCCCAGACCCTTGAATCGGGTGATTTGCGGATTCTTGGTTTTGCATTTTTTCAGGATGCTATTCAGCTCATCTTCATCCAAAGCGTAGTGCACATCTTTATTGTCATCAATACGGAATAATGGCGGCATCGCTACAAATAAATGCCCTTCCTCGACCAGTGTAGGAAAATGCTTTACAAACAAGGCACACAGCAAAGTGGCAATATGCAGACCATCCGAGTCGGCATCGGCTAGGATACAGACCTTGCCATAACGCAGTTCAGACAAGTCATCCGAACCCGGATCAACGCCAATGGCAATCGCAATATTGTGTACTTCCTGCGATGCTAGAACTTCGTCAGAAGAGACTTCCCAGGTATTCAGGATTTTTCCACGAATTGGCATAATCGCCTGGAAGTTCTTATCACGCGCCTGCTTGGCCGAACCACCCGCAGAATCCCCTTCCACAATAAACAGTTCTGACTGATCCAGATCATGGCCTACACAATCCGACAATTTACCTGGCAAAGTTGGACCTGCCACAATCTTTTTACGTTCTACTTTTTTCGCAGCTTTTAAACGGCGACCGGCTTTGGAAATGGCCATTTCAGCCAGTTGCATGGCGATGTCAGAATTCTGGTTCAACCACAATGCAAATGCATCCTTGGCGATATTCTGCACAATCCCAGCTGCTTCACGGCTCGACAGACGTTCTTTAGTCTGACCCGAGAACTGTGGCTCCTGGAATTTCAGCGACAGGATATAATTGACGCCGTCCCAGACATCTTCGGCAGAGAGTTTCATATTCCGCGGCAGCAAATTACGCAGTTCACAGAATTCACGCATCGCATCGGTGACGCCTGAACGCAGACCATTCACATGCGTTCCGCCTTGTGCGGTCGGAATCAGGTTGACATAAGATTCCTGGACGCTTTCACCCCCTTCGACATTCCAGCAAATTGCAAATTCTGCGCTGGCGCGCTCTGCGTCACCTGTGGCGACAAAAGCCGGTGCCGGAATAATTTCACGGTCTTCCAGCTCGTCCATCAAATAATCAACCAGACCATTTTCAAACTGCCAGGTGATCTTTTCATCATTGATCTGATCAACATAATTGATCTGTAAACCCGCCGCCAAAACAGCTTTGGCTTTGAGATTATGTTTTAACGCTTTTAAGGCAAATTTAGGAGAATCAAAATATTTGGCTTCAGGCCAGAATTGTACCGTAGTTCCTGATACCCGTTTCGGTGCCTTACCTGCCAGTACTTCAAGCGGTGCCACCGGTTCACCATTTTCAAAGGCCATTCTGTACAGGTTACCCTGACGCTGAACTTCGACCTCTACACGGGTCGAAAGCGCATTGACCACTGAAATCCCGACGCCATGCAAACCACCGGAAAACTGGTAATTATCGGTGCTGAACTTACCGCCGGCATGCAGTTTGGTCATGATAATTTCAATACCGCTCTGGCCATATTCAGGGTGAATATCCACCGGCATACCACGGCCATTGTCTTCGACTGATAAAGAACCATCTTTATAGACCGTGACGGTAATCTTGTTGGCATGCCCTGCCAGTGCCTCATCGACAGCATTATCAATCACTTCCTGTGCCAAATGGTTGGGACGAGAAGTATCGGTATACATGCCCGGACGACGACGGACCGGATCCAAACCAGATAAAACTTCAAGAGATTGAGCCGTATATTGAGACACGTTATTCGGTTTCCTTTTTTATGCAGTCCAATAAAAACTGTAAGACGAACGGAATTTTTTCCGCAAAATCATCCATCCCGTGACTGCCATGCGCTTCAGTCATCAGCATTGCAGGGGGATGCGCAGCACTATAATAACGATGTGCTTCACGATAATCCAAAACTTCATCGCCTTGTTGCAGCAGAACCAGTATTTTGTCTGCATCTTGTGCAACAGGCAGGGCCAATTGCTGCAGTTGTAACAGATCTGCCTCATCCAGACACCAGTTCGGATGGACTTGATAAGGCAGTTGCTCGTCAAACAGTTCACGAAACAGTTGCCATGGTCGCATTGCCGGATTGATCAGTACAGCAGGCACAGCATGCTGTGCGACCAGATGTGTCGCATAAAATCCGCCGAGACTGCTGCCCAGTAACGCCACATCATGCATCGATTCAATCAGGCCAGAAACATGTGCAATGGCAGCGTTCGGTGACATGTTTAAATCGGGTAAATGTACCTGAATTTCAGGATACTTTGCACAGTAATGTTGCAGCAATTTCCCCTTGATCGAGTTGGAATTACTCTTGAAACCATGCAAATAAATGATATTCATGAACTACCAACAAAAAACCCATCAATCATCAAAATTTAATTTAAATAATGTGAAGTACACTACTTTATAAGACCAGTTAATTGCTTAAATTGTCTGACAAAAAAGCCCAAAATCTTTTCTCAGTCTCGTTATTTTAAGCTGAGGCCCTCAAAATCCGTAAACTCAACAAGAAAAAGAATTTATACCGCGAAGTTCTTTAAAAAGAAAGATGGCACCACATGCGGCTCATTGAAAGGACAGGATCAGATGCCAAGTTTGACACCGTTACATGAAACCTATTGTCGATGGGACCGAACCCCGCCGAGTCAGGCCGATGTACTGGAAGGTCTGGCGCAGCTGGTAACGATGCGCTTTAACGATGTGATCCAGGAGCTGATCAAGAGTATTCAACGCGAAATTTTAATGAGTATTTTTGGTTTAAGTGAAAATAACTCAGAAAAAATTCAGAATATTCTTTCGATTGTGCGGCTCTATCAAATGTCTTATGACATGTTGTTTCATTATGGCAATACCTTGATTGCCCCGGGTCTGCGCCAGATTATTGAACGTTTCCCAAAACTACATAATAAACCGCTGACGCCTTCCTTGCATTTTCTGGTCAGTGTCTTAAATGGCATTATCGGGGATTATCTGCTGAAATATCAGAACCCTCTGGCTCTGCCAATGGTGATTTATGACCATTATGGCTCGCTGCAAAAAGGTGAGCTGAGCGGTCGTATTATCCTGTTTGTGCATGGCTTATGCATGAACCATTTAGACTGGTCGAATCGCAAATATGAAGGCATTGGGGCAAAATTACTGGCGCAGCGCGATCGCAATACCATGCTCTATCTGAATTACAATACCGGACGCCGGATTTCTGCCAATGGCCGCAGTCTGGCGAATACCTTGCAGGATCTGGTCGCTCGTAATCCGAGAATTACCAGTATTGACCTCATCGGCCATAGCATGGGTGGGCTGGTGTCACGCAGCGCACTGTTCTATGGCAAGCAGAATGTGTATAGCTGGGTCAACATGGTGGAGAATCTGGTTTGTCTGGGTTCACCGCATCATGGTGCGGTACTGGAACGTTTTGGTTTTAGCTTGCAGGACAAACTTGGACATTTTCCACTGATCCGGCTGCTTGGCCATCTGGTCAATATTCGCAGTAACGGTATTCTGGATTTGCGCCATGGCAGCGTCCGGGATGATGACTGGGAGCATAATCCGCTACGGATCGGCTTTATGGATGATCACCGTAAACCTGCCCCGATTCCCTCTCATATCGACACCTATCTGGTCGCCGGCACCATCGAGTTTGAAAACCGCAAGAACAAGACCCTGCATGTAATTGGTGATTATCTGGTCAGTATTAAAAGTGCTTTGGGCGAGCATCCCAATCCGCGTTTCCACCTCAAAGTCCCGGACGCAAACAAGGCGATTTTTTACGGCCTGAACCATTTTGAAATTCAATATCATCCGCTGGTGGCCGAGCAGGTGGCACGCTGGTTCTATCCAAGTGTAGAAGATGAAGCCTTTGATCAGATTCATGAATATGTGATGGATCTGGACAGTCTGGAAGGCATTGCCCTGACCTAAACTGAAGTAAATAAAAAAAGCCCTCGATTGAGGGCTTTTTTTAAATACGGAATTAATATTTATCTCTGAGTCGTTTAACCGGTGCCTTTTTATATTTACGCAACAGTTGCCATAAACTGATCAACAATAAAATACTGAAGAAGATCAAAGACCAGACAGGTAAAGATTGACCCAAGAAAGTCCAGTCAATCGCGGCACATTCCCCTGAACCATTTAAGACCTGTTGCAGCACGGACTGCATTGGCAAGGTCTCCAGCCAGTATTCCAGACCAGGACCACAACTCGGCACCTGATCCGGTGGCAGGTTCTGTAGCCAGACATGCCGGGCAGCCACACCCACAGACCATAGAATACTGAGCGAACCTAGCAAGGCATACAGTCGCTTCATGAGATTGGATGCAGGATTATGCAGACATGCGATGAGTGAGATGATCCCCAATCCGATTAATCCGACACGCTGGAAGACACAGAGCGGACAAGGCGCCAAACCCTGTACATGTTCAAGATATAAGGCAAATGCCATGCCGATGACGGCAGCCAGAAACAACAGACCACTCACGAAGCGATAACCCCATTGCATGGTGAATCCTCTTATTTTTTATCGATATTGGGCTAAATAATCAGCAAAACTGACGCTGCTATCTTGCTCGAGTTGCTGTTGTTGCTGCAATGACTTTTGTGACATTTCTTCAAAATAAGCCAGGGTTTCCGGGCTGAGCTGATGCGCTTCATAGACACTGCTGTGTTGCTGGGCCAGATGTTGGCCAAAATGCCACATACTGCCCTGTTCACGCGTATCCCCGACCACTAGGGCAGACAAGGTGGCATCGACTTCATCAACCCGGATCATCATGGTTTTTAGAGCATCAGTATATAAGGTGGTGTCATAGGCCGAATTTAACAGCTTGGCCAGGGGATGCATACGTTGTAAATGCATGGCACACCAGTCTTCAATCGGATAAGACTGACCATTTTCCATAATTGCCGCATTTGGCGCACGGCCACGATTCACGACCTCGGCCTGATTCTGCTCAATGATATCCTGTTCATCGCTGAGGAGCGCCGGACTGTCCTGCAATAAACAGTACAAAGCTACCACTTCGAGGAAGCCGGCCGTATCTTCATTAATCCCAATCGGGCTATAGGGATTGACATCGACGGCACGTAACTCGACATAGGCAATCCCGCGATTTTCAAGGGCCTGTGACGGCGTTTCACCTGCAAGCGGCACCTGTTTCGGACGCACCAGACTGTAATATTCATTTTCGATTTGCAGCACATGATCATTGATCTGGATCGGCTGGCCATTGGCATCATCTAGTCCCAAACGGCTAAACGGTTTATACGGCGTTTTGACCGCCTTTTGCAGTCCGTCCAGATAGTCCTGCAAATTATTGTAGTAAATACCGAGCTGTTTCTGCGCAGAGTTTTGATAGCCAAAGCGTCCCATACGCAATGCTGTCGCATAAGGGGTATACAGGGTGCCCTTTACCAAAGGCAACAAATGATGATCACGACCGGTCATAAAGCACTGGCAGACTGCCGGGCTGGCCCCCACCAGGAACATCACCAGTGGAGTCAGACGAATAAAGTTGCGGATCAGGCCCATATAACGATGGCTACGATAATCCTGCAAGCTCAGCACTTTCAGTGCCTCGTCCTGTTCCTGCTGTTGTAAGGCCTCGAACAGATGGTCCGGGAAAGACAGGTTGTAGTGCACCCCTGAAATCGTCTGCATGCGGCGACCATAACGCACGCCCAAACCATGACGATACAAGGTTTTAAACAGACCGATATTCGAGCTGCCATACTGCGCCAGCGGAATGCTGTCATCGCGGCTATCCAGCATGCAGGGCATCGACAAAGGCCAGAGCTTTTCATCATTTTCTAGATGACGATGCACAATCGCATGAATATCGCTGAGGTAATCCAGTGCTTTTTTAATACTGTCCTGTGGCGGAGTAATAAACTCCATCAACGCTTCAGAATAGTCTGTGGTGATATGTGGATGAGTCAAGGCTGAACCCAAGGCACGAGGATGCGCTGCCTGTGACAGGAAACCATCACTTTGCATACGCAAGCTTTCACGCTCGATACCACGCAGCATGCCTTTGATGAGTGACGACTCGACCCAGGTCGGTAATACATTTTGGGAAGTCGATTCAGGTTGACTCATTACAATCTCGCTTAAGGGGGCTAAATTATTAAATTAAAATCATCGGTTTAATCAGTATAACGTGATTTCGTGCCGGCATATGACAGGCTGCCTAGTTTTCAGGCAAACCATTGATTTTTAATTTGGCAAATTTTTAACACAAACTTCCTCTATAAGACATGGAAAATTTGTGATTTTATTAACAAATAGATGCTAATGAATTGTAAATATTATGAATTATCAAGATATTTTAGACTTTTGGTTTCATGCGGACAGCCAGCCCTTATGGTTTAGCCAAAGTCATGAATTCGACCAAAGTATTGCGCAGCAGTTCATGAGCACCCATCAGCAGGCAGCCCAGGCTGAACTTTGGGGCTGGCGTAAAACAGCAGAAGGTCGGCTGGCCGAAATTATTGTGCTAGATCAATTTTCACGAAATTTATTCCGTGATTCTCCCCAAGCTTTTGCCCAAGACAGTCTGGCACTGGCCTTGGCTCAGGAAGCCATCAGCCTGAACCTGGATCAACAGCTCAGTCCAGAACAACGTGCCTTTCTGTATATGCCATTTATGCACAGCGAATCCAAACTAATTCATGAATTCGCCTTAAAACTGTTTCAGCGTCTGGGCAATCCGACCAATCTGGAATTTGAGAAAAAGCATAAAGTTATTATTGACCGCTTTGGACGTTATCCGCACCGAAACCAGATTCTGGGTCGTGAATCGACCGATGAAGAACTTACTTTCCTGACCCAACCCGATAGCAGTTTTTAAGATTTTTTAAGACCGGCTGTCTGAACTGGATCATTGCATCAGGAGATCGAACATGAAAAACATGCTACTGGGATTGAGTATGATTGCTGCCATCAGCCTGACTGGCTGTGCAACCACACCCTCAAAGCCCTTAACATTTGATCAGTTAGGTCGCTACAGTACCACTCCCCTCAACAGCAACACTTACCGTATCAGCTTTCAGGCCCGTCCCAATATGAGCTTTGGCACAGCTGAAGAAATTACCCTGCTCAAAGCCGCACAGACTACCGTACAAAATGGTTTTCAATTCTTCAGAGTACTGAATGATCCAAGTAACCGCACCCAGCAACCTCCACGGCAAGCCATCGTCTATCCGGCGCCAAGCTTTTATCCTTACGGGTATTACCGCCGATATCCGGGATTCTGGCCAGACCCATTCTATGACCGTCCTTATACCGTGACTCTGGATCCTGCCCAGGTGGCTTATACCATTGAATGCTTCAAAGCCAATCAGGCGCCTCAAGATGCCTTTGATGCCCGCTTGATTTTACAGTCACTTGGGGCTAAATATGGTTTAAGTCCATCCGGTGCAGTGCTGCAACCGCAACCGGCCAATCCCTCCTGACAGGATGATCTATGCAGACAGAGAGTATCTCCCCGAGCTTACAACGCAGTAAACGTTTCGCGACCATCGCCCTGGTGGTCGCCGTACTGACCTGGTTGGCACTGATGGTGGCAGCCAAACTGCTACCTGAATATGTCTGGCTCATTCATATTCTGATGCTCTCGGCAGAAGCGGGTGTGGTCGGTGGACTGGCGGACTGGTATGCGATTACCGTGCTGTTTCGTAACCCTTTTGGCAGATTGCCCATTCCCAAGTTTTTACGCGACCATACCGAAATCATTCCACGTAATAAGGCTCGTATTGCAGAGTCGATGGGCCGTTTTGTGCAGGAAAATTTTCTTTCTCCGCAAATTGTACAACGCAGTCTGGACAGTACCGACCTGAGTCTGGCTGCAGGACGCTGGCTGGCCAATCCACAAAATAATGCCCAAGTGACTCAGGTCATTCAGCAAACGGTTCCTAAAATCTTTGAATTTGTCGGACAGGAACAGATTGCCGGCTTTATCCAAAGCAACAGCGTGCAATGGGTCAAAAATACCCAGATCAATACTCTGGCCAGCGAAATGCTGCATGCCGTTCTGGACAATGATTTCCATCAGGATGTGCTACAGCGCGGACTGGATGTGGTGCATGCCTGGATGACCTCGCATCCGGAACAAACCCGCGAGCTGACCCGTAACCTGTTTAAGGAAATGGGCGTGTGGAAACTGGCCAAAGGCGCCAGCTGGATCGGGATTGACGTGCAGCAACGCAGTATTGATTCCGTGATCGGGCGCGTTGAAGCCATGCTGGCCGATCCAGATCATCCGTGGCGACTTAAAATTGAGAGCATGGGACATAGCTGGATGTTGCAGCTGGCAGATAATGACAGTGAAGCCAGCCAGCGTCTGAATGAAACCAAAGATGCCTTACTGGATAGTCCACAGGTACTGAATTTTATCAGCGGTGCCGTGGTGATTTTATGTGATGCAATCAAGGCAGACTTGCAAAAACCTGATTCGGGTATTGCGGAAAATCTCAGAATTGCCATTCAACAGGTCGGAGAAAATATCATCTCGAATGCTTCGGTTCGTGAGCTGCTGAATAAACGTTTGAGCTCTATCGCGGTTGACCTGAGTGACCAGTACAGTGAAAAAGTGATTCGCTTTATCAGCGAGCGCATTCACGAATGGGATTCAAGCGAGATGATCGACAAGATTGAAAATGAAGTCGGCGGCGACCTGCATATGATCCGGGTCAATGGGGTCGTGGTCGGTGCCTGTATCGGTCTGGTGCTCGGGATCATCCGGGCGGCGGTGGAGCATTTAATTTAAAAATGATGCTATTCGCCCCATATAGCCCGACTTTTAAAATGCTCAAGAATTGACTCCAGCCAGATCAAATTTAAGATTTAAAAAATGATCATTTGGGTGGCTGAGGTCCGGACATATCGACCAACAGCCCAGTGAATTTGCGTACGAATGGCAATAAGGTCACCACAATCGGAAAAGCAATCGCCCAGGAAATCATCCAGTTATGAAACCAGAGTGCCATAAATCCATCAATCCAGCCAAGATTACGCAGCATATTGATCATGGAAATAATGCCACTCATCAGGCAGGACAGGATAAAAGGCACAATAATCAATGCCCATTTTGCAGGGAGTTTAGGAATATGACCGATAATGGTCGGACGTTGTGATGCAGCCACGACATGCTCTTTTTACTGTTTTCAGATGACTAATATAAGCCAAATTCTGTAGGGTGAAGCATTGTTTTTTTCATCTGAAATGTTGAGCTGAAAACTGGTGTTATTTTCACGGGATTAATCCGTTGATTTTCCCTTTCTTTAGTCAAAAACTTCTGACGAAGTGATCCTCTACTTTTTATTCCCTAGAAATGCTTTTACCTAAACAGCCTGAAATTTGCTATATTTGCTGTTTTTCTGCGATCTCTATTTTCGACTGATTATGAATACGGCAATACAAGCAGCTCTCGATCATGCAGTGCACACTTTACAGGCACAAGGCGTACTCCCATCTGACTGGAACAATACAAGTAATTTGACGCGTACCAAAGACCGAAGCCATGGTGACTTTGCGTCGAATATTGCCATGATCGCGTCGAAAGCTGCGGGTATGAAGCCACGTGATTTAGCGGAAAAAATTCTTGCTGCCCTGCCTGAAGTGGCGGATATCAGCAAGGCAGAAATTGCCGGTCCTGGTTTTATTAACTTCTTCCTGAATGCTGACCAGCGCTTTGCAGTCCTTGATCAAATTCAGGCACAACAGGCGACTTATGGTCGTACCCAGGTCAATGCGGATAAACGTATCCAGGTTGAATTCGTGTCTGCCAACCCGACCTCTAGCCTGCACGTAGGTCATGGTCGTGGTGCCGCGTATGGTATGACGGTTGCGAATTTGCTTGAAGCGACTGGTGCTAAAGTCGACCGCGAATACTATGTCAATGATGCTGGCCGTCAAATGGACATTCTGGCGACTTCGACTTATCTGCGCTACTTAGAATTAACGGGTCAGGAACTGGTGTTCCCGAAAAATGCCTACCAAGGTGACTACGTTAAAGAAATCGCGCAAAGCATTATTGATCAGGATGGCGACGCCTATGTACGTCCTGTGGCTGACGTGTATAAAAACGTGCCTGAAGATGTACAGTTTGCAGCTGAATTAGATGCAGATGGCAATAAAGTCATATTGTCTGGCGATAAAGAAAAACACATCGATGGTTTGATCTTTAATTCACAAGCGTTAATTGGCACAGGCTACCGCGTATTCTTGCAAGCCGCGCTTAAAGCTATCTTAGATGATATTAAAGATGACCTAGGCGAATTTGGTGTAACCTTCAATCAATGGTTCAGCGAAGAATCATTGACAGACAAAATTGAAGAAGCCTTACAGACCTTAGATCAGCGTGGTTTCCTGTATGAACTGGATGGCAACATCTGGTTCAAATCCACTGCATTCGGTGATGAAAAAGACCGTGTCGTGAAACGTCGTAATGGTCAGACCACTTACTTCGCGTCTGACATCGCTTACCACCTGAACAAGTTACAACGTGGCTATACCGATATCATCGATATCTGGGGTTCAGATCACCACGGTTATATCGCACGTGTAAAAGCGGCCATTGATGCGCTGGGCTATGACTCGAAAAAATTAACGGTTCTTCTGGTTCAGTTCGTGAGCCTATGGCGTGGCGGCGAGATGGTACAAATGTCATCCCGTTCAGGCCAGTTTGTGACCTTGCGTGATCTGCGTAAAGAAGTTGGCAATGATGCTGCACGTTTTTACTACGTAATGCGTAAGTCTGAACAGCACATTGATTTTGACCTGGATCTTGCTGTGTCACAAAGCAAGGACAATGCAGTGTATTACATCCAGTATGCACACGCCCGTATCTGTCGTATGTTAGAAAAAGCAGCGTCTACCAATGTCAACTTTGATGCTACAGCAGCACGTAATTTGGCGGCTAAGCTGGAGCTTGATGCTGAAACTGAAATCCTGGCCAAACTAGCGGCCTATCCGGAAATTCTGGTCCGTGCTGCAAACAGCTATGAACCACATCAAATCGGTAATTACCTGAAAGAGCTGGCAGCCTTGTTCCACGGCTGGTACAACGACAATAAAGTACTCGGTGATGATGCTGAATTGACCCAAGCACGCTTATTGTTATCAGTGAACGTGCGTCAGGTACTGCGTAACGGTTTAGAACTTTTAGGTGTGTCAGCTCCTGAATCAATGTAAAGCACTGCTTTTACATTGATGCAAGAAGGTAAATAGTCAAAGCACTGCTTTTACATTGATGCAAGACAAGAGCTAGGCTCGAAGCGAGCATGTAAGCAAAACACTGCCGTTTATCTGCTGAGCAGACATTTTGTAACTTCAGCTATGTGCTTGAAGATACAGATAAATTAAAATTCTGTGTGATTTGTGATCTAGAGGATGACTTTTGTATCCTGATCACATAGGATGAAGTGATAGTAGGGGCATAACTGCTGTTATGCCTTTTCTATATGTCCCGATTAATAAGAGGAAAATCCCAAGTGTTTGGAAAAACGCAGCGCGGTGTATCTGAAAGACCGAATAAGCCTAAAAAGCCACTTATTCCAACCTGGCTCGGCACACTCGTGATCATTTTAATCGTGTTAAGTTTTTTAATGGCACTGATGCTCTGGAAGCCATGGGAACCGGTCAAACCGAAAACTCAAACAAGTGCTGAATCTGTCCAAGAAGAAGATACCAATAAAGATTACCGTTTTTATGACCTGTTACCACAGCAACAAGTGACGCCTATTCCTGAACAGGCCGTCCCTGAAAACAAAAATCAGGATACGGTAGTAATTGTAGAAGCGCCTCGACCTGAAGTAGCTCCACCTGAGGCGACCACAACTGAGCCTGGCTTAGAAGCCAGTGAAGCGCCTGTTGCCGCTCCGGCCAGTTATATTCTGCAAGTCCGCAGCTTTGATGACCCGGATCAGGCCGATGCCCGCCGTGCTGAAATTATTCTCAATGGTTTATCTGCCGATGTGGTACGCAGTGTAGAAAATGGCAAAGTCTGGTATCGCGTGGTTTCAGGCCCTTATGATTCTGCAGAAGCCGCGATTATCGCACAGCAAACCTTGCAGAATAGCGGGATCGATTCCATCGTCGTGAAACGATAAATTTCTAGAAATAAAAAAAAGCGCCTGAGGGTGCTTTTTTTTTATTTGGATCTCTCTCTAACCGTGTCCTTAATAGGAGAGGAAATCCCATTGCTGTCCCACAATTTTTCACAAGAGGAAGCTCATTTGAGCTTCCTCTTGTTTTATGGGTATTTTATCGGGTGAAAATAAAGCTTTTAAAGTTCTTCTTTCAAACAAATTCACTTGAATTATTCTGAGTAAACGTTGAACTGTCCAACCTGTTTTCCCTAAATGTTGAGCGAAACTCACCAATAAATAGGCGATCATCGCAATCCAGATTTGTGTCTGAATTGCGTTCCTGCTGCGGCCTAGAAACGCTTTTAATTTGAGATTCTGCTTAATCGCCTTAAAGAACAGCTCAACTTTCCAACGATCTTTATAAATCGCCGCAATGGTGGAGGCGGCTAAATGAAAGTTATTGCTGAGAAAGCTAAAGTGCTTGCCACTTTGCTGATCTCTATATTCAATTCTTCTTAACACTGGGGCTTTTCTTTTTAGGGCATGTGCGCTATTCAGCTGAATGGTTTCATCTTTTAGAATACCTTTGGATTCAAGCACTGGATGTTGCTGGATCACCTGATACACAGATTTAGGCCTAAAACGTGTGACAAATCCAATGTTTTGAGCAGTCAGATTTGCATACCATTGGTAATCGACATAGCCTTTATCAAAAACTACAATGCTGCCAGCGGGAAACTGGAATTTTCGGCCTTGTAACATGTCATTTTCTTTACCATTTTCAACTGCAATAAACTCAGGAATATCATTGCTGTGATTCAATCCTATGCTGAGTTTCATGCTGGCTTTTGAGTCGTGAACTTTGGCCCATTCACATAAGGAAAGCGACAGGTCAATATGACTGGCATCCAGGGAATATAATGGATTCTTAAAGCGAAATTTATGGGCTACTTTTGAGTGTTCATAGTATTTAAGCAACTTGTAAAAGAGCTGTTGATACAAGGCAGCAGGCTGCTGCTCATTGATTCGTGCCAGTGTACTTCGGGGAATAGACTTTGCTCCGAAATGACTCAGTTTGTCCTGTTGGCACTCCAGATTGGATTGAATATCTCTCAGACTTTGCCTGCAGGAAAGTTGAGACATCAAGATGGCAATAAACTGATCCCATCTTGAAGCCGCTCTAAATTTCTGTCCAACATGGTGTACTTTAGCAAGTTGCTCAAAATCCTGTCGCACGACGGGTTTAATAAGCTGATGAAATACGGTATTCTGATGTGACAAAACCTGAATCCTGGTCGTTAAAGTGTTTGTTTGCACTCATATTTTAACGATTTGGACTCAGGTTTTTTATTTAAATCAAACTATGGGACAGCAGTGGAGGAAATCCCCCTTTTTTAAAGGGGGACTGAGGGGGATTTTTATTTATTCTAAACGAGAAAATATTTAATCCCTCCAACCTCCATTTAATAAAGGGAGGGTAAAATCTTTAAACTGTATGCCCCAGCGCTTCACCCATATTCACCAAAGAATTGGCCTTGAATACGGCATCCCACTGCATTTTATTTTCTTCGAATAAAATCACTGCTGTTGAACCGAGGTAGAAACGACCCAGTTCTGCCCCTTTTTCCAGGAACAGATCATGCTGATTAAGTTCGATCCGGCCTGAAGGCTTCACTTTGCCGGTTGCCACGGTTTCAATACCCGCCACAATCATCGCACCGACCAATACCACCGCCATACGGCCGATTTCAGTATCAAACAGACAGACCATACGTTCATTGCGTGCAAACAGGCCCGGAATATTTTCTGCGGTCACCTGATTGACCGAGAATAGCTCGCCCGGTACATATAACGTTTCAGTCAAGGTGCCAGCAAATGGCATATGCACCCGATGATAATCACGTGGCGACAAATATACGGTCGCAAATTCACCGTTTTTGAATGGCTCGGCCAGTTGCGGATCAGCAATCAGTGCTTCAACTGTAAATTTCTGGCCTTTGGCCTGAAACACATCGCCATTTTCAATTTTACCTAGCTGGGAAATCGCACCATCTGCAGGCGAAACAATGCTCGTAGCATCTGGATCAACCGCACGGATACCTTCTTTTAGGGCGCGGGTAAAAAATTCATTAAATGACTTGAATTTCAGGGCATTGGCCTGTTCAGCAATCGACATATCAATGCCATACTGCGCCTTAAAGGCAGTAATTGCAGCAGTTTTGATAATCGGGTTTTCGCTGGCGGCAATTTTACCCACCACCCGAGACAAGCGATGTTGCGGTACTAATCGTTGAGCTTTAATAAAAAACTGTTGTTTTAAACGTGATGTGATGCTCAAGATGGCAGCTCCCCTGTAGCGATTGGACTATCGAGGCGGTTGCCCCATTCACTCCACGCACCATCATAGGCTCGAATTTTCCAGCCCAGTAAACGACCCAGAATATAGGCCAAACCTGAGCGGTGATGGGACTGGCAGTACACCACAACGGGTTGATTCAAATCAAAGCCCAGTTGTTCCAGACGCTGCTGAGTACGTGGTAAAGGCTGTAATTTTAAATGATTTTCGCGATTAAGGGCAGTACTCCATTCAAAATGACGTGCTCCCGGAATGTGACCGCCGCGTCGAGCCGCTAAACGTAGGCCAGTATATTCATCTTGCGTGCGGCAATCCCAAATTTGAACCTGTTGATTTTCAACCTGTTGGCGCAGTTCATCATAGCCAATCTGAAAATTCGCCTGATGCTCGAGATTAACCTGCAATACGTTCTTCACTGGTGCAAACTGCTCCTGACTGGAAGAAGTCGGCAAACCAGCACCGAGCCAGGCATGAATCCCGCCATTCAACAGACTGGTATTTTCAAAACCCAGACAATGTAGGTTCCAGAGCAAACGCCCTGCCCATGCCCCGCCCTCATCATCATAAGCCACCACATGATGCTCAGGAGAAATATTCAGATAATCAATGAGAGCCTGCAAGCCTTCGGTATCCGGTAACAGTCCCATCGCCGTTTCTTCCTGACGCACCAGAAGTTTAGGCTTTAAATGCAAGGCATGCGGAATATGCAGCTGCTCATACACAGAGGCACGGCTCAGGTCGACAATACGAAGTTTTTCATGGCCCAAATAGGGAACTAAATCTTCTGCCTCAATCAGCAGGCCAAAATTAAAAGCTGCAGCGGTCATCGTTATCATGGCTATTATTGGTCAAATCCTGTTGATCTTAGCACAGCTGGTTTTTACACTGATGTGCTTTCTTTGCAGATGATTAGCAAGATTTTAGCTAAACCCTGGTGTTAAATAAGCTTGCATAAAAAAACCGCCTCTATATAGAAACGGTTCTTAAAAATTATGAATTTTTCAAACTGACTTAAGCAGGTTCATTGATCTCAAAAACCTGACGCAAATAGGCCAAGAACGTATCATTATCGGTCATGGTTTTGCCCGGACTATCCGAGATTTTGGCTACTGACTGACGGTTACATTCCACCAGTTTCAGCACAATATTGAGTGGGGTTTGCCCCATATCATTGGTCAGGTTGGTTCCGATACCAAAACTGACCTGAAAACGGTCTTTAAAGTACTGATGCAATTTCCAGGCTTTTTCCAGATTCAGGCCATCACTAAAAGTCAGCATCTTGGTTTTGCTGTCTATTTTCAGCTTTTTATAATGCGCATAGGCCTTGTCACCCCATTCATAAGGGTCGCCACTATCATGACGCAAGCCATCAAACAGCTTGGCAAAGTACAGATCAAAGTCGCGCAGGAATGCATCCATCCCCACCACATCGGTCAAGGCAATACCCAAGTCACCACGATATTCCTGTACCCAGCTTTCCAGTGCAGATTTCTGGAAATTACGTAAACGTACGTCCAGCGCCTGAAAAGCTTGCAGGAATTCATGCGCCATGGTACCAATCGGGGTAATGCCCAGCTCTTTGGCTAACAGTACATTACTGGTCCCACGGAACACATGCGGTGCGGCTTTGTGAAATTCTTCGACCACATGCTTTTGCCAATCGAAACTGTAACGGCGACGCGTACCAAAATCTGACACCAAGAATGGTGGATCATTGGGGTTTTGCGCAGCATCATACTGTTTTAATAGCTCGATTTTGGCTTTTAAACGGTGTTCGCCTTCAGCCAACACTTCAGGCGTGCGAATGCGGCTGAAATACAGTTCATTGACAATCGCCAGTACGAAGATCTCGAACATCATCGCCTGAACCATCGGGCCTTCCACCACAATATCCAGACGGCCTTGACTGTCGATACTGGCCTTGATGAAACGGCGCTTGAGCTGGAACAGTTCCAGATAATCCACAAAATCGCTTTTGATAAAACGTAAGCTTCTTAAATATTGCAGTTCATCTTCTTTGAATTTTAGCTGACACAGCAGGTCCAGTTGATGATTCAGGTCATCCAGAATATCCGTCAGTGGATAGACTGTATCTTCCAGATTACGACAACGGAAATGGTAGACACTATGCGTTTGCGGAAACTTGTGTAAGACCACTTGTAACATAGTGAATTTGTACAAGTCAGTATCTAACAGAGAATGGATAATTGGGGCCATAACTAAGGGAATATCGCTGTGCTTATCTCTGCATTAAAGCATAAAAAGTCATGCAATAATGCAGGATTTACGTACAGCTGGCTGTATTTGCGACAAAAGTATCAGAAGCATAACCCGGTTTATTTCTGGGTGTTGGTCTGAGCTTTTTCCTGTTCCTGAATCAGTTTCTGTAGCTGTTTTTCCTGGCCAATGACCTTGGCAAATTCGGCTGTGGTCTTTTGTCCGGTTTTTTGCGCCTGGACATCACAGTCCACCTGACGCAACTGCTTGGCAATCGCAAATTCCATCTTGAATAAAGCCCCCATCAAGGCCGTATTGCCTCGATTGTCTCGAGCACAGCGGTCGGCACCATGTTTAAGCAAACTGCTGACTATCGCTTGATGGCCATAATACGTTGCCATCATCAGTGGCGTATAACCGTCTTTATTGCGTACATCGACCGGAAAGCCATGTTTTAAAAATTCGTTGATAACTTCGCTATTGCCAATTTTGGCGGCAGCAAAGAACAGGTCGACCAGTTCCTGTTGTGAGTTCATCTGAATATTGTCCACGCTTTTAGCGGGGGAGATCTCCTTCGCGACAGTCACGTTTGCGAATGCGGAACCTATCGTGAGAATACTGGCTAAAAACATAGATGACATAACTTTCATGATGAACTCCAGCAGAAATCGAAGGGGAATTTAAGTCTTGAAAGACTGAATTATCCTGAGATGAGATAAAAAACGGAGTGCCTGTAAAACTCCCCCTAGGGTGCAGGAAAGGTTTGGAGTATTACAGGACTTTTTGGAGGTGATGCGCTATGCCCTAGTCACCAGTTCCTCAAGACCAATCGGGATTAGTCTTTTAATTTTGCAGCTTTGGCTTTAACAGTCGCCAGGTTACCGTTTACCGCCTTGGTCATACGTGTACCGTAGTCCGCATCTGCCTTATAGAAGTAAGACAACATGATGTGCTTGGTTTCTGAATCTTTCACTGCGCCTAAATCAGCAGCAAGGTTCATGATCAGGTCATCTTTTTCTTTAGCCGAGTATGAACGGTACAGCTCACCTGCCTGCTTGAAGTTCTGCTCTTTCACGCCAATTTGCTGTACATGACCAGATAATGGTGTTTGTACCGCACGTGCTTTTTCAGTGGCAGCTTTTGGCTCTTTACGGCTTGGCTCATAGTTCACATCCGAGTCACGCTCAGAGATATTCATGTAGCCATCCTGATTATTGTTGTTCACATTTACCACTGGACGGTTCACCGGAATTTGCTGGTGATTCGCGCCTAAACGGTACATTTGGGTATCTGAGTAAGAGAAGATACGGCCTTGTAGCAGACGGTCTTCTGATGGCTCGATGCCCGGAACCAGGTTACCTGGCGCAAATGCAGACTGTTCAGTCTCATTGAAGAAGTTCTTCGGCATACGGTTCAGGGTCAAAGTACCGACTTTGGTTTCTGGTACCAGCTCAGTTGGCCAGATTTTGGTTGGATCTAACGGATCAAAATCAAAGCTGTTTAGATCTTTAGGATCAATCACCTGAATATATAGATCCCATTTCGGGAAATTACCCGCATAGATGTTGTTATATAGATCATTGGTCAAGTGGTTGAAATCTTTACCCTGCTGTTCAGCCGCTTCTTTCACGTTCAGGCCTTTCACGCCCTGTTTAGAGCGGAAGTTGAATTTCACGTACTTGTATTCGCCTTTGTCGTTATACAGTTTGTAAGCGTGAACACCAAAACCGTCCTGTTCACGATAGCTAGTTGGAACACCTTGCTTGCCATACACATAAGTCAGCATGTTGGTTGCCCATGGCTGGCTCGACAGGAAGTCAAACACACGGTTAGCATCTTGGACATTCGTTACTGGGCTTGGCTTCATGGCATGAATGAAGTCCGGGAACTTGATTGCATCACGGATAAAGAATACCGGTGTCTGGTTACCGACCAAGTCCCAGTTACCTTCTTGAGTGTAGAATTTCAATGCAAAACCGTGTGGGTCACGTAGAGTTTCTGGTGAACCCTTACCGTGAATTACGGTAGAAAAACGCAGGAAAACTGGAGTTTTAGTCCCCGCTTTGAACAATGAAGCGAGGGTAAGATCAGATAGATCTTTGGTCGCAACGAATTCACCATATGCCCCTGTACCACGCGCATGTACGACACGCTCAGGAATACGCTCACGACCAAAACGTTGTAATTTTTGTACCAGTTGAACATCCTGAAGGAGTACTGAACCATTTGGACCCGCAGTGATCGAGTTCTGGTTATCACCGACTGGCGCGCCATTGTCTTTAGTTAAAGGAGCAGCTTGTGCAGCTGTGACAGTTGCAATCATTGCAACCAGTAATGAACGCTTAAACATTTCTAAATCTCTCAATTTATTACCTTTCCTGCATGGGCTAAGATACGCCAACACAATAAATAGATAAAACAGATTATTTTTATTAATTCAATCGCTTTAATGGATTTAAAAAAATTAATCAATTGATTTTCATATATTTAAAGCTCATAAAAACAGCATCTCATACTGCTCCAGATTTTATTCTTGCTACAATCACGTCCATCTATCATTAGCAGTCCATATGTAAAATGCGTGCCTTATTACAAAGAGTTTTAGAAGCTAAAGTCGTGGTCGAGGGTGAAACCACTGGGGAAATTGAAAAAGGAATTCTGGTTTTTCTAGGTTTAGGCAAAGACGATAATCTGGAAAAAGGCAAAAAGCTGATTGATAAAATATTGAAATACCGCTTCTTTGATGATGAACAGGGTAAAATGGGCTGGAACGTTGCCCAGGCCGACGGTGGTTTATTGCTGGTTTCACAATTTACCTTGATGGCACAGACCCAGAAGGGTTTACGTCCAGACTTTGGCCCAGCTATGCCGCCTGCCGAGGCTAAAGCACTTTATGAGCAGCTGGTAGAATATGCCCAAAGCCAGTTTGAACATGTGCAAACCGGTATTTTTGCCGCCGACATGAAAGTGCATCTGGTCAATGATGGGCCGGTGACGTTTAATCTGGAAGTTGAATAAACTGTCATTGTTCTAGAATGAAAAAAGCCCTCTAATGAGTAATGCCAGTCAGTTAAGAAATTGACTGGCATTTTCTTGGGTATTTCTGCGGTTTTCCTTTCACAACTCGTGGGCAACTTCTAACCCTTCTCTCAGGCAAAACATACCTCCTCGATTTCTCCAGTAAACTTTCTAGATGTTTAGGTAAATTCCCTGCGGAGTCTAAAGAATCAAATCTTAATATATTCAGGATGCTGATAGAGGCGATATGAAAGCTGATTCTCAAAGGACTGACTTTTGCACGTTGAGCCATATGTTTCATTTGTCTTCTTAGAATATTATAGGCAATGAAGACCCCCCATAATTCTTGATAAATTAAATCAGGTTGCTTGCTCCTCAAATGCTTACCTTCCTGTAAATCACTTTTGATTTCTCGGTAACACATTTCTATTTCCCAGCGCTGGGCATAAAGCTTCGCCAAGCCTATCAGTGGATATGCCTTTGAATCCATTAATGAAGTGATATAACGTCTAATTTTCCCTGCCTGCTCAACTTCAATCAAACGCGCTTCCCAATATTCTCCTAATGATGGATTTAGCTTCCTGGCTCTAGCTGAAAGAGGCATTTTGATTTGAAAGTCATGCGGGGAATTACGTTTAATGATCTCATAGCGTAAATTATCTTTTGCTCTCATTAACCAATGACTGGCTTCTACTCGTGTTTGCCAGTCAATCAAGAAATCAGCAGAGAAATAGGCTCGATCAAACAAGGTAATACTATGCGATGGAGGACATAATCGATTTGCCAGTGTAAGTTCACCCTGATCCATGCTACCTATTTGGGCATCAATGATTTCATGGGTGCTGGTATTTACCAGGCAGGTTGCTCTCACTTGTGGATAAGGGGCTGCAGCGGTTTTACCCTTAGATGAGCCAAAGTGTTCAAAATTCTCGTCTGTATAAGGCATAGACCAAACCACCCCGTCAACAGCACATACACTAAGGCCATGAAAGTTTGAGTATTGCTGTTGGGATTCTTCAAACCAGGCTTGGCTGAGTAGAGAAAACAAGGTATTCAAGGGCTCTCGTCCTAAACGTTGTCGTGCTTGCACTGCTGCACTGGGGACACAATATTCTGTTGTACCAAACACAAGTTTTAGTTGCTCTACGACATACCCGATCGGTTGATCTCGAAATAGGGCAAGCCCAATTACCAGCCATACCACATGTTCGGCAGGTAATTTTCTTCTCCTGATAGAAGCCTTACCTGTTTGATGTAGGCTTTCTTTAATCCAGTTTAAATCAATGAGTTCACTGAAATGGCTGAGTGAAGGCAAAGAATGTTGAAGGGTGCAATCTAAATTTTCAGATAAAGTCATAAAAAAAATGAGCGTATTGGCATACACTCATTTTTACTACATTTTTCTAATGTCTGCTTAACTGACTGGCATTACTCTAATGAGGGCTTTTTCTTTTAAAAATCTTTTATCCTTTCACCCCCCTCTTTGTGTTTCTCCCAAAGGTAGAAAGAAAAGGTTGGATGAAAGATTTTTAACTTATTTACCAGTTTTCTCTTTAATAAACTGACGTGCCATTTTCACTTTTTCTTTGACCGGTTTTGGCAGTTTAGGCGGAATCATTTTCGCGACCTGGTTAAACCAGACCAGCAGACCAAAATCGCCTTCCATTTTAATCGTGCCACTTTGCATACCACTCATGAATGCAGTTGGATCACCTTTAAGCAATGTTTTTACACCCTGTTCACTGTCAGCAAATTGCAGTACAAAATCAGCTTTTTCTGCATCACCTGAAACAGTATCGATATGACCATTATTCACAACGATCTGACGTGCCATTCCCTCATCTGTTCCGATTTGGATACGAAACTGGCGTTCATGTACCAATTCAATAAATTTCGGGCTAGTACGTGCTAACTGCTTCATACGTAACGCAAGACCTGCGACCAGCAAATCAAGTGGATCAGTACTAAGGTCAACCAGAGGAAGTTTTAACACAGGAATGGACGACAGTTTCATGGAGGATGCCTATTCTAATTGTACGAAAATTGACAAATATCCTAGCATAGTTCTGGGCTAGGTGGATTATGCAGTTTGTATCATATTTCCAAATTGAAAAATGCACACATGGGTGCATTTTTTTCATTGCAACTTGTAGAATTAACGGCTTGAAAGCTGCTGCTGGTCGTCTTCATACACCGGCGTATGTTCGATGCAACGGCGTTTTGCCAAAGCACGCTCAGCACGACGATCTTCACGCAACAACAGGCCAGTCACCACCATCATGACCGCAGTTAACGCGCTCAGATAACTATACGTCATTGGTAGCTCAAACCAAGTTTGAGTTCCTACACGAATCACCTCGATCAGGCCCCATACCAGCATCCCGGCCGCCATAAAGCTTAACCAGCGACGATAAGGCGAGAAGAACACAGCAAGCACAGCTACAGCGACTAAACTGAAGCCCACAATCGTTGCTAAATGCGCTGTTACCATATAAACCCCTCCATCCAGATAGATAGTTCCCGCTTGATATTGCAACGCTTCTATCTATTGAATTTCGTTAAATCAATAAAATGAAATCTGTTGATTTGTATCTCTATGCCTGCATTATGCTGAGTTTTTTGCATAAAAAAAGTCCTGTCATCCAGCCTAACGACATACTTTGTCGCGATATTATATTGTCATTACATTTTTTGCTTTTCACATTTTTGTGGATCAATGACTGCGCCAATGTTGGCGTGTCATTACAAAATTATCAGTAGTTTTTTTAAGTGAAAAAATTATTTTTCCGTTTAAGATGATCGATGTTTTTGTAGCCACATTTCAGCTATTCCTTATATCACTCAGATCATAAGCAATAAAAAACGCGACCCGGAGGTCGCGTTTAAAATCAATCAAAGCCTGTATTTATGCACGGTTCAGGTCTTTATCATGTACACCGAGCAGATAAAGCACACCGTCCAGACCGACGCTAGAAATCGCCTGATTGGCATTTTGGCGTACTAGCGGCTTGGCACGGAAAGCCACACCGAGTCCTGCAATCGAGAGCATTGGTAAGTCATTGGCGCCATCACCGACTGCAATGGTTTGTTCCAGGGAAATTCCCATCTCCTGGGCGATTTCACCGAGCAAGAGTGCTTTGCGTGCGCCATCGACGATATGGCCTTTGACTTCACCAGTGACCACGCCATCCTGCACATCGAGCGCATTGGCATGCACTTCATCAATATCCAGTTTAGTTTGCAGATATTCCGCAAAATACTGAAAACCGCCAGAAAGAATTGCAGTACGGTAACCTAGTGCTTTTAAAGTCGAAATCAGGCGTTCAGCTCCTTCGGTAATCGTCAGGCGCTCGGCAATTTTCGGAAGTACCGAAGCGTCCATGCCTTTTAACAAGGCGACACGTGCACGGAAGCTTTGCTGGAAGTCCAGCTCGCCTTGCATAGCACGTTCGGTAATTTCTGCGACCTGTTCACCAACACCGGCTTCAATTGCCAGTTCGTCAATAACTTCCTGCTCGATCAGGGTTGAGTCCATATCGAAGCAAACCAGACGACGGTTACGGCGATAAGCATTGTCTTCCTGCACCGCAACATCGACATTTAATTCATTGGACAGGCTCAAGCAGGCCGCACGCATGGCAGCTGCATCTAGCATTTGTCCACTTAAACCGAACTGGACACAGGCACGTTTTGGCCCTGCGCTCTGGCCATCTAAAATGGGGCGGCCAGACAGACGGGTCACGGTTTCAATATTAAAGCCCTGACCCGAGACAATCTGGGTCACGGCTTGCAGATGAGAGGCATTTAATTCAGGGGCCAATGCCGTTACGATATAACGTGTGCGTCCACCCTCTTTGACCCACTGATCATATTCAGTCGCAGAGATCGGTTTAAAGCGCACAGTTAACCCGATATCATGTGCTAGAATCAGGATCTCCTTCATGGCTAATGCTGTCGCTGTCTGGTCTTCAGAGGCTACAACAATACCTAAGGTTAACTGATTATGAATAACCGCTTGCCCTACATCTAAAATCTGTAAGGAATGGGCGGACAAAACCTGCATTAATCGTGTAAATTGATTAGGCTGGTCAGGTCCTAAGAATGATATAAGAATGATTTCTCGCATGAATTGACTCGGGTCTGAGCTACAACTATTGTTAGAATCATAATCGAAATTGAACAGAATTGCCTTGGAAGTTTACGTTGAATGCGCCTAGACAAGGGCTATTTGCTAGCCTATTGATTGTAAGTTTTGCTCTGCATACCTTTTTACTGGTATTGGCAACCACTCACCAACTGAATGAAAACCGTGCCAATCAGGGACAGCTGATCACCAGTCAACTGGTGACAGACAGCCTGTCTGAGCTTGAACCGCCCAACCGCGTTTCTCTGGCGTTGCTGGCAAATCGTTATGCCACCAATCCAAGTGTGGCTTCCATCCGGATTCTGGATGCGAAAGCTCAGGTTTTAGCCACTGGCGGACTGACCAAAACCCGCGAGGGGGAAGTTTTTGTCCGTGATGCGCTGCAAAACGAGAAAAAAGTCGGTGTGATTGAAATCACCCTGATTGAACCAAGTATTGGTGAAATTCTGCGCACACAATGGCTGGCGATTCTGTTCTCGTTCATCATTCATAGTCTGCTCTGGGTCGCTTATCGTGCTGTAGCACGTCCAAGCCGCACCGAATATCTGGCGCGCATCAATAACGAATCGCGGCTGAAATTCGAGATTCAGACCCTGACCCAGGCATTGGAACAGGAAAAGCATAATGCGGCACTGGCGATTGCCCAGGCCCAACAGGCAGTGAAAAACAAAGCCAAAGAAAAGGAACATAAGCCGGCAATACTGGAGAGCGATAGCCTGAGCTTAAACATCCAGTTCTACGATCCAAAACAGTTACTGGATAGCGTGAATAAAACCGTTTCGGTGCCTTATTTCAATCTTTGTCAGATTTTCCTGAATAAAGCCACCGAACTCTGTGTGCAACGCTATAAGTTAAATAGTTCTGATATTTGTACCGTACATAAATTTGATGAAAAAGGTGCCACCATCAGTATCACAGCAGACAAACCGAATGCCCTGGCCTGCCTGACCATGATCAGTGCCGTGTTCCAGCTGCTTTCGGAAGTGCTGTATAGACGCTATCGTGAAGAAAAACGTTTTGTGCTACAAACCCGCAGCGCGATTGCCTCTAAAGTCGAGGAGATGCAGCTCAGCTCGGTACAGGCCGCGGAGCGTCTGACTCAGCATCTGGTCGCGAAAGAAAGTGCCTTACATGTACCGAACACCTTGCTGAAAGATGTGAGTGATCACTTCCAGCTGGTCAGCATGCCGAATCCAACCAATGTCCTGACCCGTCATGCTTTTGTGGTGAATGGCATGGATGCTGAAAGCGCCGAGCTGGCACAGACTTTTAGAACTGAAATTCTAAAATCCAAACAGTCCAAAGCCTCATAAATATCCCTGAATGTTGCAATTAAAAAAGCCGGATCCAACATCCGGCTTTTTTATGGATATAAAACAAATACGCCAGTGTGTCTTGGCCTATCTCTTAAATTTTTAACTGTTTTTGTTCCAGCAGATATTGCTGGGCATTATAAGGCTGAGCCGGATCCTGACAAGGGACTTTATGCCACTGACCCTCGGCATCTAACTCCCATGCATTGTGACAATCTTTTAAATAGCTGATCAGGCCATCTTTATAAATCCGTTTTTTCAGCTCTGGATCCAGCACCGGGAAACAGGTTTCCACCCGGGAAAACAGGTTACGGCCCATCCAGTCGGCACTGGCACAATACAGTTTCTTGGCACCGCCATGTTCAAAATAATAAACCCGGGTATGTTCCAGGAAACGTCCTACGATTGAACGGACCTGGATATTTTCAGACATACCGGTAACTTGTGGAATCAGACAGCAGATTGAACGCACAATCAGGTCAATTTTTACCCCAGCCTGCGAAGCCTGATACAGGGCAGCAATCAATTGCGGTTCGGTAAGTGCATTCACTTTGATGATGATATGCGCGGCTCTGCCGGCCAGGGCAAATGCCTTTTCCTGCTCAATCAGTTTCAGCAGTTCGCTATGCAGGGTAAACGGTGCATGCAGCAAGGCTTTCAGTTTGGCCATTTTGCCCATGCCGGTCAGTTCCTGGAACATGCGATGCACATCTTCACAGATATCCGGCTGTGTGGTCATCAGGCCGTAATCAGTATACATACGGGCATTACCGGCATGATAGTTTCCGGTACCCAAATGCGCATAACGCAGTAATTCCTGATTTTCACGCCGGACAATCAGAATCATTTTGGCATGAGTTTTATAACCCACGATGCCATAGACCACGACCGCGCCGGCTTCTTGCAGAATATTGGCCACCATAATATTAGATTCTTCATCGAAACGCGCCCGCAGTTCAATCACGGCCGTGACTTCCTTGCCATTCCGTGCGGCTTCTGCCAGCACCTGAACAATTTCCGAATCCGGACCACTGCGGTATAGCGTCTGCTTGATCGCCAGCACCGCTGGGTCCTTGGCCGCTTCGCGCAGTAAAGTAATCACCGGCTGGAATGAATCAAAAGGATGATGCAGCAGCACATCCTGTGCTTTTAAAATTTCAAAAATACTTTTCTGTTTACGGAAAATTTTGGGAATCACAGGACTAAAATGCGGATACTTTAATTCCGGACGCTCAAAGCTGGTACTCAGGCGGGACAAATTGATTGGTCCATCAATCCGGTACAGTTCCTGTTCCGTCAGATTAAATTCATCCAGCAAATAGTCGATGATGTTCTGTGGAGAGTCATTTTCAATTTCCAGACGTACTGCACGACCAAAGCGGCGCGAACACAGTTCATCTTTTAAGGCCACTGCCAGATCGTCAACATCTTCCGACAATACCAGATCGGCATTGCGGGTAACCCGAAAGGCATAACATCCGGTCGCTTTCATGCCGGGAAACAAATCACTGATATGCTGCTGGATGATCGCAGTCAGAAAGATCTGGGTGGTATTGTTTCCGGTGACATCTTCCGGAATTTTAATCAGGCAGGGTAAGGAACGTGGTGCCGGCACAATTGCCATCTCGATTTCACGGCCAAAGGCATCTTTACCTTCTAGGCTGATAATAAAGTTCAGACTTTTATTCACCAAACGTGGAAAAGGATGTGAAGGATCCAGGCTGATCGGGGTCAGTACCGGTTGTACTTCTTTGGCAAAAAAGGCTGCAATCCACGCCTTGTGTTTTTCCAGAAGATCCTGATATTGAAGAAACTGGATACCCTGCGCCTGAAGTTCAGGCAAAATCGCATGATTCAGCACCTCATACTGCTTGTTAACTGTGGCATGAATGGACTGGGACAGTTCTTGTAGAATCAGCTCGGTGGGTACAGCATCAGGCGTCCGGGTAGTCGCATTCAGGTCTTGCTGTTTCATCAGCCCGGCAATCCTGATTTCAAAGAACTCATCCAGGTTACGGGAAAAAATAATCAGGAAGTTTAAGCGCTCTAAAATCGGTAAATTCGGATCGAGTGCTTGTGCCAAGACACGACGCTGAAATTCAAATAAGGAAAGTTCCCG
This sequence comes from Acinetobacter sp. CIP 101966, assembly GCF_000369725.1. Taxonomy (NCBI): domain Bacteria; kingdom Pseudomonadati; phylum Pseudomonadota; class Gammaproteobacteria; order Moraxellales; family Moraxellaceae; genus Acinetobacter; species Acinetobacter sp. CIP 101966. The sequence goes on along the minus strand of NZ_KB850158.1, from coordinate 38,679 downwards.
ATTAAAATAGGTCGCTGACGAATGCTGAAATTGTTCCATGCCCTCTCAATGCTGCTGATTACAGTCTGTTGTTTCACATCATTGAGGGGCGATCTTAGGCAGACTTCATGACACTTATGTTACAAAGCCCGATAAATCGATATAAATTAATATTTTAATTTTTAAAATTATAAAACATCATGCTCTGGCTTGTTGTGCGCTGTCATCAAACTGCAATTAGGTGTCTGTTTTTTCAGTTTGTCTGGCAGCCCAATAAGTGGCTAAAGCTGGCCCTGAAATATTATGCCACAGACTGAAAATGGCACTTGGTAAAGCGGTAAGTGGTGATGCGGCAAAATGGGTTGCCGCCAAGGCCACACCCAGACCAGAATTCTGCATCCCGACTTCAATGGATACTGCACGACAGTCTATTTCTGCCAAGTGAAATATACGACTGGTCCAATAACCCAGTAAATAGCCCATACCATTGTGTAAGGCCACGATTCCTAAAATCATTAAACCGGATTCCAGAATCTGGGTTTTGCTGCCGGCAATAATCGCCGCGACAATTGCCACAATCGCTATTACAGAAATCAACGGCATCACCTGAATATAGGCTGTGACTTTTTGCTTGAGTATCGCCCGTACGATTAAGCCCAGAATAATCGGGAATAACACCACCTGTAAGATCGACACCAGCATCGACCAGGCATTGATCTCAATCCACTGACTGGCCAACACATAGAAAATGGCCGGAGTTAGAATGGGCGCCAGTAATGTAGAAACCGATGTACAGGCGACAGACAAGGCAGTATTGCCCTTGGCCATATAGGTAATCACATTGGATGCCGTTCCGCCCGGACAGCAACCCACCAATATCACCCCGATCGCAATCTCTGGTGGTAGCTGAAACAGTTTGCACAGCAGATAAGCCAAGCCTGGCATCGCCACAAACTGGGCGACGACACCAATTGCCACAGCTTTCGGACTTTGCAAGACACTTTTAAAATCTCCCACGGTCATGGTCATGCCCATGCCAAACATAATGATGCCCAACATCCACGGAATATAAGCCAGTAACCAGACAAAAGCATCAGGGATCATCAAGGCAATACCGGAAAAAAATACGACCCATAAAGCAAAGGTTTTTTGGACAAATTGGCTAAACTGGAGCAAGGCTGACATGGGTTTCATCCAGGTGACATTAAGGGAGAAAAAGCAAGATAAAACAGGCACCCGTTGATGCCTGAATTTTTATATTCAAATATAAATAAGATCAAAGGGATATTAAGTTCTATCCCTATCCAGTGTTAAGCTGCTTGAACAATATCTTTCACATAGATACGTTTCACGCCATGCGACAGCATATCCTGCCAGGCATGTTGCAAGGAACCATTCAGGTCAATGCCCTTGGTGGCATCGGCAATCACATAGGTTTTAAAGCCCAGTTTGCAGGCATCGATTGCAGTCCAGGCCACACAAAAGTCCGTAGCAATCCCGCCCACAAATACGGTATCAATCCCACGTTCACGCAGATAGCCAGCAAGACCCGTCGGGGTTTTCTGGTCAGCTTCCATAAAGGCCGAGTAACTGTCGATCTGGGAATGAAAACCCTTGCGAATGATGAGTTGTGCTTGCGGTAAATTTAAATCCGGATGCAGTTCGGCATCGCGTGTCCCTTGCACACAATGCTTTGGCCATAAGACCTGAGTGCCATAATCCAGCTGAATGCTGTCATAGGCTACTTTGCCGGGGTGGTTGTCTGCAAAAGAAATATGGTTGTCCGGATGCCAGTCTTGGGTCAGGATAATATGCTTAAAATGCTGCCCCAATAGATTAATATTTGGAATAATCTGGTCAGCATTGGCTACAGCCAGATTGCCTCCCGGGGTAAATCCTCTTTGTACGTCTACGACCAGTAAAGCAACATTATTCTGCATCTGTTTTCATCCATTGAAATCTCGATTTATGCCCAAGCATAGCGCAAAATACCTCAGGATTTTTAGCTCTACGGTTAAAAATGGCATGACTGTGTATTCTCGGCATGTGTATATGAGCAGATCAATAGATTCATTGTTTTTGACAAATATGAGATGAGTTCCGGGCTTGTATCAAGCTAGATCTCTGCAAAAAAAATAAGTTTTAAGATAAAGTGATGAGTCTTTTTGATAATAAAACAGTGTATTTAATTCTTAAATTCAGAAAATAAAAAAGCCTGCAAGAGCAGGCTTTTTTAAATCGTTGAACCTTACACTTTAGTGCGGTTCACCAGGAACAGCATACATAATGCAGAGATGATGATACATGGGATCGCAGCAGTAATGACCCCCGCAGCACCGAAACCTGCTGTCAATAACTGACCGGCAATGACTGGCCCCAGCATGGCACCGATACGGCCAACTGCAGATGCAACACCAACACCAGTACCACGCACTTCTGTCGGATAAACGATACTACCGAAGGCATACAGTACACCCTGACAGCCAATCACGAAGGCACCGGCCAATGCTGCTGCCATATACATCTGGTTCAGCGAGCTTGCACCATTCAGCGCCAGTAGACCTGCCAGAATACCGCCGTACATCAACAGGATCACATAGGCTTTCTTCCAGCGGTCGGTCAGCATACCCAAAATAATCGTACCAATCGTCGCTGTAACCATGAAGTAGAATTGTGCAGTTGAACCATCTTTACGGGTAAAGCCAAGTTCCATAAACAATGATGGCAACCAGCTCAACATGATGTAAACCACCATCAAGGTAAAGAAGTAGCTCACCCAGATACACAGCGTACGCAACAGGTTGTCCGAATTAAACAGATCCTTAAATGAACCCTTCGGTGTAACGGCAAGTTCTGCAGCCGTTTTGTTCTGTGCTTTCAGGTATTCCTGCGATTCAGGCAAAAATAGCATCATCAGCGGAATGGCAAAAATCGGTAACAGACCACCGAGATAGAAAACATTTTTCCAGTTGGCACCAAATTCAGTCGCCGCAATCAAAGACAAAATCGCTGCGCCGACTGGCATGCCGCAGTACATCAAGCCCACTGCACGGCCACGGTTTTGTGGAGAGACTGCTTCAGAAGCAAGCGTGATCAGAATTGGCATCGCGCCGCCCAGACCTGCTCCAGCCAGGAAACGCATTGCCAGCAAGCTGTTAAAGCTATTGACCCAAACCGTACATAAGGTAAATACAGCAAATATTGCTGTTGACCAGATCAAGACTTTCTTACGGCCAATGCGGTCCGCAAATCGACCACCAACCAGTGCACCCGGTAATAAACCCAGAATCCCTGCACTAAAAAACACACCCAACTGGGAACTATCGAGACCAAAATGCTCACGAATACCTGCAGCAGCAATTCCGGCTGCCTGAATATCTAAGCCTTCAATCACCGCAATCAGAAAACAGATCGCGACCGTGACGATAGCATGCTTATTGTCTGATTTTTCCATTGGATTATCCTTGTTCAATCAGCGTTACAAAAGACAGCCATCATCTATGAGCCTGATTGCAGAAATAACTATCAATAAGTTGAACGTTTTGCTTGGATATTCCATAAGGAGCTGAAGTAGATGAATTGAAGATGCTGACTGATAAAGTCGCAAAAACACTTAATCAGAACATCATAAAGTTCAAGACTTAGAGTTTAAAGCTTATACATCAAGTTAAAAAATTAACCGATAAGAAAAAAAATTCTCAATTTATTGATATTTAAAAAAGATTAGTCTTAGTCGTTTTTGGCTTTATTTGTTTTGGTACGAGAGTACGATCAAGATGTACGAGGTCTCAATTTATCCAATATAACTATTAATCAAAAATTAAAAGGCATAAAAATGGCAGTTTTCAGCTGATCTTTTTGCACAAGCCTTATCATTATTGGGTTCATTTGGGGTAATCTCCTCCATTGTCTAGACTGGAGACATAACTTTGGTCTCAGGATTTTGCTTTATAAATCATCTTATTTATTACTTGATTGTTTCCAAAAGGCTTTGTATAAAGAATTCAGTAGCTTTTACTAAAGCATATTGTTCTTATGCGTTTGATCAGTCATAATTTGCATAAGCAATATTCAATTCAATGCAAATCTATTGAATTTGCTATAAATCAAAATACAAATCCATCCCAATTTATGTTTTCTCATTCCTTTCGGATGGACAAATAGGATAGTTTTTTAAAATGACTCAGCAAGCACAGACCATTCAAGGTTCCATAGTCGCAATCGTCACCCCTATGTTTGAAGATGGCAGCGTAGATTGGAAGGGTCTCGAGAAGCTGGTTGAATGGCACATTGCAGAGGGCACCAACAGTATTGTCGCCGTTGGAACAACAGGCGAAGCCTCTACTCTCAGTATGAGTGAACACACCCAGGTGATCAAAGAAATCATTCGTGTGGCCAACAAACGTATTCCTATTATTGCCGGCACAGGTGCGAACTCGACCCGTGAAGCGATCGAACTGACCCGCGAAGCCAAAGAGCTAGGGGCAGATGCCGCTTTACTGGTAACGCCATATTATAACAAACCGACTCAGGAAGGCTTGTATCAGCATTATAAAGCTATTGCTGAAGCTGTTGACCTGCCACAGATTCTTTATAATGTTCCAGGCCGTACCGGTGTGGATATGGCCAATGAAACCGTGATTCGCCTGGCGGATATTCCACAAATTATCGGTATTAAAGATGCGACTGGCGATGTACCGCGCGGTGCTGAACTGCTACAAGGTCTTGTAGGCAAAGACATGACTGTTTATTCGGGTGATGATGCCACTGCATATCAGCTGATCGGTCATGGTGCCAAAGGTAATATCTCGGTCACAGCGAATGTGGCTCCGAAAGCTATGAGCGAAGTGTGTGCTGCCGCCATTGCCGGTGATGCAACCACAGCTGAACAGTTAAATGCTCAGGTTGCAAATTTACACAATATTTTATTTTGCGAATCGAACCCAATTCCTGTGAAATGGGCACTCCATGACATGGGCTTAATTGGTACGGGTATTCGCCTTCCATTAACACCACTTGCAGAACAATATCGCGCTCCGCTTCATGAAGCACTGGTCGAAGCGGGCGTTATTAAATAAAAGAGCACAAGATTATGCAATTACGTTTAGGACTTAGCCTTACACTTTCAGTATTCAGTTTGGCAGGTTGTAGTTCAATGGCCTTTAATAACGGCACTTTAGACTATAAAGAGACTACTACCCTGGAAGCTTTACAATATCCTGAAGGCGCCATGGTTCGTCCTGCAACGCCATTGTATCCTGCTCCAACAGTTGATCCGCTTGCAATTGAACATGCACCGAAGCTTGAAAACCAGCGTGGCAACCGTTTTGCCTTGCCACGCCCACAAGCCCAGACTGAAAACTCAAATACAGCTGATCTAACCGAAACCAATACAGTGGGTCAACCACAGTTGGTCACTGACGGAAATCTTAATCCGCTGCTTAAAATTGAGGGAAATTCTGCTACAATTTGGCAATATACACTTGCCACCCTCAGCAGTCTGAATCATAGCATCGTTGCGCAGAGCAAAAATCGTTACGAAGTCACGATTAAGGTCGACCAGCAGACCTATGTATTAAGATTATCTTCTGTCGGTTCGAGTAATAACCTCGCTGTGTTCAATGCCGATAACAGTTTTGCCGACCGTGAAAAAGCTGCAGAACTGCTCAACCAGATTTACCAAAATTGGCCAGCCTAGACATTTCTAGGCATTTTTTTTTGTAAAAGGTTCCCTCATGTTAAAACAAACCTTGCTCTATACTGGTAAAGCGAAATCTGTCTACACCACAGACAGTTCAGACCATCTGATTTTAGTCTTTCGCGATGATGCCTCAGCATTCAATGGCGAAAAAATTGAGCAACTAGATCGTAAAGGCAAGGTGAACAACCGTTTTAACGCCTTCATCATGGAAAAACTGGCAGAAGCGGGAATTGAGACCCACTTTGAAAAGCTACTGACTCCAAATGAAGTGCTGGTGAAAAAACTGGATATGATCCCGGTTGAATGTGTGATCCGTAACTATGCAGCAGGTTCTTTATGCCGCCGCCTGGGTGTGGAAGAAGGCAAGGAACTGACTCCTCCAACATTTGAATTGTTCTTTAAAGATGATGCGCTTGGCGATCCAATGGTCAATGAATCACAAGCCATTGCTTTAGGTTGGGCAACTGCTGAACAATTGGCGAAAATGAAAGAATTGACTTACCAAGTGAACGACGTGCTTAAAGCATTGTTTGACGCAGGTAACATGATTCTGGTCGATTTCAAACTTGAATTTGGTGTGTTCCACGACCGTATCGTACTTGGTGATGAATTCTCTCCAGACGGTTGCCGTCTATGGGACAAAGACACCAAGAAAAAACTGGATAAAGACCGTTTCCGTCAAGGTTTAGGCGGCGTGGTTGAAGCCTATGAAGAAGTGGCTGGCCGTTTAGGTATCAACCTGGACAACATCTAATCTGGAAATGCGCAGATTCGAAAAAACCGAGCTTTTTAGCTCGGTTTTTTTATTTCCGGTTTTTAATCGGAAAAATAAATTTTTATTATTAAAATGATCGTTTTTACATCAAAAACTATCTGCATTAATATTATCTCATACCAGGCAAATCAGTGAATTGATGCACTTAGCTCCATATTTGCCGACCAGATTTTTCCTCTACCCTCTAGGATGTTATCTCCCTCAAAAAACATCCTACTTTCAGCCCAATTCACCTTGAATTGGGCTTTTTTTACTCTGTTCAATTAGTTGAGATACCCAGCTTTATTGCTACTGTTGTTGCTGTTGCCAACGGCGTTGCTGTAAACGCTCCCCTTCAACTTCACGTTTATTACGTGCTGATTCATACAGTTTGGTATTTTTCAATTCTGGCGGCATATATTCTTGCAGCACAAAATGCTCAGGATAATTATGCGGATACAGATAATCCACGCCATAGCCCTGTTCTTTCATCAGTTTGGTCGGTGCATTCCTTAAGTGCAAAGGCACTGGCAGATTTGAGGTTTTATCTGCGAGTTCCATCGCCTTGTTAATCGCCAGATAGGTACTATTACTTTTGGCACTGGTCGCTAGATAAACCGCACATTGTCCCAAAATAATCCTGCATTCCGGCATGCCTACGGCTTGCACAGAACGGAAACATTCACCAGCCAATAGCAAAGCATTTGGATTGGAGTTGCCGATATCTTCGGATGCGGCAATCAACATGCGCCGTGCAATGAATACCGGATCTTCACCGCCTTTGAGCATGCGTGCCATCCAGTACAGGGCCGCATCTGGGTCACTGCCGCGAATTGATTTAATAAAGGCCGAAACTAAATCATAGTGCTGCTCACCAGACTTGTCATAGCGGGCAATATTTTGCTGTGCCACTTTCACCACCACCGCATTGGTAATGATATTTTCCATATCCGCTTCAAAGGTACTGGCAATCAGATCCAGTAAATTCAGCGCCTTGCGGGCATCTCCTGCCGCGAACTGGATCAGGGCATCAAATTCTTCAATCAGGATATGTCTTTCCTGTAAGAAAGAGTCATTTTGCAAGGCTTGCGTCAACAAAGTCTGAATCGATTCAGCACTCAACGCATTCAGGCTATACACCTGACAACGTGATAACAAAGCACTATTCACTTCGAAAGACGGGTTTTCGGTGGTGGCGCCAATCAGGGTAATTTTGCCTTTCTCGACCGCATTTAATAATGCATCCTGCTGGGATTTATTAAAACGGTGAATTTCGTCAATAAACACCACTGGCGTCAGCAAATCGCCACCTTCGGCAATGATTTCACGTAGCTCTTTCACGCCGGTATTCAGGGCAGACAGACTGATAAAAGGCCGGTCTACCGCTTGAGCCAATAATAAGGCAATGGTAGTTTTGCCGACCCCGGGAGGTCCCCAAAAAATGATCGAAGGCAGATGCCCCTGATCAATCATCTGGCGTAAGGGCGCATGTTCTCCCAGCAAATGTTCCTGCCCGATAATCTGTGTAAGGTCGCGTGGCCGTAAGCGTTCTGGAAGCGGGATATGACTATCTGACATGTTATTATTGGCTCAAACTAAATTCTGATCTCATTCTAACATCAGCAGTTTTGATTCCAAGAATGCAAACATCAAGCATAAAAAATTAATTTATGTAGATATCCTCTATTTTTTTAATTCTGAATGAATTAATCTCTATAAAAGCGAATAATTTGAACATGATTAATTGTGAATTAATTACAGTGTAATTTTCATATTGTTTATTCTAATTAAAAGAAACTTATCTCGCCCCTTGGGCACTTTTGGGTTGTAGTGGTGAATGCATGAAGCATGATAAATTTGAACAGGGAGCTGTGAGTCGGTCTAAGCCACTGACGTCATCATCACTGATTGCACCCCACGTTCACTTGTCTGAATCGGTTTTGTTAAAAAATCTGATCGATGCCTTACCGCAACCCTTGTGGGTCAGCAACAAAAAACATCTGCAATATTTTAACGATGCCTTGACTGATTATCTTGGCGTGAACCTGAATGAACAGGGTCATCCGCAATGGCAGAGCTTTATTCATGCAGAAGACTTGCAGCTGTTTTTAGCGCAGTGGCATGCTGCGCTGGATCAGCATCAGAACTTTGAAACCCAGTGCCGGATTAAACGCAGTGATACCCATTATCGCATGTGTACCCTAGCGGTAAAATTTCATCATGAACCTGAACATTTGCTGCAATGGGCCGTTTCCCTGACTGATGTGCATGATTATTTTGAAATCCAACAGCAACTTTCTCAGATTGTTTCAACCCAGGAAAACATGTTGGATGCCAGCGCAGACTGCATCAACATTATCAGTCCTGAAGGCGAGATTCAGCATAGCAACCAAGCTGGCTGTCTCGCACAAGCAAATGAGACCGCAGAACAAGATCAGGACCGTTCATTGTGCTGGTTAAATCGCTTAACCCCTGAAGCCCGAAAATCCGGGCAACGTGCTTTGAAACAGGCAGCCCAAGGCTTAAACAGCCGTTTCTCCAGCAAAATCCAGATCAAAGATCAACCGATCCAATATTGGGATCATCTGCTCACCCCGATTCTGGATCAGCAGAATATTACTCAAAATATCCTCTGTGTATCACGTAATATCAGTCAGCAAAAAATTGCAGAAACGCGTTTAAAAGAAGTAATTAAACGGGATGAACTCACCGGCCTGTATAATCGTAGTACCTTCTATAAAACCTTTAAGCAGGTGCTTTTAAAGGCCAAACAACAGCAGACCATGGCGGGTTTACTGCTGATTGATCTGGACTATTTCCGGCATATTAATGACACCTTGGGCCATATTGCCGGCGATCATCTGCTACATGTCTTGGGCAAACGTTTCCAGACCTGCTTCGGGCCAAATACCATCATCGCCCGTTTGGGTGGCGATGAATTTGCCGTACTGGTCAAAAATCTGGAAAGTGAAGAGCAGCTGCTGGCAACGGCGCAAATGGCCTATGCCCAGCTGGATCAGCCCATCAATTATGTCGGCAATAGCATCAGCAGTGCCATGAGTATTGGCTGTGCCATCTATCCACGTGATGCATTGAATACCTCTAATCTGCTGAAATGTGCTGATATCGCCTTAAATGACCTGAAAAATAGTGGTCGTGGTGGCATCCGCATGTTTAATCAGGAAATGTGTGGGTCACTGGAAAATATAACCAAGCAGCTGACTCTGGCTCGCAAGATTATTCTGGCCGATCAGATCATTCCCTATTACCAACCTAAAGTACGTCTTTCTGATGGTGCAGTGATTGGTTTCGAAGCACTATTACGCTGGCAAGATCAGAATCAGAACATTCAGTTACCTTCCGAAATTTTTGCTGCCTTTCAGGACTATGAGCTGGCCTCACGCATCAGTGAGACCATGCAACTGAAAGTCTTTGCAGATATGAGTCGCTGGCAGGCACAAGGTCTGGATCTGTTACCGATTTCCATCAATGCTGCACCGGTCGAATTCCTGCGCGATGACTATGCCGAAAAACTGTTGGCACGCCTGTCCAATTTCGATATTCCGGCCCACAAAGTTGAACTGGAAATTACCGAACAGAGCCTGTCCGAGCATGGTGCCAATTATGTGGTTCGCGCCCTCAACCTGCTGAAACAGGCTGGAATCCAGATTTCGCTGGATGATTTCGGTACTGGACATTCTTCGCTGACTCGCTTGCAGGACTATCCGGTCGATTGCATCAAGATTGACCGCAACTTTGTAGAACGCATGAACAGTGACCCGTCTGCCCTGGCTATTGTCAAAGCCATTACTCAGATAGGCTCTAGTATTGCACTGGATGTTCTGGTGGAAGGAATCGAGAATACAGAACAGCTGGATACCCTGATCCATTGTGACTGTCAGATAGGACAAGGATTCTATTTCTATCGCCCGATGGCCGGTGCTTCGGCTCAGGCTCTACTCCATCCAGCAGATCAATAAACGCATCACGCAGGCCGATTTAACGCACCCAACGTACGATATAGTCTTCGATGTCATCTTCATGAATGTCGCTTTCACTCAGGCAGCGCCCTGCTGCCGACTTACGTGCCTGAATCACACTTTCCCGTGAACCGCTGATCAGATAATGCCAGGATGGCAGGCTTTTGCCCTGCTCTACCCGGCGATAGGCACAACTCGAAGGCAACCAGTGAATCGTTTCCAGCTTCTCTGGCGTGAGCTGAATACAGTCCGGCACATATTGCAAACGATCCGAATAATTGGAACAACGCGCAGTGCTACAATCCAGTAATTTGCAGGCCACTTTGGTATATGCGACTTCCTGAGTATCTTCATCTTCCAGCTTAATCAGACAACATAATCCGCAACCATCACACAAGGCCTCCCACTCGACTTGTGTCAGTTCAGCAAGTGAATAGTTTTTCCAGAATTCGGGACGTAAAGTATCGCTCATGATCAGGTCGGCACATTCAAAAATCAGCTTATTATAGCAGCCCGAACCCTGCAGACCTACCGCCTCAAATTCTTATTACTATCACGTAAACTATTGTTAAATCATAGACAGTTCATCAACAAAACACTAACAGTCGCTGGAATCGTTTATTTCTATACTAAATTTGAAAATAAAAACACATGGAGAATATATATGTTTCGCTGGGCTATTATTTTTGCTGTTATTGCATTAATTGCGAGTCTACTTGGTTTCGGTGGCGTCGCAGGCTTGTCTAAGGATTTTGCAATTATCTTGTTAGTAATTGCGGTGATTCTTGCGATCGTTGGTTTTCTTTCGCGCGGCAAGGTCTAGATTTACGCTAGACCTGTTCAAAGCAAGTGTTAGCTTTCAAAAAACAAGAGCCTTCTGGCTCTTGTTTTTTTATGGGTATTTTAATGATCTATTTTGATCAAAAATACTTCTTTCAATATGAACTTAAGGTTTTAAATGACGTGGTCTAAAACCCGCTACCAGCAAGGCTGCAACGTACGCCACCACACCCACAACACATAAGATCAATACTTCTAAAACACGCATCCATTGTGATACATCTGCGTTATACCAGCTTAGGGCATAGGCCAGAGCCGCAATCATCACCACATTGGCAAACATGAATTGCAGGAAGATTTTTTTCCAGTGCGAACCAAAACGGAAAATATCACGCTTATGCAGATAATAATAAAGCAAACCGGCATTGACCATGGCTGAACCCGTCGATGCCAACGCAAGGGCCATATGCTCTGCTTCCCAGTCAATCAGCTTGAAGAAACCGATAAAGATCACGTTCAGAATCGCATTGGCCGCCACAGCCATCAGACCGACCCGCACCGGGGTTCTGGTATCCTGCTTTGCATAAAAACCGGGTGCAAAGACTTTAATCAACATAAAGGCAATCACACCACCGCTCATACATTGCAGCGCCAAAGCCGTCATCTGGGTATCTTCAAAGGTGAATTGGCCACGTTCAAACAGGGCCTGAATAATCGGGGTCGACAGCATAAACAGTGCAATACTGGCGGGTAGGCCTGCCATCACAATGACTTTAGCTGCCCAGTCCATCATGCCACGGAATTTTTCTGGGTTCTGTTCAGTATGCCGTGCCGATAACGACGGCAAAATCACGGTACCAATTGCAACACCGATCAGACCCAGTGGCAATTCGGTCATACGCTCGGCACTATACAGCCAGGACACCGAACCATCCTGCATGAATGAGGCCCAGATGGTATTTAATAGCAGGTTAATTTGCGTGACAGATACACCAAATAATGCCGGCAGCATCAACTTCATGATGCGATCTACGCCTTCATGCTTGAAGTCAATTTTCGGTGGAATCAGCAGGTTTTTACGCCACAATTCAGGAATCTGGATGGCCAGCTGCAAAATACCGGCAATGATCACAGCCCAGCCCAGTGCCATAATCGGCTCGGCCATATAAGGCGTAAGCCAGAGCGCTCCGGCAATCATCGCTACATTCAGCAAGACCGGTGCAAATGCCGGGGTACTGAAAGAACCATAACTGTTCAGAATACTGCTGGCAAAAGCCGTCAGTGACATGAACAGCAAATAAGGAATGGTCAGGCGAAACATGTCGGTCGCCAGGGCGAATTTTTCAGGATCGCTATGAAAACCGGGCGCATAGACATACATAATCAATGGCGCAGCAATGATCGCGACCATGGTCAACGTGGTCATGACCGTGGCCAGACAGCCAAATACCCGGCTGATCAGGATCTGGACTTCAGTATGCGTGCGACTGGTCTTATATTCGGTCAGTACCGGAATAAACGCCTGTGAAAATGCGCCTTCGGCAAATAAACGCCTGAAAAAGTTTGGAATACGAAATGCGACTACGAAGGTATCGAAGTCTTTACCAGCACCAAAGACATTCAGTAAAACAATATCTCGAACCAATCCCAGTACGCGTGACAACATGGTCATCGCACTGACAATGACGGTCGAACGCCAAAGCGCCATCCTATTCACCTAATGTATAAATTTGTGGCTATTGTAATGAAACTTTTGTCAGAAGTTCATTGCTTAATTTCATCGCTCAAGCGAGCTTGAGGTGTTTTTATAATGCTGTAACTGTGTACGAAAATCAGCCCAGTTAAAATACGGCCCTGGATCAGTCTTGCGACCCGGTGCAATATCCGAATGTCCGGCAATATGCTGCTGAATCTTAGAATAATGCTGTTGCAGACAGGCCGTGACTTTTACCAAGGCCTGATATTGTTCAGCTGCAAAAGGCAAGTCATCACTGCCTTCCAGTTCGATCCCGATCGAATAATCATTACATTCTTTTTTGCCCAAATAGCTCGAGCGACCGGCATGCCAGGCACGGTCATTGAAATTAACAAATTGCAGTACTTCTCCCGTTCTTAAAATTAGCAGATGGGTTGAAACCTGCATTCCTTCAATCGTTCGAAAATAAGGATGTACCGACCAGTCCAGCTGATTCTGAAAAAACTGTTCAATATAACCGCCGCCAAACTGTGAAGGTGGCAGGCTGATATTGTGAATCACCAGCAATTGAATCTCGGTCTGTTCTGGCCGCTGATTAAAATTGGGAGACGGGATTTGACGTGCACCGATTAGTTGCCCGTCCTTGACCTGAAACTCAGCTGCCTGTTGCATAAAACCGTTCTCCCCAAAAATAAAATCTGCAAGATCAGCATTGCAGCCGGCTTCATGCTAAAACTTTCAAGGACAAATCTCAATTCATCCCGGCAAACTGGATGAAAAATCGCTCATCTTTTATGTAACGGTGCTAAGATAAGGCGCAATTTTCACGGCTTAAAAAAGATACGGAAATACTCATGCGCATATCTCAAGCTTTGCTCGACCAGTCGATTCAGATCAATATTCAACAAGCACTTTCAGAAGATATCGGTGACGGTGATATTACTGCTCTGCTAACTCCTGAAGATGAACAGGCCACTGCCACCATCATTAGCCGTGAAGACATGGTTTTGGCCGGTCAGCCTTGGGTAAATGCCTTGATTCAGGCCTATGATCCGAGCGTTGAAGTGATCTGGCTGAAAAATGATGGCGATCATGTTCAAGCCAATCAAGCATTTTTAAAACTGGCCGGATCTGCACGTAGCCTACTCACCGTGGAGCGCCCTGCGCTAAACTTTGTCCAAACGCTGTCTGCGGTTGCGACTAAAACCGCCCACTATGTCAAAGAGCTACAAGGCTTAAATACCAAACTGTTAGATACCCGCAAAACACTTCCGGGTCTGCGTATTGCACAAAAATATGCCGTGGCCATTGGCGGTGGTCAGAACCATCGTTTGGGCCTGTTCGATGCCTTTTTGATTAAAGAAAATCATATTATGGCAGCGGGTGGCATTACCCAGGCGATTGCCAAGGCCCATCAGATTGCGCCGGGCAAACCAGTTGAAGTCGAAGTGGAAACTTGGGATGAGCTGAATCAGGCACTCGAAGCCCATGCCGATATCGTGATGCTAGACAATTTCACTCAGCAGCAGATGATCGACGCGGTGCAACATGTGGCCGGTCGCTGCAAACTGGAAGCCTCAGGCAACATCACGATTGATAATTTACGTGAAGTCGCGAGTACCGGCGTAGATTATATTTCTATGGGTGTATTGACCAAAGATGTCAAAGCCATTGATCTGTCGATGCGTTTCAATGCTTAAGCCTAAATGGGATAGATGACCGTAGAGGGTGCGAAGCACCCTTTTTTTATTTTTAGAAAAATTTTTTGCGTATATTTTGCTCAATTTTCTATCTTAGACCTTAATCATCATCGTCGTCCCGATTACCTCGGCGATCGCGGTCATCATCGTCACCATCACGGTCGTTATATCTTCCGCTATCCTCATCACGATCCTGATTTAATACTGAACGCTCGTCATCTTCACGATTATTGCCCCAGTCACAGGCAGTTAATCCAAACACGCCCAGCAATGAAATTGCACAAAGCCACTGTTTCATGTCGCATTCCTCATTGTGATCTCGCCTGATCCAATATCGGTTTAAAACCGGTTCAGATATAGCCGATTCATGTCGGATTTTTGTCAGGAAGTTTTGTAATGCATTTTTTGGATACAGTTGCAGAGTGAAATTTCAGGCATAAAAAAACGCATCCGGAGATGCGTTTATCAGCATGGGATGAATTACCAGCCTAAAGCTTCTTGCTGTTTCTTCACCAGTTCCTGAATACCTTTTTCGGCCATTTCCAGCATGGCATCCGATTGTGCGCGGGTAAATGGTTTGTCTTCTGCAGTACCTTGAATTTCAATAAATTCACCGGCCTGAGTCATCACCACGTTCAAATCAGTTTGACAGTTTGAATCTTCTTCATAGCAAAGATCCAGTAACACTTCATCTTTGAAAATACCGACAGAAACCGCAGCCACCAAACCTTTTAATGGATCATGTTTGATTTTTTTTCTTTCCAGCAAGACGTTCATGGCATCGACCAGAGCCACCGCAGCACCGGTAATTGCGGCAGTACGGGTGCCGCCATCAGCCTGAATCACATCACAATCGATAGTAATGGTATTTTCACCGAGTTTTTTCAGATCGACCATTGAGCGCAGGCTACGACCAATCAGACGCTGAATTTCCTGGGTACGGCCACTCTGTTTGCCACGTGCCGCTTCACGGTCACTACGGGTATGGGTTGAACGTGGCAACATGCCATATTCAGCCGTGACCCAGCCCTGGCCCTGACCTTTCAGGAAGCGTGGTACAGAACTATCCACACTGGCGGTACAGAGTACTTTGGTATGACCAAATTCAACCAATACAGAGCCTTCCGCATAACGTGTATAGTTACGGGTAATTTTCACTTCACGTAATTGATCTAATGCTCGTTGGTCGATACGCATAAATAAGTCCTGTAGAGGTTAAAAATAATTGCGGCTCAGTATAGCAGAAGCCTTTGCCAAGATTAGGCAGCCGGGTGATTCATTTACAAAATCAATGCATCAGGCTACTGCGAAATGTCGAAATTCTGCCGATCTGTAGCACTACGATTTGATTTAATTTTTGCTAGACTAAAACTCCCCTTGAGGGAAGCCGGTGATAGGAAACCCATTTATGTCCTTACGTGAAGATCGCAAGCAGCAAAGTCATCAGGCGTTACTCGATGCCACTCTGGCATTCAGCAGTCAGGGCCGTGCTTTCAGCACGATCAGCCTGCGTGAAGTTACGAATGCAGTTGGACTGGTACCGACGGCATTTTATCGGCATTTTCAGGATATGAACCAGCTCGGTCTGGAGTTGCTGGATCAGGTTGCGATTCACATCAAAGGAGTACTCAATCAACTGGGACAGGCTTATCTGTATCAGCCAAATACCCGAACCTACACCGGACTTGAACTGTTTTTTCAGGCGGTCGAATATCATCCTGAACCCTGGATTTTTTTTGTTGCAGAACGTTGGGGCGGTTCGGACGTATTACGTGCCGGAATTGAACGGGAAATTCATTTTCTGGCTGAAGATGTCATGCATGAACTGGCCAAGATGCAATCTACCCGACATATTCAGGCGCCACAGGACTTGCAGGCTCTGGCACAGATGCTGATTGAGCTGTCCCTGAACTGGGCCATGGGCTGGATTCATCTGCAGCATCAGGCTGATCCAGAGCTACGTCGCGCCCAATCCAATGCCTTTAAAACCCAAAGCGTGCTACAGATGCAGCTTTTGCTGCGTGGCATTTTGCACTGGTACCGGAGACCTACCGAAACAGTTGAAACCGTAAGCCCTGTGCTCAATGAAGCGGTCACTCCTCCGGCCTAAATAAAAAAACCTGCATCATGATGCAGGTTTTTTTAGTGATCGTCAGTTCAGACTTATTTGGCTTTACGCTCTTTTTCGATCAGGTAATTCACCACCTGAATGACTTTGGCATCATTACCTTGCACAATATATTTACCATTCACGGTCACTGCCGGAACACCACTGAGCTGATACTGAGCAGCCAGATTTTTGGCTTGGGCAATTTTCGAAGTGATCGGGAAAGATTTATAAGTGCTGTTAAATTTCGCTTCAGAAATACCATAGCGGGTATAGAACTTGGCCAATTGCGCCTGTTCTAAAATTGGACGTTGCTTGTCATGAATATCATGGAATAATTGTAAATGTGCTTTTTGACGCACACCCAATGCTTCAGACACATAATAAGCACGTGCTGCCTGTTCCCAGAGTGGATTCATTGCAGCCGGCGTACGTACAAAACGTACATCTTTTGGTAATTTTTTCAACCAGCCCTGCATATGTGGTTCAAGCGCGAAACAGTGACCACAGCCGTACCAGAAGAATTCACGTACCTCAATTCTGCCCGGTTTTTCGACTTTGACTGGTTTTGCAACCACCTGATAGTCCTGACCTGCCACAAAATTGGCCATAGCATTGCCTGAAAAGGCCAAAACAGATGCGGCAACAGCGCCTAAAAGGAATTTTTTCATTCGGATTATCGTCCTCTAAATCATTATGCTTAGTTTATGTGTTCACTATAAATCAATTATGCCGGTTTCGTTTTCATTCTGTGAACTTTTTTGCTGCTTTTATCGCTTTTTCTGCCAGAATCGCTACACTAAACCATCGAACTGATTTTCAAGGTTTTAAATCAGTTTCTCTGGCCATTCGGCACATATATATTTTTAGCTAATCATGACTGATTGAGGTGACACCGATGTCGCAATTGAATGTTGATCCACAAGAAATTGCCAAGTTTGAAGCATTTGCAGCTATATGGTGGGATCAGCATTCCGAGTTCCGCCCCTTGCACATGATTAATCCACTGCGTTTAAACTGGATTGATGAACATGCCGGAGGCTTAAGCGGCAAAAAAGTGCTGGATATCGGCTGTGGTGGCGGTATTCTGGCCGAAAGCATGGCGCGACGCGGTGCCGATGTACTCGGGATTGATATGGGCGCAGCCCCTTTAAATGTGGCACGCATCCATGCCGAACAGGAAGGTGTGAACAATATTGAATATCGTCAGGTGCCGGTTGAGCAACTGGCAGAGGAACAGGCTGGCCAATATGACATCGTGACCTGCATGGAAATGCTAGAGCATGTGCCAGATCCGGCATCGATTATTCAGGCCTGTCACAAGCTGGTCAAGCCAGGTGGTCATGTATTCTTCTCGACCATTAACCGTAATCCAAAGTCCTATTTATTTGCGATTATCGGGGCAGAATATGTCTTGCGCATGCTGGCCAAAGGCACCCATGATTACAGCAAATTTATCAAGCCGTCTGAACTGGCACATGATATTCGTAACGCTGGTTTAAAGCTCAAAGACATGACCGGTCTGCACTATAATCCGCTGACCAAGCGTTATTGGCTGGCACCGAATGTTGATGTGAACTACATGGTTTATACCGTGAAAGATAGCGCAGCAGAGACCACAGCATGAAAGCCGTTTTATTTGACCTAGATGGAACCCTGATTGATACCGCTGCCGATTTTATCCGAATTATCCAGCAGATGTGCCGTGAAGAAAGCCGCTCACTGGTTGCACCCGAGCTGATTCGTACCCAAGTCTCCGAAGGCGCTCGCGCTATGGTGAAACTGGTTTATCCGGAACTGCAACTAGAAGATCCGGTCTTTCTGCAACACCGTCAGCGCTTTCTGGACATGTACGGCGCAGATATTGCGGTCGATACCGATCTGTTTGATGGCATGTATCCATTACTTGAACAGCTAGAGGAAAATGACATTCCTTGGGGGATTGTGACCAATAAACCGCGCTGGCTCAGCGAGGCTTTACTGCAAGCGCTGAACCTGAGTGAACGCTGCGCAGTGCTGGTATGTCCGGAAGATGTCACTCGGACCAAACCCGATCCTGAACCGATGTATCTGGCAGCCAAGCAACTGAATCTTGCCGCGGAAGACTGTATCTATGTCGGAGATCATCCCCGAGATATTGATGCCGGCCGTCATGCCCAGATGTTGACCATTCTGGCTGCTTATGGTTATTTGCCGTTGCAATACAAAGACGATTTAAACACCTGGCAGGCCGACCATATCGTGCATACTGTGACAGAATTACATCAATTGATTCAGACACTAGTACTGAAGCAGCATACTGCGGTATCTTGAACGCTTAACACTAAATAATAAGAAGTGAGGAGGTAGATAATGAAATATTCAGCATATCAACCTCGCCCCGATCTGCTCAAGGATCGTATCATCCTAATCACAGGTGCGGGCGATGGCATTGGACGTGCAGCAGCAATCAGTTATGCCTTGCATGGCGCAACTGTGGTGTTGCATGGGCGTACCTTAAACAAACTCGAAGTCATTTATGATGAAATTGAAAGTTTGGGTGCGCCGCAACCTGCCATCTTGCCGCTACAACTATCGAGTGCGTCAGAACGTGATTATGAGCTTTTGCTCGATACGCTAGACCGTCAGTTTGGTCGTCTGGACGGCATTCTGCACAATGCCGGCATTTTAGGCGAACGGGTTCCCTTGGCGGATTATCCGGTCAATGTCTGGGATGATGTGATGGCGGTCAATCTGCGTGCACCCTTTGTCATGACCCAGGCCCTGCTGCCGTTATTATCCAAATCCGAACATGCTTCTGTGGTTTTTGCCAGCTCAGGTGTAGGCCGCGAAGCCCGCGAACGCTGGGGTGCGTATTCGGTGTCTAAAATTGCCATTGAAGCGGTAAGCCAGTTATTTGCCAAAGAGCAGGTACATCCGAATATCCGTTATAACTGCATCAATCCCGGGGCAACGCGGACTGCCATGCGCGCCAAGGCCTATCTGAATGAAGATCCGAAAACCCTGCCTACCCCTGATTCAATCATGCCGGCTTATCTATATTTGATGGGTAATGACAGCCTGCATATGAATGGCCAGAGTATTGATGCACAGGATTAAATTATTCTGTCTGTCATTCAGGGAGCAATCGCTCCCTTTTTATTTCATTTTTAGTCATATTCAGCGCATAAATCTTAAGTAAGTTCACCCCGCTCGCATTGAGTTTCATTAAAATAACAGCATACTAAGCCCCACTATATTTTACTCGAGTGCATCATGACTGAATTAAACAATATTACGGTGACCCATTTAGACGATGGCATGGTGTCGCTGCTGATTGATCAACAGCCTATTTCAGAGAAATACGGCACCAAGTTTGAAGCCAGTATCGTGGATGACATCAAAGCACTCGAAAATGCTCAGAAACTCAAATTGTTCGAGCAATTTGTATTTTCACATCAGGATCTGAATTTTGAACATGCATATTATTATGTGACTGGCATTGAAAAATTAGACGATTGTTATCGTCTGGCCAAGCATTTTGTTTATCGCATTCAAATTGAAGGACAACCTGAAATCGAGCATGTCATCAGCAATCAGGGTAAAGCCATGACGGCCGAGGATGTACGTGCCTTTATTCAGGCGCATGTGCAGAAATCACTCAACGATTATACTGACCTGAACTACGCTTATTAAAAGTCGGGTCATTGAATAATCTTGGGCACTTTTCGATAAAGTGCCCTTTTTTTCTTAAAATCCTGCAAAAAATAACAATAAATCGGATTTACATATTAAATATATAAAATTATACGGTTTTCCAAATTAAACTGATTGGACTATGCTTTCTTGAATCACAGATAGATCAAATCAGGAGCGCAGCATGGCTGACCAAAAACGTAAAATTGAAACAATTCACCGGATTGAACAGTTGCAGTTATCTGAAGCATTGATTGTGGCACTCGATGACGCCCTACAAGCTGAATCCGTGGCTGACGCGATTCAGTCCTTACAAGGTTTGGCAGAGCAATGGAATTAATCTCAAACTAAACCGGCAAAATTCTTTGTCGTTTCATTAAATCATGAACTTTTTTCTCGCTGACTCAATGCTGTTTTTTTGAGCTAAATCATCGATTTTCGCTTGCATGTTGGCCCTTGCTTTGATGAGATAAGGACATGGCTCGGTAGGCTACTTTATAGAAGTGATGCCGTCGCATATAGTCATGTAAAAATATGACATCATCATAATATCTCTGCATTTGTTATAAAAATTGTGCCTGTTCTTCACAGTTTCTCTGCAATTTTTCCGTACATTAGGTGCTGTAGAAGATGAACAATTTAATGAGGGTTCAACATGAAAAAGGTTTTGGTGGCACTGGCAATTTCTTGCAGTACATTCATGCTGAGCAATGTCGTCATCGCTGCCCCTCATTTCAATGATGAATCCCGTATGGATTCACGTCATGGTCATGACAAGAAGAAAGCCCGTGAGTTCCGAGAGGAAGATCAGCAGGATAACCGCCGTATGCGTGAAGAACGCGGGGTGAAACGCCTGCAACAGTTACGCTGGCAGCCGGGTTATGTGATGCCGCAGCATTATCGTGGCAATGGCTATAAAGTTGAATATAAAGACCATCGCCTGCCTCGACCTGACCGCAAGCAGCAATGGTACAAAGTCAATAATGACTATATTCTGGTGGATTCTGAAAACAACAGCATTATCCGGATTGTGGGTGACTAGTTCATAAGTGCATTCAAATTTAATCTTCTTTAAGGCCCAACGATGTTTGGGCTTTTTTATTTCACTGGCTGAAAATTTTTAACCCAAAATCTCGCGGCTTTTCCAGTTTTCAAACTGCGTGATTCATCTACTAAATTTCTTCATGAATTTAACAATTTAACTAAATAGCCCTCACGCTTTCTATGTACTTGTTCGCTAATTTAGTCTCATCGAAATTAGATATACATCTTAAGGTGAGAGCCATGAAAAAAGTCTTAACTACAATCGCGTTATCTCTAAGTGCTTTGTTAGCTACTTCTGCAATGGCAGCACCACAGCATGACTCGCGTTATGACCATAATCCGCATAAACCGGCGCCACACTGGAATGCCAAAGACAGCAAGAAATGGAATGACGACCGTCGCTGGAATGATGACCGCCGTCATAACAACCGTATGGTCAATCCAAGCCGTGACTGGCGCGTAGGACAAACTTTACCTCGCCAATATGACAACAACCGTTTTGAAGTAAGTGATCGCGAAGCACGCCGTTTGCCAAATACCGGTCGTTTCCAGCAATGGTACAAGGTCAACAATGACTACGTTCTGGTCAATGAGCGTACCAACAAAATTGTACGAATCATTAACTAAGCTTTCTCCATTACTGCTCGTCTTGCAGACACCTGAAGTCCCCTTCAGGTGTTTTTTTATATCTGCACTTCCACTTGCATTTTTTTTCATTAGAATCAAAGCTGGATCTTCAATCATTGAAATGGGCACAGCATGACTTCAGCAGAAACGTCACAAAGCACAACTTTGCAATATGTGCACTGGTTTCGCCATTCTGCGCCTTATATCAATGCGCACCGCAATAAAACCTTTGTAATCATGTTTGATGGCGAAGCCGTCTTAAATGATAACTTTCAGCATATTATTCACGATATTGCTTTATTACATTCTTTGGGCATTCGGCTGATTCTGGTACATGGTGCACGTCCGCAAATTAACCAGAATCTGGCTCAAAGCCAGATTACGACGCCTTTTTACCAGCAGCGTCGGGTCACCACACGTGAATCTTTAAGCTGCGTGATGAATGCCGTCGGTTCGATCCGCCTACAAATTGAAGCACTGCTGTCTATGGGACTGGCCAATTCGCCGATGTATGGCGCCCGGATTGATACCGTTTCAGGGAATTTTGTCACCGCCAAGCCGTATGGCATCCGCGATGGTATCGATTTTCAGTTGACCGGTGAAGTGCGCGCGGTTGATACCGATGCGATTCAGCGCCATCTGGACAGTCATAATATTGTGGTGCTTGGCCCGACCGGTTATTCCACTACCGGAGAAGTTTTTAATCTGCTGGCTGAAGAAGTTGCTACCAAAACTGCGATTCGCCTTAAGGCAGATAAACTGATTTTTCTCGGTAAGCAGCATGGTCTGATGGACAGTAACGGCCAACTCAAACGCGAAGTGACACCGCAACAACTGGATGATTTTATTCCGGTCGAACAAGATGCGCTTGAAAGAGGACTACAATTGAAAGCCGCACAGGAAGCCTCAATGAACGGCGTACATCGGGTGCATCTGATTTCTTATGCCTATGATGGTGCCCTGCTGGAAGAGCTGTTCACCCGGGATGGTTCCGGAACTCTGGTCACCGACGCGCATTATGAAGAAGTGCGGATGGCCGATATTCAGGATGTCGGTGGCCTGATCGGTTTGCTGCGTCCACTGGAAGAAGAAGGCATTCTGGTCTATCGTTCGCGTGAACGCCTGGAAAATGAAATCAACCAGTTTGCCGTAATCGAACGGGACGGCATGATTCTGGCCTGTGCCGCCCTCTACCCGATTCCGACGACAGGGGATGAATTGCGTTCTGCAGAAATTGCCTGTGTTGCGGTACATCCCAGTTATCGCAAGTCTAATCGGGGTAGCCAGATCCTGCATTATCTAGAAGAAAAAGCCAAAAGCATGCAGATTCAGCAACTGTTTATTTTAACTACCCGCACCGCGCACTGGTTTCTAGAACAAGGCTTT
This sequence comes from Acinetobacter sp. CIP 101966, assembly GCF_000369725.1. NCBI lineage: Bacteria > Pseudomonadati > Pseudomonadota > Gammaproteobacteria > Moraxellales > Moraxellaceae > Acinetobacter > Acinetobacter sp. CIP 101966. Next base: position 15,250 of record NZ_KB850158.1, on the reverse strand, counting down.
GAACCAGCTTCAGTCGATGACCTGCCGGATGCCCGTCAGGCATTTTACAATTATCAACGTAATTCAATTGTTTGCAAAAAGTCACTTTAAAGTGGCTTTTTCTTTCAGTGCTTTAGCTTAATTTTAGATAAAGATATCTGGCAATCTCGCTTTAAATTTTAAAATTCTATTACTCGTTTTTAGCTAAACATATCAATAGATTAGATTTAAAAAAATAACTATAAATTTCATAGGTTTGATTAATTTAAATATTAAATCTTCATTTTTATATAAATCACTTTTCTGCATAAGTTTTGCGCTTTTTTATTTATCTTTTTTCTTCATTAGAAATTCCTGAATAGTTATTTTTTTAGAAAAACAAAAACGATTAGCGTGTGTCTAAGTTTTCATTCACTAGCTTTTCACTTTCGGGAGTTTTGATTCATGCGCCAATCTCATGTTCAGTTTTTAACAAAGACTGCGGTACTCGGTACCGCGATGGCTGGTGTCATGATGCTTTCAGGCTGCTCGAAAAAAGAAGAGACCATTACCCTGAATATCGGTTTCCAAAAATACGGCATATTACCTATTTTAAAAGAACGCGGCACGCTGGAAACCAGCTTAAAACAGCAAGGGGTCAATGTGAAATGGGTAGAATTTCCGGCCGGCCCACAACTGCTTGAGGGCCTGAATGTTGGCAGCGTCTCTTTTGGTGAAGCCGGTGAAGCACCGCCAATTTTTGCCCAGGCGGCCAACTCAAATCTGGTCTATGTGGCCAATCAGCCGCAAGCGCCTAAGGCAGAAGCCTTAATTGTACCGAAAGATTCGCCGATTCAGTCTATTCAAGATCTGAAAGGCAAACGGGTAGCCCTGAACAAAGGTTCAAACGTGCATTACTTACTATTAAAAGTTCTGGAAGCCAACCAGCTTGGCCTTGATGATATCGAAGTGATCTATTTACCACCTTCCGATGCACGTGCTGCATTTGAACGTGGTGCAGTCGATGCTTGGGTGATCTGGGATCCGTTCTTTGCAGCTGCTGAACATCAAATTGGTGCGCGTGTCATTGCCAGCGGTGAAAATGTGGTGAGCAATCATCAGTTCTATCTGGCAGATCGCAAGTTCGCAGAAAGCCATCCTCAGGTGGTACAGGCGGTGGTCAACGAACTGAATCTGACCACGGACTGGGTGGCAAAAAATCAGGACGCTGCCGCTCAGCTCCTGCAAAAACCGACAGGTCTGGCCGTCGATGTCTTGAAAACCTCTATTTCACGCATGGGCTTTGGCGTTAAACCTCTCAGCACTGACGTGATTCAAAAACAGCAACAAGTCGCCGATGCATTTTATGCGCAGCAGCTGATTCCACAAAAGCTGAATATTGATGCAGCAATTATTAAATAACAGCAGAATAATTCGAGAATAAAGATGAGTCATATAAAAACAGTTTCTTATATCAGCTTAGCATTATTGAGCTTTAGTCTGACTGGCTGCCAGAAACAGGAACCACAGCAAACAGCTGCCGCAGAAACCACGTCAGCGCAACAAGTTAAAACCATTGCGATTGGCTTTCAGAAATCAGCCTTAAATCTGCTGGTGGCACGTGATGAAAAGCTGTTAGAACAACAATTTCCCAATGCCAAAATTGAATGGAAAGAGTTTCCGGCAGGCCCACAAATGCTGGAAGCACTGGCAGTCGGTGCAGTGGATTATGGCTATGTGGGGAATACTCCGCCCATTTTTGCACAGGCGGCAGACAAAGCCCTGAGTTACGTGGCCTTTGAAAAAGTGGCTGGAAACTCTTTGGCCGTGGTCTTGCCGAAAGACAGTGCCATTCAAAATATTCAACAGTTGAAAGGAAAACGGATCGCGGTGCAGAAAGGTTCAAGTGCCCATGAACTTCTGGCCAAAACCCTGGAAAAAGCCGGCTTAAGCTGGTCAGAGATTCAAGCCATCTGGCTTCCCCCTGCGGATGCACGTGCTGCTTTTGATAAAAAAGCCATTGATGCCTGGGCAATCTGGGATCCCTTCTTGGGTGCAGCCGAGTTCGACAGCCAGGTTAAGGTGCTGATTGAATCCAGTGACTTTCCGCAAACCTATTCCTTTTATATCGGCAATCCTGAATTTATTCAGAAGCATCCGGATAGCCCCGGGAAGTTTATTCAGGCTTTAAATGCCTCTGACCAGTGGATTCTTAAAAACCAGGCTGTAGCCCTAGATATTTATCAGAAAAGTACCGGTCTGAAACCAGAAGTGGCGAAGCTTGCATTTGAGCGTCGTCTTAAACCTTCGCCGGTACAACCATTAACGACGGAAGTGATCAAAGCCCAACAGAATATTGCCGATCTCTTCCAGCAGGTTCAACTGATTCCCAAAACCATCAGCGTCCAGCAACAGATCTGGTCGCCAGCAGCCACACATTGATGAACAAACAAGATGATTTAATTTAAGGAATATCACATGAAAATTTTCTGGTTTATCCCCACTCATGGCGACAGCCGTTACTTAGGCACCAGCAAGGGCGCACGTGTTGTAGATCATGCCTACATGAAGCAGATTGCCGTTGCCGTGGATAACTTAGGTTATGAAGGTGTCCTGATTCCGACTGGCCGTTCTTGTGAAGATCCTTGGTTAACCGCAGCCAGCCTGATCGATGCAACCAAAAAATTAAAATTCCTGGTGGCCCTGCGTCCAGGCGTGACCACGCCGGCACTGGCTGCACGTATGGCCGCGACCTTTGACCGCTTGTCTAATGGCCGAGTACTGCTGAATCTGGTGACTGGCGGTGACGAGCAGGAGCTAAAAGGTGATGGCGTCTATGAAGATCACACAACCCGTTATAAAACGGCGACCGAATACACCACCATCTGGCGTGAAATTTTAAAACGCTCGCATACTGGGCAAAGCTTTAGTTTCCATGGCGAACGCTTAAGTGTCGATGATGCAAAATTGCTGTATCCACCCATCCAGCAGCCACATCCGCCTTTATGGTTTGGCGGTTCATCGGATGATGCCATTGAACTGGCTACGGATCAGGTCGACACCTACCTGACCTGGGGCGAGCCACCGGCCGCAGTCAAAGAAAAAATTGCAGTGGTAAAAGCCAAGGCTGCAGCTAAAGGTCGTGAACTGAATTACGGGATCCGTTTACACGTAATCGTACGCGAAACCAATGAGCAGGCCTGGGCGGCGGCTGAAGAACTGATTCAATATGTGGATGATGCCACTATCGCTGCAGCTCAAGCCAAATTCAAATCCATGGACTCAGTCGGTCAGCGCCGTATGGCAGAACTGCATAACGGCGACCGCAGCAAACTCGAAGTTTCTCCGAACCTGTGGGCAGGTGTGGGTCTGGTTCGTGGTGGTGCAGGTACGGCACTGGTCGGTGATCCGGAAACCGTCGCTGCACGTATCCAGGAATATGCCGATCTTGGGATCAGCACCTTTATTTTCTCAGGCTATCCGCATCTGGAAGAATCCATCCGTTTTGCCGAACTGGTATTCCCGTTACTTCCACTGGAAACCCAGCAAAAACTCACTCAACCAAACTTGACCGGTCCATTTGGCGAAATCGTGGCGAACAACTACACACCGGACGAGAACAAGCAGGCTGAGAAAATTAAGGAGTCTGCTTAATGTCAAAAGTCGTTTCCGTTGAAACCTTGGCCCAAAAGCAGGTTTCACGTGGAACAATTCTGGGACAGCATCTGCTGCCCTGGCTGGTTCCAGTTTTTTTGATTGCGATCTGGCAGATTGCCTCTGGCATAGGCCTGTTGGAAAGCCGGATTCTGCCTGCACCGAGTGCTGTTATTTTAGCCTTCTGGAACTTATTGCTTAGTGGTGAACTATGGACGCATGTACAAGTCAGTGCAGGACGTGCCATCAGCGGATTATTGGTAGGTGGTGGTTTGGGCCTATTGCTGGGTCTGTTAAATGGTTCATCCAGAACTGCCTCTACCCTGCTCGATACCACCTTGCAGATGATCCGCAATATTCCTGCACTGGCACTCATTCCCCTAGTCATCTTATGGTTCGGGATTGATGAATCTGCCAAATTGTTTCTGGTGGCGATTGGGGTATTTTTCCCGATTTATATCAATACCTATCATGGGATTCGTTCCGTCGATCCGCAATTGATCGAGATGAGCAAAAGCTATGGCTTAACTCGCTGGCAACTGTATAAAGAAATTATTCTGCCGGGTGCGATGCCGTCAATTCTGGTCGGACTGCGTTTTTCTCTAGGTCTGGTCTGGGTATTGTTAATCGTGGCCGAAACCATTTCCGCCCAGTCTGGTATTGGTTATATGACCATGAATGCACGTGAATTTTTGCAAACTGACGTGGTTCTGGTAGGTATTTTATTGTATGCCCTGCTCGGCAAACTGGCCGATGTTCTGGCCGTGGCCTTAGAGCGATTCCTGCTGCGCTGGCATGCCGGCTATCAAAAATAAAGAATAAATGAGGAGCATGTGATGACTGATCTCAGTTTAGGGCGTCATGCCAATGACCCGATTGTGCCACTGGACCAACCTGCGGAAGAGATCAATCCTGCTGCAGTGATCGGTGCCGAAATTATCATTGAACAGCTGCACAAGTTTTACGGTTCGGTCAAGGTTCTGGAAGATCTGGACCTGCATATCCAGCCGGGTGAATTTCTGGCAATTGTTGGTCGCAGCGGTTGTGGTAAAAGTACCTTATTGCGCCTGATTGCCGATCTGGAACAGCAAAGCTACGGCGAAATCAAGTTTAAGTCAGCCCGGCATATTCGCGAAGGCATTACTACCGATGATATCCGGGTGATGTTTCAGGACCCTCGCCTGCTGCCCTGGCGCAGCATCGAACAGAATGTTCAACTCGGTTTACCGAAGGAGCAGCATGCCAAAGCTTCGCAAATGCTGGAAAAAGTCGGCCTAAAAGAAAAAGCTGGACTGTGGCCTTCACAGCTTTCTGGAGGACAACGGCAACGTACCGCCTTAGCGCGGGCATTATCGCATCAGCCGCGTATTCTGTTGCTGGATGAACCACTCGGTGCTCTGGATGCCCTGACACGTCTGGAAATGCAAAACCTGATTGAGCGCTTATGGACCGAGCAAGGCTTTACCGCCATTCTGGTCACGCATGATGTCAGTGAAGCCGTACAACTCGCAGACCGGATTATCTTGCTGGACAAAGGTCATATTGCCAAAGAGTTTAAGGTCAATTTGCCACGTCCCCGGCAAAAAAGTGTGACATTTGCAGAACTGGAACAGCAGGTCTTGCAGGCAGTTTTAGCGACCTGAGTACCCAATTCAACCCAAAATCGAGCATGTTTTTGGGTCTTATTCTTATAAAAAATACTTTTATCTCAATAAGAGGGCATTTTTATCAGATTCATTTCAGTATTATTCCTCTCTTGCATTGATGAAGAAAAAAGATGAATAAATGAAGTATTTTCAGAAACTTGAATTTTTCTTGTGGTGTAGATGCATTTAGCTTATTTTAAATATTGATCTAGAGAATAAATCATCATTATTCAAAAAATTAGCCTGTGACTGTGTGCACAAATCTGATGATTTGCCGTACAATTGAGGATTCCCTTTTTCATTGTTTTTTATATTTGCTAATGGAACAAAAAAAGAGTACTCAAAAACGCAATCAGCTGCTAAATGCTGCACTAGACGTATTTTCCCTATATGGTTTTAATGGGGCAAGTCTGGATGAAATCGCACAAATTGCAGAAATGCATAAGTCGAATATTTTCTATTATTATGAAAATAAAGAAGCCCTGTATGTCGAGGTATTAACCACCGTTCTACAAAAATGGTTGGCGCCTTTACAAACCCTTGAAGCTGAACTTGAGCCTGAAGAAGCGATCACCAATTATTTGATGCAAAAAATTGAAGTGTCGCGTACCCAGCCTAAAGCATCCCGTTTATTTGCTTTGGAGGTGATTCAAGGTGCACCGCATATTCTGGAAATTTTAAAAGGTCCGCTAAAAAAACTGGTCAAGCGTAAAGCCAAAGTGATTTCCAACTGGCAGGAGCAAGGCAAGATTTCTGCAGATATTGATCCTGAGTTACTGATTCTGAATATTTGGGCGATTACCCAGAACTATGCAGACTTTGCGACCCAAATGGAAATGGTCACGGGTAAAACCTTGCGTAACCGCAGCATGCAGCAACGCATTATCCAGCATACGGTACATATGATGTTATACGGCGTGATTCCACGCACGGATAAATAAGCAAGCGCTTCTGATTGGCACACGACCATAGCTGCTATGGTCGCCGAGCAAACTTGACCCTCCTATTTATTTTACCATTTGATATAAATCTAATAATTTTTTCGCACCCAATAACAGATTTTCTTCCCAATCCAGATGCGCAGTCTCATTAGCTCCATCAGTAATGTATTTCACTGAAATCAGCCGAACGCCCAACTTTTTACAGACTTTGGCCAAGGCATAGCCTTCCATATCGACCAGATTACACGCCACTTTTGAAATACCGGTTTCAAAGCTATCGCCTGTCCCACAAATCCCTTTCGGCAAATGGTCAAAGAAAGAATCCAGCTCAATCGCACCCGGGAAATGCTGATCCATCGGGGTCATTCCGACCTCAAAGCCGAGGGGTGAAACATCCATATCACGCTGTACAAATTGCGTGACTTCGACCAGTTCATGCGCATTGAAATGCGAACTCCCCGCGCTACCCAAATTCAGCAAGGTATTGCAACCAGTATTCTGAATCACCTCAAAGGCTTTAAAGGCCGCGTTGACTTTACCAATCCCGCTGTAATGCACCTGAATGCCTTCTGCTTCAAACAAGCCTTTGGATTCATTGGGTAGAGCCATGATGAGCGCCAGATCGGACATTCGAAACACCTGATATCAAAAAAAACCCTGACATTAGAAAACAAAACCGGCTGAATGAAAAGCACCAGTGCTCTGATCAAACATACTTAGTGCGTAGAAAAACCAGCCGACTCAATTCCAAGGAAGATGAATTTTCAAGAAAAATATTGCATAAAAACACAACAGCAAGACGAAAGCGCGAGATTATGGCAATATATAGCCTCTCGATATTTCTAAGCACTTGATTTGCCCATGCAGCTGCTCCGTCTAAATGCTTTAGCTTCTCATTCTGAATTACCCAAAACTGCCGTGACCATCGGTAATTTTGACGGCGTGCATTTAGGCCATCAGGCGATGATCCGTCAGCTGCAACAGGTGGCCAAAGCACAGGGTTTAAAATCTGTGGTGATGATTTTCGAGCCGCAACCACTTGAATACTTTCAGGGTTATGATGCTCCACCGCGTATTTCATCGTTGCGTGAAAAAGTTGAATATCTGACTGAGCTGGGTGTGGACTATATCGCAGTGGCGAAATTTGACCATACTTTTCGCAGCCTGACTGCAGAAGCTTTTGCCGACATTTTAAAAGAAAAACTGAATGCCCGGCATCTGGTCTTAGGCGATGATTTTCACTTTGGTAAAAACCGCCAAGGCAACAGCGAATTCCTGCGCAATTACGGGTTTGAAGTGACCAATTTAAATACCATTGCTCTAGATGGTGAACGGGTCAGTTCCACCCGGATTCGCCAGACCTTGCAAGCTGGTGATTTAGCCTTGGCCGCACAATTGCTGGGTCGTCCTTATAGCATTACTGGGCGGGTGCAATATGGCGATCAGATTGGTCGAACCATTGATTTCCCGACCATTAATGTACGGCTCAACCGTCATAAGCCCTGCCTGAAAGGAATTTATGGGGTGGAAGTCCTTTGTGAAACCCAATCCTTAAAAGACAAAGTAAAAGCCGACTCTGCAACGCAAACCGGTATTGCGGGTTATGACCCGACTGCCCTGTTTGGGGCAGGTCATGTCGGCACACGTCCAGCCATCAAACAAGCACACCCAGAGTGGCGATTAGAAGTACATTTTCCAGATGTTTCTGCTAATCTGTATGGCCTGTTGATGCGGGTGACGTTCTTAAACTACTTACATGGCGAAAAGGACTATCCTTCGCTTGAAGCGCTAAAAGCCGGAATTGATGATGATGTCGAGAAACTGCTTGAGTTTCGTCGAAATCACCCCACATTTCCCTTTTAATATCCCATATTTTTATTGTAAAACGTGTCAGTGACATAACTGATTAGATTGGAAGACGACTTGCATGAGCGATAAGCAAACTCCTGAAAATGCAGTGGACTATAAAGCCACGCTAAACCTCCCAGGTACTGACTTTGCAATGAAAGCAAATTTGGCAGTACGTGAAGCGAAATGGTTAGAAGAGTGGTATGCCGACAACATTTATCAGCAGATTCGTGAATCGCGTATTGGCAAGAAAAAATACGTGCTTCATGACGGCCCTCCTTATGCCAATGGTCAAATCCATTTGGGTCATGCAGTCAATAAAGTACTCAAAGACATCATTATCAAAAGCCGTGTCATGGATGGTTTTGATGCGCCATATGTACCGGGTTGGGACTGTCACGGTTTGCCAATCGAACTGAAAGTCGAAGAAAAAGTCGGTAAAGTCGGCGTAAAAGTTGATGCTTCAACTTTCCGTAAAGCGTGTCGTGAATATGCGTACACTCAAGTTGAGCTTCAAAAGAAAGACTTCGTACGTATGGGTGTGTTCGGTGATTGGGACAATCCTTACCTAACGATGAACTTCAAACAAGAAGCTGACATCGTACGTTCATTGGGTGCAATCGCGAAAGCAGGTCATATCGAGCCAGGTCTGAAACCAGTCAACTGGTGTCTAGACTGTGGTTCATCATTGGCTGAAGCTGAAGTTGAATACGAAGATAAAAAATCGGATGCAATTGACGTCGGTTTCACCGTTGTAGATTTAGCTGATTTATCTGTACGTGTAGGCGTAGACGTTGCTGATCGTACCGACATCGTGATCTGGACAACAACGCCTTGGACGATGCCTGCTAACCAGGCGGTTGCATTACACGCTGAACTTGAATACCAACTGGTGAAAGCAACTGGTGAAGACAAAGCATCACAAAACTTCATCCTTGCGAAATCATTGGTTGAGTCTGCAACTCAGCGTTATGGCTTTACTGCATTTGAAGTGCTTGCTGAATTCACAGGTGCAAAACTTGAGAATTTAGTTCTTCAACATCCACTCATCGCTGAACGCCAAGTGCCTGTGATTTTGGGTGAACACGTCACCGATGCTAGCGGTACAGGTGCAGTACATACCGCACCGGGCCACGGTGTGGACGACTATAAAGTTGGTTTACAGTATAACTTGAAAGTAGAAAACCCAGTCGGTGGTAATGGTGTGTATTTACCAACATCACCAATCTTCCCGGGTGAGCACATCTACAAAGCTAATCCAAAAATTATTGCGGCATTGACTGAAGCAACCAAGCTTTGGGCACATGTGGTGATCAAGCATAGCTACCCACATTGCTGGCGCCATAAAACGCCGATTATCTTCCGTGCGACCCCACAATGGTTCATCAGCATGGATGCCAAAGGTCTGCGTCAAAATGCGTTAAACGCGATTGAAAACGATATCAGCTTTGTACCGGACTGGGGTAAAAACCGGATTCAGGCGATGATTGAAGGTCGTCCAGATTGGTGTATTTCACGTCAACGTACTTGGGGCGTGCCAATTCCGTTCTTCGTACATAAAGACACCAATGAATTGCATCCGCGTACGCCTGAACTGATCGAAGAAGTCGCGAAACTGATCGAGCAAGAAGGTATTGATGGCTGGTACAACCGTAATGCATCTGAGTTCATCGGTGCGGATGCTGAGCAATACAATGCAGTACGTGACACGCTAGACGTTTGGTTCGACTCAGGTACAACGCACTATGCCGTACTACGTGAACGTGAAGAATTGACTGATCCTGCTGATTTGTACCTTGAAGGTTCAGACCAGCACCGTGGCTGGTTCCAGTCGTCGTTATTGACCTCGATTGCGATTAACGAACGTGCGCCATATAAAGGTCTATTGACCCACGGTTTCGTGGTCGATGAAAAAGGCCGCAAGATGTCCAAGTCGATCGGTAACGTCATCACGCCGCAAGACATCATTAAAGATATGGGTGCAGATGGCTTACGCTTCTGGATCGCATCGGCAGATTACCGTTATGAAATGACCGCAGGTAAAGAAATCTTTAGCCGTGCCTCTGATGGTTACCGTCGTATCCGTAACACGCTTCGTTTCTTGTTGGCGAACCTGAATGGCTTCAAACCTTCGACAGATGCGCTTCCTGTAGATCAATTGATCGCGCTTGATCAATACATCTTGCAACGTGCATCTGAAGTGCAAGAAACCATTAAGAAAGCATACGAAGATATGAACTTCCATATCGTCACCACTGCTTTAACGAATTTCTGTATCAACGACTTAGGTGGTTTCTACTTAGACATCATCAAAGACCGTCAATACACCACCAAAGCGGATTCACAAGCACGTCACTCTGCACAAACTGCGTTGTATCACTTGGTACAAGCATTCGTGCGTTGGATGTCACCAATCCTGAGCTTCACTGCACAAGAAGCGTGGCCGTTAATCCCTGAGCAATCAGAGAAATACGTGTTCACCGCTGAATGGTATGATATTCCTGTGGCTTCAACTGCAAATGTAGTATCTGAAGCGGAATGGCAAACGCTCATTGCTGTGAAATCTGCAGTAAACAAATTCATTGAAACTGCACGTACCGCCAAAACTGTCGGTTCTAACTTGTCTGCCAAAGTTGAACTTTGGGCAAATGCTGAATTAAAAGCAGTGCTAGATAAGTTAAGTGATGAGCTTCGTTTCGTACTGATCACATCACAAGTGATCGTGAATGCGTTTGATGCGGCACAAGGTGAAGCGTCTGATCTTGAAGGCTTGAATGTGAAAGTTTCAGCAGCTGATGGCGAAAAATGCGTACGTTGCTGGCATGTATTACCAGATGTAAATACACATTCTGCACATCCTGGTCTATGCGGTCGTTGTATCATCAACCTTCCTACAGGCCAAGGCGAAGAGAGAAAATATGCCTAATACCCACACGAAAAAGGGCTTATTCCAGTTCTATCCCCATAATTTATGGTGGGTTGGGCTGGCCATTCTGGCGATCCTTCTGGATCAATGGACCAAATGGATTGCAGTGACAAATCTGAACTATGCAGATCCTGTTCCTGTGCTGCCCTTTTTAAATTGGACACTGTTACATAACTATGGCGCTGCCTTTAGTTTTCTGTCCGATGCCGGTGGTTGGCAACGCTATTTCTTTACTTCACTGGCAGGTTTAGTGTCTGTGATCTTCGTGTTTTGGCTGATGCGTATGCCAAAAGACATGAAAATTTTACCGCTGGCGATTGCCCTGATTCTGGGTGGTGCCATCGGTAATTTAATCGACCGGGTCAGCCTCGGCTATGTGGTCGATTTTATTCATGTGTATTACCAGAACAGCCACTTCCCTGCGTTCAATATCGCAGACAGTGCCATTACTGTGGGTACTATTCTGATGCTGATTGATACCTTTTTCTTAGAAAAACATCGAATTCAACGGGCGCAAGCACAACATGACTGATTTTATTCATCCTAACGAAGAAACCCGGGTTGCAGACGGTTCTAAAGTCGAGCTGCACTTTTCTGTTGCTATCGAAAATGGCGTGGAAATTGACAATACCCGTAGCCGTGAAGAACCGGTCAGCCTGGTAATTGGCGATGGTAATTTACTGCCTGGTTTTGAAAAAGCACTGTTTGGTTTACGTGCTGGTGACCGTCGTACGGTGAGCCTGCCACCAGAAGATGCTTTTGGGCCATGGAATCCAGAAAACATCCAGAAATTTGACACGGTAAAATTTGGAGAACGTCCGATCGAAGGTCACATGATCGAGTTTGAAGACAAAGCCAAAGCGACCTTGTATGGCGTGGTGAGATCGGTGAATGATGACATCACTGAAGTGGACTTTAACCATCCATTGGCAGGCAAAAACATCACTTTTGAAGTGGAAATCTTTAAAGTGACACCTGCGGGTCAGCAAGGTATTAAACTGATGTAAAACATCAGCTAATTGACTGATTTTGAAAAAGCTCCTTCGGGAGCTTTTTTATTTTCCGGATACAAATCATCTCTAGTCACCTCTCTGAAATCTGATTAATTTAATTTGATGATCAGACCAGAAGAAAGGATGAAACATGAAAATTTATATTGTGGTTGGAAGTGTGCGTGAGGGACGTACCGCGATTAAAGTGGCACACTGGGTACTGCAGGAAATTAAAAGTTATGCCTTTAGCACTTTAGAAACTGAAATTGTCGATCTAAAAGAATGGGATCTTCCGCTATTTTCTGGGGCTCATCCGCCATTGACCGGAATTTATGATCAACCCAAACAGCAAGACTGGGCCGACAAGATTGCGCTTGGCGATGCCTTTATTTTTGTCACGCCTGAATACAATCATGGCTATAGCCCTGCCCTGAAAAATGCCTTGGATTATCTCGGCAAGGAATGGCAAGGCAAACCGGCAGCTTATATTGGTTATGGTGCGACCAACGGCTCACGTTCAATTGACCAGATTCGTCAAGTCGGCACTCAACTTGGACTGGTGGATACCAATGCCGTGATTGAAATCCGGGACATCTTTGCGCGCAACAAAGATTATTCCTTCCAAGGCAATGAATTTGATAATAAAAACTTAAAAGCTGTGGTAGATAGACTGATTCAATATGTCAGTGCTTAATGTGGACGACAGTCCTGTACGTTTTAGCCTACATGCAGCGCAGAGTTTAGCCGCTATGCGGTCGTTTTATGCGAGGCTATAGTGAGTACATAGACAGACAGGAAGTCTGCAAAGCGATACGACAAAAATAAAAAGCGCCAATCAACAGGACGTTGACAGATTAGACAGGAGTCAGATCTGAGAAGCAAATCCAGAAAAGTCTCGACAGGATGTTGAGGCTTTTTTGTTTTTAAACTTTAGATGTAACGTGAATACTAATCGGGATACATCAGACATCAACCTTAAAGCCGAGATCAACATCACAGGCCGCTTGTCCTCCCCGTATCCCCCAATTTTCCAATGCACTTTCTCTCAGATGAATCAGAATATGATCTGCGGGAATACCGATTTCCACGAGACTTTTGACCATCTGCTTATACAAATTGCACTTGGTCTCCAGACTGCGGCCAGCAAAACAGTCAATACTGATCAAGGTGAAATATTCAGGTTTAGCTAAATGGCTCATATACTGAAAACGATGCGCTTCATGCACGACCAGACGAATATTACGATCATATTCAGGCAGCTGAAAGGCGGTTTGTACACAATGAAATACGTTGTTGAGCAATTGTTCCTCAACTGCTTGAGGATATTGTTGCCGAACTTCAATTTGAATCGTAGGCATAGGAGTTTCCTTTTTATTATTTTATCGACGTTTTATTTAAATCAGTTGATGTATATCAAAAGAGTATTCTCTCGCTAAAATGCAGCAAAATCATCACCGCAGTGTATGATTTGGTCAAAAGATCATATTGAAACAGTATTTTTGAATTTATCTTTTTAAAATTCGGCTGTCGGCTTTGACCTACAATCTATGCAGCTAAACTGCCCTATTGCGCTGCGTCGCTTCAGGCTATATTCAGATCATACCAAGACAGGAAGTCTTGTAAGAAAAATAAAAAAATCACGTAGCAGGATGCTGATCGGTATAACAGACATTATACCTTTAACAGAATATGAAAAGGCCTTCACAGGATGTAGAGGCCTTTTTCTTTCATGTCAGCATCAGCTTAAAAATCCTTTTATCCAGATGGTTAGCTTATTCAATATTTCATATTTAGATAAGCAACCTAAAAGCAGATGATTAAGGTGCTGTCATTTTTAACAAACCTGCTCGCGGACCATCTTGAATCACCCACAGTGAACCATCCTGTGCCTGAGCAACCCCGCGAATCCGCTCTTTCATATCCAGACGTTGAACTTCTTTCACTGGAACCTGGGTGGTATCCACAATCACAATCGCCTTAGAAGACAGACCGGTAGCAATCGCTTTATTTTTCCATTGCGGGAAGACATTAGCAGTATAAAATATTAAATCTGAAGGAGAAATTACCGGAGTCCAATTCAGTGCCGGGGCCTCAAATTCAGGTCGGGTACTGTGGTCAGGAATGGGCTTACCGTCATAATGATCGCCATTGGATACCAGTGGATAACCATAATTTTTAGCTTTGACAATCTTGTTCAGTTCATCGCCGCCTTTCGGTCCCATTTCGATCACCCAAAGCTGCCCTTTCGGATCAAAAGCCATGCCTAGAGGATTACGGTGTCCAAGACTCCAGACCTGCTGGGTAATTTTACCCTGAGTCATAAACGGATTATCGGCAGGGATTGAGCCATCATCATTCAGGCGAATAATCTTACCGGCATTAGATTGCATGTCCTGTGCAGGGTTGAATTGCTGACGTTCTCCTGAACTGATCCATAACTTACCATCCGACCCGAATACAATCCGATGGGCATAATGTCCCTGGCCTGAAAATTTCGGCACTTGCGTCCAGATCCGTTCAATCTGTTTCAGTTGGGGGGTAGACTGGCTCAAATCAAGTTTGCCACGAACGACCACAGCACCATATCCACCTTGACCCTTTTCAGCATAACTCAGATATACCCATCGATTCTTTGCAAAATCTGGATGTAAAGCAACTTCACCTAAGCCGCCTTGGCCCCCATACGCAACCTGGGGTATACCTTTCACCTCGATTTTTTTCTTGGTTTTTGGATCAAAGAGCTGCAATTTTCCTTTGCGCTCAGTAATCAATAGTCGGCCATCATTTAAAGTAGTAATCGCCCACGGCTCATTAAATTGAGCCACCTGTTCAACCTTATATTTTTGCATGCTTAAAGAGACTGCATCCGATTTGGCAGCTGATGTAGATGCGTCTTGAATACTTCTAGAAGATGAATTCTCTGCATGACAGGCAGTAAATGCTAAAGCACAACAACTGAGTAGAATTTTTATTTTAAATTGCGACAACATCCTCTTCTCCATACTGATTTATTGTTCAAATTAACATCAAGATACAGAGTTTCTGGTCTAAATTCAGCATAGAAAAGTAAATAGATATATTTTAAAAATTATAAATAGAATTTCTCTTAATAAAGAATTAGTGTCTAAGCTTTCGACTAAATCCCGCGCACAAAAAAACACCCCCGGCCTTATGGTCGGGGGTGTTTTAGGAATAATGAGCTGGCGATGACTTACTCTCACATGGGTAACCCCACACTACCATCAGCGCTAAGAGGTTTCACTTCTGAGTTCGGGAAGGGATCAG
>NZ_KB850157.1:0-6769 GCF_000369725.1 Acinetobacter sp. CIP 101966 | reverse complement strand
TCCAGGTACACTCACCACACCGCCGCGGCGGACCGCTGCAATACATTGTCTTAACGCTGAACCACTCGAACCTTCTAATTTCAGGTTAGTCATTACGGTTTCCAGCATGCTGCCTTTGGCTTCAAAACCGACCGCATCAATGACGGCATCGACTCCACGATAACCCGTGGTATTTTGAATGATAAATTCAGCGGCATCGACTTCATCAAAATTGACCGGAATCACCCCATAGGTTTGATGTGCGAAACTCAGACGATAAGGATGGTGATCGACCATAAAAATCTGCTCGGCACCGAGCATCCGCGCACAGGCAGCAGCCAGCAGACCAACTGGGCCAGCACCATAAATCGCCACACTGGAACCTCGACCAACTTGGGCATTGTTCACTGCTTGCCAGGCGGTTGGTAGAATATCGGTCAGGAATAATACTTTTTCATCAGGCAGGGAGCCTGGCACTTTAAATGGTCCGACATTGCCCTTGGGGATCCGCACATATTCAGCTTGACCACCCGGTATACCACCATATAGATGGCTAAAGCCAAATAAAGCTGCCCCTGGTGGAATCTGTTTTTTATTGAGAATTGCACCACGGCCGGTATTGGTATTTTCACAGGAAGCCATGAGTTCATGTTCACAGAAAAAACAGTGACCACATGCAATCACGAAAGGAATAATGACCCGGTCGCCTTTTTTGACTTCGGTGACTTCAGGGCCGACTTCTTCTACAATTCCCATAAATTCATGGCCGAAAATATCGCCATCTTCAGTGGCCGGAATTTTACCCCGGTATAGGTGCAGATCTGAGCCACAGATGGCAGTCGCTGTCACCCTTAAAATGACGTCATCTGGTTCCTGAATCACTGGATCTGGAACGGATTCAACTCGTACATCCCGAGCACCATGATAGGTAAGAGCACGCATGCGGATTTCCTCTCTCTAGTTCAACATTAAACAGACTCGTATCAAGGCTGCCAAAAATAAAAAACACTTTTATTATAGCCTTATGCGCCAAGAAATCGCTGTAAATTAATGTATGAAATAAGACATCCGAGTGTTTAAAAAATAAATTTATATAGGGTTTACGTAATTCGTGATCTTATGTGTCGAATGAATAGAAAAGAACAGAATTAAAGAAACACCTAGATTGTTAGAACCCATTTCTAGCTACCTTACCCATATTGGATAGGAGCTTTGTGGCAAAATAGAGTGAACTCGATAAAAAATGAAACCCTCTAATTCTTGTTTTAATTATTTTTCTAACTAAGAATTAGAGGGTTAATTTCTTTACCTCTGGAGTTTTATAATTATTGTTATAAAATTTATTAAATCACTTATTGCTCAAATAATCTTCACAATCTGATCATTCACTCATGGATAAGTGTGATGGAAATCACAAAATCAATCAGATCTAAAAATCACACAATTACACTATTTATGATGAGCGAATTGCTCTTTTAATTTTCTGATCAGTCTTGTATTGCGACAAAGCATAGACCGCCCAGATCGCAGCCGGGATCCAACCTAGAACTGTAATCTGAAGTAGCAAACAAATGATGCCTGCAAATGGTCGTCCTATGGTGAAAAACAGTAGCCAGGGAAAAATTAAGGCAATTAGTAATCTCATTTCAAATTCCTATGTATCTTTTCAAGAAATTAGTAATTAACTGCCGACAGATCAAACAGCTTACGATCTCTTTCATCCGTTAAATACTTATCCATCTGAGCAATTAGTTTTGCTCTGGCTTGTTCATCATCTTCGGTAATTTTCAACATGCAGGATCCGATTAAAATCTTGCGTCTGGTATCGTCCTTTCGTGCCTGCTCTTTCTCTTTGGCACGTTCTCTTGCCAGTGCTGCCTGTCTTTGAGCCTTTAACTGCTTTAGCTTTTCTTCCTGTGCCTTGATTTTGCTGTCTAGTGTTTCAGTAACGCTCATTAATCCAATACCATCATTCTGGGAAACCATCCCTAACATAAGCGCACTTGAATATGCATTCAAGGTGCTATATGTGTAGTAATGTTTTCCTCGAAGAGCGCACTTATGCAAACTTCGTTTGCAAGTACGATTGGGGAGACCCCAATACCCCGACAACCGTATTCACGGTTGTATTTCACGACGTGAAAATTTAAAAGCGAAAAATAGGCATGGCGATTTACCACTTTTCAGTCAAAACCGTAGCACGATCAGCAGGGCGTTCTGCCACTGCTGCAATCGCCTATCGGGCCGGTGAAAAGATTTATTGTGAACGTGAAGGCCGAGAACATGACTACAGCCGAAAAACTGGCGTGGAATATAAAGAAATTTATTTACCCGAAGGCGCACCAAAGCATTTAAAAAACCGGGAAAAACTCTGGAACGAAGTTGAACAACGAGAAACCCGAAAAAACTCGACAGTCGCCCGGGAATTTGAAATTGCTTTTCCAAGTGAGTTGAACCAGGAACAGCGCCTGGCCATGCTCGAAGAGCTATGCGCCAGTATCGTGGACAGACATCAGGTGGCGGTCGATGCCTGTATCCATGCACCGCATACTGGATCCGGTAGCGATGAACGCAATTATCACGCCCATATCCTGATGAGCACACGCAAACTCACGCCTGAAGGTTTTACAGAGAAAACCCGAGAACTGGATCAGAAACACAGTGGAGAAATTGAACACTGGCGCGAACACTTTGCCGATATCTGCAATATGCACCTAGATCTGGCCGGATACACCGCCCGAGTCGACCACCGCAGCTACAAAGACCAGGAGAATGGCCTGGAAGCCACCCTGCACGAAGGGCCGAAAGTCACTGAACTGCGCCGAAAAGGGATTGAGACCGAAATCAGCCGAAGCAATGATGAAATCAAACAGAGAAATCAGGCCCAGCTACAATACGGCAAAAATATGGATCTGCTGATTGCTGAAAATGAGATCAAACTCAGTACACTTAAAACTGAACAGCAGATCCAAATCAAAAATAGCGCTAAAACACCACCAATTGACGAAAAAGCCCTATTCGAGGAAAAACAGAGGGAAACCCTTGGCAAAGTGCTAAAACGCGAAATCAGCGCAAAAGACGCGAATCTAGACCTGGATTTCATGCAGCAGCATCTAGAGAAGGCCGAAAAGACCCTGAGCAAGCAACACAAACATCAAAACGAGTTCAATCAGCAGCTCGCCCAGGAGATCGTGAAAAGCGGACTCAAGCAAAGTCATGACAAATTACAAAGCCTGGTCGATCAACACAACGAATTAACCCAGAACAAACCCTTACTGTTTGGAAAAAAAGCCTGGGAAACCCAACGTGACGAGATTTACCAGGAACACAAAAAGCTGAAAGGTCAGCATGAACACCAGAAAAAACATGGTGTGAAGGACTTATTAGACAATGAAAAGTTCAAAGAACATGCCTGGAAGCAGTACCAACAACAACATCCGGCCAAAGCCAAGCAATACCAGACTCTATACCCATCCTACCAAGTCATTAAAAAATGTGTGGATGAGATCAAAGCAGAACAACAGATGAAACTCAGACAAGAACAACAGCTCAAAGCACAGCAACATGTGCCAAAAATGAAATCTCGTGGCATGAGTCGTTAAACAGAGCGAGTGTCTACGAGCGAACTGAGAAAATTTGCCCTTCCCTTTCCCTGATTACAAGCTCCCTATCCATTAATCACCTACCCTACAGAGCATCCCGCATGGGTGCGAACTTTCCAAGTTTGATTCCTAAATCGAGCGTAGCGAGAAAAAAAGCTCATGAGCGAAGCGAATTCCGAGCTGCTTTTGATCTTGCTTTTGCTTTTTCTCAAATTCACGAAAATATGAACCAAAAATTGCCCCGACGAATCGAGCGAAAGCGAGATTCAATAGAGTTTGAGCGAAGCGAAAACCAAGGGCAATTTTCATGAATTTTCTTTTCTATTTTATATTTATAATATTTAATATTTGAATCATGTTTTCTTTTTTATTTTCAATAGATTATGATGGCATAAACATAGGTTTTATCCGTTTCAAACATAGGTTTTATCCGTATAAACATAGGTTTTATCCGTTTCAAACATAGGTTTTATCCGTTTCAAACATAGGTTTTATCCGTATAAACATAGGTTTTTATTTTACTATTTAAATGAGTATTGTTATGATGATTCCCTAAGTGAAAAATTTATCTAGATTTTGGTAAATCCATATAATGTTTATAGGGAAATAAGAATGAGCCGTTCAGAAAATTTAGACATGTCGATTCTTGTCTCTAAAGCAAATGATTTAGTAAAAGCTCATTATAAAATGACTGTTGTTGAGCACAGATTGTTCAATATCGCTTTATCAAAAATTCGTTCTAATAAGATTACATTAGATAATAATGTACCAATTACCATTTCAGCTCATGAATATGCAGATCTGTTTTCAGACACCATAGATGGCGGTTATAAAGCCCTTAGAACGGCTGTAGATACTTTATTTGAACGCCAGTTCACATTAGAGCGAGAAATCTCAAATACTAAAAAACACGTTAGAACATATAGATTTATTCAAATGAAGGGATATCTTGAAGGTGAAGCTAGAATTGAAATTCAATTTGCTAATGACGTCTTACCATTTGTAAGTGAGCTGGCTAATAAATTTACTCAAATTGATCTTCAACATACGGTTGATTTAAGCAGTCAATATGCCAATCGCTTATATGAAATTCTTAAAGAAGTGCAGAACTATAAAGAGCAAAAAGTTTTTCTAGAGTTGGACGATCTTCGATCTAGGTTCGGTATCGAAAATAAATATAAAACTATGTCAAATCTAAAAGACAATGTCCTGGACTTAGCTGTCACTCAAATAAATAAGAGCAAAGCCTGCGATATATATAACCTTCAATATACTAATAAGAAGGCAGGGAAAAAAATTATAGGATTTGAGTTTACCTATAAAATTAGAAAGCAATCAAAGAAGTCAGATATAGCTATACAACCTATAGTTTTAAAAATGACTGATTCGCAACGTTATCTTTTTGCTAATAAACTCTCTGGGCTTACCGAGATGAATAAATATTCTCAAGGTACAGAAAGTTACTCTCAATTTGCTGTTCGTATTGCCGAAATGTTGCAGGATCCACTTAAAATTGAAGAATTACTGCCATATCTAAAGAAAGTAGGATTTAATACAAAATAAACTTCATGTTCAGATTGGATGTTCACATGAACATCCTTGTACACGCACTGAGGGATTACATTGAACACAACAAAATTCAGCGTCATGGATGCAAGTAAAGCCTTTAAAAAATCACGTACAACAATATATGAGGCTTTAAAAAATGGTGAATTATCAAGAGATCATGATGGTCTTATAGACTTATCTGAACTTATCAGAGTTTATGGCAATCCAGTCGGTGTTCAGTCCAGTACACGTACTGAACAAGTTCACAAGGATGTACAAGTACACGTTCAATCTGAGGTTGAAAGTGTATTAAAAGATCAAATTTCTTTACTCAAAAATCAGTTAGATTTAGCAAATCAAAGAGAAAAGTCTTTGATGCAACATATTGAAGATCTTACTCATAGAATTGAGTTTAAAGGCACCTTAGAACAGCCAAAACAAGAAAATATTAATCAGCTAGATGGATCTACTAATTCGAATATAGCAACAGATCCTCGGTCACAGGCTGAATCGAACTATGACGGATTGACTACTTCAGAGAATAAACGTATCCCTGTTCCAGAACACGTTGAGCCTGAGCCTAAGAAGAGAAGCTTCCTGAGCCGTTTTTTCCTTCCCTATGGTTAACCAGGACTCCAATTTTGTGATGAGCCAATTTCAGTGTAAGCACATGAAATAGTGACTCATCACAAAATCGGATGATGTTTATTAAAACTGACTAAAAGTGTGGAACATAAAAAATTAAAAAGTTGCCGCCCTGTTGCTCTATGATTCAAGGCGGCAACCTCTAATATAATAATTTTGAAGGAAAAAACAGTTGTATTTCGTATAAGGTGTATTATGTTAATTTTAGAATATAGAATTTAAAAAAGTCTAGCTTATTGATAATAGGATTTTTAATAATATTTATAAAAATCAATAATAATGGAGTTAAATTTTTATAATTTTAATTAAACTTTGATTAATATATTTTACTAATTTTTTTAATTTTTCCTCCGGTTTTCCTTTGCAATGAACTCTAAAGCAATGCATATCTCCTTGATAATAAATTACATAGAAAAAAGTTCCTACGGGTTTCTCTTTTGTTTCGGAGCCTCCTCTTTTTAAAAGTCCCGTACAGGCTATATATAAATCAGAATTAAAAATTTTAATTGCTTTTTTTACTAACTCTTGTGTGACTTCCATTGATTCAGGAGTATATTTTTCTATAAATTCACGTTTTATTTTTAATATATTTTCCTTAACTTTCATGTCATAGCATACTAAACCACCATATAAAATATCACCAGAATATTTATTCTGAGAAAAACGATAAGCTAAGTAACCTGCTGACGCACTTTCAAGAAAAGTAATACTGATACTTTTCTTAGCAAGTAACTTTACACACTTATTCATACCCTCCTCCATCTTCTTTATAAATGATTCAATTTTCAAAATTAAAGACGCAGATTAACTATCTGCGTCTTTAACTACTCACAAAAAAATTTCAACTATCGAGAAGTAAATCGTCCTTGTTCATCACGGGGAGGATTACTTCCACGTCCTCGGCCACCAGAGCGGCTACCGCGATCATCATCGTCGTCATCACGGCTGCGACCACGTCCTCGGCCACCAGAGCGGCTACCGCGATCATCATCATC
>NZ_KB850156.1:0-7824 GCF_000369725.1 Acinetobacter sp. CIP 101966 | reverse complement strand
TGCGAAAGTATAATTCTTGACTATTTTAGACTTTGATATTTATTTAAAAATCAACACTTATCACTGATTAAATTTTGACTAACGCAAGAGGTCTAATAGATGTATTAAAAAGCATAAAAAATAAAATTTTATGTTAATAATAGGCTTTGTTGCATAAAGGTTTGAAAGGCTGAGTTCCCTTAAGCTACTCAAATTTAAGAGACAACTTGGGTATGAGGGCGACCTAATTCTGTGAATTTATTCAAGACTGCCATGCGTGCATGGATCTCATTCACCTGACTTGGAAAACTCCGCGCTGTTAATTTATCGCCTAATAATTTGATGCAATGCATCTTGGTTTCAACCAAACTTCGACGGTGATAACCAGACCACTTTTTCCAAAGCGATCTGCCTAGCCGTTTGACTGTCTTTAATAATTCGTTCCGCTCTATAGACCTCGCTTGCTGATCCTTCCAAGGCTTTGCATTCTTTCTAGGTGGAATGATCGCATGTGCATCTCGATCTAAAATGACTTGTCGGCAGTGCTTTGTGTCATAAGCACCATCTGTATAAACAGAATCAATTGGTTCATCCAAGGGAATTTGAGCAAGTAAATCTTCGAGTACTTGAGAATCACTGACATTATTTGTGGTGAGTTGTACTGCACGTATTTGCAGGGTTTTAGCATCTATAGCAATGTGAAGCTTACGCCATTGGCGACGATATTCAGCCCCATGTTTCTTGCGTTTCCATTCACCTTCACCAAGAAACTTCAAACCAGTAGAGTCTACGAGTAGATGCAGTCCATCACTACTTTTTTGATAGCTAATCGCAATATCAATATGCTTTTGTCTACGACAAAGGGTGGAATAATCCGGAGCTGTCCAATCTAATCCAGAGAGTTTAATCAGACTTTGAACAAAACCTGTGACCATACGTAAAGAGAGTCGGAATAGTAATTTGATCATTAAGCAGCATTGAATCGCTGTATCGGAGTAGGTTTGATTTCGACCTTGCTTGCCTTGTGATTGTGCATACCACTGAGTCTTTGGATCAAACCAAATGGAAATATTACCTCGGTTAATTAAGGCTCGGTTATAGGATGACCAATTGGTTGTACGGTAGATTTTAGAGGCAGGCTTATTCATTTTGAAATTATATTGCTGAATAAGCTTTTGATGCTAGGTTTGTGCAACAAAGCCCATATAAATCATAAGCTTATACCAAGTCGTTTCAGGATTCAGCGCACTGGAACGGCTTTTTATTGATTATTCATGTTCCACGCCTATTCTTTGATCAATGTTTCACGACTTTGTTCATATCAGTTAAACAATCGTGGTTAATCATAGGGTCTAAAAAAACGGCTCCAAAAGCCTCTTTTTTCGGGTTCAGTCTCCACCTGTTCAGGGATCGTAACCCGTTTAGCCTCAGCAGTAGTCAATCCGTCATGTTTAGGCTGAGTTTGAATCTTTGCTTCTACAGGAGCTTCTTTTGGTTGAGTAGTCAATCCATCATAGTTCGACTCACTTTTTGACCTAGTATCTGTTGCTATATCTAATTTCGGGTCGATAGAACTAGTTATATAAGCTTTCGGAGCTTCTAGTAAGCGTTGTATCGCTTCAATTTGCTCATCTTTAACGTGTAATTGATCATTTTTAGCTTTTAGTTCCTCTCGTTGGAACTGCTCACGCTCATGAGCCTGTTCAAGCTGTTTTTGAAGCATGTAAACCTGTTGTTCTAGCAGGTGAACTTCTGACAACTTTCGTGTTTCAGTTGTCTGTGAACTGTTTACATTTCTGGATGGTTCACCAAAGACTCTAATAGCTTCGGCAAGATCAATTTTACCGTCACTGTTCTTACTTAAATTACCTTTATTAATTTGCTTATAAATGGCTTGACGAGTTATTCCGTAGAGGTTTGAAAGCTCAATAACAGATAGTGATTTCATCTTATGATTTTGGTTGTCTATTATGTAAACTAAGATACATTAACAAGTAGTCAACCGCTACACACACAATTGATCTTTATGCCTTAAAACCTAAATTTTTAAGATGAGGAATAAGTTGTTTTTGTTGGATTGGATCTCGCAGCATATCCTTAATTTTAATAGCTAAATCGTCATAACTTTCACCTTGTTGTGCTAGGTGAGATACTTCATGTAAGCGTGAAAGCTGATTACCGAACATATTAATTTGTGAATCTGTCAATTTATAAAAATTATTCTGTTTGGATTTATGCTCAATACTTTTTGATTTTTCTTTAAACGTGAAGTGAATGTGTGTGACTTTTCGACCTGTCTTTATTTGCTCGTAAGATACATTTAAAGGGCTATGTTCATTGATTTGATCTACAGCAGTATCAATAACCCATCTCTTTAAATCAGCAGACAATGGATATCTTTTCCCTAACTCCAACATACCTCTTAGAGCTTCGATGGAAATCTCTCGTTTTCCTATGGAGCGATATTGCGTTAATAGCTCATAAATACGAATAGCATATGCGCTACTCATACCAGCAATGTCAGATAGAGAGTACTTAGTAAATTCACGGCTTAGATTAGAAATGAACGGCAAAATTTCTTTAGAAAACCGAATTCCTACAACACTTTTACTCTCTAAAAATCGTATGGATTGAATCCATCTCATTTTGATTGATTCATCATCAATAGCTAAATTGATTGATCTGTCATATAAGCGGTTTACACCATCTTTTAGATCTCTATAAGCTGTTTTTTCATGAACCCCAAGTTTTTTTAAATCATCAATAGTTACGCGATAAATTTCATCATCGGTAATATCTTCAGCCCGACTAATCTTACTAATAGCTGCTAAGACAATCCGTTGTTCTGTTGAGCTCAGTTGATATGAAGCCTCAATTACTTGATTTGATTTAACTACCAATTCTTTTTTAGATGTACTCATCATTCTTATTTCAAGAAATTAACTATGAGTAATATAATTCTCTCATAGTTGGTAGTCAATCCCTCATAGTTAAGTAGTCAATCCCTCATAGTTGGTAGTCAATCCCTCATAGTTGGTAGTCAATCCCTCATAGTTAGTAGCTGAAAGCCTTTCTGTTAAAGCCTTTCAGATAGCCTAAAAGATTTAAAAGATTTAAAATATATTTAAAAAGAGCAAATTGAAAAATTGCCCTTGGTTTTCGCTACGCTCAAACTCTATTGAATCTCGCTTTCGCTCGATTCGTCGGGGCAATTTTTGAATAATATTTTCGTGACTTTTAGAAAAAGCAAAAGCAATTCGGAATTCGCTTCGCTCATAAGCTTTTTTTTGCTCGCTACGCTCGATCTGGAGTCGACTTAGGAGACGTAATTTTCTGTTTTTGGGAATTTATATACTAAAAAAATTGTTTTTCAGGGAGTCTAGGCGCAACTTTTGATATGTTCGCTCGTAGACACTCGCTCTGATATAGCGATTAAAAGCAAAAAATAGGGGGTAGGTGCGATTTTTCCACTGATTACCAACCCAACCTACATTCAGAGATAAAACAGGCTTAAAACGCAAATGAGAGCAATTTAAAAGGTAAGGGCTATTGCAATGCAATAGCCCTTGAGGTTGAATTAATTCCAGATCCAAAGAAATAGAATTAATGAAGTCAAAGTAAAACCTTAACTTCTTCAAATTAAAATAGCCTAAGCCATTGATATAACTTAATAAAAACAAATAGTTTATGTTTACTATTCTCAAGCTGTCGTAAATTCTCAGTAACCACACTGAAACGACACTTTCAAAAGTAAATTAATCCTAATGAGTTTTAAAAAGTTTAAGTTTTACATGGTCATATCCTCTTGCGCTGAGGAGTGCGTCAGTAGAAAAAAGCACTACTGAAAGGCTTTTCAACTGTAAGGCTGTTGAAGCCATCTTTATCGAAGGAAAGACTACCTTTTCGTCAATTTGGTGACGAACCTAGATTGTTTTGATTCGTTGTGTTTACTCACAACGCTGAAAATAACCTTTTCAGGGGTGATACTTAAGTGCATCAGCCTGTTGACTTACTTCAACTAGAAAATATCTACGGATTCCGTCCGTATTCAACTCCGCTTGTAGTGAGGGCGACCAAACCCTTACCCACTTTGTCGAACTGCTATAGAAACCACCCATAACAAAATATTTTCAGTTCTCTTTTTTACTTGTGACCACTTACTCTGCTTAGCCTTTCGTCCTCAGAACTTTTTAACAAACCCAACTTTTTACCTAAATTTCCTGGCGGACTTTTGGTCCTTTAAAATGTTGTTTACGGTTTGACCGTTTACTTTTTCAGGAGTTACCCCAAAAAGCTCGTTTTTGCCCTAAATAATGCAGCTTGTGAAGCTGCTCCTACTTGACTAATCTCCCAGTGGCTAAATCGGCTATGAACCGAAACAGTGCTTTGACAACATCAAAGCTGACCGTGCTCGCAATCGCACGATCCTGCGCCACCTTCCCCATTTATTTCCAACACTATCTGACTGCTATCAGCCTTCCTATAACTTCTAAAGCCCTGCTCATTTAAGAGCTGTCACACGCAAGTCGTCGTTCCGAAAACTCACTTAACAGGTGTCCAATGCAATATGTCATCGGTTTCTTTAAAAATCAGGATAAAGCTCCTACAATCTTTCCCACTTGCTTCACACTTTTCGGTTTTAACCGAAAAGCCAGAAGCTTGTTCGGTTGAGCTATTCATAGTTCACCTGCATTTCTGCAAGATCAACAAACTTCGAGAACAATGTTCCCAGCCATTTGCTACAGATTCCCAAGTTCTACTAGCGCACGTCTCGCTAGTATTGCTCTTTCACTGCACTACTCCCCTTAGTGGCATTTCTTAGGCGGTATTCCTACCTAAGAGAGGATGTATTTACATCTTCATGTTGGCTTTCATGGTCGCCCAAAGACCACACAACTTGTCATATAGACGGTTGTGCAAAACAGATTTCCTAAAAAGGAACGGGTAGAAGACGTATTGATGCTGTGTAAGTGAAACACTTACACAGCAAGCAACCGTCAGCCCCCTGCGTAGCGCGACCGAGCCATTTGGCATGGCAGTCCGCTTCGCCGAGAGTGGGTATAAAACTACCCTCCTAGTAGCGTCAGACAATTTTTTTGTCTGTCTAGGAGAGCTAACAAGTGATTAAAAGAGGGATGGTCAGCCCCCCCAAATCAAGAGAAACAGGGGAGTTGGTCGCCCCCCCTGCTTGAAATAAGTCAAACAAAAAGAGCACATCCATCTTTTAAAAAAAAGAGAACTTGTTTTTAAAGAATGTCGTCTACTGCTGACTAATTTAGGCTAAAAAAACATCGGGGGCAACGAATTTCTTGCTCATTTTAGGAACGACTTAATTACGAAATTCGTTGCCCCCGAAACGGAGCAAAGCTCCGTTAAAAAACAGCAAAGCTGTTTTTTTCTTTAAAAGCCTTGCTATGCAAGGCTTTACAAATAATGGCTTTGATTTTTATCAAAGCCATTCCATTTCATCTTATTTACTATTACAGTTTTACTACTACGGAATTTTTTAAAGAAGGTAGGGACATGATTTTTTATGCTACATCAGATGAAATTGCCATGATTGGCATCTTAAAATGCGTGTCCATCGGTAAAGCTACGTTCTATATAAAAGAACTGATTGATTTGGATAACACTCAAGGGGCTTTGACCGCTTTAATTCAGAAATACAACGTGTCGATTGGTAAAGCCACGACTTCACCTGAACAACCCTGTGCTGGGCACCTGGTTGTTCAGATGAATCAGACTTTGCTCGCTAAACGAAAGTGCATGGTTTATCTATTGGTGACGTTGCCCATTGCCGTCCGTTCCCAAGCTGATGTTTATAAAAAAATGGTTGAAAATCTTGAAGTCGTGGAAACAGCTAAAACCACACCTGAGCATAGAAAAAAAATTGCTGTGCAATGGCAGAAAGACTTCATCAAAAAGGCTTTTACTTCTAAAACAAACCCAAACCCTGATAATTTTTTTTGTTTAGAGTGGGAGCATGAAAGGCTCTACATCTACACTAAAGATCAAATTAGAAAATTGGTTTTACGCAGGGCTGAATACACAGATCAGCAAA
Source organism: Acinetobacter sp. CIP 101966 (assembly GCF_000369725.1). NCBI lineage: Bacteria > Pseudomonadati > Pseudomonadota > Gammaproteobacteria > Moraxellales > Moraxellaceae > Acinetobacter > Acinetobacter sp. CIP 101966. The sequence goes on along the minus strand of NZ_KB850156.1, from coordinate 1,784 downwards.
GAAAAAAGCAATCAGCATTGGACGCAAAACGAGTTGAAAATGGTGAAAAACCTAGAAATCTCAAGACAACTCGTTGGACTTGGAATTTAACTCCTCACTATTCCAAATACCTGAAACGCATTGCTGAATTAAAAATTGAGCAAGCAATTACGGCTAAAAAATCTCAAAAGAAAGCTGAAATCGAAAGACAAAGAAAATTTGAGAATCGTATGGCTACATCTGAAAATAAAACGGCAAGTTCTCCGACCAAAAAAGAAGTGAGTCGCAGTTCAAAACTTAGTCCTACTGAGCTTGCTACATGCGTAAGTGATGCTGTTTTTCTAGTGAAGTACATGCCAGCATTCAGTGGTACTGCTAGTGATGTCGGTAAAATTGTCAGCGAAATTGAATGGCGTTTTAATAGTAAAGGAATTAAGCAATCCAAAGCTGTTAGAGCCAAAGATGGAAAAGCTAGAAAAATAGACTTGCCGATTACTAACGCCTTTAAAGTTAAAGAATTGGCAAGTCGAGCAAGGTTTAACGCTTCTAAGTTTGAGTTTAAATATCATTCTTTTGAAGAACTCAAAAATGCTGTTGAGAGCTATAAAGAGGGCTTAAGTGAATCTCAAATAGCCCAAAGGGAAACAGAGATTCTTTCCCTTTATGAGCTTGAGCGAAGAAGAATCGCCAAGAGCCTGAAACAGAAAAATACTGAAGGGGCGAAGCTCAATCGCTACAAAGTTGATCTTAAAATCAAGGGAAGCCTTGCAAAACGGATTTTGAAATTTACCGGTTTTAGGACTACGGCACCGATTAACCGGAATGAAAAGCTCTAAACGTGATTTGGACACTATAGAGAGGTTCTAACAGTCAAATTTCGTATAAGAGATTTTATGTTAAATAATTATTTGATTTTTATTGTAAAATGCTTTTAAGTTAAGTAGGTCGATTATTTTATGAAAATTCCTAAAAAGATTCATCAAGTTCATACAAAAGGATTGAATTTTTTAACTGATGTTGATAAAAAATCAATCACGTTATTAAAAAATAACAATCCTGATTGGGATTATTATTTTTATGATTATAATCAAATGGTTAAATTTATAAAAGAAAATTATAGTAAGAGATATTTAGATGCTTTTTTAAAGATAAATCCAATATATGGAGCTGCTCAAGCAGATTATTTTAGATACCTTCTTATGTATAAAGTGGGTGGAGCATATTTTGATGTTAAAAGTTTCTCAACATGTTCTTTAACTAATATTATTTCTAAAAATGATGAACTAATTGTTTTTGAATGGCAAGGTGGAAATGTAGCCTATGAAAATTTCGGAAAGCATAAAAAAATTATAAGAGGAAAAGAGTATCAACAATGGAATATTATTTGTTCTCCTAATAATAAGTACTTAAAAAATGTAGTTGAAAAAGTTACTCAAAATATAGAAAACTATAATGTTTTTAAATTTAGATATGGTCGTTATGGTGTTCTTCATACAACTGGTCCTGTGCCCTATACAAATGCTATTGATGAAATAAAAGACCAATCAGGCGTACGTTTGTTAGGAAGTAGTTGTAAAAATGGATTAATCTTCAAAGATTTGTCATTACACTCTAATGGCAAAAATCATTATTCATTACAAACAGAACAAATCGTTTTTACTAATAAAAATATTTTAGGTAATACATTATTCTTAAAAATATGGAGAATAATAGGCCTCTTGCGAAAGTATAATTCTTGACTATTTTAGACTTTGATATTTATTTAAAAATCAACACTTATCACTGATTAAATTTTGACTAACGCA
>NZ_KB850155.1:2140-3785 GCF_000369725.1 Acinetobacter sp. CIP 101966 | reverse complement strand
TAATGACTAACCTGAAATTAGAAGGTTCGAGTGGTTCAGCGTTAAGACAATGTATTGCAGCGGTCCGCCGCGGCGGTGTGGTGAGTGTACCTGGAATTTATGCCGGTCCAATTCACGGCTTCCTGTTTGGTGATGCCTTTGACAAAGGTTTAACCTTTAAAATGGGACAAACTCATGTGCATAATTACTTGCCGCAGTTGCTAGAACATATTGAAAATGGAGATCTGTCTCCAGATCTGATTATTACCCATCGCATGAAACTGGAAGATGCTGCGGAAGGTTACCGTATTTTTGATAAAAAAGAAGAAGACTGTCGTAAAGTTATTCTGACGCCATAAATATGATTAAAGGAAAGCGCCATCAGGCGCTTTTTTACTTTGGAGAAATCGGACATTTCCATTTGGGGGTTACAACTGAATTGCGTATAAGAGATTTTATGTTAAATAAAAAAACTAGAAATATTATTTTTTTCTAATCATATAATATTGATCTAAATCAGTAAGTATTCCATTTCTTAATATATAAAAGTTCTTTTTTTTTCCTTCTCGACTTAAAGCGATTAAACTATTACCACTCAAAAATCCTACATATTCAATTTTATAAACCTTATCCTTTAAGAACAAGTCAATTATTCTCTTCTTTATTACATAGTTATATTTACTATTATTGATATTAACTTTTTGTATTTTTAGTAAATTTCCATTTATGTAGTTTTTTTCTTCCCATACTCCTAAAAAGTTTGGATTTTTTAAAAAGTTGTTCTCATGAGTGATTTTAGCAGATGTGTTTAATGCACTAAATAATAAAAGAGTACCTAATACATTAAAAGTAGACATAATAGTAATAATTCATAAGTTTTAAATATTTATAAACGGCTTTGTTGCACAAACCTATCTGTAAAGGCTTTTTCAGCGATATAATTTTCAAATGAAGAAGCCTACACACAAAATCTACCGCACAACCAATTGGCCCGCATATAACCGAGCACTCATGAGTCGCGGAAATATTGCCATTTGGTTTGATCCTGCTACGCAATGGTATGCGCCATCAAAAGGCAAACAAGGGCGAAATCAAACCTACTCCGACGCAGCCATCCAATGCTGCTTAATGATTAAATCCTTATTCCGTCTGTCTTTACGTATGGTTACTGGCTTTGTGCAAAGTCTGATTAAACTTTGCGGATTAAATTGGATAGCTCCAGATTACACCACGCTTTGTAGAAGACAAAAGCATATTGATATTGTAATCAACTACCAAAAAAGTAGCGATGGGCTGCATCTACTCATGGACTCTACAGGCATGAAGTTTCTAGGTGAGGGCGAATGGAAGCGCAAGAAACATGGACCTGAATATCGTCGCCAATGGCGTAAACTACATATTGGTATAGATGCCAAAACCCTGCAAATACGAGCAGTTCAGCTTACAGCCAATAATGTCAGTGATTCACAGGTGCTTGGTGATTTACTTAATCAGATTCCACAAGATGAGCAGATTGACTCTGTTTATACCGATGGAGCTTATGACACCAAGCAATGCCGTCAGGTCATTGCAGATCGGCAAGCGCATGCGGTAATTCCACCTAGAAAAAATGCGAAACCATGGAAAGATACAAAGATTAGCTCGCTAGAACGAAATGAATTACTTC
>NZ_KB850155.1:0-905 GCF_000369725.1 Acinetobacter sp. CIP 101966 | reverse complement strand
ATTTACGGAATTAGGTCGACCACTTACCCAAGTTACGCCTTAAATTTGGCTCAATTAGGGGCGCTTTGCATTTCAAATCTTTGTGCAACAAAGCCTTGTAAAATTACTTATCTGATATTGACTAAGTTATAAAAATATAATTGCAAATTTATTAAACAAACTAATGTTATATATTTATTTTTATTGTTATTTTTTAAAATTATAAAATAAGTGGGCTACTCTATTTGAGCCGCCTACTGAAGAAGAACTTCTATAAAGGCTCATTAAGTAAAAGATCAATAGAATTTCGTATAGCCGCATTATATTAAATGAATAAAATTTTTTTTGTAGAGATGTATATTTTTATCTTCAGTTTCTATAGGTAAATATACGGGACTTTTTTGTTATCTTTGTAAATAAAAAAGAAAAAAAAATTCTTATATTCAAGTTTATTTTATAAATATTAATTAGTGGCTTTACATTAATAAGATTAGAAACATATGTCAGGTTCATTATTAAATTTATATCTTCTAACTTAGACAAGCTATTTACCTTTCGCGAAGAATAATCAAAGGCGGTATAGATATGGCTAATCAAGATGATGATACAAATACATCAAATCGTGGATTTGCGAGCATGGATCCAGACCGACAACGTGAGATAGCGAGTCAGGGTGGTAAAGCTGCCCATGAAAGTGGAAATGCTCATGAATTTACTTCTGATGAAGCTCGTGAAGCAGGAAGAGCTGCCCATCGAAGTGGAAATGCTCATGAGTTCACTTCAGAAGAGGCGCGCGAAGCGGGCTCTCGTAGTCATATAAATGATAATAATTCTGGTGGCCGAGGACGTGGTCGTAGTCGTGATGACGACGATGACGATGATGATCGCGGTAGCCGCTCTGGTGGCCGAGGACGTGGTCGCAGCCG